>JBIKOL010000182.1:0-16529 GCA_044358055.1 Obscuribacteraceae bacterium (SeqCode)
TTCAATAGGGAGATCGCTTTTTGGATGCTCTCACGCGTATAGACGTAGCTGTCGATGCGGACTGACGAGCCTTGACCTACGGCAGAGTGCGAATCAAGCAAGCTGAAGTTGACAAGATCATATTTCTTCTGGCAAACATTGAAAAAATGTCGCGCATCATCGCAGCTGACGTTTACATTGCTTGCAGCATAATCTGGATTATATTTATGTCCAATTTTGAGAATTTGTGGATCAATTTCCACTCCATCGACATTTTTGACGCCATGCCGCAGCGCATAAGAAACGTTTTGCCCGGTGCCAGCTCCGACAACAAGTACATCGTCTGATTTCTTCAAAATATATGGGAGTCCATAATCCAGTCGGCGCAGTGCGACTGTTTCAGCTACAATTGGCATGGCTTTCATCACCGCATCGCTAATATCGTCCCTGAGAAACTTCTGGTGAAAAGCGCGGTTGACGTCGATACGCAGTCCGATGAATGTTGGATCCGGGTGCTTGTCTGATTTGTTCAGTTTTGCCAGTTCACTGTTGAGCCGGTAAATGCTCAGATCAATTCTCTGATATGGCGACCAAATTGTGCTAGCGTTTTTGACTTCTTTTTCAATCGCCAGAAAAGGGAGTGCAGCCAGCGATATTACAAGCAATGCTTGCTGCCAGTAGCTTTTGCCCAGCTGTTTGAAGAGGTAAAAAAGAAGAACCGGAATACATGGCAAAATTAGCTGCCAGGGAGGGCAGCCTAGAAATACAAGTGCGGTGAAAAGTATGCTGCCAAAAAATGCTCCGGCAAGATTTATGGAATAGGCATGCAAAGGGCGCATCTCATTGAAAAGGACACCTAGCCTGGAACCAATGGCAAGACATGCTGCGAAAGGTCCGGCAAGCAGGATAATTAGTCCCGCGGAGAAACGCAGAACATAAGACAGCGAGTCCATGTTGTTATCGAAAGACCACTGAAAATTTGTCGCGGTTGGAAATCCATAATGGACCCAGCCCATTATGTCAGCCAGTTTCAATGCCGCGGCAAAGAAGCAGAGTGCCAGCGGGGCAATTCGGAAAAACTTGTCATTGCCTGCTGCATAACCTGCCCCGAGCCCGATGAAACAGCTTGCAAGAGGGAAGGAGCGAAAAATGTTGAATGCTCTGACATCGGCAGACATCCAGCGAATTGCTAGCAGCTCAACATAGAGAGAGAGAATGCTGAGCAAGAAAAGTTCCAGCGCTACGCTTCTTTCACTGCCTTCAGGCGCTTCTGCTTTTTCTGATGAGTCCAATGCCGGATTCCATGCTTACCGGCTCGATTATATCTTTATGACATCTGCATATGCACAGATGTTCGTGTCTAGTGGTACCATTCCGTGAACGGAGTGAGTCCTGAGAGCAGCTGAACTTTCGCTGTCAATGTTGACTCTCTCTCAACTTTTGTTCTGGCTTCGACAACGCCAAGTGGATTGATTACAAGTGAAGGTCCGGTATTTGCTGCATAAACAAAATATCTGCCGTTTTCTAGTGCTCTGAAAGTTGCAGCTGCGCTGGTTTGATCTCCCACCATTGAACCGTGGAACCAGGCTAGATCGCTAATATTGATAACAACCTGACCACCATTACGCACGCTGCTTGACACTATATCTGGTGCTATCGTTTCAAAGCAAATGAGCGGTGCAAATTGTTTGCCGGAAAAATCAAGGACCACAGGCTTCTTCCCTGCGGCGAATCCCTCCCCTGCTGGTGTATCGGTCATTCGTTGAACGAATTCAGGAAAGTACTTAACAAAGTCCGGTTTATACTCGCCAACAGGAACAAGGTAACGCTTATGGTAAACCTCATCGAGTAAAACACCGTCTTTATTGATGCCAAAAGCAGAATTGAACGGACGGCTTGCATCATCGGAATCAATTGAACCGACAATCATGTTTAACTGATGTGATCTGGCAATTACCTGGAGGTAACTGAGTAAATGCGGTGAGTCCTTCAGGTAGGTCGGCACTGCGCTTTCAGTAAAAACACAGGTGCCGGGGACGCAGTTCTTAAGCATTTTGCCGTAGTGCTCCAGCAGTTCGCTCAAGCTGTAGCGATGTTTTGTCTTTTGCATTTCAATATTGATATTGGCTTGCAAAATTGTTAGTTGGTGATCTGGATGCAGTTTCATCGATTGCATGCGTTCTAATCCGAAGATCATGCAGCCGGAAACCACCAGTAAAGCTGCCATTACGCTTGCGACCGCGGCTAGCTTGCTGGACGAAGCCAGTGACTTAACAGCAAATTTTCTTGAGACTGTCGCAACGAGCGTTGCAATTGCAACGTTGAACATAACTATGAGTGCACCAAATCCGATACCACCGATAATGCTGGAAATTTGAATAAGTGGTGTCTGCTTGTATTGCGAGTACTCAATCATGGACCAAGGTACACCTAGCAGATCGTGATGATTGAGAATGCGCTCAAAGGCGATTTGCCAGATTACTGGAATGATAATCAAGGCTGGCACTTTCCATTTATCTTCTACTTTTCGCGGGAATGCCCCGCCACAAAAGGGAATGAGCCGCAAGACAAGAGCCATAAGAGCGAACATCAAGCCCTGGTGAGCGCTGACAAATATCCAGCAGAAAGCGGAAAGTAAGATGCTCTGCCAGTCCGCTAATCCCATCCAGTTGAGAGGATGCAGATTTAAATACCAGTTGAGGTAAACCAAATTATAAGCAGTGCCATACACCAGACCGCGCAATACAGCCTGTGCGATTGATTCACTGCCGATCACAAGGAGGAAGAGGGGCGCAAGCCCAAACCAGGCGATATACCATTGATCAAAGCCTGGCGCTGAAAGCCCCATAATTGCTCCTGCAATCAAAGCGACTAAAAGCGCTAGCGGCGGGCGAGCGCTGGGAATCTTCTCGGTCTCTTTCTCCTTTGTTTTGGCTTTACTTGTCATTTTGCTTGGTCTGGTGGCTGTTTTTGTCATTATCGCAGCTTCCTGTTCTTATAGTCTCAGCCAGTTTCGGCTCTGTGCTCTGAACTCTGTACGTTATTTTGCGAGATTTCCAGGGTCTCAGTACATTTTAGGCGCGCTCCCGAAATTGAATCACTGGTCATGTTCGGGCGTATAAGCCGGCGAGCCGCCGGCGCCCCCGGGCTTAGATCCGTACATTCATAGCGGTGCCGGGCTCAGATTAGTACTAACAGGGCGGTGCCGATGCGCCGCCCTGCTGTACCAATGACTAGATGCTCTGAGGAGCCTCCATCGGGCTTACTCTTTCTCTTTGCCGCCTGGTGGAGTAGTGCGTCCCTGGCTAATTTCCGCTCTGACTCTGGCTTCGATTTCAGCCATCATCTTGGGATTTTGCTCTAAGAACTGGCGAGCGCCGTCGCGTCCCTGACCAATGCGCTCTTCGTTGTAGCTAAACCAGGAACCGGCTTTCTTGACGATTTCCATTTCGGTTGCCATGTCGAGGATGCATCCGGAACCGCTGATTCCCTTTCCATATATAATGTCGAATTCGGCAATGCGGAAAGGCGGCGCCATTTTGTTTTTCACCACTTTGACTTTTACGCGGTTGCCGTATTCGGTTCCGTCCTTTTTCAGCGTTTCGATTTTGCGGATATCGAGGCGAACCGAGGCATAGAACTTGAGTGCATTACCGCCAGTGGTTGTTTCGGGGTTGCCGAACATAACGCCGATTTTTTGACGCAGCTGGTTGATGAAGATAACAGCTGTTCTCGTTTTGCTGACGATGCCTGTGAGTTTTCTCAAGGCCTGGCTCATCAAGCGAGCTTGCAAACCTGGCAGTGAATCACCCATTTCGCCTTCGATTTCCGCTTTCGGAACGAGTGCTGCAACTGAGTCGACTATAACCAGATCTACCGCGCCTGAGCGAACAAGTTGTTCGGTAATTTCAAGCGCTTGCTCACCTGTATCAGGTTGTGAAATGAGGAGCTCATCTACATTAACGCCGAGTGCTCGTGCGTATTCAGGATCCATTGCGTGCTCAGCATCAACGATAGCAGCAATGCCGCCTTTCTTCTGAACTTCAGCAGCAATGTGCTGAGCCAGAGTCGTTTTACCGGAAGATTCAGGACCATAAACTTCGATAATACGACCACGTGGGATGCCGCCTATTCCTAGGGCGACGTCCAGGGCGAGTGCACCCGTGGGGATAGACTCAATTTGTCCGTTGCGGGAATCACCCAGCTTCATGATTGAGCCTTCACCGAATTGCTTCTTGATGGCATCCATCGCCAATCCAAGAGCTTTTACGCGTTCTTGAGATACGATTTTCTGCGTGTCTTTTGGCTCTCCAGCGGATTTCTTTTCGCTTTTCTCGAGCTTATCCAGATTTTTCTCCAGATTTTTTTCTGGGTGTTTGTCTGCGTTTTTGTCAGTGCTCACTTTATCGCCTGCCGATTTGTCTTTTGTAACAAATGCCATACCCATTCTCCTATAGTTGGTGAATTTTTTGCTGCCTTTTTGAGTCCGTCGTGAGCAATAATTGCGAATCTCAAGTATTGCAATCCGATGTATATGTTGCGCATAGCTAGCGAGCTTGACGCGCAGATCTTCGCAAATTATAGCCATTCAGAGACGCCCGGCGAATTAAAAAGCTGCCGGAAATAGTGCCATCATGTTTGATGTCATCCAAATCAAAGCTTCTCTTTAAGAATGGCTTTTGGAGCGGCTCTTGCATTAAGCATTATTTTGATTCGGAGAGTTCCATAAATGGCGAGCATAGTTGATCTATGTCTGTTGAAATTACTTCAACATGTTTGTTGTGCATATCTATCTATCTATAAAAATCTTGAGCATTTCATTCTCCTTGTGTGATTTGCGGGATCTTATTTACTGGGCATTTCCATTTAATGTCTTGTCAGTCAACTGGCCGAGTCTTTTCTTTGCAAGCTCGTCCGTCACCTGGCGGAGCTTGTCCTCAGAAAGTTGTGAACTAGTGCAAATTTTGAATCACACGACAGCGGGCAATCGCCGAATCCCAAACCCAGGTTTGAACCCGATTATTTTTCTGTCTGGCTGAGCTTGCATAAAGAGGCAGCAGGTCAGAAAAAACGAGGTTTCAAAGAGGGCGGGTTGGGTATATAAAAATGGTTACCAGGAGGGATGCTGATTCCAGCACATCTATACTTCTAAGACGACCAAATGCTGCCAAGAGTTCAATTATTTTCGAAAAAAGTTTTCTGACATGAGCTCATACAAAAAAAAGTACTTCGACGAGGTTGCTTAATGGTCGGCCAGCGCAAGGTTTCCGCATTACAGAGAAGTGAAGTATTTGAGTCGCTCAGCCCTAGCGAAATGGCGCGGCTGCTTCAGGTAGTCGAGCAAATAGACTTGCCTCGACATCATCAAATATTTGGGCCTGGCAGCCCAAATCAATCAATATTCTTTATAGAAAGAGGAAGCATCAGGGTCACCAGACCGTCACCTGATGGCAAGTCGTTTGTGATCATTTCTTTGCTTGGACCTGGCGATTTGCTGGGCGACGTTGGCTGGACTGAAGATACCCATGATTGCACGGCCGAGTCTCTTGAAGAATGCCGCATTTTTCAAGTTTCACGCAGAGATTTTGAGATGCTGACTCGAGATAATCCGGGCTTTGCTCTTTGCTTGATCAACATTCTTGCAAACAGGTTGAAGCACGCGCAAAGCAGAATTGAAGATCTGGTTTTTCGCCAGGTGCCCAGCCGTGTGGCTAAATTGTTCATAAATCTCGCAGACAACCACGGCAAAATGACGCCATCTGGAATTATTCTTGATTTGCCGCTGACGCATCAGGAAATAGCAGACATTGTCGGTTCTTCTCGTGTTACTGTAACGCAAGTCTTGAACAAATTCCGAGCGATGAATTGGGTCGCAATTAAGAGCAAGCGCGTGACCATTCATGACGTCGAGGCTCTCGAAGAGTTAATTGCAAGCGATGCAAATCCGCGAAAACGAGGGCGAGATCCCTTCGCCGAAAATAGCAATGGCGACGGCTGGCGGGCCGACCCTTGTCAGGACGAAGCAGACGAGTAAGCAGTCTGGGAATGTTCTATAATAAGCACAGCTGTGCCCGTAGCTCAGCTGGATAGAGCGTCGGTCTCCGAAGCCGAAGGTCCCGAGTTCGAATCTCGGCGGGCACGATTTTAATATGAGCAAGTTTTGCTTGCATGCTTCGGGGTTCCGGAAGATAGCAAGTTCTCCGCACCATATACGATACCAAATCTAAGTTACGAAAAAATCACAAGATGTTCATGGACATTTGATTTCGTACGTAGTTCTCCCTAGTTCTGTTTAATTCGACTTAAAGGGTTAAGCACAAGCGCCTTTATTCGGTTAATATTGTCAAGCTTTCCGCCTGTTGAGGATTGATCATGCTTAGAGCTCTTTTCTGTGAGTTCCTTGGAACCATGCTTCTGTTGGCCACAGTAATTGGCTCTGGCATCCTTGCGCACAAGCTAGACCAGGGAAATATAGCGCTGTCCGTACTCTGCGTTGCTCTGGCGACCGGCTGCTGCCTCAGTGCCGCCATTAATGCCTTAGGTCAAATCTCTGCGCATTTCAATCCAGTTGTAACCTTTGCCAGTGCGCTGCGCCGGGAGTTTCCCTGGCGCAATGTTTTGCCCTATTGGATTACGCAAACACTGGGAGCCTGTGCTGGTGTTATTCTTGCAAACATGATGTTTGAATTGCCTGCCGTTTGCATTTCTGAAACAGTACGGTCTGGATATGGGCAATTGATTGGAGAATTCGTTGCAACGTTTGGCTTGCTTGGAGTAATTTTTGGTTGTGCGCGCTCGAATGCTGCTGTGATTCCTGCGGTGGTTCCCATGTATGTCACAGGCGCCATCCTGTTCACTTCATCTACTTGTTTTGCAAATCCAGCTGTGACAATATCGCGAATACTTACCAGTTCACTCTGTGGAATAAAACCTGATTGCGTGTTTGCGTTTATTGCCATCCAGCTTTTGGCTTGTTTTTGTGCCGTGGCTTTCTTCGGCTGGTTATTCAAGAAGGACGAGAACGCAGCTGAAGACAAGGATGCACGAGCAAGTGCATCTGCCCGCAGAGAACACAGAGAATTCGCCGGTACAAGC
The DNA here is from genome assembly GCA_044358055.1 of Obscuribacteraceae bacterium (SeqCode). Classification (GTDB taxonomy): domain Bacteria; phylum Cyanobacteriota; class Vampirovibrionia; order Obscuribacterales; family Obscuribacteraceae; genus JAIEPM01. The sequence goes on from JBIKOL010000182.1 coordinate 7,075, forward strand.
AGACGATAAACTTGCTAGATCGTGATTTGTGCGAGCAGGAGCAAGAGCAGGACAGGGCGAGGCGCCCGCGCTTCCAGAGTGAATGGTACGAAGGACTGATTCGCCTTTATTCCGGTTTTGCTAAGCTGAGAATATTTTGATCTAGATGTGAGCAATGGCTTTCTTGCTGAAATCGTCGCATGGGTGTGCGACCGGTACTTTCTGCATTTTTTCGCTGCAGCTATTTCACAGAAAAGAAACGAATCTGTACGGATAAATTTAGAAAGCAATGTTAGGCTGCAAAAACAAGTAAGCAAATATCAACACAAGCATGTTCTTGAATTCAGGCATGCAGCTTCGCTTTGCGCTTTCGCAAGGTTCGCTTCGCTTGCAGCTAATTAATTGGAATCCTCTTGGAGCAATAGTAGTTCTATGTTTGACAAAGTAGATAACCGTTCATTACCAGCTGCAAACGAATCAGCTCAAAAAGCATTGCAAGAGGATGCGATGAATTCATTATATAAGGATGATAGAACTACTCCTTCAGTTGCTGTTTCCTCAAAGGCTGATGAACTCAAGCTTTTCACAGACCTGTACCAGAAAAAGAACATGGAGCTTGACCCAATGAAAAACGGACAAGGTCCTCTTCAGAGTTTGGAGCAGATGTCCAAAGAGGGAAAAATTTCAATGAGCCACGATCAAATGCTTGTTGAAGCGAAACGAATTCAAGACCGAGAAGCAAAGCTTGGGCATCTCAGTTTTTCGCCTGAAGATCATGTGAAACTCTGGTCCGACCAGGAGATCAACCAGATGGCAGACCGGCTGGCGAACCTGCCTCGTGGCATCGATGTGTCGAATCACCAGGGCAATATCAACTGGCAGGCAGTCAAAGATTCCGGCGTTCAGTTTGCTTATATGAAAGCAACTGAGGGAGACTTTTATGTCGATCCATATTTCCCAGGAAACAGAAAAGGCGCACAAGATGCAGGACTGAAAGTCGGATACTACCATTACTTTCATCCGGAAGAGTCGGTTGACGCTCAGGTCAAATTATTCTGCGATAAGGTCGGAAAGGCTGAGCCCAACAGCTTGAGACTTGAAATCGACGCGGAAGATCCCTCTAACTGGCGTCAGTTTACTCCGGAACAAAGAGTGCAAAAAATCGTAGATTTTTGCGAGGGTGTAAAAAAGACTCTGGGCATTACTCCAGAGTTGATCATTTACGCCAACCCAAGTTTTGTAAATGACTTACTGAAAAACTCATCAACTTTGAAAAACTATCCACTCTTTATCGCTAACTACGGAGTTGATCAGCCGAACGTGCCGAATCCGTGGGATAAATGGGACTTCTGGCAATATTCGGAGTCCGGAAGAGTTCCAGGTATCAACGGCAATGTTGATATGGATCTTTTCAATGGAACGGCAGATGATTTGACTAAATATCAAAATTCCGTGCGTGCATCAGAGATCAAGTAATTTCTGCTGGATAAAATGTTCCGGATTTTGTCATATTTTGCGCGCCCGAAACGCCCTAAATACGTTATTTGAAAGGTTTGTCGACTGGAAATTTTAATCCAAGATCACTGGGCTTCAAACAAGCCCGGAATGTCTGCCACAACTATTTTCTTTTCGCTCAAATTGATGGTTGGAACGATTGTCTTGACGAAAGGAATTAAGATCGTTTTGCCGGGCGGATCTTGATCACGGCGAACTTCGAGTAAGTCATTGCCACCATATACAATGTCAACGATTTTGCCGACTTCTTCACCGCTTTCTTTGAATACGGTCAATCCAACGAGATCTTTTATCCAGAACTCTTCTTCTTCGAGTTCGTCAATCTCGTCTTCCCATGCCATAAGCACGGCCCCCATCAGATGCTCGACTGATGTTCTGTCTTCATAATCAACGAAACTGAGATAGTACATTCGTTTTTCGAATTCGATCGAGTCGATTTCCAGATCTGTTGCTGGAAACTGCTTCGTTTCTTGTGTGCGCAGGCGTGTTACATGCTCTTGTACTTCGGGCTTATTGGCTTCTGGGCGGACTTTGACGATGCCCTGCAATCCCTGAAATCCGACAATTTTTCCAAACACGAACGTTGGTTTTTTCTTCGAGAAAAAATCCTCATCAGTCGATTTGCTCAACGCTCTGCCCCCTGTGGCACGCGGATCGGACGTGCGTCTTCCTTCCATCTTTTGAAGAGGCTGTGATCGAATTCAAACTGATCGAGCACTCTTCCCACTACAAAATCAACCATGTCTGAAACGCTTTGAGGCTTGTGATAGAACCCTGGCGAGGCTGATGCAACCACTGCTCCGGCTTCCGACAGCGTGAGCATGTTCTTCAGCTGGATTTGACCGAATGGCATTTCGCGTAAAACGATCATCAATGTGCGGCGTTCCTTCAGCGTGACAGTAGCTGCGCGATGAATCAAATTCTCGGTGAGCCCTGCTGCCACAGAACCCAATGTCCCGAGGCTGCAAGGCACAATTGCCATGCCTCTTGTCCGGTATGAGCCGCTTGCGACGGATGCTCCGTAGTTCTCGAGCTTATGCAGATTCACGGGGGAATCGCCGGGAAGGCTCAGGTAGTTCAGCATACCGGCTTTGAGATCTTCGCCGAAGTTCAAGCCCAGTTCTTCCAGCATTACCTGTTTTGCGCCGCGCGAAACGAGGAGATCTACCGGCTGGTTGATTTCCATCAAGTACTGAAACAGGCGCAAGCCATAGATTGAGCCGCTGGCGCCGGTGATGGCGAGCACGAAAGGAAGTTCGGATTTCTTAGTCATGGCTAAAACTCGCGGAGTGCCTAAGATTCTAGCTCATGGACCTATTGCCCCTGCCTTTGTGTTCGATTTTGTTAAGGTGGAGGAAGAAAACCCGGGAGCGCCGGCGGCTCGCCGGCTTCTGCTCCGGCGAGAGCAATCCGCTTATTATTTTCAATGCCGGCGGGCCGCCGGCGCTCCCGGGCGTCCGCTGCACAAGAACGGATCCGTTATTGAAACCCGGATGAGCGGGGCGTCCGCTATTAGAACTCGGACGAAGGAGTTGAGTTGGGATTTGGTTGAGCCTGAGCAGGTGGGTTTCCGGCGCTTGGTGCTGGTGTCGTCTGTGGTGGCGCCGCATCTGTTGGACGTCTTCTCGAAGGTGCTGGCATTTGCTGATCGCCAGTAATCGGAGGAATGTCGGCCCCGCCGCCTCCTGGACTTGGTCCGGGGAGGGCGTCATCGCCGCCGCCGAGATCTTGCTCTACCGCGCCTACCGGCTGACCAATCGAGTTCGGGGTAACTGATAGACGCAACGGCGCCTGCAGTTTCAGGGTCAAAGGTGAACCCTGATCTATCCACAAATCCATTTTGCGCAGAACAAGAGAACGGATGCGCCTGTCATCTACGCCTGCTGTGGGATCTCCTCCAGAGCCATAAATCTCATGCGAGAGAAACTCTCGTTTCTTCACAAAATCTGGGCCCCGCCCATCTTTAATTTGTTTGCCATATCTATTGGAACCAGGTGCCACTGCCTCGAACGCTTCTGCGGTTCCTACATAACCAACACCAGAGCCGAGCGGTGTTTGCAATCCGGATCTGCCGCGTCCCATTCTCGTATCTTGCTCACCAACAAGATTTGCAACCAGCGGAAAGGCTGTACCGTCAGGAGTGCGCAGCTGAGTAATTTGAACACGCAACTTGCCTTTTGGCTTCGGCATTCCTTTCTTTTTTGGTTGAGAACTCGAAGAGATAGCTTCTACAACCTCACCCATAACTTCTGAGCCGGCGGGGATAACGACGTCTACACCGTTTGCCAGCACCGGCGACGAAAGCACAATAGAAAATGATTCGCCCGCATGGCTCTTTTGCGAACTGATTGTTTTGTTGATGCGTCCCTCGAATGTCGTTCCGATTGGCAGAATAATCATCTTTCCGGCCATCGTATGCGGCGCACGATAGTATGTATTGGGATCTGTTCTTTTCGCACGTTGCTGCGCATCTGCTGGAAGCATAAGTGGAACCGTCGCCATCATGAGCAGAGGGAGAACAAAAACGCGGGACTTTATTTTCATATGCAATACCTTGCTCTGAGACGATTGCCTGGTTGAGGATGATGCTTTTCTTATTCACGTCTGCCGGGTGACGCATGGCGCCGCCCTCGCAGTTCAGCTGCCTTCTGTTTTGCTAGTTTCCCCCTCCACGGGGCTCTCTTTCTTATTACTATTACGTTTTACCAGGAATTGGAATGCAAAAGCCAATCCGCTTGAAACCACTACTGCAATTACTATGATCAATCCCAATCGGGCCAGGCTGAAAACATAACCCAATATTTGTTGAAGCATGATGCATGCGGCAGTCAGGACGATAGTAGCCCCTGCGATCAGCTTCAATGTTTCTGGTTTCAACAATTGCATCTGCCTCGCACGCTCTGACACGCCTGGCGTGCCACTATCTTTTATCTGTCTGGATTTCCTCTGTCGTCGCGATCTTCTCTGTCGTCTCTGCCGCCACCCGGGTAAAGCGAGTCGTCGCGCTTGAGCATGTGCTCCATTCTATCTATAACCACCGGTCCGACAATTTTTCTGCCTGCCCACCATGCAACGAGCATAGCTACGGGCAAACCAAGCACGCGAAGCAATCGCGGAATGACCGGGTAGAAAATCAACACAATCAAGCATGTAACACCGATAGTAACGATCATGGCAAATTTGTCGATAAGGTCTTCTTGCTCGCTGCGAGTCATGCGATTGAAGCTGTCGACCAATACCGCTTTGTAATTAGTCCAGAATCTCTTGAAGCCGCGAGTAGACGACTTCCACCCTTCGGTGTCGGTGATGTCTTTTTTCTTGACTCCGCCCGGGCGATCTGTGGCGGTATTCTTTTTATCTGGTGGCATCATTTACCCCTTTCTGGCTTTTCGATGCGGAATGCTTGTCGATTTTGCTGCTATGACATTACTTCTTCTTTTTGCCTTTGTCTACTTTTCCTTTAATCTTGCTGAGCGTGCTTTCCACGTCCGCCCGGAGTGGATCGTTCTCCTGAGCTAATTCAAGGAAAGAATTTCCATAGTTAGAGGCTTGCTCGTAGTCCGGATTTTTCACCTTGCCGTAAAGACAAAATAATCCATAATAAGCGCTGCTGTGCTGAGGATCCGCAATCAAAGCCTGCTTATAATGGTCGAGTGCAACTTCGGGAATTGTTCGTGTTGCATCACCAAGCTTCGTCTGTCTCGTTGCCTCACTTCGCTGCGCCGTAATTTTGCTGAGTCCTTGTTCCGCTCGCGGTGCGGCATCTGAAATTTGCTTTGCATAGTTGAACGCTTCCTCGGCAGAGCCGAGATCGCCATCATAGAATGCCTGTTCTCCCAGGGTTAGCAGATCATAGGCATTATCTTTTTTATTGTTGATCACAGTCTGGAAATGCTGTCTGGCTTCCTTGAATCTGTTTTGCGCCAGAGCTTTCTCGCCTTCGGACAATTCGATATTGTCCTGCAAACTCTGTGAACCACCGCGAATGATTTTACCTTTGACACCATGCTCGGCAATGACATTTTGCAACTGGTCCATCAACTGCTGCCAGCCTGGCGGGTACTGTCCTTCTTTACGTGCTTTGCGGAAGTAAACGCGCGAAAGACCTAACAGTGCCGACGGATCATCGGGTTGTGATGCAAGAATTGTGCGGTATTCTGCTTCTGCTACGTCCAGCTTGTCCTGTCTCAAACCCAGCTCTGCAAGCTGTTGGCGCAAGGCTAGATCGTTCGGCAAAATTTCTAACGCGTCATGCAATGATGCAATACCGAGTTCACCGTCGCCACGCATAGCATAAAATTCTGCCATGTGTTTGTACGCTTCAGGACAATGTGGTTCAAGTCTTATTGATTCACGCCATGATGCAAGCGCCGCCGGGCCGTCGCCCTGCTTACGATAAATATCGCCTTCAGTTAAATACCAGTCGAACGAGCGATAGGTCTGAGGAATATTGTGCAATTCCATAAAGGCTTCTTCGGCTTTGCCTTGCTGATTTAAGATAATTCCTTTTTGCAGGTGCGCCGGGTGATAGGATTTATCTTGTTTCAATGCTTTGTCGATGAGATCTTCTGCTTCTTTGTCTTTCGGATCAATTCGCAAAAGAGCCTGGGCAAGCAAGGTCATGTTTACAGGGTTCTCGGCAATTTGCAATGACTTCTTGAGTGGCTCAATCGCTTCCTCGTAGTCGTCCTGTGCAATTTTTACAAGACCGAGAGTCTGCTGCGCAATCAAAATATCAGGGTTCGCCTGAATTGCCTTCTTGCAGAAATTTTCGGATGCTTCAAGATATTGATCGCGCTTTGCCGGCGATGCTACTGACTTAGAATGAACATAAGAAGCGTAACCACAGGCTGCAATCACATTTGGATTCTCTGAGAAATTTCCTTTTGCTTTGCGCAAAACCTTTTCTGCTTCGAGAATTTTGGAGGGTATGCTTTGCTTGGCCAGTGAAACTGCAAGACCGGCGTAGGCATCACCTGTGGTGTCATCGGATACCATGGAGCGATATGCATCTTCGGCTTGCTTGTACTTATTTTGTGTCAAGAAATTATCGGCTTCGTCCATGGTGTACGCCTTGTCAGGCGCTACCGCTGTTTCAGCCGCCGGGCTTGCGGCGCCGGCAGCGGCTAGTTTTGACGCCGCAAATGAGGCCGGCATGCAATGAACCAATCCAATACAGAATGCAAGCGAAAAAAGAAAAGATCCGTTTTTGGCGGATGGCGTCATTTCATTCTCTTTGTTCAGCTTCCTGATCATTTGCGGGACTCAGTATATCAGTGTTGAAAGCGGGCGGCGCATAGCACCGCCCCTACCATTTTTCCTATTTCTTCTTCTTAAGAGGTTGCATCTGTAAGGCTTCTGCTTTTGCTCCTTGTTCTTCTACTGGTTTAGAAGCTTTGTCTGCGATCTTGTCTTTTGATGGGGGTGCCGCATCGCCGCCAGTCTTCGCTGGTTCAGCGGCTTTGTCAGTCGGAGTTATGCCTCTGTCAAGCAGATCGGCGTCGCTGTATTCTTTCTTGGCGCCCTCGCTGTCACCGAGCCCTTTCAAGCAGTCACCCAGCTTGCGGTGCACGTCTGCCCGCTTGGGAGCGATAATCAGAATGTCTTGATAAATGCTTTTTGCATCAATATATTTGTTTTGCGCCAATAAACCATCCGCGTCCTTTAGTTTGTCGAGTACACGGTTGGCGTCAACTTGCTCGGCAAAGCGCTGAGAAGCGGGGTCTCCCAGTCCTGCACCAATTCGATACCATGATTTAGCTGAGTTAGGATCGCCCTTCTTTTCGTAGATGCGCCCGAGCAACCCTGCAATGCGCCCGTCTTTGCTGTTCTTACCAAAAAGCTCTTGCCCTTTCGTCAGAGTAGCGTCGAGATCGGCGCCGCCTTCCACCTCAGTTTCGAAATCCGTATACATCTTCTCTTTTGCGGCAATTTCCATCGCCTTCTTGCTTTCTTCCGGATTCGCTTTTGGTACCGGTGCGTTAGGCGCAGGCGCCGCTCCGATTCTGCTCATGGCGATTTTCAAGTCCGGATCGATTAGCGGATTGATCGATAATGCTTTTTCATAACACTTCTTGGCTTTATCGTAGTTAGGCTCTGAGCCCTGCTCTACCTGGCGTTCGCGCAGGCGTCCCAGAATGTAAAAATAGCGAGCATTGTTTGGTTCATCGTCAATCAATTTCTTCATTTGAGTGACGCTTTCTGCAACCTGCTCCGGCGACGACATCGCCGAGCGCGAGATGGCCTGGTGGAAAGCCACGCGAGCGGAATCAAGCACCTGGCTTCTCGGGTTCAGCCTGAAACACTCCTTGTATTCAGCCTGAGCTTGTGGGAATTTCTCCGCCAGCAAGTATGCTCCACCAAGGAAAAGGTGATTATCAAAACTTGGTCTGATAGCAACAGCCATCTGAGCGCACTGGATTAAACCAAGCTTGGCATCAGGGTTATTGGGGTTCAGCGTTACTGCCCGCCTGTATTCGGCCGCCGCGTTATACAAACGCTGCATGCCTTTTTGACCAAGACCTTTGTCTTTGGCTTTCAAGGCAAAATCTTTCAAAATTTCACCGAGCTTGGCGTGAGCTATCGACAGTTCGTTTTTCTGTCCTTCAGCCCAATCATTTCTACCGACTGCTGTTCTCAGCTCTTTGTATCCAGCAACGGTATTTGCATCGCCACCCGCTTTCAGCAGAACATAACCCAGGCGCGCATGAGCAGATGGCGAGTCCGTCATTTTGGCAACTTTGCGCCACTCTACAATCGCCGTGTCGTATTGACCTGCTACGTCGGCATCATCTGCCAGTCTGGTCCGGTATCCTGGGTCATCAGCATTCCGCCTCAAGCCGTAAAGAACTTTATCCAGCTCTGCATCGGCAGCAGCATTTGCCGGGTCGATAATCATGGCCTTTCGAAATTCGGCCATGGCCAGATCTTTTTTGCCTCTGGCATTAAGAAACTTCCCGTACTCCAGGTGGGCGGCTGATAAATTGGTGCGCCACTGAGTGTTGTAAGGATCCATTTGCAAGGCAATTTCATGCTCACGAATTGCGTCGGCCCAGATACCTTTCTGTCCCAGTTCCACTCCTCTGTTGTTATGCTCAACCGGAGTTTGCGGGTTTGGAGTTTGCAAGATCACTCCACCTCCCGGTGCTCCTCCTCCTCCTCTTCTTGCTTTTGCAAAAGATGGGGAATCGATAACCGTGAGTATAGTAAGGCTGAGTGCTAAGGACAGATAGATTTTCGGACGCATTCGCGACACCATTAAGCTTCTAATTCTCATTTTATATACCGAACCTGATTCTGCTGCTCGATTCGCCGTTTGTCCAGCGCTATACCCCATAGTGATTTATTGCCACGACTGAGGGCGTAATCATCGGAAATCTTGCAACAAACTTTGTTTCAAAATTGTGGCTTTTCGTCATCGATAATTACTGAAGCAAAATCAGGCTTAACCCTAGTTTTCATCCGCGTTTTATTTGTAATTTGGGAGGGTAGGTTAATTTTAGGCGTTTTGACCGCAAAAACAAAGGAGACTATCCTTTTCCGCTATTGACAAGTCTGTATGAAACTATTACAACTGAGCTTGTCCCTTGGACGAGCTATATTTGATTTGACTGCGTAAACAACTCAGAAACAAACGATCGGTATGCTCTCATGGTTTCTTACTAGACCGAAAATGCTCAGGTATTTTTCAATTCTATGGTTTATAACCTGGAGAATAATCGGCAATCCGGATACTTTGCTTATTAGCATCCCTGAGGAGCAGATTTAATGACAATCAAGTGCCAACATTTGTTTTCGGTGCTTTTAGCGGCAACATTTTTCATGCCGCTGCCTGGGTATTCTCAGGGCTTGCCTGCTACCAACATGGGTAAGTTTGTTCACCAACCAGGTGACAACCAGTATCAACCAGGCGCGCAGGTTCAGCGTCATGGTTCTGAAGGCTATCTTGATGTTACCGGCTG
>JBIKOL010000213.1:0-12056 GCA_044358055.1 Obscuribacteraceae bacterium (SeqCode)
TGGCTCCTCCTCCTCCGAAAGGTCCAGATGTTTCCATCGAACCGATTGCGTGCGAAGAGCCAGTTCCACCTGCAGGATTTCCTCCATTACCAAACAATCTTGATCTTCCTGTTCAAATGGGAGCAACTGCTACTGGAATGGGCCGCGGCGCCTGGAAGAACGGCGGAGGCGGAGGCGGTGGTGGAGGCGGAGGCGGTGGTCCGTCCGGACCTTCAGGAAGTTATGAGCACTACAATCACTACGAGCCAGGCGCGTTCGTAAAAAAGAAAGACAACACCGGATACCGCGATGATGGTGGCGGAGGCGGTGGGGGCGGTGGCGGCGACCCGACGTCCTATAATCCCGGAGCTGGAGTCGATGGCAATGCCAGCGGCTTCGGAGGTGGGGGAGGCGGTGGTCCAGTACAACCCAGAGTAGTAACTGCTCCTGCGATTTCCTCAGCACCCAATCAGGATGTTGTGAAAAGTGGTTATAGAGTTCGCACAGCTCCAGCACCTGTTCGCGCGGACCGCTTCGATGCGCAGGTTGGCACAGGTACGACAGGTAGGGGTGCCGGATCAGCAGGTACAGCGGTCGGTGGCCGCGGACCAGGCTCTGAGAAAGCACCAAAACTCGATGATTCTCAAGATGAGACTGCCAAAGGCGCACCGGAAGTTCCGGCTGCTGCAGGCGTGTTCCAGGCAAAATCGGAAGATTTGACTTTGCCGGATGATGAATACACATCAGGATCTTTTAAAAATGGAAAGAAAAACCGTTATGTCAAACAAATGGCAAAACGCGGCAAGCAGTTGGGCAGGCAGATGCTCAGACAAACTGGAATGCCGATTGGCTTCTAAGCCAAAGGCATAAGCAGTTAATCCACCGAGCATCCAACACAGGAGATATATCATGAAAGCGAGCAAAACGGCAATATGGGGTCTAGGAATACTTGCTGCGGTTTGCCTTGCGCCCGATGCAAAAGCCCAAATGGTTGATGCCAAAGCCAGGCAAAAGGCAAGCTGGTATAACGCACCACGCGAAATTCAAATTATTGACGAGCGCCCGGTCGTGAGAGACTTCCGTGAAGCTCCCGCTGCTCCCCAGCAAATTCAACTTCCACCTGGTCCGCAAGGTTTCGGCGGTCCCGGAGGTGGTGGCGGTGGCGGTGCCATGGGTGACGGCGGCGGTGGATCTGTACTTCCAGCCGGTGGGATGCCCATCGGTGGCGGTGCCGGTGATCCTGGATATCGCGGTGCGCCGATGAGCGGATTGCCTCTGGAGCACTCAGGCTTTGGCAGGCATACAAATATACCTGCAGGTGGAATGGGACCGAAGGTCGCTCTACCTGGTGGACAAACTACCGGTGTGCACGGTTCCTTGATGACTCCGACTGCTCACACCGCAGGACCAGCAGCAGGCGCCGGACCGCGCGGAGCGATGGGACCAGCAAGGGCTGCCGCCGGACCAGCCGCAGCAAGTTACGGTGGCAATTACACTGTCGCTCCCAGTGGTGGAAGCGGTGGTGGCATGAGCACCAGTGCGAACGTTCAAGGTCGACTGCTTAATCGTTTGAAGAGTAATTAGAATTACAGGGCGGGCGACGCATGGCGTCGCTCCTACATGAGATCAGCCCATTGCATTGGAGTCCCAACACATAAGATCAGACGCATGGAGTCCCCAACACATCTGAAGCGCGCTGGAGACGCGCAAAAGACAAAAATATAGGAGCAAAATGGCACGCTTAAACAAAGCTCTACCCCCAGGGAGCACGGTCAAAAGCCGAGCAGAGCAACGCGTGCAAAATAATATAAGGAATCACTGCAGTTTCCCCGGGAGCACCGCCATCCTGGCGGCTTCTAAAATTCCCGTTCAACTGCTCATTCTCCTTGCTGCCACCTTATCCCTTTCCGCCTGCAACGAACAAAAAAACAACGTCGACACAGCCTCGGCTGATCAAAGCTATTCCGGGCGCACTTACAGTGTGCTCGGTCAATTGCGTCCCAAGGAAGTTGACCCCGCCGTCCTCAAACAAATTCAGGATGAAGAAGAAGCGCAACGCAAAGCCAAACTCGCGGAAATTGAACGCCAGCAAAAAGAAATGATGGCGGCGAATTATGGCTCCAATCCGGCAAATCGCGATTTGCCGGGCGTAAATATGGGAACCAACGGCAATTTGCCTTCGGTCACATCGACAATCAATACAGGCAGCAGCACGTCGATGCCTGACAGCTCCGGACAATCCTGGGCTGCACCAGTAGCTCCACCTCCTCCGCCTGCGTCGGCCAGCTACCCAATTAATTACACTAATCCTTCACCCGGTTTTGTACCGCCACCGCCCGCGGTATCTCTATCTACGCAGGCTGTGCCGATGGGAATGCCTTACGGCTCACCGCCGCCTGACTATGCTAATCCTTATGCGTACATGCAACAAGCTCCACAAGGCCCACCGCAACGACAAGCTGGTGGATTGTTCGGCACAAGCAGCACTCCTGTAAGAAACGCAAGTGACGACGATGATGATTCTCCCAGAAAGAAGAAGGTAGATAAGCCGATTCAGATTATCACTCCAACGGGAATGGAATCTCGCTCAGCCTTCAAGCAACGCGACGAAATCAGAATTCTCTGGAAAGGCGCACTGGCAAGCTCTCTTGGTGGATTAGCCAATGACGGCAAGTTCGCCGACTCTCTGGCCAAAATTGACGTGGGTTTGCCGAGCGAATCAAGCAAAGGCTCGCTTTCCGTGCCGCAAAGACAGATCGATAATCTTTTCAAAAACACAAACACCGTGGACAAGAAAATATACGGGGCAGTCAAGAAAGCGCAAACGGACCTGGTTCAAGCGTATTATCGCTACCTCTATTCTTACAACAAATTTTTCCTGACGCAGCAGCAGATAGCAGCACGCAAGCAAGAACTTGATGCTGCCGAGTCGCAAGCCGAAAAGCAGCGCGCGACAGTTGACCTGGTCAATGCGCAGCAAGATGCTGATTCCAGCAAGGACGACATGCGTTCCGCGCAGAGCGACCTTGCTTCGATAGTGGGGGCTCCTGCAGCTCGCACTGTCATAACAAGAGTTTCTGGGGTGTCTCCCAGTCTTGATTCACTTGCGTCGGATTCTCCGCCGCAAGCCCAGGACAAAGGAGGCGAGGGAGGAATCGGTGGGCTCCTGAACGTATTCAACTTTGGCAAGAAGTCTTCGAAAGAAGATAAGTCTGCCTCTGCTGATGCGCAGCAGGTTGCTTCCGCCGATACCAACAAAGGGAAAGAAAAGAAAGAGAAGAAGGAGAAAGAAAGCAAAGACAAGAAGAAAGGTAAGGGTGATGAAAAGCAAATCGCGGCCAAACCGGCTCAAGATTCCGCCTCATCTAAAGCTGATGCCACCGAGACGGCCGCAGCTCCACCAAGCCCCCCTCCTTCGGGTCCTGTTTCTTTCGAACTCAAGGATGTTAAAACTACTCCTCGTAAATCCGTTTTGCGAGTTGTAGTTAAGAACACAGGTGGTGATAACTTCAATTTCGATGCCGACTCTATCTCAGTCGCCGAAGGCAACAACAAATTAGCCGAGGCTTCTGTAAGCGCCGAATTCGATTCCACAGTTGTCCAGCCAAGCCAGGAAGTCACAGGGACTATCACCATTTTTGGTCGCCCCTGGAATGACAAGATCACGGTTTCTCTTTCGGACGGCAAAAAGCCGATTGTACTGCACCGATAACCGCGCCTCATTTTGCATTTTCCAGCGGTGGAAGATGCCTTGAGGATGAGAACAATCTGTCCCGCAATGGCGGGCACGCCTGGCGTGCCCCACCATTTGACCGATCTTGTGCTGAATTTTCGGCATAATTTTCGGGCAAGGGCAGCCGAATGCTCATTATCAAGGAATTTTCAACTCGATTGGGGTATGCTAATTCCAGGGTGAATTAAGATGAACAAATCAAGCTTGCTTGGCTTTCTATGGCTTTGGGTTATTTTGATAACCGCTTCTTGCGGACTGCAAAGTCCCGCATTTGCCGATGATACGCCGGATTTGAAGAAGAAGCCGAGCAGCGGCAATGACGCTGACAAGGCCAATATCTTTTCCGTGCGGCAAGATTATTTCAAGCGCTATCCCCATGCAAAGATGGCCGAGCAAATGCGCGGGCGCGTTCCTGATGATACCAAGGAGCAAAAAGGCGCAAGATATGAGATGCCGGCAAACGATCTCGTTCTTGAAATTCCTCCGGGTCCGCTTGTAGCCAAACAGACTGACAAGCCGCATTCGCCCGACCCGTACACGGCACTGCGCCCTCAATATCGTCCGCTTTATTCACTTTGCGGTGGCGCCCCTGGTGCCTTCTTGCCGCAGCCTCAACCGGGCATGCTGGGTACTTTCGTGCCTAACTACAGCAAAATTGCCAAAGGTGAGGGCGGAAATGTAATTACATTGATCCCGACTACGCCGACTTGCTATGTGCAGCCATTGCTTACTTATGACAATGGCAAAGACCCCAACATGTCTCAGGAAGGCGACCAGGCAATCTTTCAATACGAACTTACTACCTTCGGGGTTGGACCGATCTCTGATACCCAGTTGCAGATGATCGACCGTGAAGACAATCAACGCTTTCTCGAATTGTTTTTCGATCCCGAACGTTGGGTCTGGGCGGGACGCGCCGCAGGCATCATGCAACAGCAGCAAATGGGCACCAATCTGGCAAACACAGCCGACTGGGAAAGCAATACTGCTATGGACACGATGAATGAGTTTCTCATCAACGTCGCAAATGAGGATGCCGGGCAAGCAGTAAAAGGCAATCCACCTCATAAGTCGAAAGCCCAGGCTGTTTACATGGTTCAGCAAATGTATAAGAGAGTTTACTTGCCGATGGCAATCCTTTTCTTGTTGCCTGGCGCAGTTATGACTCAGATGAAAGGCATGGTTCAATTTGGAGTGATGAACTCCAGCGGAACTGATGCGCAATCACCATTTTCTGGCATTATTCGCTCCATTATTGCAATTTTCCTGATTCCAGCAACGCAGTTGATCGTGAGTTATGTCATAGACGTTGGTAATAGCGCTGCGTATCAGGTAAAGCAGTGGGTCGATTTCAAAACGATTTTGAGTTACGCTCACGAACAGGAATATGGTCCTCAGCGAGATATCACTTATAACTGCCTTATCGAAAAATTGGATGGCGGAAAGACAACCAGCGATACCAGTGACGCGCTGGATGATGGAAGCGGTTCAGGCGACTTTGTGGATTTTGGTAAGGCTTATAGCGGACCCGAGAAAAAATCGATTGAGGAAAAAACGCCGCAGCTCAGTAAGCAGTTGCAATTTATGTATAACTTCTTCAATTGTGCAGCTTCTTATGGTCTTGTAGTTCTGGCTGAGTTTCAGCTTGTTATGATGTGCTACCTGTTTTTGCTCGGTCCGCTGGCGGCGGCATTCTTTGCCTGGCCTGAATTGAACAAGAGTCTATTCAACAAGGTCTTCGGCAACTGGGTTGAGGGCGTAATCACACTCAGTCTCTGGCGCTTCTGGTGGCTGATTGTGCTGGCATGTCTGACCACCTATATACAGTATGAGAAAGACATGGGTTTCTTTGACCCCAGCTCTGAGTGGGAACTCATGATGTTTACTTCGTTCCAGGTTTTACTCCTGGTAGTTCCCTTCTGTCCGTTTAATTTCCAGCAAGTTGCGCAGGCTTCGATTGCAAAAATTGAGGATAAAGCTAAGGACGATAAAGCTAAAGGCGGCGGAGGAGGCGGCGGCTCTGGTGGTGGCGGAGGCGGTGCAAGCGGTGGCGGCGGTGCCAGCGGCGGCGGAGCCAGTGGCGGTGGTGCCAGTGGCGGCGGCCACAGCCACGGCGGCGATCATGGCATGCGCCATCATATCTCTTCGGGCAGCGGCTCACCGGGACCGTCTGCACCTTCAGGTCCATCCGATTCCGGACCGAGCAGCTCGCCTTCTTCGAGCGATTCCTCGACTAGCTCCTCGTCTTCATCCACTCCTTCTTCTTCTTCTTCTTCTTCTTCTTCTTCACCCTCGGGACCATCAAGCCCGCCTGATTCATCAGGCGGTGGGCGCAGTAGCCCGCCACCAATGGGACCACCGCCGCCAAGTTCACACTGACGGCCGGTTTCTTCAGGCTTAGATAATCCCCCCAAGAGGTCCCAAAAATGTTTTCCAGAATGATCAAGAATCCAAATATAAATCGTGCACTAGAGTGCTTAACCCTCTTAGTTCTGTCACTCTGCTTCTTGCCTGCCGGCTTTGCGTCCGGCGGTCTTGATAATAACAAACCAAACGATGCGACACAGACCGGTGCCTATGACGTACGCGAAGACTATCGCCGCGCCAACAAACTTTCCATTCCCTTTGGACCTCCAACCAAGAGAAATCCGGAAGGTCTGGACGAAGTAAAAGACAGAGAATCACAGGGACCGGATAAAGTTGATCATGGACCAGGCCCCGTATACGCCTGGCCGGTTGTTATACCAAAAGCCACTTCGGCGGTGCCGACCAAGCGTGATAAAGGCATCACAAAGCATTTATTGCAGACCTTCGGTTATCCAATTTCCGATACTCAGTATCAAATGATTCACAGAATGGATCAGCAGATCATGGTTGAAGAGATGTTCGATCCTGAGCGCATCATGTGGTTGGGAGCAGTTCTGGGCACAAGTCAGGTGCAGGACTCATCCAACTCTTGTGCTAACTTGATTCGAAATCAATGCGCCAGCGCAATTGACTATGTGTCTTGTCCTATCGATAATTTCACCGTTGATCCAAGCAATAGATGGAATAAGATACGCGATAAGCTATTTATGCCGATGGCAATTCTTTTCCTCCTGCCTGGTGCAATGCTTGCTCAAGTGCGAGTAATTGTCGCGGCAGGGATGCCGATAGGAGGAAGTGATGTCAATCCATTCGAAGGCATTACGCGGTCGATCGTGGCGATCTTCTTGATCCCCGCAACGTACCTGGTTGTGAACTATGGGCTGGATTTGAATAACTCGCTGACTTTCACAATCGCCGACGAGTATTCGAAAATCTTCCCTGGTCAAAACATGTATAAGGATGCACTTTGCTGTGTAATCAGGGCCTTTCCTTTAAGACAGGCGCATGAGAATCGCAATGGTGTATACAAGGAAGTAAAGCCATGGGAAGGCAACACTGATACTCCGGCTGGCGGACTGGAAGAACGTTCCCTGAAAGTAAAAGAAGAGGATCCGTGTTCTGGTACTTTCAAATCTGAAGAAGATCGAGCTGACGAGCAGGCACCTTTCCTTTCAGTAGGTATGCGTTTTGTCGCCAATACGAGCAATGCAGTTATTGCTATCACTTGGAATATTCTCTGCGCATTCCAGGTCGTATTCATTATGTATCTCTGGCTTGTGGGTCCTGTGGTGGCAGCGCTATGGGTATATCCGCACGAGGCTTTACGAAGTGCTTTCCCCAGTTGGGTTGAGGGCGTTATAACGCTCTGCTTCTGGGCTTTGTTCTGGAACACTGTCGTCTTACTGATGGCATGCTTCAAGGGCGTAGACAGCACCGGTTCAATCATTACTTCTGCCTTGCTGTTCCTTTCGACTGCATCTGTAAAGAGCGCATTCGATTTTGCCGGGCTGGTCAAGGATGCCGGTAAATCAGCTGCTGATGCGGTGGCCGGACAACTCAAGCAAATGGCAGGCCACGCAACTCCTGGTGTCGCCGGTGGTGGTCAAGGACACGGCGGAGGAAGAGGCGGCGGTCACGGTGCACCAAGCAGAGCGTCTCATTCTGTGGGCGGAGGAAGTACCGGCGGCGGAGGACACAGCTCTTCTGTTAGCGGCGCGGCACACTCGGGCGTCGGCTCATCCAGTGGACACGGTGCCGGCACGCTTGGCTCCCTCAGCGGCGGTGGTTCAGCCTCTTCCAGCTTGCATGTATCTGGAACGGTGTCTTCATCCGGTTCCGCCACAGGACACTCTGGTGCAAGCGCCGGGCACGGTCGTATGGGCAGCGAGTTGGGCGGTCGTTCGATTTCTGATTCGCAGCATTCAAGCACTACCCATTCAAGCAATACATTTAGTGGCAGTAGCTCAGGCTTGTCCGGCGATGGTTCACGGGCTGGAATGGGCGGCGATTTTGCCAGTCCTTCCGCTCCGCCATTGATCAATCCTGGAAGTGCCGGAAACGAAGTGAATATCAACAATCTTTCTTCGTCCAGTTCCAGTTCGCTTTCAATGAGCAGTATGAATTACGATACAAGCTCGAATCATTTCTCTTCGTTCAATGCAAGCAATCTCACAGGCACTGTGGATGGAATGCATGGACATTATTCTGCGCGTGAAGCAGCCAATTTGATTGGACAGGGTAATCTGGCTAACATGCCCAGAGAAGGCGCAGTGATGAATCGCGAGCAGGCCTGGGCTAACTTCTCCACAGCAATGAAAGAAGTTGAAATGCGCAACGGCAAGGAAGGAGCTTTCACGCCAGAGTCCCAGCAGCGTAATGATTTGATGGGCGCCTGGAAGAACATGCTTGAAGATGCGGATAAGAATGCATCTCCAGATGGAACCATGATTGGTGGAATGCCGGATAGTCTGCCGGGCACCAATGCCGGTGGCAACTGGAATGTTCCTGGAAACGATATGTCTGCCGGTGGAATGCCTCAAGGATTCGGCGATGTATACAACCGTGTCAGCAATGCTGTTTCTGAAGCCGGCGCTGCAATGTCGCTGCCAGGCGCTGCTGGCGCCGGTGTGCCCTTGAACCCGCAAGCTGTTGAAGGCTTGTCCGGGCTGGCAAAGGAAATGGCTCAAATAGGACCCCAACTCAACGGAATGAATCCGCAAGTCGCAGGTGCTACCATGGAGTCATGGGCGCAGCGCGCAGATGTCTATGCACAGCAACTCAGCCAGGCACCGGGGCAGATGAGCCCAGATCAGTACGCGCGCATGGCAAGCGACGTGCAGCAAGCGCAAATGTCCCTCTCGCAATTGCAAGGCTATGCACAGGCAGATCAGTCTGCCTACTACCAGCAAGGCTATCCGCAATATCAGGGTGGAACTGTTGATCCTGGATATTATTCGAATAATACCGGCTCTTATCAGGGTGGATATTACGATCAATCCGGCAATTATCAAAATGCCAGCTATCAGCAAGGTGATCCGTACGCCAATAATCAGGGTTACTACCCGCAGCAGCCGGTTGATTACTCTGGGCAACAGTATTATCAGCAGCCGCAACAGGTGGATCCAAGCCAGTATTATCAACAACAAGCGGATCCGAACCAATATTATCCACAGCAACAGCAACCCGATCAGGGTTACTATCCGCAGCAACAACAGAGTGCCCCGGATATGTACATCATGCCGACAAATTACGGGCAGCAGCAGCCGGATTATCAATCTCAAGCTCCTTCACCTGATTATTCGCAAGCGCAACTGGGTTACGGGCAGCAACAAGATGGACAGCCACAGTGGCCGCAATATCAGGATCCAAATCAGTGGGACAATCCGGTGCCAGGCGGTTACGTAGCCATGGGAAGTCCGGAAAATCGTGAGCCTCAATACCAGCAGCCAGATGCTCCTGCTGAATATCAGCAAGGCCCGTCGCCGGAATATGGTGGCGCTGCTGGTGCTGCTCCACAGCAATATCAACAGGGTCAAGATTACACACAACCGATGATCATGCCGCCTATGGGACCAGCCAATATCCAGCATCCCGCCGGGGCACAGCATCCCACCGGAGCACAGCATCCTCAAGGACCGCAGGCACAAAAGCCGGAGCAGAAGTCTCCTGAGCAACGTGCAAAAGAAGCTGCTAAGCACGCGGAAAATCCTCTGAAATACATCTCGCAAGCAAAAGGAGCTTCCAAACGCGAAATGACCGAAGAAGAAAAACGCGCCATGCGACGCGCCATGGGACTCCCTGAAGACGACGACGAGACCCCGCTGGTCTAAATCGAACGGATGGGCTGCGCTTGAGCGGAGCGCAGGGAGCGCCCGCTTCGCCTCTCCAACCCGCATTCGCTGCACTCGCGCGGGTCCCCATTACGGGGCTAGTTGATGCCAGCCGGCTTCGTTCCGGCGCGATCAATCCGATCCTTTAGAAGCCGCCAGGATGGCGGCGCTTCCAGGCATAGCTGCAATTTTTGGGGATTTCGAATTTACAGAGGCCTCACCGGTTGGGTATGTACTAAACATGAGTAGAGGGAAAGAGCCGCAGCACAAAGAAGAGGAAAAGTCCGCGCTAGTCGTGGGCGCAACTCAGGGATTGGTAATCACTCCGGCAGACGGGCAAACAAATAGCGAAGCTCCTGCCGACAGTATTGCCGTAAAAACCATAATAGCTGAAAGGTACGAAGTGCTGGAACAGCTGGGCTCCGGTGGCATGGCAACCGTGTTCAAAGTCAGGCACATACACTTGAATAGAGTTTATGCGCTCAAGGTCTTGAAGGGTCTAAACAATGCCGAGTCAGTGCGCAGGTTCCAACTAGAAGCAAAAGCATTGAGCGTACTCGAACACCCTCATATTGTTGCCGTGCGGGATTTCGGCGTAACAAGTGAGCAACAGCCTTTCATGTTAATGGATTATCTTGAAGGACAATCACTTGCCCAAAAAATCAAAACAGAGGGACCACTTTCCCCTGATAAAGCCATTCATTTGTTTGGACAGGTTGCCGGTGCCTTAGCACATGCGCATGCTGAGGGAATTATTCACCGAGACATCAAACCAAGCAATATTATGATAAGGACCAGAGAAGACGGGACGGAGCAAGCCGTTCTTGTTGATTTTGGTATTGCCAAACTTCAAGCTGCAGAAGAGTTGAATCAAGCAAGCAATGACAAATTAACCCAGACTGGCGATATCTTCGGCACACCGCAATACATGAGCTGCGAGCAGTGCCTGGGGCAGCAAGTGGACGAGCGCTCCGACATTTATTCTTTCGGCTGCGTCATGTTCGAGTCACTGACAGGTAAAGCACCTTTTTCTGGCGATAGTGTTTACGAAATTATTCACAAGCAAATCAACGAAGCTCCTCCGCCTTTTCCAAAAGAGCTGCGCGAAACGCTTGCAGGGCGCAGACTAGAAGTAGTGATACTGCGGGCAATGGCAAAGTCTCCGAAGAATCGGCAAGAATATATGTTGGAGCTTGCATCTGAACTTCAATATTGCGCGGGCAGCGCTGGCGCAATGGGGGAAATAAAGACTATTCTGGGCCGGTTGAGCGGGCGCCGTCGCGCGGCGGAAGGAAAAGCTGCTCTAACAAAATCTCTTCTCCTCGGGTTGTCCTTTCTTGGCATTTTTATGCTTATGGTATTGCTTTTTTCTCCAGTGGTGATTAATGGCATAGAACGAGGAAAGGCTCGTCACCAGCAAATTCTTGATGCTGTTGGGGATTTTAATGTCAAGTTCTCCAACGAGACTAATCGGAGGCTTGAGCAGCGACGGGCGTTTTTCCCGTCATTGGAAAAGGTTCGCCAAGCATGTGCTGGCGATCCTCTGTACGAAAAAAAATATGATCTTGTAGCAAAGAAAATTTCGTCCTTAGAAAAGTCCGTTAATGATCTGTTCCGCGAAATAGGTAAATATGATGAGGAGCCATCAATTCCTAAAGTGGCGCTGCCGAGTTTCATAGCTATCGGCGAAAAAGTTAATGAGAAAGGGAGAGCATTCCACGATTCAGTCGACAGGCTAAATGACATTGCTCGTGACAAAGTTTATGATGCAAACCACCTGTTGAAGATGATTTCGTTCATCGATAATATGGCTTTGTTTTTCCTGATTCCTATCGTATTGGGAATAGCTATTTTACTTTTCAATTTACGCAACGAGCAAGTTAAGGCGAAAGAAGCCGGGAAATAATTGGAACGAACCGCAGCCCGCTGAGCTCCCGCGTTGTTAAGGACGCTTCTCGCTGGCAGGCATTATTTGGCAAAACTGGTCTTGCCCCAAAACCGAAAGCTGTCCAACTTTGATTGGACCGAAAAAAGGGGAGCAGGTCAATCTGCTCTAGTATCAAGCGACTTGCCCTCAATTTGTTCTGGGCTCATGAAAGGCGGGCTGCCAACCACCTGGTTTGGCTTTGTTAGATCAGCAGCACTTG
>JBIKOL010000134.1:0-24943 GCA_044358055.1 Obscuribacteraceae bacterium (SeqCode)
GCTTGGTGTTGTTATGTTCGAGTTGCTCACAGGAGTTGTACCAATTTCAGCCGGCGATCTTGGAACTTTAATCATGAAAATAATGATGGAACCTCCTCCTCCGATCACAGATTTTCGGTCCGACATCGAAGAAGACTCGGTAATCGCAAAAACAATCAGTAAGTGTTTAGAAAAGAATCCGAAGGAACGCTTTCAAACGGTATTGGAAGTGATTGAAGCCGTTCAGCCTGCTATGTTATGACGGCGACTCTGTGAATGCAGCCCCGGGAGCGCCGGCGTCTCGCCGGCTCCTAAATGTTCGACCGATACTGCGGGAGTAGAAGCCGGCGAGCCGCCGGCGCTCCCAGGGGTTCCGCATTGGGCCCGCTTTAATGGATGCTATTTGTTCCGGGAGTTTCGCTCGTAATCTCGCTGTTTGTTAGTCGCAAGCGATGCGATGGAAGCCCGAATAAACGTTGAAGCGTCTCTGTCTGACAAATCCGATCAGGGTCATTCCACATTCTTTGGCCAGCTCAACTGCAAGTGAAGACGGCGCGCCGACCGCAGCCATTATTGGGATGCCAGCCTGTGCAGCCTTTTGCACAAGTTCGAAACTCGCGCGGCCACTGACCAACAGAATCCTATCCGAAAGAGGTAAGTTTCCGGCCATGAACTCAGAACCTATCAGCTTGTCTACAGCATTGTGCCGCCCTACGTCTTCTTTGATGGTGAGGACTTCTCCGCGTAAATTGAAAAGACATGAAGCATGAATGCCACCAGTTTGATTGAAGTCAGATTGAGACGCTTGCAGAGCATCGGGCAAGAGGTGAATAAGTTCTGGGCTTATTATTGGACCATCTTCTGTACACTGATGCTGCCGCTTGGTCTTTACGGCACTGATGGACTTCTTACCGCAAACTCCGCAGCTTGAGCTTATAAATGAGTGCCGTTCAAACAAACTGGGATCAAGTTCAACTGACGAGTTCAAAAATACTGTGCTCACATTACATTTTTCGACGATTATTTTTTCTATCTCCTCTTTATCCGATATAATTCCTTCAGTAAAAAGGAAACCTGCACTCAACTCGCTGTCGTTTCCTGGAGTGCGCATAGTCACTGCGACTTGCCGAGGAGTCTCAAGCGATGGCTGAACCAGGCGTATTTCGAGAGGCTCTTCGACACTCAGCAAATCCGCCGTACAGCGAGAATCAAGCTCATTGAACTTTCTGATTTCTAGCTCTTTTACATTTGTTGCTGTTGCTACTTTCATCAGGATCAAGCCTCTTGTCGATCGGATTTGCGCACTTCAACGAGAATTTGCTTCATCATCGGTTGATCGCTCTGCGCACTGAAATCACCTATTGGACAAAGTACATTTAACTCCGGCATATAACCGGAAGCGCAGCCGCGAGGGATGTTATAGCGCACGGCTCTAAATGATTGCACAGTTCTGGTGCTGCCATCTTTGGCAAAACTCGTGATATCAATAAAATCGTACTGCTGCAGGTTTCTTTCTTGCATGTCATTTTCATTCATCAGCAAAATGTTTCGCAAGCCTTTCACGCCCCTATAGCGGTCATTGTCCGAATAGACCGTAGTGTTGAATTGGTCATGAGAGCGCATGGTGCCTAGCATCAATTTGCCGGCGGGAATTGAATTGTCATGCAATGCCGCCGCAGAAAAATTTGCTTTCCCGCTGCTTGTTTGGAAAACGAGTTCGCGAGCATTTTGCTTTAGCCTGAAACCGAGCGGTTTCCGAACGCGTTGATTGAAGTCCTCGAAACCGTCGATAGCTTCTCCCATTTTATCTCGAATGAGATCGTAATTGCCGACATACTCATCCCACGGAGTCACTGAAGTGGGCAAGCTGGCCTTTGCAATTCCGCCGATTATTGCAAGTTCCGATCGAAGATGTGGCGAAGCCGGCTCGTTCATACCAGAGGAAAGGTGAACCATACTCATTGAATCTTCAACTGTTACTTGCTGCGGCCCCGCTTTCTGCATATCTTTTTCAGTTCGGCCCAGACATGGAAGAATAAGAGCGTCTTTGCCGTGAACCAGATGGCTGCGATTGAGCTTTGTGCTTACCTGGACGGTAAGTTTGCAACGCCTCAAGGCCGAATAAGTTCGGTCTCGATCTGGAGTTGCTGATGCAAAATTACCACCCATGCCGAAAAACCCTTCCACATCACCGTTATACATACCTTCAATGGTGCGCACAGTATCGAGACCATGGGCGCGTGGAGATTTGATACCACAGGCGGCGTCCATTTTTGCCAGCCAAGATTCAGGAGGCGCATGATGTATCCCACAAGTTCTGTTGCCCTGCACATTGCTGTGGCCCCGTATCGGACAGGGACCAGCACCCTCTCTGCCGATATTGCCTCTAAGCAATAAGACGTTCACGATTTCGCGAATTGTATCTACGGCGAATTCTTGTTGACTAACACCAAGGCACCAGCTAATTATGCTGGACTTAGCCTGTCTGTATATCTCTGCGGCCGCACGAATTTGCTCGCTGCTTAAACCGGAAAAGCGCTCGATGTCTTCCCATGTACTTGACTGGCAAATTGACTTATACGCGTCAAAACCCGCAGTGTGTTTTTCAATAAAACCGATATCGATAGCAGATTTATCGGTCTCGAACTTTTCGAACAGATGCTTTGCTATTCCGCGCATTATCGCCATATCTCCGCCTATGCGCGGCTGCAAATTGAGCGTACTTGTCTCTGTTGTGCGAAAGGCAATCATATCCAAAATTTCGTGAGGAGTAATTGCGGAAGTAGCCGCAACCTCGACGAGTGGATTGATGTGTACAATCTTCATACCGTGCTCTTTTACACCATCCACCAGTGCGCTGAGCATGCGCGGGGAATTGGTCGCGGCATTCACCCCAATCACGAATATGGCATCCGACTTTTGCCAATCAAGAAGATCAACTGTTCCTTTACCTGTACCTATAGAAGCGGCTAAGGCCCGCCCGCTTGCTTCGTGGCACATGTTGGAACAATCAGGCAAATTGTTAGTGCCATATTCTCTTGCAAATAATTGATAGAGGAACGTGGCTTCGTTTGAAAGGCGTCCAGAAGTATAAAAGCTAGCTTTATTCGGACTCGACAAAGCGCGCAGATGTTTAGCGATTAGCGCGAAGGCATCATCCCACGAGATCGGCTCATAATGATCAGTGGACGCATTGTAGAACATCGGTTCAGTCAGCCGCCCCGCATTCTCAAGTTCAAAATCGCTCCAATTCATCAATTCTGTGACGCTGTGTTTGGAAAAGAAATTGCGGTCTGCTCTCTTTTTTGTCATTTCCCAGGTGACGTGCTTTATACCGTTTTCGCAGATGTCCATGCGCAGACCTTTTAGATCATCAGGCCAGGCGCAACCCGGGCAGTCAAAGCCGCCGTTCTCATGGTTCATCTTGAATATTGCGCGAACACCGTCGATGATTTCTCCTTGCTCCAATAAAATTCTTCCCACGCTGAAAGCTGCTCCCCATGCTGCCGCGGGGTGGTGATAGTCCTTTTGCGAAAAACTTTGATGTCCGTTTGATTTGTCGGTGTCTTTTCTGCTTTTCGAATCTTCTGAGCTGGACATGGAAGAGATCCCCAATGGTGAAATAGGAGTTCAAAGCATTTGAAAAGTGTCGGACACCGTCCAGTTAGCTAAGACTCTTCAATTCTAACTAAAGCATGAATGCTGTACCAGAGCACGTTCACGCAAGTGTAGTCAAGCGTCTGCTCTATGCCCATGGCTGTTGAAACCTTGAAAACAAGCCGACTTTTAGTATCGAGAGCGATTCGATTTTCTAAAATTTCCGAAGGAGCGTGAACAATATGGACCGTTATAAAATATCGTTCGCAAATTCTGGAGATAAATTGTGAACTCAATCAGGAAACTCGCCGCACTGGCTGCAGCATTTTTTTCTTTATCTGCAATCAATTCGGCTGTAGCTGCAGAAAAACACCTTGCCGGTAGCAGGATTATAAATACAGTTGCTGAAGCGGTGGAACTCTCGAAAGAGTCAATGCCGGAAATCCGCTATCAACTTGCCAAGCAGCCAATGAAAGCTTATCAAGGCGGTAGGTCGAACGAGGCAGCGGCTGTAAATTTCCCGATCTCGAAAGGATTAGCCGGGGTCAACATGTATCTCAATCCAGGAGGTTTGCGTGAGCTGCATTGGCACGCCAACGCGGCTGAGTGGTCGTATGTCATTTCCGGGCATTGCAGGGTCACTGTGATTGATCCGCAGGGACGTTCCGAAATCAAAGATTTTGGACCGGGAGACGTCTGGTACTTTCCACGCGGGCATGGGCATTCCATTCAAGGCATTGGCGATCAAGAGTGCCACTTCATTCTCGTGTTCGACAGCGGCTATTTCTCCGAATTTGCGACCTTCAGCATGAGCGATTGGATCGCGCAGACGCCCAAAGAAGTTCTGGCGAAAGAATTCGGTATGCCGGTTTCTGCTTTTGATAAATTTCCGAAGAGCGAGGTGTACATAGCACAGGGACCAGTGCCACCGACTTTGTCCGCGCCCCCTCCCGAAAGCACGAATCCTCCGCCGTTGACACATCGATTCAGCCTTGGTTCAAAAGTGCCAACGGTTTTTCCCGGTGGTAGTTTCAACCTGGTCTCAAGCAAAGAATTTCCAATTTCCAGCACCATGACTGGTGCCATCTTGAAACTAAAACCTCTGGCTATACGGGAAATGCACTGGCATCCTAATGCTGATGAATGGCAATATTACCTTAAAGGTAAAGCGCGCATGACCGTGTTTGGATCAGAAGGAAGAAAGATCACCCGCGATTTTGAACCAGGTGATGTTGGTTATGTGCCCATGGGTTATGGCCATTACATCGAATCCATCGGTGAAGAGGAATGCGAGATGCTGGCTGTGTTTAACTCCGGTGATTACCAGGAGATTTCGCTTTCTCAGTGGCTCGCAAGCAACCCTGCTTACCTACTCCAGACAAACCTTGGTATAAGCAGTGATATTGTTAAAGGACTGCAAAAGCCGCAAAATCTCTTCAGCAACCCCAGCATATCGGTACCACCTTCGAGCAAATAATTAAATGGGTACGGGAATTCTTTTTATAATAGGCGCTGTAGTCTTCGTGCTTTTGGCCATGTGGGCTTACGATCATCGTCCATCAAGAATGAAGCGTTTGAGAGAACTAGAGAAGCAAACTGAATTAGTGAAATGCTGGATAATTGGCGCCGATCAAAGTCTTTACGATGGCTCTAACAAGGTTGGAGGTCCATGCAAGGTGTTGTTCTCGTTGTCACAAGGTGTTGATGAACCCCAAATGCTAAGCATTGCAGAACGGTTAGCCGCAAAGGACGAATCCTTTACGGCTAAAAAAAGTGATTTTGGCACTAGCAGAGTTGTGCCGCAAAGTGATACCGATGGCTTAGTATTGTTCACTAGCTACGTCTGGGTTTCTCCAAAGTACCTTCCCGAAGGAAAACTCTCCTTGCCATACATTATGTGCAAAGTTTGCGTCTCCGAATCTCGGGAGCCGCTTGCCGGTGCTGCAATGGTGGCTTATGCTGAATCAGCACACGATCATTGAGCTGAGCCCATATTTTGTACTCCGGTTTGGAACCATTATTCGAAGCGCAAAACGATTTTGCCGAAGTGGTTACCAGCAGCCATGTGTTCTAGAGCCTTTCCAATTTCACTCGCTTTGAACGTGCGATCAATCACCGGCTTTATGTTGTGAGCGCTGATTGCACGATTCATATGCAAGAACATTTCTCTTGAGCCTACATAGATACCTTGCAGGCGAATGCTCTTCATAAGTAATGGTCGCGGATCGAATTGTCCATTAGCAAGGACTCCAATCAAGCTGACATGACCGCCAAGTTTTGAGCAGCGGATAGATTTGTCTAGCGTGCCGGCGCCACCGACTTCAATCACGTGAGCTACACCTTCGGGAATTTCCTTAAGAACAGCAGAATCCCAATCTGCGTTATCCTTATAGTTGATAGTTATGTCTGCACCAAGCGTTTTTGCGCGCTGCAATTTTTCATTTGAACTGGAGGTAATCAGAACTTTTGCGCCTGCAGCTTTGGCGAATTGCAGTGCGAATATTGAAACGCCACCAGTTCCGAGAGTAAGTACAGTTTGCCCGGGATGAATCTTTCCGTGCTCAAAAAGTGCATTCCATGCAGTCACTGCAGCGCATGGAAGCGTTGCAGCCTCTTCATAAGATAGGTGAGCTGGAATCTTCACCAATCCGTTTTCGTTGAAGATAGCTTCTCTCTGGAGCACTCCGCTGAGTGCCGCGCCCAATGCACTCTTGGATGCATCTGCATTTAGCTCGCCTGAAAGCCATCTCTGCATGAAAATTGGTGTGACTCTATCACCAATCTTAAATTGACCCACAGCAGACCCAATCTCGATAACCTCGCCGGCTCCGTCAGAGAGAGGCACGAGGGGAAGCTTTTGTTTGGGATTATAGATGCCTTTTGCGACCATGTAATCTCTGTAATTGAGAGAACAGGCATGCATGCGAACCAGTACGTCGTTTGGTCCAAGTGGAGGAAGTTCTACCGCAGCCTCTTCGATTTGATCCAATCCGAAGGCTTTTATCTGATACGCGCGCGTCGTTGTATTAACAGGCATCGTTTGCACCCCTATTGGCATGTCTGGGTTTTGTGGAACGCAAATTATAACGCTGTTGCTTATTCCGAACTTTCTATTTTGTGGAACTCCCGATGTTTTTGCAGGAAAGGGTCACTATTTCCGTTTCCCGCGCAAGAAGTCGTGGTCAAACGCGAGCTCCCGAGTCTTTGGCGGTTGTCAACTGTTTGCGTTTCGAAGTTTCGGAAATTGCTGCTTGACATGAGAGGCAAGAGCTTGGGCTGACAGGTTCCGTAGTTTGGCAAAATGTTCGTTTGCTACCACCTCCGGTGCTTTTTGGCGCCTTATACACCCATTTTTTCGGCTGACCGTGCATCTCTTCGGATGAATATAAATGAATGTTGTTTTGTTCTTGGAATGCTAGTATCCCTATAGACCATTGGCGTAAGCCGAACTACACGGAAACACGGAATCATTTTGGAGTCACTTTGAACACAACAAAAGATGCGCCAAAAGGCGAAGAAGTTCAAACGGCCGATGAGAAGGGACTGAACTTCAAGATCAAACAACTTTGTGAACTCAAATCGGGTCAAAACGTTTTTTTTATTGTGATGGAATGGTTGGTGATCTTCACGACCGCTTTCATCTGTCAAAAGTTCTTTAATCCTTTTCTCTATGTGTTTGCCGTGGTGCTTATCGGCTCGCGATTCCAGGCATTGGGTGTGTTAATGCACGACGCTGTGCACTATCGACTTTTCAAAAGTCGCGTTCTGAATGAAGTAATTGGAGAACTTCTCGCCTGGCCGTTAACGCTGACAATGCAAGGCTACCGGAATACACATCTGGCACATCATCAGAATTTGAATACCATTGAAGATCCTGACTTTAACGAGTGGGATAAGTACTATCAATTTCCAAAAACAAAACTCCAGATGTTTTCCACCCTGGTTCAGATGGCCACGGGAATCGGTCTCATTTACGACATGATTCAATCTACTTTTGTTCATCGCGAGCAGATGGAAATGGAAACTAATGTGCCGCTGAAACTAACTGTATTTCAGTTCTCTTTCTACGCTGTGATCGCAACCCTTTCTATAGTATTTTCATTTTGGCACTTGTTACTGCTTTATTGGTTAGTGCCGCTTGTCACTGCGACCAAATTCTTCGATTATCTGCGTGGCGTGGCAGAGCATTATGCAGTGAAGTCTACTCATAAGCTGAATAGCACGCGCAACATATTCGGCTGGGACTGTCATATAGTTGGACCTTATAATATTTGCGTGCATCTTGCACATCATCTGTATCCTGGAGTGCCCTGGTATAACCTGCACAAACTGCATGCGGTGTTGATGGAAGACCCAGAGTATAGAGACAATTCGCTCAACGTTCATGGGTACGCGCAGGTTATTCGCGATTGCACAAATCCTGCTATTCCACCTATAAAACGTCAGTCAGTTGCTTATAAGTAGAACAATCAGCTGCTTCTGACACAAAATCGAGTTTAATATAGATTTTGTCCTCGACATCTCGATGAAATCATCTGGCTAGTGCTTCATATCAGGAAGTAATGATAGAGGTATGTACGGTGCCACCGCGTAGGCTTCCTGTGTGAGGCGAGCAGATTGCAGATTACTTAGAGAGAGGTCGTGCCTGAATGTGGCATCTAGATTGAGCTTCAGTGGCGTTCCATCGCCATATACCATTTCTTTGCCGCTCCAATAGGCATTGGTGTAGCCTTTCCCGAAGGAGCTTGAGTCGATTCGGAACCCTGGTTCGGCCAAATTCGTCATTTCGGCCGCAGGTGAACTCTTGTACGGCTCAATTTTGTTCTGGCCGTATCGATAGTGATTGAAAAAATTCATGAGGCGGTCTCCTGGTGAAGAGAGAAGACTGCCTGGCTCAATGGCCACGGGTGTGTAATGGCTGGGTGGGTTACCCCAGTCTCGATAAGTTTCTGCAATTTTTGGAACTGCTCTTTCAGTCATCATGCCAAGTTTTCCGCCGGCCATCAGCATTCCGTAATCAACGAACATTGAGCCTATTGAATTGCCCACTGCATCCTTGTTTTTCTCGAAATTTGCGCCATCTTTCCAATTATCAGCGACTGCCTTTCCGAATTCAACGCCTCGATTAAGTCCGTCCGCAACGACGCCCAAAGTTAGAACCCCGTTGGCTATCTCTGCGGCTCTGGCGTACCGTCCTCCTGCATTATGGAGTGCCATAAGTCCATAGCCAATCGCCCCTGATGCTGCCATTATCGCTGCGCCTTTTAGCGGGTGATCGTATGCGACGTCTTGTAGTCTGCCAAGGGCACCATCATTAATACCGTGATAAATGAGCGCCGAGCTGCGATTTAGTTTGGTACTAGCTAATTCCTCAGATGGAGCGCTGTTCTGGTCAATACGCTTCAAGCCGTCGCTCAGCGAGAGCAAATTGATCTTGAGGTCTCTGTCATCTGATTTGTGGTTCTCATTTGAGTCTAGCTGGACGGCGTTTTTGTCAGACATAATGATCCTAATAATGGAGATGGCAACAGCATAGCCCCCGAATGCGATCGCGTCAAGGCAGTCTGTATGGGGCTTTTCCCCCGCGCACTCATGCAGAACTCGACTGTCGAAATGTGCAGTTTGCGTCTAAGAAGGGGAAAGTTCTCTCGCTTGTAATTCGACTAAAGATAGGTATAGTGCCGCTATCAATCTGTCTCGGATTTTTCAGAGACTAAATGAGCAGTAATTCTTTTCTGAGCAGAGGTGAGCGCCATGTTTTTACTTGGAGCCTAAGCGGTTAGAATCCACAGATGATGTCTTTTTATCGTGAGTAGATCTGTCATTCTGCTCATGAGTTTTGCTTTGTGTTTTCGCATGCCCATTCGCTTCTGCTCTAAATGGTGGATCAGTAACATAACGATCCACACGTTTGAGCCACCCGTTCAGCCACTGCTTCTCATTCCGTTCGGGAGGCGAATTATCCACGCGAACTTTCAATACTTCTTTAGCTGAATCAGAAAAATCTTTGACGGGATTATCCGTATCTTTCATTCCTTCGAGAACTTGCTTCATTCCCCAGGATTTGTTGTGGTATTGCGGCACAGGCTCGAGCCCTTCGCCTTTGAAATTGACATAATCAACAAGCGCGAATACTCCGGCTGGTCCGCTATTCAAGACGCGATAGAAACGTTCTTGCACCTTTGCTCGTTGCGCCGGATCATCTTCCTTCTGAAGGATTCCAGGCAATGCATTTTCCAACCGGTTGATCAAAAAGTCAGTTTGTTCCGGAACAGTTTTCTCAAGCGCGTCTCTGAGTTCGGTCAATTTCTTTCCATTGAACTCTTTGAGGAATTGACCGCGCGTGTCCCAGGGACAGGGTTTATCGAGGTCCAACCATTTTGGCAAAGTTCCACCATGGTCTTTTACAAATTTCATTGCTTGAGGGAAGCTATCTCCAAATGGAGTGTGGACGCCTTTGGGCATCCAGATGAAATGTCCAATACCGAGCGACGGAAACTCCTCACCTTTATTCCAGGCGGTGAGGCCTTCTTTTGTTCCGCCGGATTCATTCATCCAGACTTTTCTGCCGATTCGTTGTTTTTCTTCTTGAGATAATTCCAGACTGAGTGGTTCAAGCGATGAGCCGCGCGGCATGGGCCAGCGCTCTTGCAGCTCTTTCGGTTGCTGCACTGCTGCGAGAGCCACCTTTTCTGCAGGTTTGACGAAAGCAGAATCTTCAAGAAATCGATTTCTGCTCGACTCTTCGTGCTCGGCTTCGTTTTTTTCCAGCGCCGGCTTTTTATTTTGTTCAAATGATTCCGCCACCAGCGTCTCCCGATTTAAGCCACATTAAGTGGAATATCCCAGATGGATACCCAAGTATATATCACAAGTCCGCGCGCAGACGTGCACAAATTAACCCGGCCACGCTGTGGATTAATGCAGCTTGCCCTGGGGAGTAGAATGGATATTAAAGCCTGAAAGGTGCAAGATGTGGTGGAAGACCTGGATTGAGATTTTTGCAAAGAGACTTGACCGTATGCTACCTCACGAGCAGAAAGATCTGGTCGATAAATTTGCAATGATAGCCGTGGTTGGAATCGTGCTGATTCTCATTCTCGCGTTCTATCCAACAATTCCTAGGCTTTGGCGAATATTGTTCTTGCCGATGCTTATATTGCTCTGCTGGTCAAGTCGGGGAAAGTTTTTCAAGTAATTACAAGGAAGATTCCTCATACCCTAACGAAGAATATACCTACAATAACTACTGCTTTTTAGAATCAGACTTATCGATTTGCTCGGTTTTATTACCCTGCTCGCCGGCTTCTCCTGCTTTCGGAGCTGCATTCTCGCCTGCGTTTGGTTGTTTTTCTGGTGTACTTTCCTGAGGTGCGGCTTCTTTGGGTTTGTCCGCTTCCGGCGGACTCTCTTCTTTCTTTAGCTCTGATTCAGAAGGAGCCGTGCTTTTCCTCGATGAAGATGATTTTGATTTTGTAGATCCTTTATGTTTTCCAGTAGTGGATTCTTCTTTTTCGGTCTTCGATTTTTCCGATGATTTTTCGGATTTTTTATCGTCGGAATTTTTCTCGTCAGTCTTTTTCTCGTCGGACCTTTTCTCGTCGGACTTTTTCTCGTCAGTCTTTTTCTCGTCAGTCTTTTTACTTTCCGATTTCTTGCCCTTGGACTTGCCTTTGTTGCGGGTTTCTTCAGCTTGCCGCTCTAGTTCTGCGTCGCGTTTTTCGGTGTCTTCTTTTACTTGTTTCTTCGAAAGCTCTCTTACTGCTTTGTTTTGGCCCAGGGTCAAGAAAGCATTTTGATCTTCAGGATTACCTTCGCACAACTGCACCGCTGCATCAGGATTCCTTCTATTTAGCTTACCTGCAAGCGCAGAATCCACCAGCGATTTCTTCGCTTTCTTCACCAGCGCTGCAAACGGAACCTCAAACGATTCCATCGTAATCGCATCTTTATTCACACGGAACAACTTATACTGGCACGGATAAACATCGAGACCTGCAGCAGAGACGTGATACACCTCTCTTTCAAGCTGAACCTTGTTCATATACAAATGTCCGCTTACAACAAGTCGAACGTCAGAACTGCGTCCGAGAATTTCCCGCGCATCAGATCCATTAGGCAAAACGTACTCATCCAGCGGCGGGCCGCCATCATACGGAGCTGGCGGAAGCAACGGATGGTGGCTTATAACAACGGTAAACTTGCCTTTATTCGACGAGAGATCATTCTTCAACCATTCGAGTTGCTGTTCGGAAAGTTCTCCCGTTGGATTGTTAGCCTGGCTTGTATCAAGTCCAATCAAGTGCACATTTGTTGCGGGATCCACCGACCAGTATGGAGTATTGCCAGTGATACCACGACCTTTGAAGTCGGGTCCAAACTGGCGCATCTTATCCACAAATCCCTTGCCCGATACATCCTGTTCACCAAGCACGAAATACCAGGGCATGTTCAGTGCTTGAACAAGATCAATAAACAATTGCCAGTTGGCTTCATTCTGTCCAACCGTTTCAACCTGGTCGCCGCCGAATACGACAAAATCAGGTTTGAGTGCATTGATGCCTTTAATCACTTCTTGCAAAAACAGCTGGCTCTCTTGCAACATCTTTTGACCATTGTCAGGTTGCCCGTTGACCAGATGAGTGTCAGTCAAATAGACAAAAGAAAACGGCGTGATTGTTGCGGCATCTGCCGAGTCGAATGGTAAAAGCATGGCTGCCGGTAAACCAGCAAGCGCTGCCAGAAATTTGCGGCGATCTATTTCCCATCCGGTTTTCTTTTTCTTTGAAGACAAGGCTCGTTGCTCCCTTTTCTTTTTAATGAGGGCGACGCACGCTGCCGTCCCTACAATTTTCGATATGTCAAAGCGCGCGCAGCTACGGACATGAATGCTTCCGCACGTCCATAGTTTTACTCCTTCCTTGGGAGACTGTCTAGCTTATTGCCTTGTCAGCAGCGACATGACTTCTTGTCTGAGTGATGCGTCTGTCTGGATCAAGCCGCGAGCTGCAGTTGTAATTGTTTTACTGCCAGGTTTCTTGATTCCGCGGATAGACATGCAAAGATGCTCGGCTTCAAGCATGACGTAAACGCCTCGTGGCGACAATTTTTGTAAAAGCGCATCAGCAATTTGAATGGTCAGCCTTTCTTGAACTTGCAGACGCTTGGATGCAAGTTCAAGCACACGAGCTAGTTTGGAAAGCCCGGTGATTCGTCCGTTCGCTGGAATATATGCAATGCTAGCAGTTCCGATAAATGGCAACAGATGATGTTCGCAAGTGCTGGCAAAAGGTATGTCTTTTACCAGAATCAGCTCTTCTGTATTTTCTTCAAAAGTGCAGGTGATTTCGGAACCGGCGTCGATGTTGTGACCGTATACAAGCTCCTGGAACATGCGTGCCACTCGCGCCGGTGTTTCCGCGAGCCCGTCGCGGTCCGCATTTTCGCCAAGACCTTCAAGAATCATTCGCACACCCAGCGCTACCTTCTCGAGATCGATTTGATTAGAGCTGATGCTTACACTGGCAGGGTCGGCCGAAAACGTTCCCGGAATGCCGGTTGCATTCCGCGTTGCCGAACTGGCCGCCGGTCGAAAATAACTGATGCTTGTGCCGCTTGATTCCATTGCTTCCTCGAAGCAGCTCTAGTGCTTCTTTGCTCAGTTGAACTTTTACTTGCTCTTCTGCTTTTTCTTCTTCTTTGACTATGTATATATTCCGACAGACGCAATTTTAGAATTCACTTTCTCTAATGCCGGATATTCCATGCCAGGCTGCGGGTTTTGCAGCTTAAGGTAAGTACATCTTGAGCTGCTTGACTAGCGCCTGAGCTGGTTTTCAAAAGCTTCAGCTAACTAACATTACTATAATTTCTCATCGCATTTGTCATGCATATTCCCCGGAACTACCGTGTTTACGGGCGGTCCTGGACGTTTGCATCGTAGTGTCAGAACGCTGGTTGTGTGAAATTGCATGATAAAACTCTTCGCAAGAACACTCTGAGCTATGTTTAAGCGATATACTCTGTTCTCTACGAAGCATTGGCTGGAATCCCTGCGCAATGGCTTCCCGACTGTTACCTGGCCGTTTGAAGGACAAAGTAAATGACTGCAACAAGTGTTGAAGCGACTGAAACTCTGGATATCAACCAAATTAAAAAGTTGATTCCACACCGGTATCCGTTTTTACTTGTGGACCGTGTCACTCATGTTGTGCCGGGACATAGCGCCAAAGGTTATAAAAACCTCACCGCTAATGAACAGTTTTTTGAAGGTCATTTTCCATTTAAGCCAATCATGCCTGGCGTGCTGATGGTTGAAGCTCTTGCTCAGCTGGCTTGCATAGCCATTCTGATGAAAGATGAGTTCAAAGGACAAATGGGTGTTTTCACTGGAATAGACGGATTTAAGTTCCGCCATATGGTTATTCCTGGTGATCGTTTGGATATGGAAGTGGAGCTTCTCAAGCTCAAGGGACCGCTCGGCAAGTTAAAGGCAAGCGCCAAAGTCGGTGATAAGATTGCTGCTGAAGGCGAAATTTCGTTCGCCATGATCAAGAGAGAAGAACAACAATGACCAGCGCACTTATGCACAAAACCGCCATCATTGCCGACGGTGCTGTAATCCATGAAACTGCAGATATCGGGCCATTCGCAGTAATCGGACCGAACGTGAAAATCGGAGCCAATACCAAAATCGGTGCGCATGTAGTTGTAGATGGACATACTACCATTGGTGACAATTGCCACATATTCGCAGGTGCTGCCATCGGACTGGAACCGCAAGATCTCAAATATGGTGGCGAACCGACAGGCGTTATTATTGGCAACAACACAGTCATCCGTGAATATTGCACTGTGCACCGTGCCACCAAAGAAGGTAATACCGTAATTGGTGACAATTGCTTTTTGATGAACTATTGCCACGTGGCACATAATTGCCAGGTTGGAAATGGTGTGATCATGGCAAACAACACCACACTCGCAGGCTATGTAGAAGTCGGTGATGGTGCGGTTTTTGCCGGCATGGTTGTTTTGCATCAATTCATACGAGTAGGACGCTGTTGCATGCTGGGTGGCATGACCGGTTCAAGAGTTGATTTGCCGCCTTTCACACTATGCGATGGTCGCCCTGGTGCTGTGCGCGGGTTGAACGTCATTGGGTTGCGTCGTAACAAAATTGGACCAGAAAAGAGAGCAGCAATTAAACAGACATACAAGCTGCTTTACAGATCTGGACTCAACTACAAGCAAGCTATCGAGCGCATTAAAGCCGAACTTGAGCCATTCGAAGAAGTCAATGAAATCTGCGATTTCTTCGCGAATAGCAAGCGAGGCGTTGCTGCAGCCTTTGGCGAGCAGAAAGAAGGCGCATCAAGAGATCACGGCGAAGTTGAAGAGCTCTCTGAAGAAAATCAGATTTGATGATGCCTTTGCTGCGTCGGTTCAAATTTGAATCGATGGCGGGCAGGCATGGCTTTCACTAGTTAATCAACTCAGCTGCCGATTCCATGCAAAAGTACTCCAGAGCCTTGCTGGTCATTGTATTAAGTGACCGAGGTAATAGCGACAGCAATAGCGTGACAATGCTAGAGTAAGTACAAGGTGTCTCCAGGCAAATAACATTGAGCAGCCAGATTTCCGATATCAACTCTACTGACGAGCCAGTCGCAGCGCACAGTGGCTACAATATGTTGTTCAAAAACCGTCAATTTATGGCGCTCTGGATTGCTCAGGTATTTTCGCAATTCGCAGACCGTGCTGTCTTTGTGCTTTTTGTCGCTATCCTCACGCAGACAGAGCTGAACCGTGGGCATTCTGTAAGCGAGAGTGGTGCTGCTGAACTCACAAGTTGGCTCTATGTTGCGTTTACAATTCCAGCAGTGCTTCTAAGCCCTATTGCCGGTGTTTATGTGGATCGCTGGTCGCACCGTTCAGTTCTTGTATTGTCCAATTTGTTTAGAGCCGCCTGCGTTGCGCTTGTCGCGATGCCGCAGGTTTCACAATCGCTGAAAATCGATTTTGCTCTGGCGTTTTTGATTTCAGTAGGCTGCCAGTTTTTCGGCCCGGCAGAAACCGCATCGATACCTCGTCTGGTGAAAAAGGAAGAACTGTACGGCGCTAATTCTTTGTTCTTCACGACGATGATGATCGCGCTTGGATTCGGATTTGCAATTGGCGAACCGATTATTTCTCATATTGGCATGAAGAACTCTCCCTGGGTTGTTTCGGGCTTATTCCTGATAGCAAGCCTTTTGCTCATGACCATTGAAGATAACAATCAGAAGAAAAATGGTCAGCGTGAGCCATGGTGGGAAGAACTGCGTTTTGGGCTTTCGTATATTTCCAGCAATGCTCTGGTTTTCAGAGCAATTATGAAAATCACTATTTTGTTCAGCACAATCATTACACTGAACATAATCGCCGTGGGTTTGGCTCAGCAAGTCTTGCATATTGAAGCTTTCCGCTTTGGTTATGTTGTAGCTGCAGCAGGCTTAGGAATGGGCATCGGCAATTTCTGGGTGGCGCATTACGGGCATACGTGGCGGCCCAATATTCTTGTTTATGGTGGATTTACCGGTCTCGGAACTTTCATGAGTTTGATGGGTTGTCTTGGATTTATCGGTTCCTGGCCTGGTGGACTGATGACAGTACCTTTGCTGCTTGCTGTTTGTATTGGTATTTCTTGTGCTTGCGTTGCAGTTCCGACACAGGCTGCGCTGCAGGCGGTGGTGCCTGAAGACCTCCGCGGTAAAGTATTCGGAGCTCAGAATACTGCTATGTCTGCGGCTTCCACAATTCCGGTTGTTCTTGCTGGTCAATTCATCGACAATCTGCCCGGTGGTGTTTCAACAACATTGTTCATCATCGGTTTGCCTACCGCGCTTGTCGGTTTCTATCACTTGCTTCGCTCGTTTCGTCACGTTCCGCAAGAATGAATTCAAAACGGGCGACGCATTGCATCGCCCATGGTCGTGTGCGCGTTTTGCATGGTCTAGTGCGGACAGTTCCCATGGTCTAGTGCGCGTTTTGCATGGTCTAGTGCGCGAAGTTCCCATGGTCTAGTGCGCGTTTTGCATGGTCTAGTGCGCACAGTTCCCATGGTCTAGTGCGCATTCTCGGTTGCTTAACTGCTTGTTCTTATAGCGCAAACGCTATACTACCGCCGGTCATATAGCGTTTGCGCTATAGGAATTTGAAAAACCTATGGCGTGCGCGCTATATTAGGGGCAGTAGTATAGCGTTTGCGCAATAAAGTGGGTGATTGAATTTGCGAAGCGAGGGTTAGGATCACCCTCCCGATGCAATTTTTTGCGTTCCAGGCGCAATGCCCGGTGCTCATCATAAACTGGCTTCAGCTCGTCAAAGGAATGAGTGGGAAATCCCAGCTTTCCCACTCATTCCTTTGACGATGGGCGAATGCCCTTGGAGCGTGAGTGTCCCGCCCTGGAAGCGTGCACGTCCCGCCCTTGCAGCGCGCAGGCGTCGCCGCTTTTGCCGTTAACATCAAGGTCGGCAATTGTTTGAAATATTGCTAATCTGCCCGGCTTAGACGCCTATGTCAAGATAATTTAATGCGCTCATTCCTTATATAAATCGCAACTAGAACCGATAAATGCCGCTTCGTCCTTTAAACTATCAGAGACTCGAGGTTACTAGATGCGAAATCGCCTATTACTGTTTGGATTAACCAGTTTATCCCTGGCGGGGCTTCTTCTTATAGATTACCTGCTTCCCTGGCCGTCTATCTGCGTTCTGCTTAGCCTGACGCTGGTTTTGATGATTTTCCATACTTTCTGGCTCCTGCACGCGCAGTTCCGCAATCGTGCAGGACGGGCGACGCAGGGCATCGCTACGGCAAAAGAATCGAGCTGGCAGCCATCGGTTGACATCTGTATTCCTGCGAAAAACGAGTCCCGTGTAATCGAGCGCACTGTTCGTCAGTTCATGCAGATCGATTATCCAAATTTCAACGTCTGGGTGATTGATGATGCATCTGATGATTCAACTCCAGAAATTTTGGAAAAATTGAAAAAAGAATTCTCGAACTTTAATTACATCAGCAGACCCGTTGGTTCATATCCAGGTAAGTCTGCCGGTTTGAACGATGCTCTGCCTCATTGCCGCGCAGAAGTAATTGCAGTGTTCGATGCGGATGCTTATGTTGCTCCTGATTTCTTGAAGAAGATTTTGCCGGTGCTTGAACCAGAGCGCGTCGGCGCGGTTCAATCACAAAAGAGAATCTATGAACATCAGAAAGGCATGCTGCCGAACTGCCAGGCTTCTGAGTACGCACTTGATACTTATTTCCAGGTTGGGCGTGACCTCATCGGTGGTGCCGTAGAACTTCGCGGAAATGGTCAATTGATCAAACGTGAAGCGCTCATCGACGTGGGCGGATGGAATAACAAAGCCATCACGGATGACCTTGATTTGACTATGCGATTGATGTTGTCGAATTGGTCTCTGCGTTTTTCTGCAGATACGCACGTTTTCGAAGAAGCAGTTACGACATGGAAAGGTTTGATTCGCCAGAGAAGACGCTGGGCGGAAGGAAGCATTCGTCGCTATCTCGACTATATTTTCCCAATGAATTCACCAAGCAGACTTTCTCTGGTTGAACGCTTGGACATCCTTGCATTTTTGTCCGAATTCGCAATTCCCGGATTTTTGCTTCTCGAAATTCTCAGTGAAGCATTTAATTTCATGCGTGGCGAGCCTATTTATCCTAAGTTCTTGATTCTTGTGGCTGGACTTACATATTTTATTTCGCTGGTGAATTTCTTTATTGCAATTCGCATCTATAGAAAAGAAAAGGGCTTGTGGGAGACATTTTTCCACACGTTTGAAGTCAATTCCTATGTGTATGGGCATTGGGTGCCATGCATTGTGATCTCATTCATTCACATTGCGTTCAGGCAGCAAGCATCTACCTGGCATCGCACCGAACACGGACTCGAGATAGAATCCGCTTGATCTTCCCGGGAGCGCCCGCTGCGCCTCTCCAATCCGCACTCGCTGCGCTCGCACTGGCTGCGGCTCGCCGGCATTTACTCCAACAAACTTCTATGCCAACGCTTTTTCAAGTTCTTCTTGCGGAATTAAGCTGATCGTGTGGGAATAGCTGCTATCCTGCGATTCCGATTTGCCATCTGATTTGTCGTTGAGTTCGGATTCGTGTGTTCCGTCCTTAGCGGAAGTTTCTTGCTCAAGTGATACTGAAACTGAATCAGCATTCAATTCACGATTGAGGGCAAAATTCTCAACCATGTTTTTCGCTCGTGCTGAAAGGCGTCTGGCTCCGAGAAATAGAGCGCCGAGAATGTCCAGAAGCACAAGTGTCCAGAATTGCTCTTTCTCGCGTCTGTCAGACTGTTCTTGATACCATTTCTTATCCATGTTGATGTTATCAAACGCCATGGACATTTCCATCTTCATTTCTTTGCTGTAGCAATGTAATGTTTCAGCTCGTGCTCTCAAATAGTTCAAGAGGCGAAGACCGAAGACTGTATGTGCATATTCATAACGACCTTTTTGCAGCCAGTTCCATGCTTCATCCGGATGTTCTTCCGCCAGAAGGAATGCATTGGCAGTGCAGTACGTTCGATAGTTCTCTGCCGGGTCGCGCTCAGCCATTCGTTCGAGATTCTCTACGATTTTAGGTGCAGCCGAAGAATTGGGTTGACGAAGTAATACGCTCTGCAAAAGCTCTATAGTTCTCAACCCAGGATATTTGAGAGTCGGCGCCATAAGAGTGTTCATAGCGTCCCTTGTGCGGCATTGTTCGTTTTGCAGATTTGCAAGACTCATCCTTATATATGAGCCGCGATATCCATCCGGTTCGGCCAGGGACAGGGCTTCTTTTAGTTTCTTTTCCGCATCGGAATAATTGCCGGCTGCTCGTGATTCTTGCGCTTGTCGTGACAGTGAGTCGGCCCGCCATTCTTTGACGGTCGGGGAGGAGCCAAGTAAAGCCGCCGCACCTATTAAGAGCAGCAAAAAACATGAGAGGACTAAACGCTTTGAGGATTTTTGCATACTTATTTTGGGAACTTTGCTAGTTGCGAAATCGAATTCTGCATGCAAGATAGATTTCTTTAAAGTTTCCGCAATGAGTAATCCACTGGCGAAGTCCCAGCGAAAACGGTGAGCCATATTGATGAGTATGGATGATTTCGAATCGTCGTCGTCTTCTTCTTTCACCAAAATGTTTATATAGCTGATACGATTTTTCAGCTTTATTTCTCCGCCGAACAAATCCAGACTCACGAGCTGTAAATCGGCCAGCTCATCTGTGGAAGCTATCGAAACAAGACATTTATCGATCGCATTCTGTTTGTTCAATGGGACAGTAAACGTGCATGATCTCATCGGATTGAGGAAAGAGTCGAGTGTTTTCAGTTCTCCAAGTTTGCCCGTGCGCAGTGCAACGAAAACAGTGCTGGCGATCTGGAAGCACGGGCTCAGATGGGCGCCTATACACCGCAAGCTGGACAGAACTAGAGTCAAACCAGAGCCCATTAAAAATGCTGGCAATAGGACCCCGGGCAGCGAGATCTCGAGAAGCGCGGCAAAACAGATAGACAGAAAAAGTCCGAGCGTTATGTTCTCGATAATCGCCCACATAGCGGTATCGGAAGGATCGGCTGCCGAAATGAGACAAGCCAGAGGGGGTTGCTTGTTATTCAACATATAAAATGATGGCTGCGCTAAGTAGGGTGGATGCGCAAATGCTAGGTTTTATTTGTGGAATTTTTGTTGTAACTGAGCACGGATCGACCTTTTGCCTGAAAGATCAGGGTAAACACTAGGATCATTTTTGCTTTGAACCATGCCATCGAAATCTGTTTCTCCGCAAGGCAAATCCTTCGATAAGGCAAGACTCTTATATATAGATCGATTTCGCTACTTGGATTTGCTGGATAGATCGTTCACCCTGGCGTTCGTGAAAATAAAATTGCAAGCATACAGATGAGTTCGTTTTGCTAGTTCTGTCGCGTAAGCTAGCGCACTAAATCTGGTGCAGCTGAAATTTTGCCGGCGGATCAAAGCCATTGCGGGCGAAGCTGTTCCAAATTCACAAATTTATCAGTAACCGATCTCTTGTTAAGTCACTAAAACCAGATATGGTGGCGCGTGGAATTGAACCAGCACTATCCACGGTGTCAGTTCATTTTTTATGGATCCGGAATTACGTCTGATAAGCGGCAGTCGTCAAGGCGCTCCGGAAGCCTGTCAACAAATAGCTGTCATGGTCATGACAAGTCGGCACAAAAGAGCATGATCAATATAAAAGGTATATTTGTGAAAAAAAATCAGACGAAAACAGAAAAAGTTTTTTTTGACACTCTTTTTGTATAAATGCCCGCAATTGTTGAGTTTCAAGCCTCTTTGCTTGATCTTTCCATAAAAACGGAATATAGACCAACCGCAGAAAATAGGTACAATGGGAATTGTCTTGAGGCCGAGGTGGTCCAGGATCGTTCGAAAGATTGCTAAGAAGATGGAGATTTGCATGGTAAGGAAATTAGCGACCTCTTTTATACTAGCCTCGACCCTGGTCGGCGCCCTGGTTGCTCCTTCGTTTGCGTCCGATGATACCTTTCAAAGTATCTGCTTCTTCCCAGTTCGTTTACTAGGATCCGGTGTCGGTACAGTAATCGGAGTTCCGGAAGGCGCTGTGAAAGATGGTGTCAAGGGAGCTATGATGTCAACCAAATGGCTGGCAGGCAAGCTCGGCGACGAAGACGGCACATATCAGACCTGGGGTGGTGCAATTTTGGCAGCACCGTTTGGTATTGCTGGCGGTGCCGCATACGGCACCTTCGATGGTGGCTGGCACGGAATGAAAACCGGCTACGAAAAGCCATTCTCCAAGGACTCTTTCACCTTCAAGGAAGAGTAATTGGACTAATGGTCCACGGGATGTAGATAACTCAACCGGGGATGGTTAACACCGTCCTCGGTTCCAAGGTGGTAGGGATACAAATGAGGAAATTAGCTTTAGTATTGTCTTTGGCCAGTGCCATGGCTGTCGGCGTCAACGCTCCGTCGTACGCTGATGGTGGTGGTCTTGGCAGCATTGCGAGCTTCTTTGGCTCGGTTACCGCAACGGCATTCGATGTGCCGACAGCGGTTGTCGTCGATTCGCTCTGGAGAGTGCCGCTCAAAACTGAGCACTCACTCGCTGAAGCCTTCGGCGATGAAAAGGGATTCCAACAAAACGTCGCAGCAACCCTTATAGGTGTTCCTGTTGGCATGGTTTGGGGAGTACCCGCAGGCGCCTTGCGCGGTGCCAAACACGGAATGGGAACTGGCTGGGAAAAGCCCTTCAGCACAGAATCATTCCTGGTCGGTATGGGAGATGACAAGTAACGATCCTGGTACCCTGCAGCGTTAGCTCGCAGGCTAAGAAAGACGGTGAGGTAAATGACAAACTTGACGATTAAGAGAGTTCTAATCTCGACATTGGCACTTGCGTCCACAATCGCTCCGGCTCTTGCTCTTGATTACGAAGCTAAACCAATTATGTGGTGCATTCAAGCTCCTGGTAGATTGGTCGGCGGCTTAACCGGAGCAGTTGTCAGCGGTGGGGTCTCTGGACCAATCGATGATGGTTACCACTGGTTCTTGAAAGGAACCAAGCATATTGCCGGTAAGTTCGGTGACGAAAAAGGCGCCGGACAAATTGCAGCTGGTGTTCCGATCGGCGGTTCCGTCGGTTTGGTTCTCGGTACCGGTTACGGTGTTCTAGATGGGGCAATGCACGGCTTCAAGACGGGTTGGAACAAGCCCTTCAGCCGCTGGTCCTACATCACAATGGAAGAGAAGTAAAGCCAGGAATGCTTCCCGGCAATACCTGTCTTAATCCCCTGGAAAGTTGGTGAGGAGTATGCTGAAAAAAACAGTTCTTAGTTCGGTACTAGCAGTAGCGGCAGCATTGTTGCCGATGTCTGCGATGGCATATCCTGAGCGTCCAGCAGATTGGCGCGTTCAGTACGAAGCCTATTATTTCCCTGTCCGCCTGGTTAGTATGGTGAGCAGTTGGCTCTGGGACATCCCAACGGGTGCATTCCAGGACGCTGTCAAAGGTACTATCGGCGGAACCAAAATGGTTGCTCGTAATTTGGGCAACGAAGATGGACCTT
Source organism: Obscuribacteraceae bacterium (SeqCode) (assembly GCA_044358055.1). Taxonomy (GTDB): domain Bacteria; phylum Cyanobacteriota; class Vampirovibrionia; order Obscuribacterales; family Obscuribacteraceae; genus JAIEPM01. The sequence continues at coordinate 22,722 of JBIKOL010000134.1, forward strand.
ACGATCTCGTAGCTGGTGCTCTCACCGGCGGACCGGTCGGCATGGTTTCCGGAGCCGCCTACGGTGTGATTCATGGCTTCGGCTATGGTACCTGGCACGGCTTCTGCGGCTATGATAGCCCGCACAGCGGCAGCCATTGCTCTCTGTTCCAGGGACGTCAATACGTCGTTCCTTACGATGGCAATTACTAATAGCCATTACGGTTAGCGAAAATTGGAGAGGGCACGGTTCTTATGGACCGTGCCCTCTTTTCTTTTGGCAAGAAACGAAAAGCCCCGCCTTGCGGCGGAGCTCTCGTTTCTCTCGACTGTCTGTCTAAAAGATCGGGCTAACAGGCTTGATGACTAAGCCAGTGGTGGCACGAGAAATAGCTGGTGCGTAATATGGTCCACGTGCTCTGTCAACAACAAGGTTTATCGCCGCTGCAGTCTTCAATATTTTTGCGAAGGCGAATTTGTCGAACTGCGTGCATCTCCATTGTTTGACCAGCGGGTGTTCGGCAAGCAGATTGATGATTGAGAAGTCGTTTGTAACTACTTTGTAGTTGCATACGTCATTCACCGATATCAATCTTCTCGCGAGGTTGTCGGAATAGAGCAATGGAATTGGATCTTGCGTGCATTCGGTAATTGATACTTCTTTTCCTGGTCTGAGCGGAATGTATTTATTACCGACGAGCACTTTTACGTCTCCTCCGAATCTATCGAACAGATCTCTGACTCGAGTGAGATCATCGTGATCCGTAACCAGAATGATTGATCCAGATCTCGCGAGAACTGATGCATGTCTTGTGTTGACTCGCAGATCGCGGTCAGCAAAGATGAGTGCATTTCCTCTCTCGAGTCTGTATACACCTTGAGCTTCCACTTTCAATCCGGCGCCGGTTGAGAGCAGGCAGCCTGGCGGTAGAGTTTGCACCACCGTCTTGGGCATGCCTACTGAGTAGGCTACGGGATTGAATTTCTCGCTTGATTTAGCATCTGGCCTATTTGTCGCGCTTGAATCAGTTGCATTTTGTGCATCTGCTCCAGTTGCTGTGTTAGCTGTCTTATCCGGAACTGCTAGTGTGTTCGGTGCAGGTGCTGTATTTAACGGAGTGGATGTATTTGCACCAGCTGAACTATTTTCGACAGCCGAAGTACTTGCTAGAGCTGATGTAATTGCTGCTGTCGATGTATTAGTTACAGCCGATGTATTTGTTAGTGCCGATGTATTTGTCACAGCGGATGTATTTGTTACAGCGGATGTATTTGTTACAGCGGTTGTGTTGATTGCATTAACAGTATTCGCTGCCATATCTGATCCGTTTTGGCTGCTATTCATAGACACCCTGCCCGAAGGACTTAGATAGATGGGCTTGCTTGCAATCGGTGTCTGAGCCTGCCCTGGCGTAGGCGGGGCTTTTGCGTGGATAGGCGGCAATGCTGGATTTTGATAAATTGCTGCCCTGTTGTACAACCAGTTTCTTATTACAGTGGTTGAGCAGGAGTTCAAGAAAACGAGTTTCGGAATGTACTCCGGCAGCGTAACCGCTGTCTTGGTTATGTACACGTGGTGCACTTCTTTAGAGACACCACCTGTGATGCAGGGCTGTACTACGACCGGTTTGCATATTGTTACCGGTTTGCAATTTGCAGGTGGACATGTCTGCGCGCTAGTCGTCTTGGTTGAAACGGTCTTCTCTACGACCACTGCCTTTTCGACTACAGTTGGTGCTACCGCCAGTGGCACAGCTTCAGCCAGGGTTCCCGGCGAGAATGTGCTGACCAGCAATTGCTCACCTGGAAGCAAGGAGTACGTTTGTCCATCAATTGTGGCGCTTACTCCTGCCAGGGATGCATCACTCAGCGCTACAAGGCTGAGAGGTTCACCCCGTTTGGTGTTGATCACTGCCACCGCATTTGGTTGCAAGACTATACTTCCGTAGGCTGCTGCGATTGTCAGTGGTTCACATCCAGCTTTCACCAGAGCCTGTCCGTTTGAAAGACAGACTGATCTTGGTCCGACCAGAGCGACCTGAGTTCCAGACGTAGCCTGGAGGTAGCTGTCAGGCGCACTTTGAACGTAGAACCCAATGCACTGATTTGGTATCACGCCGGTTGTAGGCAGCGGTACGAAGCCAGATGGGAAGAGGGTGCTCTGTGGGAAGTTTTCTCCTGGTGGTGGTGGTGGTGGTGGTGGTGGTGGTGGTGGTGGTGGTGGTGGTGGTGGTGGTGGTGGTG
>JBIKOL010000250.1:0-7526 GCA_044358055.1 Obscuribacteraceae bacterium (SeqCode)
GTGCAAAATGGCAGCAAACATCAGCAAGTTACAGCGGTTGTATGGCCCCCGCAGACTGCTCAGGTCTCTAAGTAAAATTCTGCGTTTTTTCTCTGATCCCGTAATTCTGATCCGCAGCGCACAGATCTTTGCTCTATTGCGCTTAGAGACGCCCCAAATTCATCCAAATAATCCACTCATAAAAATGAATGAAGGCTCGGTTACCCGAGCCTTCAAGCAGACCGAGTATCAAACTTGTATTAGTCAGGCTTCTTCCGGAGCGCAGGTTTGTGCGGCTTTCCAGATTTCCATCCATAGCCAGTAGTGGAATGGATTGATGTTTTGCGTGTCTTGTTGCTCAGATTCAAGCAATGCAAGCCATGTGTGCGGGTTTGGAAACCGTTTCGCCAGGCTGTAGCAATCCGCCATCCACAGCACCTGATCTTTCTTTGTCCTAGTCGCAGTCGCCATCGCCGAATCTCCTGCCTGCGCAATTTATTTGCGCCTTCCTTCCTGCAGATAACATACCCGTTTTCAAGGGGCGTAAAACGGCAAATTTGGTAGCTATTTTACAAAGACTCTAACCCGGCGGCCACTGCATGATTCGACCGCCAAAGAGGTGTAAATGCAGATGAAAAACCGTTTGCCCTGCGTCGGACCCGGTATTAATAACAACGCGAAATCCTTTTTCCAGTTTCAATTCTTTTGCTAAATCGCCGGCGGCCTGCACTAAATGCCCCAATAAATTTGCATCTTTCACTTCTGTCAGATCGGCAAAATGTTCTTTCGGAATAATAAGGATGTGAGTAGGAGCCTGCGGATTGATGTCATTGAACGCAAAGTAATTGTCGCCTTCTTTAACTTTGTTGGCAGGAATTTCACCTTTGACGATCTTACAAAAAATGCAATTCATATATTAGGTACACCCAGATTTGGAAGGCAAAGCAAAATTATAGTCGGTCCGCCCGTTTAGTTTCGCTTGATTTGTGGTTCTAGCAAAGGAGATAGTACTTATAAGGAATAGATATGGCAGAGGGCAACTTGGTGCAGCATTTGCTGCAAATGGTCAAGGCATTAAACAGCTCCTTGAGGCTGAGGGATGTCCTTGAAACCGCCGTTTCTCAGTTTGTTGACCTTGCCGGTACAGCAAAAGTTGCAATTTTTCTTTCGGACAATGACAGTCTGTCTCTAAAATTGATGACTGGTAAAGGTTATTCTGACGCCAGCATCGAGCAGCTGCGAATTCTTACTTTTAGCTCTGAAAGCATTTTGAAGCCTGTGATTCAAAAACGACAGCTGGCTACTATTTCAGATATTAAGCAGGCGCCCGATATCAGTGCCGCGATTATGAAACGCGAAGGAAGCACCGCTCAGATTGGTTTGCCACTAATTGCCTCGAACCTTCTTGTTGGCGCGATGTTGCTGGATTTGAGTGATCCCAGTCTTCTGGGTATGGTTGAACTTTTAAGGCAGCTTGCCGACCTGGTTGCAATTGCCGTGGCAAATGCGATTCTCTTTGGACGCAGTGAATATGAGCGAGAGCGGCTCGGTACTTTATACAAGACCAGCGTTTCGTTGAACAGCAGTTCGTTAAAGGTTGCAGATGTTTTGCAAATAGCTGCTGATACGGCTCTTATTCTTGCTAATACTCCACATTGTGCTGTGCTGCTTGTGGACAAAGTTCGAGGCCAATTTACTGTTGCGGCCTTCAAAGGGCTAGATGGCAATAATATGAGTGAGTTCGATCTCTCTATGGAAGACACGCTGGCTGGACGCGCCGTAATCAGCGGAAAAACCGAATATCAAGCCGACGCTACTAGCATCCAATTAAATCTGCCACGCTCTACAGGAGGCGGTTTGTTCGGTTCGACTATAGCCGTGCCAATATCATTTCAAAATCAAGCCCTGGGCGTATTGATGCTGTTTTCACAAGAGGCTCGTGGCTTCCACCGAGAACAAGTGGAGCTGCTCGAATCGCTTTCGCAGCAAGTTGCCACTGCTCTGAATATTGCATTGACTCATGAATCAATTTCATCGCAAACCGTTCAGGATGCGCATACAGGATTGTATAACCCCTGGCACTTCAGCGAGTCTTTCAGTAAAGAGCTGGAACGCTCAGTCCGTCACAAACATGAATTTGCAATTTTGCGGGTTGATATCGATCATCTGACCAGAGTTAATGAATTACTCGGGGCTGGAAAGGGTGATGAAGCGATCAAGCATGTGGCGAAACTGATGAAGACATGTTTGCGTGATATTGATGTTCCGTGCCGCTTCGGTTCTCAAGAATTTGCTGTAATTCTTCCGGAAACATCAAGGCAAGCAGCTACTGAAGTCGCGGATCGATTACGATCGAAAATCCGCAGTGAAGCCGCCCCAGGGGTTGGCATGGTCACTGTTTCAATTGGAGTAGCAACCTATCCTGAAAATGGTGATGATGCTCAGTCGATTTTGAAAACCGCCGACCAGGCGCTGGATGTTGCAAAATTTGAAGGACGAGACCGCGTAAAAGTGGCCCATGGTTCTTCCGGTGAAGGACACATTTCCTGGGACGAACTGGCCCGACAGGCAAAGCTTGCGGTCCTCAGTGAACGTCAGTCGAAATTGCAGAATCGCCTGCAAGTTCCACCTGAATATGCCCCCTGGATGCGCGCCGTGCCAAACTGGAGCGCCAAAAAGAAAGACTGAGCGTCTGCAAAAGATGGGCAATGACTGCAGCTCCGCAGGGGCCTTGCCCCAGTGTGCCAGCCTCTTTTAAATCTTTACCTGAAGCCAGATCATTAAGAAAAGGATTAGAACCAGTAGGGGCGAGGGTTTGCTCCGATAGACTCTTTGGTGTAAAGAGCAGTGCTCTACGTCTCGAGTAGGCCGGCATCCGGCACTTGAGGATTCAGCGCGTGCTCCCTGATGGGTTCTAACAGTAAGGAGAATAGACCATTGGCTACCGCATCACCTGCTAAATTGAATCTCAAACCGCTTGCAGACCGCGTCATCGTCAAAAAGCTTGAAGCTGAAGAGAAGACCTCCGGCGGAATCGTACTTCCTGATACTGCAAAAGAAAAGCCACAACAGGGCGAAGTTTTGGCAGTAGGTTCAGGCAGATACGATGAAAAAGGCAACCGTCAACCGATGGAACTCAAAGTCGGCGATAAGGTTCTCTTTGCAAAGTATTCCGGCACCGAAGTCAAAATTGAAGGTGTTGAGTATCTCATTCTTGCTGAGCGCGATATCCTCGCAGTCTTCGGCAGCTAAGTTCAAGTTTTTTAGATAAGTCAAGAGAAGCGTTAATAACGCAAATCCACAAGGAGAGGAAATCCGAAGTATGGCAAAGCAAATTACTTATGATGAAGTTGCACGCCGCGCTCTTGAGCGTGGAGTCGATGCAGTCGCCAACACAGTTAAGCTGACATTGGGTCCTGCTGGACGCAACGTTGTGCTCGAGAAGAAGTTCGGCGCACCGCAAATCGTTAATGACGGCGTCACCATTGCCAAAGAAATCGAACTTGCAGATCCACTGGAAAATGCCGGTGCTCAATTGGTTCGCGAAGTTTGTGTCAAGACCAACGACAATGCCGGCGATGGCACAACCACCGCTGCAGTTTTGGCTCAAGCAATGATTAAAGAAGGTCTCCGTAACGTCGCTGCCGGCGCTAACCCGATGGTTCTCCGTCGCGGTATTCAAAAAGCTGCCGAGCATGCAACAGAAGAAATCAAAAAGCTGGCTAAGCCGGTCGAAAACAAGACCGCCATCACTCAAGTTGCCACAATTTCCGCAGGCAACGAAGAGTCCTTCGGCAAAATCATCGCCGATGCTATGGAAAAAGTTGGCAAAGATGGCGTGATCACAGTTGAAGAGTCCAAGTCCCTCAACACCGAACTCGAAGTTGTTGAAGGAATGCAATTCGACAAAGGATACGTTTCAGCTTACTTCGTTACAGATCCTGAGCGCATGGAAGCTGTCCTCGAAGAGCCCTATGTTCTTTGCGTAGACAAGAAAGTCAACCTGCTTGCTGACCTCGTCCCGGTTCTCGAGAAAGTTGCTCGCTCCGGCCGTCCGTTGCTGGCAATTGCTGAAGACATCGAAGGCGAAGCCCTTGCAACTCTGGTTGTAAACCACCTCCGCAAAGTTCTTCCTTGCTGCGCAGTCAAAGCTCCTGGCTTCGGCGATCGCAGAAAAGCCATGCTCGAAGATATCGCTATCCTCACCGGTGGTCAGGTCATCTCCGAAGAGCGCGGCACCAAGCTCGAAAACGTCACCATCGACATGCTCGGTCGTGCACGTCAAGTTCGCGTCAACAAGGACAAGACAACCATCGTTGCCGGCAACGAAAGCAAAGATCAAGTTCAAAAGCGCATTCAAGTCATCAAGCGTCAAATTGAAGAATCCGATTCCGAATTCGACAAAGAGAAGCTCCAGGAGCGTCTCGCCAAGTTGGCCGGCGGCGTAGCCGTCATCAAAGTTGGTGGCGCTACCGAGACAGAATTGAAAGATCGCAAACTGCGCTTCGAAGATGCACTCAATGCAACCCGCGCTGCCGTTGAAGAAGGCTTCGTCCCAGGCGGCGGTACAGCTCTTCTCCACATCAGCAAGCTGCTCGATAAGAGAAAAACCGAACTCCATGGCGACGAGCGCACTGGCTACGAAATCGTAATCAAGGCTTTCGAAGCTCCAGTTCGTCAAATCGCTGACAACGCTGGTCTCTCCGGCGAAGTCGTTGTCGAGAAAGTCAAGGAAAACAAAGAGGGCTTCGGCTTCAACGCCATCACCTTCGAATACGTCAACATGAGCGAAATCGGAATCATCGATCCCGCTAAGGTTGAGCGTTGCGCAATCCAAAATGCTTCCTCAATCGCAGGAATGTTCCTGACCACCGAAGCTCTCGTGGTCGACATCCCGGAAGAGAAGAAGTCCGCAATGCCAGCAGGCGCCGGCATGGGTGACTTCTAGTCCAAGCCGATAAGAAGTAAAAAGGAAGCGGGCGGATCGAAAGATCCGCCCGCTTTCGTTTATGGTCATGTACTTTCATGCCGCAACTAGCTCATGATTGAATGTATCATGAAGCGAGTTTCGCCAGGGGGTCTGAGCTTTGGATGTGTTTATGAGTTCCTTCGATGAGAGCCAGAATTTTCGAATTCTGGCTTTTGCTGTAGGCTTTCTCTTACTCTTCTTTGGCAACCAGCTGACACTCTGGGAAAATAAAGACGGGGGTCTCAGCACAAGACAATTGTCAGACTTTGAGAATATGTTTGACCTCAACACCCTTTTCTCTCAAATAAGAACCGCTGTATATCTCCTCGGTCCAGTATCAATGATGGTCGGAATCTTCCTTTGCCTTGTTTCGTTAGTGGGTTTCCATACGCTAATGAGCTGGTGCAAAATCAAAATTTGAGCGCCCGCATTGGCGGGTCTTTTCCATATATGTATATGTAGAAACGAAGCGGGCGGATCGATTTTAGATCCGCCCGCTTTCGTTTATCGCTCTCGTTCCTCGGTAAACTTTTATTTGTGGGTTCCGCCATTTATTGGAATTTGCGAGAATTGCCGCGCCAATTCCATCGTGTAATTGTTGGCGCTCATACCTGCTTGTAATCGCCGCTCAGGACGCCCGCCCATGGCTTTATTTGCGCCAGGGAATTTTGCCTGATCGCCTTAACATTGTTGCTGGCGTACGACAACTCTGTAAGCATTACGCCGAGCTTTTGCAGGGCTTGCTTGAGAGCAGCTTTTTCCAGCGGCCGTAAATTGTCCAGTGAGTTGACCAGTGGCACTTTTCCATGCGTGCGCATGATGGCACATAGAATTTCTCGCGTGTTTTTCATTTGCTGCCTGCCTCGATTGTATAGAGCTGAGGGTTATACGTAGAGGTCCAAAAAAAGTTCAATTGTTTTTTCACTTTTAATTCTGTGGTCACATTTCTTTGCAAACAAAGGTACCGGCCCCACTCATCTACTGGTGAATACTGCGTTTATTACTGCTTTCCGCTGCATAAAAATGGTCTTGGCTGTTTTGCACGCAGATTGCACTTCTTCCCGATTAGTATCCATCAAGGCAAGGTTCGCTGGTTGAAGGCATTTGTGCGCAGGAGAACGCGGTTATGGAAATTTCTAAGGCAGAAGCACTCAAAGAAGCAAGAAACGATTCAAGCAATATGCATATGGAGGCTGGGGAATTGCTCTGTGCAGGCTGTAAGTCGCCAACGAAAGATACGATGTCTGAGCAAATCGCGACAAGTTCGACACGCTTACCGTCACTTGATCTGCTCTCATCCGAGGAAAGCTCAAGAATTGCAATGCATCACCCTGATGAGCACTCTCTGGTATTCTCCGGTTATTACCGAGCTGATTTCAAGTCGTTTACGCAAAGCAAATATGGTCAAAGCGTCGCCGAGAAGATAAGCAGCCTGAATCTTTCGAACGGAACGACGACTCCGCAAGAATTAGAGCTGATGAAAAAATATCCAAATCTAGAGAAACTAGACCTATCAGGCCATGCATGGGACACGAGCGTCCTGCACGCCCTTGCTGATTTCAAAAATCTGAAGGAATTGAATATTGGGAGTAGTGGTGTCGATGAGGATACGTTCAAGGAACTTTCTCAGTTGAAGTCGCTGCGTAATTTGAACCTCAGCATGAGTTACGGTGGTCTCACGGATGAATCATTTAAGATTCTTTCAAACATGAATAACTTGAAGGAATTAGACCTTAGCTATGTGCATCTCACACCGTCTCAAATTCCTTATTTGCACAATTTCCAACTGGAAAAGCTGACAATTGATCGTTTAAAGGACCCGTCGCATACCGATCAATCGATGCAAGAAATCGGCCAAATAAAATCTTTGAAAGAGCTTGTACTGAATAATTCCAATATGACAGATGAGGGATTGAAAGAAATTGCCAGGCTCGATAATTTGAAGAAATTGGAAATCAACTCTGCCTTCAATCTAAGCGACAAGTCAATGGACACTCTTGCTCAGATGAAGGGTCTTGTGGAGCTCAAAATCTCTGGCTCAAAACTTCATCCCTCGGCAGTGGCACGTTTGAGAGAATCATTGCCCAACTGCAAAATAAGCACTGAGCGGCCCAATGATGAGAGTGCCGGAACGGATTCATCCCTGGATGAGGTGCGCTTAGCAGGGACAATTGGCCATGAAATCGAACTTCTCTCAAGCGGAACCAGCGCTCCAGAGGAGTATGCAGGCAAGCTAATCGACCAGTTTTCGAGCATGTCGAAAGAACAGCTAGACAAAACCGCACAAATGCTAGAGAAAGGAGTTTATCACGTGAAAGTGGAGCGAGATCTTGAGGGGAATGTGCTTTCTTTATCGTACTCAAATACACAGAACTATTGGAAAAATTGCTTAGATGGAAGCCTTACCGGTGCAGTCGTTCTGCCAATTGTATTAGCAGTCGACGGAATTGAAGCTATTAAGCACGCTGTACGTGATGACGTAAAAATTCAATTCGGCAAAAGCACAATGCAGTTGAAAGCTGCAAATTATTGGGACATTACGGGACGCGGCATCCTTGGCACTAATAAGATTTCTGCT
>JBIKOL010000136.1:0-24411 GCA_044358055.1 Obscuribacteraceae bacterium (SeqCode)
TTTGGTTGAATTCCAAACATTTAAGCATTTGGTTATGATGGCAATATATTTTCGGGTCGGACAGGCCTAATCGAAAAATATCGCCCGGAGCATTTTCGCGCTCCGGCGAGTTTACTGCCGCAATGGATACGTGCTTGTATCGTATCCGATTTGCTGCGGCTTCCCACGCCGTGCATCCCTTACTAATGGAGCTGTTTTATGCAATCCAGCACTGAAGAAAACCACAATGGAAATGGATCTTGCTCAAGTAGCAATCCAGTTCAACCTTGTGCCTGTTGCGCCGCACTCGCGCAATTGCGCATGCCCTGGATGGATGTCGCAGTGCAGCATGCTGCGCCGCATTATCCATTGCCTAATGCTAATCCGTATGGTGCGCCTTATCCATATCCCAACCCTTATGGATATCCTGGTTCGCATGCTCAAGCCCAGCAGGCGCAGCAAGCCGCGGCGAGGACAGAGCAGCCAGAGGACGACTATCCCGATAATTCTCCAGAGAAGAAAACTCTTTTCTTTAAATTGGCAGGTATGGGCAAGAAGAAAGACAAAAAACGATATCCGAAAGTGCTTCAAGATCTGACCTCTACAGGACCTGCTCCAGAGAAAAAAGAGAAGAGTTCGAATGCAGACACTGCTGGCGAAACTGAGCATGAAACAGAAGACCAGACCGGCAGTGTTTCAGGCTCAGAGTCGGCCACAGACGATAGTGAAAAGAAACAAGGCGATGCCGATTGGCATACCGATGCTCTTAAATCAAAGCCGAAGTTAAAACTGGCTTTTGGTATAAAAGGAATAGCCGTTAGCCTGTTCGGCATCTTTCTGCCTGCATTCGTATTTGCTTGTGGAATTATGTCCACTCCCAAGCGAATAACTCTCGTTGCGCTGCACCATCCAGCAGAAACCTTCATCGAATTTTTACTGGTTGCAGCTATTCCACTAATAAATTATTTTGTCTGGTCCGCGATTTGCAAAAACAAAGCGACGCTTTCGCGCTGGCTGGTTATGAGCCTCGGTGCATGTACTGGTACCGGTCTTGTTCTTTCTGGAATTTGTTTCGCTGCTATGTTTGGCAGCCACGAAGGACTCGCTGATGCAATCGGCTCAGATTTTAACGCGGGCTTTGCCTGGCTCGCGATGATTTCGTTATTTGCTGCACTTGTCTCGTCTTACCTTAGCAGCCGCCTCGTTCGCAGTTGGGAAACACAAAGCAGCCGAATGAAAGTAGCCGTTCAAGCAATAACAGGAATGGTGCTTTCATTGCTTGCTTTTGCTGGCTCAGAATACCGCCCTTGGAGCATTCGCATGGCGCAATACAATGCTGTGCAGAAAGATACTAAGATGCGTATGGAAGGGCTGTCCTGGTTGAGACAGCTCAATCCTGAGCGTGAGATGCGCATGGAATGTTCGGACTCTAGAGCGGCTGGTTTGCCGGGATTATTCCTCCCGATCAAAACAGCTGACCAACAGCAGCTTTATTTCACATTGACTGGAACCCCTTATAGTTTCCGCGACGAAAAGGCTAATGATCTCTCTTCGATGTCGAATGACTTCCTTACCCGTCACGTGGTTGGAGACAGAATTCCGCATTTCGGTTTGACACGTTCAAGCCTGAGCGGAGTTCTTCACTCAAACACCCTCAGCTCATCATTGAGCTGGACATTTGTTGTGAAAAATGCCGATTCTAATCCGCATGAGCTGCGTGCGGAAATTGGACTGCCCGCAGGAGCAGCAGTGACAGGGCTAACAGTCTGGCGCCATGGAGAACCAGAAGTAGCCGGCATCGTTGCCTCAGGGAAAATCGAAGGTCTTGCAAGCACTACAACCGCTGGTAATGATACACCTGGTATGGTGACGGATCTCGGTCATGGGCGTGTTCTGCTCCACTGCTACCCTGTTCCGGCTGAAGAAGAGTTGAAGGTTCGTGTGAACATGGTAGTGCCGATGAAGTCCGAAAGTGATGGGCTTGCATCCGTTGTTACTCCGCAGCTCATTGCAAGCAATTTCGATCTGGATGGGGAACATTCGATTCGTTTGCTCTCGAAAACATGCATGTCCAGCACGGCCAAAGCGCTGGAAATCGGCAAAATACCTGGTGAAAACACAATATCAGGCAGCCTGAGCACTGAGCAATTGGAAACATCACCACTGATAATCACGGCAAAACGTGAACAAAGCTCGAAACCGTATATGGTGCTCGACCAAATCGCAACTCAAATGAGATTTGAGGAAGACAAAGAAAAGGAGCGTATTCGCTTTGAGAAAGAGCTTGCCAAAGAGCGCCAGCGCCAGGAAGAAAGCAAGCAGGATTTGAAGCAAGTCGTTCTTATGATTGATGGATCTAAGGGGGTTAGCTCGCTTGAAGGATTCTCTAAACTGATTGCTCAGCAAAAGAACGGAATTAAAGCTAAAGTTCTCAAACCGCGAATTGTGCCTAAGGTACCACAATTCGTTACCGAACAAATCAGCCGCATCGCTGCGCCTGCTCCAAGTCAGCTGTTTGTGGTTATAGATGGTTCGGCAAGTATGCAAGAACATCGCAAAGAGCTGGCTCAAGCACTTGCTACTCTGCCAGCGAGCATTCCGACCAAAGTTATCGTGGCATCTCAGGAAACTGAAAAGAACGCCAGGCCCAAAGCATTGAGCGAAGTTCTTCCTCTTATAGAAAAAATGAATTTCGTTGGCGGTCAAGACAACTTGAAAGCTGTAGTCAACGCGGCCGAGCTTGCCGGCGAAACAAAGGGCTCTGCGGTGCTCTGGGTTCATGGACCCCAACCTGTTTTGAACCAGGAAATATACATTATGTCTCCTTACGAAACAGCACCGTCGTTCTATGAATTGCCTGTGGTGGCTGGAACAGATACTTATGAGTTCTTTAAGAACCACTCCGAAATCGGACCTTTCACACAGGTACCAAGAAGTGGAACATCTATTGACGTTGATTTGAAGGACTTCTTCACCAAGTGGAATCCCAACAACAACAGCTATGTTCCTACCATTGCTGAGACTGACAAGAAGCCGGCTGACTTTGATGAGCCAAGCAAAGATGAAGCGAAGGAACTGATTCTCTTGCGTGCATCGCAGGAATGCGAAAGACTTGTCTCAAGCAGACATTTCCGTCGGGCGGCCAAGCTCGCTGTGAGATACGGATTCGTTTCCGCTGTCAGCTCCGCGTACATGGGTGGCAATGCAGCAACTCCTCAAGATGCTGATGATGCGCCTCAAGCTAATGCAAATAATGCAAGTGCATCGCAGGAATCAGACAATTCGCAAGGTGGAGATGCTTTCACAAGCAATAATTCGTCTGATACCAACTCTAATTATTCTGCTCAAACTATGCAGGGTGGATCAGCATCTGCGCCGATGCTACAAGGTGCCACCAATGGAACCATAGGACCGCAAGGTGCTGACGCCACCATAATTATGGGTGTGAATACCGCTGGTACGGTACGAGTAAATAATCTTGCAAACCTGGAAGCACTCCTCAACATAATCGCCAATCTCGGCGAGTTGGGTGCGCTCATCTCAGGAATCGGCCTGGTGGTTCACGGCATCATGAACAAAGCTGTGGTCAAGCTGGGTGAAGACGTTGAACTTGGACCAGGTGGACGCATCGCTTTTGGTGCCATCCTCATGGTTGCAGGTTTAGCTTTACCCGGAATACTTAACTGGTTCGTCGCTTCTGCACGCGATGCAAACCTATTCTCGTAAGCTTCCCCGGTAGGATAGCGGCAGTGGAAGAGCCCCGAGTAAACGGGGCTCTTTTACTTAGAACGCAAATTCCAATGGTGATGTTGGAAATCAGGCTGCTTGAATAGTGGAGTAGGGTATCCCAGCTCAGGATTATATTATGCGACGATTTCTTTCATTACTAATGGGACAAGGCGAGTGCGCAAGTTCCTTAGAATTGCGCAAGCAGTATCAGAAGATTATTACTGCCTTGATGGCTGCACAGGTTGAATGCACCCCTGACCAGGTGCGTCGGTATGAAACAGCAATCCAACGCTTAACAGTAGCCTTCGAGAAAGCAAAAAATCAGTTGAATAACTCAGAAATCAGCGGGTCCGTTACAGGAAGTGGAGTTTTGCTCGGCGAAATCTTAATAGATGCCGGCGTCATCACTCAAAGGCAGCTTGAAGATGCATTGCAAACTCAAGCGAAACTCAAACCGCCATTGCCTATCGGACGAATTCTTGTTGCTCGAAATTTGATCACATGGGAGCAACTAGCATACTACTTAAAGCTGCAGGACCTTTTGCAATTGGACACTACTCATAAGAACCGGCTGGCCAGGCAGATGCTAGAACTCGGGCTTGCAAGCAAAACCGAAATTGAGCTTGCTGAACTCGATTGCGACACAACAAACAAACCGCTCTTGCACATTATTGAGAGAAGAGGTTGGGCCTCGTCTGCTATTCTTGGAATTCTGACTGGCAGCGAGTGCATCGCCAAAACTTCGGTGCCGCCGCCGGTGCAGCCTCAGACGAGTGCAACGCCTCGCAAGCAGCTGGTAAACTCGGCTAGCTTTCTTGGATAGATGAAATAAGAAGATAGAAGCCGGCGCTTCGTGATTACTTCAACGGAGCTATATATTTGGCGCTGGAAGGGCAGAGAAAAACCCTGCCCTTCTAGCGTGTTTTTTCCATAAACGCGATAACACGATCTATGTGTAGGGGCGACGCCATGCGTCGCCCGGATCGCGTAGAACCTGTCATAGCGTAGAACCTGTTATCGCGTAGAACGTGTTGTCACGTAAATCGTGTTATCGAGTAGATCGTGTTATCGAGTAGATCGTGTTATCACGTTTTCGCGTAGATCGTGTTATTTCGAGTGCTTGTAATACACATCGTTGGGCATGATCAAGTTTCGTTCTTTCATGCCCCAGGGGTGTGCGAACTGGAACAATGCACCGTCAGCGTAGTTTTTCAGTTCGTTGCCGGGATTGGCATGTCGGAAGCGACGATTGAAGTCGTAGCTTCCATCAGGATTTACGCCGATGACAGAACTGCCGTCTGCTGATACTGCAACGCCACGATCGCCGTGAGTTCTGGAGATGATCAATTTGCCTTCTGTGTAGTCGACTTCAATTCCAGCACCCATTTTGTCGAAGTGTTTTTGTACCAGTTCGGCTACTTCGGCAAGTTGCTTTGGATCCATTGTTTTCAGCAGCTTTTGCATTGCCTGGGTGTCACCAGTCAAAATTGCATCTTGCAATGGTTTCGCTTGCTCAACTTTTTGCGAAAGTTTCTTTTCAACTGCATCCAGTTCAGCTGTTGATACACCGAGTTCTTTCAAGCGATCGCGCAGTTTGGGAATATCGCCTTTGACCATGGCATCTAAACTGTTGCCGGCGCTGTTCAGTGCTTCTTTCCGTTCTTTATCTGATAGAGTGAAGTAAGATGAATCGCTCGTCACCATCTTCCTGGCAATGTTATCTATTCCGGATTGTGCTCTTCCTGCTGAAAAATCACTCAACTGGTTTGCAATTTCATGAGCAATACTTGATGCTTGATCTCCGCCTGAGGCGGCTTGCTTTACGTTGCTTTCTACAAAGTCTGTCTCTTTTTCCGACATACCAATTTCCTCTTTGTTCTTAAAATGATTTACTCTTGACCGCGAGCAAGCCAAGCTGCCTTGACTGGCGTATCCAGGGGGTTGGCTTTGCGCGGTTATTCGGTCAGTAATATCGCCGTTTATTTGCCCTGGCGATGTGTTTTTAGATCAGATGAAGCTGAATCCAGAATGTTCAATTGCGGCAAATGCTTGTTGAAATCGCTTGGGCGAATTGAGTTTTGAATCGTGTCTCTGATGGACGGCTTCTCGTAAATCACATCAGGCTGATAGGGCGGCTTGACTATCTCGAAGTTGCTGAAGCGCTTGGGCCAGAGATAATTTGAAATCGCGCTGTCCGACATTCCCTGAAGTTCTTTCGTGGGATTCTCATGGCGGAAATGGCGCGAGAAGTCGTAGCTTCCGTCTTTATTCACGCCAATCACATCGAGTTTGTCCTTTGAGATGGCAACTGCTCTATCGCCATTTGTCCTGGAGATAATCAATTTACCGTCGGCATAATCAACTTCCACTCCCATTCCATTTCTGTCGAGATGTTTTTGAATTAACTCAGTCATCTCTTGCAGCTGTTTGGGATCCATTGTGGCGACCATCTTTTGCAATGACTGTGCGTCACCTTTGAGAATGGCTTCTTCAAGCGGTTTCGCCGCTTCGACTTTTTTGCTCAATTCTTTTTCGACTTTATTAAGCTCAGCTGTCGATACACCCAGTTCTTGCATACGCTGGCGAAGATGAGGAATATCACCTTTCACCATTGCATCAAGATCTTTCCCCAGTCCTGCTACTGCTCCATTGCGTTCTTTGTCTGTTAGTTTGAACGAATTTGACAATAACGAGTGCTCGATATTATTGGCAATATCTTCAGGCCTGAGGGTCTGTTTATTGCCGAGATCTCCCAATTGCGCTACTGCTTCTGCAACAAGCTTCCCGGTCCCTGCTTCGGTTACTTCTGCATCTTTGGCTTGTTCTATTTCTTTGTCTGACATGGTAGGCTTCCTTTTGCTGACAGTTATTTGAAGCCGACCCCTACCTTTCGACCTCGTACCATATATCAGCTCAATCAATTTTCCCGCTGTGCATAATGTAGGCGAGAATGAATTTTGTCTCGATAGGCTAATGCACATTTTCCTTGCGGAATTCAGCAAAGCATTTTGCGTGATGCTGCTTTTGATATTGGGGTTCAGCAAATTGCATTGCAATTAACAGAGCGCCCGTGAGGCGCCCGCACCATCCTCTGCGGATCACGCGGACACAGAATTCCATGCATACTATTGGTTTGCGGAAGCCGCTTCAGGACTGTGTTCTGCTACGAATGCGTTGGGCAGCGTGAACCAAAATGTGGCGCCATGGCCCAGTTCACTTTCCACGCCAATCTGTCCGCCGTGGCATTCAACTATCGCTTTGCAAATAGCTAATCCTAATCCTGTGCCACCCTTCTCGGTGGCGTCCGTTTTTGTCACTTGTTTAAATCGTTCAAATACTGCAGAAAGCATGTCCTTTGGAATCCCGCGCCCCTGGTCGATTACGCGGAATTCAACTGTTCCTTCTTTATGAGAAACACTAACTTTGACGGTGGAACCTTCGGGAGAAAACTTAATCGCATTGGAAATAAGATTCACAAGAACCTGAATAATTCTGTCACCATCCATGGTGGCGTCAATATTGATTCCTTCTGAAGCTAATTTAATTTGATGCTGCTCGGCAAGAGCAAGTACGGCATCCAGCGAGCGCACCACGACTGCCTCCACGGATTCGTCCTTCTTTAAAATCTCTAGTTTGCCTGATTGCAATCTGTCGAAGTCGAGCAGATCATTAATTAGAGCAATGAGGCGAACTATACTTCTTTCTGCGATCTTGGCTTTTTTACTTCCTGCATCGTTCAGTTTTCCATACATCCCTTCGAGGAGCAGCTCTAGAAACATTGCTAGTGATGTAAGTGGCGAGCGCAGGTCATGGCTTACCATCGATACGAATTGTTGTTTGCGCTGTTCTAAATCTTTAAGTGTTCTGGTCATTTCATGAAAAGAGCTATCTAACGAAGCAATTTCGTCTTTTCCACTCATAGGTGGAAGCAGGTTCTGATTCCTGGCGAAAAGATTTGTGTTCGTGACCATCACGTCGACACGTCGAGTGATCGTTTTTACGAAAAAGAGACCGAGCACAATTGCAAGAATTATGTTTGCACCAAATCCTATGAGCAACATAAGCTTTTGGTTCTCTCTATTTTTTGCCTGGTATACAGGCATGGCGTCGATGATCTTTTGCTGATCTTTCATCATATCGCGGAGATCATCGAAGATTTTTTTCTTAAGGTAGTTGAACGTTTCACGGTTGTCCGCTGCAAGCCGTAATGCAGCCAATTTCTGGCCGCTTTCAGTGAGGTCCATGCAGTGCGCCACTAATTTCAACGCCTTCCAACTGGATTTCTCTATTTCTATTACTCTTCTGGAATAATTAGGATCATCTGCAACAAGCTTTTTTAGTTCCTTAAATTCCGTCGGAATTTTCTTCATATCCTCATGGTAGTGCCTGGCCGACTCAGAATCACCATCGCGACTCTGATAATCGGAAGCCATCTGTCCGGCATCATAGAGCAGTTCAAATATGTGATTGGTTCTTCCAACAATTTGTTTTGAATGCTCTTCCCGCTCGGCCGCTTGCTCCGTCTCATTTAGCAATACCGATAGTGTCCCAACAAAAACAAGCTCGAGGGCTAGCAGTATGCCCACCAGTGCGAGCCCTTTGTGTACTAGCTTGAGGTTAGAAAACATGCATTCCCCAGGATTGCCTACTTTGAACTGAACCTTTTGCCCCTTTTGTCCTTATGCCCAGCTTTTTTGAATATAGGCATGATTTCGGTTTTATTTGTCACTCCGCTGTCACTCATCTTATTCGAAATTATCTGCAGGAAGATTGCAACATAATTGCTGGAGGAAAGCCAATGGCAGGACGTCTTGAAGGCGATAATGGCACAGCTAAAGCAGAGCAGCCTAGCATTGAGGAAGGAAAGTACAAGTTAAGCAAAGAGGCACACAAGAAAGCTGAGACGCTGATTGACTCAAAAGCCACTCCAGAAGCTAAACTTGCTGCAGCCAAAGAGATGAAGAAATTAGGTTTTCCTGATTTTGAAATCAAAGATACTGATGGCCACAAGAAAAGAGTTCATATCTCTGCTGAAGAGCTCAGCAATGGTAAAACGGAAATTGATGTTTTCGCCGGCAAAAATGTTGCTCTTCGAGGAATAAATGACGGCAAAAACTGGGAGCATGAACTAAGCAATAGGACCGGAAAAGCCGTCAGCTACAATGGAGAGCGATTAAATCGGGAAAATGATCCGGCTCACAGATCTGCCCTATTGGGGAACGAAAAACCTGACCATGAGAAGTCCCCTGTAAAGGAGAAACCTGCTGATAAGCCGAAAGTAGAACCAGAAAAAACTGAGCAAAAACCATACGGTGAATCAGTTACTTTAGTTGGCAAAGACAAGAACCATCCTGAGTTAGTAACCATTGCTAGGCATGCTTCTTCCCCACCATTTACGTTGGAGCGCCATGAAACAAAGAAAGCTGATGGCAAACCGGACTATTTTTATACTGGTAGCGATGGCAATAGTTACAAGCTAAAACTAGACGAAAGCAAGGGGACTGTGAAGGCGACTCAAATAGAACAGCCTGCTGACGGTAGTTCGAGTCCGCCTAAGGAACTTGGACATACTAGAACCTGGCAGAAAAATGGTTATGAGCTTGAGGTCAAAAAAACAGGCGAACACCGCGAAGAGAGCATCGTCAGGAACGAGAAAGGTAAATTAGTTGCGGACGTAGCAAAGGAGAATGGAAAAGTTATTTCTGCAGAGGTGCCAAATCCAATAGGACACGCACACCAACAGTTGCAGCTCAAGGACGGCAAACTTACTGATGGGGAAAATACATACGCAGTTAGTACGAGAGAAAATGGAGAAATTCGTTATTCGAAGTTTAATAGCAAAGGCCTGATGACGGAATCAACTACCGTGGGCACTGATGGGTCGATTCGCAGATTTGGTTTTGAAAACGGCAAGATTATTTCTTATGACTTTAGAGATTCGAAAGGCCAAATTCACCACGGTGACAAGAATGGATACACTCGTTCCAGTAGAGCCGTTTCCGATCCAATTCTTAGGCTTCCAGGTAGGCCAATTCCTCAGCATCATTTGATACCTCGTGGTCCAATGGTAAGACATTGACCGTAATACGTTTGGCTGGGACACTGCGCAGGGGAGAAATCTCCTGCGCAGTTCAATTCATTCGATAACCAAGTCCGTGCACATATTCAATGATGGATTCCTTTCCATCTGCATCAACTTTTTGTCGCAAGCGTTTCAAGCATGTGCGGAATGAATCAGGTGAAGCTTCCGATTCTGAGGACCAGACCCGGTTGAGTACTGCTTCTGCGGTGAACAACTGTCCTTTATGACGCATGAAAAATTCAAGCAATGCAATTTCTTTCGGAAGCAGTTTCAATTCTTGGCCGTTACGCGTGACTTTGCGCAAGACGGGATCTAATTCAAGATCACCAGCAGTCAATGTAGTTCCAGCATAACCTGTCGGGCGGCGCAACAATGCACGGATGCGTGCCTGCAATTCGCGCATTGAGAATGGTTTGGTGAGGTAATCATCTGCACCCGTATCCAGACCCAATTCTTTTTCTTCGGTTGCAGATTTACCAGTAAGCATAATAACAGGCGTCGAATTTCCGCTGTCTCTCAGTTCTTTCAATACAGAAACGCCAGTCATTCCTGGAAGATTCCAATCAAGAATCACCGCATCATAATTGAACGTAAGCAAGCGCTCGCGTCCTTCTGCAC
This sequence comes from Obscuribacteraceae bacterium (SeqCode), assembly GCA_044358055.1. Classification (GTDB taxonomy): domain Bacteria; phylum Cyanobacteriota; class Vampirovibrionia; order Obscuribacterales; family Obscuribacteraceae; genus JAIEPM01. The sequence goes on from JBIKOL010000136.1 coordinate 10,409, forward strand.
CTGTGTGAACCATCTCTACTGTATGTTGATGGGCAATCAGCGCGTCTTCAATCATCGCGCAGAGGTCTTTATCGTCTTCAATGAGAAGCAGTTTCGCCATATGTGCCATCCACCAACTTGTGGAATTCTAACCTATTTTGACACGAATAAACATGCCAAGCGATGTCACTGCGCTGTCACACTCACACACATATTATGTACTCACTTGCAGGACGCAAGTCCTGTAAGTAAAACAAAACCAAACCTCACAATCCGACCCAACCCCCCCACACCGGATTGAACAGCGGACCTCTCGCCCGGGTCCGCTGTTTCGGTTTTTATTCCGGTTACACATGTCTTGCGGTGAGCATATCGTAAAGCCATTGAATTTACTCAGTCCGCACAATTCACTCGGGCGAGTGCAGCAGGGCAAAAAAGCCGTAGATGGTGCTTTAAGGCTGATCTATTTATTCTGCTGCAGCTCTTCAATTTTATGATAGAGGTCGCCGAACAATCGCTCCATGGCGCCGTGCATCGCATCGAAACCATCGTGCATATATTTTTCCAGGTTTTTGAAGTTCTGATTCATGCAGTCAAGTCGTTCATCAACACTCTCAAAACGTTCATCTATACGCTCAAAACGTTCATCTATACGTTCGAAACGTTCATCTATACGCTCGAAACGTTCATCTATACGCTCGAAACGTTCATCTATACGCTCGAAACGTTCATTCGTTGTTTCCTTGAACTCGTTAAGGACCTCAAAATTTTTATTGAGTTGGCTTCCCATGCCCAGCAGATCTTTTCGAATTGCGGGCAGTGTGCTGTCAATGGAATCAATTCGAGAATTTACATATGCGAATCCGTTTTTCATTTCGACTCGCAGCGCATCTATTTGGGCTTGATAATCTGTCATAAAAAAGCCTCCACTTTTGCGAGTGATAGAACCCCATTGCGTTTGATGCAGTCGCACGCAAAAGAGTTAGTGGAGATACTAAAGTAGTGGGTCTGCGGTGTCAAATGATTTTTTATTGCTGAAGTGGCAGGAATAATGCGGGTTTTCTGACATTTTTGCTGAAAAATCTCAAGCGCTTTGCGCTCCGGGTTCTCCGGCCATCCACAGGTCTGGTTTCAAACCTGCTTCGTCAATGCGTATGCCTGCCGCGCCAGGTCAAAGGCGATCTTGAAGAGATTCTCTGCCGTTGACAAATGATCGTAATCATAATTCTGGCAAAAGCGCCTTGTTTCTTCGAGCCCATCAGCCGCTTGTGCGATGCAGTGTCTCATCATGTGCGCTGCCGGCTCCAGAGTCGTTGGTGCTTGATTGCCTGCAAACAAAGCAGAGGCTTTACGCAATGCTTGTTCTATATCGTCCAGATAGCTGCTAAATTCTTCAACGAGTTCATCATCGAAGGGATCTTGCGAAAGCTTCTTCAGCTGTTTCCCGTAGTTGGTGAGCACACGTGAAATCGCCGAACGTGAAGGGTTGAACACCTTGGCTAAGAAAATTTCGCGCGCTTCATCTTCATTGTTTTTCTTGAACTGATATGGCGCTTTTACGGAAATAGTAACGCCGATGATGATGTCGTATTCGGTGCGCCTCTTTTTATCTCTCAGCGTTTCATACGCTTCATTGATGAGCAGCATCTCTTCCGTTTCTTGCTCGAGTTGCTTTTTGCTTTTATGATGCTGACCTACGTCCGGGTGTTGCTCTTTGACTATATCTCTGTATGCACGCTTAATATCTGAAGCACTTGCATCAGGCTTCAGACCTAGAATTTGGTAATAACTCTTATGATTTTTTTTCACAGAGATGGGTCGCCGGGGAAGAACTTACCTGTAATATTGTAGTGCCAGAACACGCGTTGGAGGGTGACAGTTGCATTGTCCATTTTGCCAGCAAAACGAAAGTAGAGTTCTTGAGTCTCGCATTAGCGATGAAAACAAGGCAATCAGACGCAGGCGCGAGTGTGAGTCATGCAAGAAGCGCTTTACCACTTACGAAAGAATAGAATCAATTCAAATTCTAGTCGTGAAAGCCTCCGGTGGACGTGAGCCATATTCAAGAGAAAAGATCAAAGCAGGCATTGTGACGGCATGCAGAAAAACAACAGTCAGTGCCGATCAGATTGAAGAGCTCATCGATGGCTTGGAACTCGAGCTGCAAATTTTGGGCAAGCGAGAAATTTCTTCGAGCCAACTGGGTCAGCTGCTTCTTGCCAGGCTTAAACTCATGAACGAAGTCGCTTACGTTAGGTTCGCATCTGTATATCGACAGTTTCAGTCCGTCGAGGATTTTATTCTGGAGCTGAAAAGGCTTGCTGATGAACGGTCTCTAACAATTGCCGAGTCGCCTCCTTAAAAACATATTCGCAAAAGTCATTAACAAGCGCTTAACGCCAGCCCCTGTGGGGTGGGGTTTGGATATACGGCATGTTAGAATCAGCAGTTCAGTTTTCCGTAAAACAGAATAATAAAGCCATGAATCAGATTCTAAAAGAAGTTGAAGCCCCTTACATGAAGAAGAGCCTCCCACAGATGGATGTGGGTGACACCGTCAAGGTATTCTTCAAAATCAAAGAAGGTGCCAAAGAGCGCACCCAGGGTTATGAAGGAGTAATCATCAAGAAGGCCGGACACGGAGTTAATCGCACAATTACAGTGCGCCGTGTTTTCCAGGGCGTGGGCATCGAAAGAGTATTTCTGGTGCACTCTCCTCGTGTGGAGAAGGTCACAGTACAGCGCCGCGGTCATGTCCGCCGCTCCAAGCTCTACTACTTGCGTGAGCGCGCCGGTAAGGCGACCCGCATCAAAGAGAAGATGGGCGGTCAAAAGGAAATGAACGCTGCTGCAAGTGCCAGTGCCAAATCCGAGCCGAAAAAAGAAGCTCCTGCTACTGAAAGCAAAGAGTAGCCGTTAAGCGACCCCGGTCCCGATAGCAAGGGTATGCATTGCATACCTCTAGCTGTATTCGGCTTTGCATGCCTTGTATAGGTTTTGCATGCTGGGCGTGTCTTGCTGGGCTTGACTCACTGGACTTGACTCACTGGACGTGTCTCACTGGACTAGTCTCTCTTGTCTTGCAATACTGGACCTGCATCACTGGTCTTGCATTAAATGATCACTTTTCTGGCAGATTTTGCTACGCTGAAACGTCCAAAATACGTTCAAACGAGGCATTGTCAAGTGAAGTAATTAATGCAAGGTGATTCCAAGAGACCAAATTGCTAAATGATCCCTGTTGACTGGGCTTGTTAATGTCGGGCAAGAAAGCAAACACTCCGCTTCAAAGACTCAAAGAGCAGCTGCAAGCAGTTGATGTCCTCTTTGAGGTCAGGGATGCTCGCATACCTGATACCAGCATGCATCCCAAAACTCGAGAGCTTTTCGGGACCAAACCGCGTGTCATCGTGTTTTGTAAAGAGGATCTTGCCGACCCTGTAGCCCTGTCCGGCTGGGTCAAAGGTTTATCGCTTGAAGATCCAGACAATCAGCGTGCTGTGGCCCTATCGCTTAAATTCAAGCGCGGGAAAGAGCATCTCATCTCGCTTGCGATGGATCTTTGTAAAGAGAAACTGGCAGCTCGCGAGCGCAAGGGACTTTTGCCGCGACCTCTCCGTGCTGCTGTGGTGGGTTTGCCGAATGTCGGCAAATCAAGTTTGATCAATTGGCTTACAGGAAGAAACAAAGCTGCCGTTGCCAACACCCCAGGAGTAACCAGAGGTAATTCTTGGATTCGAATTCATCCCAAGCTAGAATTACTCGACACTCCCGGCATGTTGCCACTCACTTCATTTAAAGGAAACCAGGCTCTGAAACTTGCTTTGTGCAATGTTCTTCCCGGTGAGCATTATGACGTCGAAGAAACGGCAATGTATGGATTGAGCTTGCTGGCGCAGTTGTATCCGAAGAGCTTGCAGACTTACAGTAATCCCGAAAGCGATGTTACGGATCTGGAAGCGGTGGCACGCGCCCGGACCTGCTTGAAAGCCGGCGGTGTGTATGATTTGAAGAGAGCTGCGGGAATTTTTCTCAGTGAGTTCAGAAGTGGAAAACTTGCTCGTGTTGTTCTAGATAGGAGCGACCTTGAAGAAAGATCAGATCATTTGTGCGAGGAAGATTCTAGAATATCCCAGTCGTAATCAAGCCTGGTATATGTGAAGAATATGCCTCCAGTAAAAGAAAAAACAAGAAAAGCGAAAAGCAAGAAAAATGTCGATGCAGAATTGCTCGACGAAAAAGAAGAAAAGAAAGTACGTAAAGCTGTAAAAGATCCGGAAAAGATCGTGCAGCTTCTTGCTTACGACGCCTGGATGTCGGATGAATGGGTAAGAGAAGCGGATGGTGTTCTTATCGGAACAGATGAGGTTGGGCGCGGTTGCCTGGCAGGACCCGTGGTAGCAGCGGCGGTGCTCTTGCCGAACTTTTCGCCAAAGTCCAAACTGGCCAAAAAGCTTGTCCAACTCGATGACTCGAAAAAATTACAGGCTCGTAGCCGGGAAGAACTTGCTGAAGTTTTGCAAGCGAATTGTCGATTTGCGATTGGGGAAGCAAGTGTGGAAGAAATCGATCAGATCAATATTTTGCAGGCGAGCTTTCTTGCCATGCGGCGCGCTATAGAACAACTGTCGCTGCCGGAGTCCTCGACGATTTTAGTTGACGGAAATAAGAAGATAGGCGGAATAAATTTCAGGCAAGTTGCTGTTGTCGGAGGTGACGGGATCTCTGCTTCAATTGCGGCTGCTTCGGTTATTGCAAAAGTTCACAGAGATAATTTTATGCGGAAGCTCCATAAAGACTATCCTCACTACGAGTGGGCTTCCAACAAGGGATATGGTTCGAAAGATCATCGCAATGCGATTAACGAATATGGTCTTACAGAGTGGCACCGAAAATCATTTTGCGCTAAATTGATGCATGAGCAGTTGAGCATTCTTGTATAGAATCAAATTGCTTGCGACTTGCAGCGGAATACAACCGCTGCCTTGTTATTCTACAATCAGAGACAAATAGCACTAAATATGGTGAATCATGTTGTCTATAGCTGGCTAATCTCATGAATATTATGGGATTTCCAGTATGTACACAAGAGCTTTCATTACTATTACTTTGCTTGCAAGAACGGTATAAAAGATACTAAGGAGCCTTTTGCGTGCTAACGGACGGGCAGGATAGATGATTAAACTCGACCAAAATACAAGTTCGCGATTGCTGCGAAATCTCGATGAGCTGGACAGGTACTTCGCGTACTACTCCAGTAGAGATCGCCGCTCGTTTCAAGTATTGCTCGAGCTGCGTTGGCTCAAGAGTTGCCTCGAGTCAGGAAAAATGAAAATTCCAGCATGGCCACTTACTTTAATGAGCGCTGAGAGTATTGTTGTAGACCCTCGTGCTGACGCTTGCCTGCGCGATCTCATCGCGCAAATTTCCGCATTGCGTCAGGCGGCAGCTGAAAGGCAGCACAGTCCAGCTGTGTTTAGTATTCCAAGCCCGGAAGAGTTTATTGTCACCGACGATTTGTAAGCTCTTGCAGGATTTTTATCGAGCCACGATCGGCAGATTTGGTGAACTTCCGCCACCGCTTGGATAATTGGGTACTGATTTCGGACCTTCGTCGATAATTTGGGTTTTTGTCAATTGATCGACAATGTAATCGACACCAGTAACGGTGATCATAAACTGAGCTTCTTGACGCTCTGCATAGCCCTTTTCGCGAAGGTACCAGAGGGCAAATTCCATTTCGCCCATGTCTACACCAAGCACGTCCATCAGTACTTTTGCAGAGCAGCCACCGGTTTGTACCCGCTTTTTGCGTGCTTGCAAAAGCAATTGCAGAATCGCCAATCTCAGTTCTACTTCATTATAAGAGAATGACGTTTTTTCAATGTGTGGAAGCGTGTGAGGCCCCTTCGGGGCGGTCGGCCCGGCTGGCTTTCCATCTGGTCCAGCTTGCTGTTGCGCAAGTATCGGAGCCATGTGCAAATCATATGCTGCGCGCTTGCCGCCATCCGAAAGTGTTTTGAACGCTTCGCTTATCTGGCGGAAAATTTCGGCATTGCCGGTTTCCGCGTTGTCTGGATGGTAAATTCCAGCCAGAAATCGATATGCGTAGCGGATGATTGTTGGGTGTGCAGTGTTAGTAACCTGCAGCAAATCATAATAGGTTGTTTTTGGTGCTTGAGGTCCCGGACCCGGACCCGGACCTGGACCTGGTCCCGGTCCTTGGCCCGGGTTTGGCCCGCCTGGACCGCCTGGTTTGGGTGGAGGAGGAGGTGGTTGCCACGACATTTTTATTGCCCCTTTAAGAGATTGCTAGCTATTACCAAACGTTGTATCTCAGAAGTACCTTCGTAAATTTCGGTTATTTTGGCGTCACGCATATATCGTTCGGCTGGATAGTCTGTGACGTAGCCATAGCCGCCGAAGATTTGCACGCATTTTACTGTGTTTCTCATTGCCACTTCAGATGCGTAGAGTTTGGCAATCGCAGCTTCTTTTGTGAAACGATTACCCATGTCTTGAGCTACACAGGCATTATAAGTAAGCATGCGTGCTGTATCAATTTCAGTTTGCATCTCAGCCATCATGAATTGAATTGCCTGGAATTGATTGATGGTTTTGTTAAATGCAACACGCTCATGCGAGTACTTGTGTGCATGATCCCAAGCCCCTTGCGCAATACCAACAGCTTGGGAAGCGATGCCGATGCGACCTCCATCAAGTGTGCTCATGGCGACCTTAAATCCATCGCCAACTTTGCCGAGCACATTCTCAACTGGCACTGGTGTGTCTTCGAAAATGATCTGGCAGGTGGAAGAACCTCTGATGCCGAGCTTATCTTCAAGCTTACCGAATGTGAATCCCTGCGAACCTTTTTCGATCATCAATGCGACAAGACCGCGGTGCTTCAATGAGGGATCGGTCTGCGCAATGACAAGATAGTAGTCAGCTTCAACTCCATTTGTAATCCAGTTCTTCACGCCGTTTACTATGAAATGGTCGCCTTTCAGTTCAGCACGGCAGTGGGCAGCAGCTGAGTCAGAGCCATTTCCAGGCTCTGAAAGTGCAAATGCACCAAGCTTTTCGCCTTTTACCATGGGCACAAGCATGCGTTGTTTAAGTTCTTCACTTCCCCACTGGTATACCGGGCTGGCTGTCAGCGAAACGTGTGCAGAGTAAATGACTGATGTTGTCGCACAGGCCTTCGCCAGTTCTTCCACCACAATCGAATAAGAGATATGGTCGAGCCCAACACCGCCGTATTCTTCAGGAAATATCAAGCCGCAAAGATCGGATGAGGCCATTAATTCAAAATTTTCTCTGGGAAACCTGTGATTACGGTCCACTTCTGCCGCTTTAGGAGCGAATTCGTTGGTGGCTATATCGCGCACCATTTCCTGGATGTCACGCTGCTCTTGTGTGAGAGAAAAGCTCAGGGGGGTATCTTTTAGACTTGTGCCAGCTACCATTTTCAGTCCTCTATGAGTTTCGGATAGCCCACCGGACGCTGCCGGAGACCACCGCATCTTTGCCCGGCCCGAAGCCAGTTCAGAAGGAAAATTCTAGCACCAGATTGCCCATGCCAGCGTTGCTTAATGGTGTTCTCAGAAAGCAACGCTTTACTTTTGAAAAGCAAGTTTGAAAGATGCTGTAAAGAGGCAGGGAAATATTGGGCGCTTACTTACCGAATCTTTGCGTCAATTAGCGACATATTGTTCTAGAATTAGCTTTCATATCTAAAGGGGTTGTCGGGTAGCACATGTCGGAAATCAAGGTTGTTCTGGCACAGAGTCAAGACGATCCCATGGGAGTGCTCAGGGACAGCCTTAAGCAAAATGGCTGTCAGGTTGCCACCTGCAATAGCGGATTTGATGCGCTCGATGAGCTGGTTAATTCAGGCGCTAGTGTGCTTGTTCTTGCTGAGCAATTACCAGACATTACCGGATTTCAGCTTTCATGCTTACTTAAATCTACCAGCGTGACTAACAAGTTACCTATTGTTGTCGTTGCAAATAGCAAGGACACAGCCGATGGTTTTTGGAAACGCGCTAGTCTTGCTGATTCAGTTTTGAAGCGCTCGCAAATTGAGCAAAACGAGCAAGATTCGGTCAAGCTCATCAAGCGGCTTGCAGCAAAGGCTGATAACGGGTTGACGCCCGATCAGATAGACAGTCAACCAGTTCTTTCAGGGGAGTTTGCTGGTTCTGATCTAGTCAAGAGTTTTGGCGAGCTCTTGAACGGCTTATTGGCTGAGCGCCTGGTTCGTCATTTCACCCGGCAGCTCTCAGCTAGTGTGCATGATCGAACTGAGTTCACAACAAACTATTTTGATATCATCGCGCGTTTGTTCAAGCCGGATGTCTCTGGAATTTTGATAGGTGGACTGACTCCCTGGAGCGTTTATCACGTCAACAAATCAATTAACAAGGAGATGCTTGATTCGTTGATTTATAAAGCAAGTAGCAGTCTGGGATTAGCTGCAAATGTCGCAGCAACATTTTATGGTGACACGGTTGATGAGAAAGGCGCCAAACTGCAAAAAGCGCGTGTTCTGGAAATCGTGGCGGCCGATGGTACTAAACTAGGTGCCTTGCTGATCGGCTGGACAAGTGATAAAGACATCGACAGCGTGTTGAAAACAGCTTTAGAGCACTTGCGAGATCAGCTTGTTCCTGTATTGCAACTTTTGATTGAGAAAGACAGATATGCGAATCTCGAGGCGCAGTCGCAATACTGGTCAATGGTTGATCCGATTTCCGGTCTCTATAACATGGAATTTTTCATGGGTTATCTGCAGCAGCAGTTGCTCTTCTCCCAGAGACAAAAGCTTGATGTTGGACTGTGTATTGTCGATGTCGATGGATTTGTCGGTTTGTCTGCCCAGTATGGTGCTGATACAGGCAATTTATTACTGAAACTTCTGGCTGAGCGTTTGAGTAAATGTATCCGTTCAAGTGATCTAATGGCCAGGTATAGTGGCGATCAGTTTGTTGTTGTACTGCCGAATACTGACGTAAATGGCGCAAAAATTCTGGCGGAAAAGCTGCGCTCCGAAGCGGAAAAATTGAACCCTGGCGAGGAGTCCGGGAAAAAAGCTATGCGTGTTACTATCAGTGCCGGTATCGCACAGTTCAATCATAAAGAAATGGCGCCTGAAGCGATAATCAAAGATGCTAAGGATGCGCTAATGCGAGCTAAAGAAAAAGGACGCAATTGCGTTTCTGATTAGAACTGCACTAGCGAAATTATCTAAACGACTTTGCTAAAAGTTCATCGTAGCAGGTATCGATGGCGCTCTGGATGTCTCTTGCAGTGAATCCGTATAAGTGCGCTAGGCACATGCATGCGCCGGCGCCGACACCCTCTTTGACATTACCTTCTTCATAGGCTTGAAGACCAGGGTGGCGTGAGTTCCAGAAATTTGGGCAGGCTGCCGCCATTGGTGCATTCATGATTTGAGCAAGTTTCTGAACACCAGCACTCTTATCAAATGCGACCCAGCCCGTCGTCATGATCGTTATTCTTTCCAATTGCGCTTGTGGGAGGGCGAGTGCTTTCAGAAGCCCCCAGATAGCAAGCATTTGTGAGCCACCGGCAAGAAAAACTCGTATTCTTTTAGCAGCGCTGCTTGCAATTCCTGCTACGACTGCTTGCATCGCATCGCCTACGCTTGATACTGCCAGTAGTGGCTGCTTTCTAAAATCCGATCTGCTGTAGCCGGATTTTGCAAGCCCGGTACTCACAAGATCCCAGCGCTGAGAGTGGTTGCTGCTCGGGAGGCTGCTGGACACGAGTCCATTTATTTCATAGCCAAGAGCGCTCATCACTGCCATCGCCGTTGTTGTTCCACCAGGGACGCATTCTGCCACGACGATATAGTCGTTGTTTTCGCTGTATTTATTTCCCAGTTCTTGTCCATCTTGGAATAGCTTAGCCACAAGTCTTTCAGGCAGAGCTTGCCCGGAGGAGGGGCAATCAGCCACAACAGAAGAAAGCTCTAAAAGGTCCTTGATTTTAGCCGAAGCGAAACTTCCACAATCGATTACTTTTGCTTCAATCTGCAAAAGTTGCAAGCAAGCTCTGCTGATTACCACTGGTGATACTATTCCTATTGGCGATACAGGCAAGCGCTCGGCGGAAATTGTTTTACCGAGTATAAGCGCTTCTGAGTCCAGCGCAGGAGTCAGGCGGCGCGCTGCGGCATCTGCACCGGCCGCAGATATGCCTGCAAGTTCACTAACTTTTGTGCCCGCGTTGCAAAGCAAGAACGATGCTTTGCGCGCTTGCTTAAACCAGTTCTTTAATTCGTTCAGATTAGCAAATGGGTCGTTGACTGTGTGAATATAATTGGATTGATCTGAACTGCTTTTTGAGTTCTTTGATAGACCTGGTGGCTCAAGCATTTGGAATTTCCTGAGTAGAGTTAACAACAGGCTTTAGCAATTGAGTGAAAATCAAAACCGAGAGCGGCCAGGTAAGCGCGCTGCTCAATGCAAACCATACCTGTAGAGCTGCTTGAACAGCGGGGTTGCGACTGATGCTTGTTGTTCCTGGAATTGCCGGCATGATAATAAACGGTGAAGAAATCATTAGATCAAGAACAAACAGAATAGCATCTATCTTCAGCAAAAGCAGGAATTCCTTTTCGACTATGTTAGATGCAAGAGCGGCTGCCTGCCTCGGTTTTATTCGCATGCTTGCCGACAACACTGTTAGTACCAAAGTATAGTTAACTGCAACAGCCGAGAGAAATGCAATCGCAAAATAAATTGGCGCGATATACAAAGGTGGAATATTCAGCAGGTGCTGCCCGAAAACTGTAATTGGAGAGTTGGCAAGAATGCATCCTGCAATTATAACGCTCAGCGGAAGTACTGGGGCGAGTAGGTACAGAAGGCCGATCATCCATGTTGCGGAAAAATGTTTGCTAGCTGATTTCATCGCTTTTGAGCAGTTTGAATAGAGGGCTTTCACGTCTGTTTCTGCGTCCGAATCTGCGTCGAGGGAAACTGTTAAACCAAGCGAGGCGAGAGCAGTGAGCTCGTACATCCACAAGCTAAGCGCAAGAAAGCCCAGTGCTAAGCCTAGAGTTCCTGCAAGCGAAAGAAAAACCATGGTAGTCGCAAGTTTGTTCAGCGACTCAGGGGCGATATCGCCAAGTTCCAGGCCTGAGGACAATAACGAGTCAGCGTAAATGGAAGTTCCGTTAGAAACGGCAAAAAGTACTGCCGGTAGTAGAAATTTCGGCAGCAGCGCCTTGATCAATATAAATGAATTGCTCCACCATCTAGAAGAGCGCAAAAAAATCAGCTTGTCTTTATCCGGAATCATCCGATTCTATGTACTCTGGTCGTAGGAATTTAGTGACTAAAAGATGCTCCAGCTTAAGGGAATCACATATAGGGGCTTAGATAAGACAGAATTTCGCGCCGCTTTCTTGAAAACTCTTGAAATTTGGCCAGTTCCAACTGGTCTTCTACTAAGATTTTAGTCGCAGTACTGGAATTATCCAATGATCCTGGTTATAGAAAAGAAAGCTAGTCAAGAGTGCATCGCAGGAGTTTGTGCGCGCCTGAGCGAGATGAAGCTTAGCGCACAAGTTATGCATACGGCTTCTGGAATTTTGCTTGCTATAGCCGAGGACTGCAGCAATATTCCCAATAATAAGTTCACGAAAATTCCTGGCGTCGCAAAAGTTATTCGCATGCAAGATCAGCCGAGCATTGCTACTAGCGCAATCATTCATTATCTCGAGTTGAATAACGGACTGCGCATAGGATCCGGACTTCCACCCGTCATCATGGCTGGTCCGTGTTCCGTCGAATCGCAAGCGCACATTGTTCAGGCGGCCGCTAAAGTGCGCGAGGCCGGAGCTAAAGTTCTGCGCGGTGGTGCATTTAAGCCGCGCACCAGCCCGTATGAGTTTCAGGGACTGGGGCTGGAAGGTTTTCATTATCTGGATGAAGCAAGGAAGCTAAGCGGTTTGCCTGCAATTAGCGAAGTCATGACTCCGGAACATGTGGCGTTAGCAGAGCCATTCATTGACATATTGCAGGTCGGCGCGCGCAATATGTATAACTACGAGCTGTTAAAAGAGATTGGCAAAAGCAAGCATCCCGTGCTCTTGAAACGTGGTCTCTCGGCCACCATAAGCGAATGGTTGAATGCTGCCGAATACATCATGTGCGCAGGCAACATGAGGGTAATTCTCTGTGAAAGAGGAATTCGCAGCTTTGATACTGAGACTAGAAATACCTTGGATTTAAGTGCAGTGGCTGTTCTTAAAAAGAGCAGCAGTCTACCTGTAATAGTGGATCCCAGCCATGCAACGGGACGGCGCGATCTTGTCCGTGTGATGTCTCGTGCTGCCATCGCATGCGGTGCCGATGGATTGTTGATCGAAATGCATGATTGTCCGCAACAGGCTTTGAGCGATGGGCATCAGGCTATTAGTTCAGATGAACTGAAGGAAATTGTCCTGGACAGCCAGCGCATATTCGCGGTCTTGAATCCCTCACCAGTGACTGCAGGTTCAAGACAAGCCGTCAAAATCTAGCCTGGCAAAACAAATATATGTAGTGGCCCCGATGCCGTTGACTCGCTTATGCTCGCCAACGAGTCCTCATCGGCCATTCGTGGACCTTCCTTGCCCTTCAGAAGGATCCATAAGAAGTGCGACCCATGGCGTCGCCCCTTGTATATTGGTTACATCTGTTCTGAAAGAACAGAGAGTGGGGAGAAAACTGTGTCGCCCCTAAGGACCTAGATCCAGTAGTGTAGATCAGTCTCCCCACTCCTTGTTTCATTAGGTCGAACAGTATCTAAGGACTTAGATCCTGCATTCACAAGGTTGACCCGAAGCAAGCATACAACATACAGGTGATGCTAGACAAACTAGAAAGTGGCTTTGAATGGAAGGTTTTCTGAGTATTGACATATCCAAGGAGTATATAGATTACAGAATAGGAGCCGGAATTTGCGATGAACGCGATCCGCAAAGGGTGAAAAGACAGCGTAAGGGATTTAAGTCAATCTGGAGACAAGTTAAAGCACTAGGAATTACCAAACTCTTCGTCTGTATGGAGGCTACTGGCAGTTATTGGAAAGCGGTTGCTGAGTACTTCTACGCACTGCCCGATGTTCTGGTCTTTGTTGTGAATCCAGCTAGAATCAAGGCCCAGAGAAAAACGGAGCAAACACGATCCAAGACTGACAAAATCGATACCGGTGTAATCATGAGATTCTTAAGAGCAAATTTGAATCTTTTGAAACCCTGGTCGCCGCCTAGTGAAAATATTCGAAGCCTCCAAGACCAGGTCCGCTGCAGGGACTTGCTCGTTAGACAAAGAGCCAGTTTGAAGACAATGCTAAAAAGCAAAAATGCTAGCGCTGTTGTTGTACACATTGTGAGGAAACAGATTGACGAGCTCGACAAAGCAATATCGTCACTAGAAAAGACAATTCAGGAGCTAATCGAAAACGATCCGATATTGGCTAGGCAAGCCGAAAGTGCAGACTCTGTTGATGGAATAGGCAGCGTTTGTGCGGCAGTTCTAATATCAGAGTGCAGGGCTTTTAAAGAAATCCAGGAACCGCGCCAAGCCACTGCTTTCGCCGGGCTGGATGTAGTAACTGAAAGCTCAGGCAACACTGTTAAACCGCCACACATCTCTCGCGAAGGCTCTTCGCTACTGCGAAAAACCTTTGTGCAAGGAGCTGCCGCCGCAATTCGCAAAAAAAATGTATTTCACGAGTTCTATCATCGACTGCGGGCAAAGGGGATGAAGAAGAAGCCGGCCTTGGTTGCAACGGCGAGGAAGCTCTTAGAAGTAACTGTAGCTGTAGTCCTTTCTGGTTCACAGTTTCAGACCAAACACCTCAACCGGAATACAGCTTAGGCCGCCGCGAACGAAACCCCATCTTTGATACATTCCGGGCTCGGAAGCGCGGACGTAGAATCACGCTCCCATTTCATTTTTAAGGGAAATTGTGTAGTTGACAAAAAACCACAGTATCTACACATA
>JBIKOL010000187.1:0-15984 GCA_044358055.1 Obscuribacteraceae bacterium (SeqCode)
CCTGGCTTGTGTCTTCCCAAACGAATGAATGATCTGTTCTCGACTTGAGTTTATTCTGTGATTCAGTCACCAGGCGCCAGGTTTTTAAATCCACATTGATTGCATTTGATGCAAACGAGTAACACAGTTTCTTTGCCTCGTCTTGCGAAATAGACTTCATGGAGAGTTCTTTTGGAACTTTACGTTCAAGTGATTGGAGCTCGCCATTAGTTCCAATCTCAGCCGTAAACATATCATCGGAACCTGTTTTATGGAGCCTGACCCGCCAATGCCAGACAGGGATCTGGTTTCTCATCAGTTGATTCGCTTTATTGATACCAACTTGATGCTCTAGAAACGTCATCGCTGTGTGATCATCGGCAAAGTGAACCTGGGCCTCATCAAAGGTTCCAAAATTGGTGACTTTGGAATATTGCTTTGCAAGTTCCAGGGCTTCTTTCTTTGTCTTGCTAACGTCTATTGCCGCCACTGGAAACGCATCGAGAGTGCGGATTGAGGTGAACAAAATCCCGATGATTCCGACGAAGAAGGAAAAGAGAATCTGTTTGCGAATTTGCACAAGCAATAAACTTCTGTAGTTGACAGAATATATATACCTCAAGTTTCGACAAATCGAGGCGTCTGGCTGCCTGACAACACAAAGGAAACAATCTCTTCTTGAAATGCTAAATGCAAGTGTGAACAAATTGCGTCCCAGCTAGCTGGGGTGCTAGCATCTTGGCTGTGTTAGGCTTTATAGTGCTTATTCTATGGATGAAGAGTTCGACCAGCCGCTTTTATTTGAGACTCTGGCAGCCAGCCTTGAGTTGGACAAAAAAGAAACTCGTCAATTGATTGAATCTCTTTCAATCATGTTGCAGGGTGCGCTTCCCGACAATGTGAGTGTTACGCGGGGTGGATGGATTCTTTCCAAAGACAAACCCGTCGAAAATCTGCTCGTCAAATTTGACGAGATCCATTATCAAATTGAAAAGGTAAAGGGTGGAACCTCTTATTCTGCCAAAGCTTTAAAAATAGTACGCGGTGTAGCTTTGAAGACTACCGAAATGACGGTTTCTGATTGTATTGCTCAAATTGTTGAACAGGTTACTGCATTATCCGAAAAGAATAGTCGGATGCGTATAGCTTTGCAAAAATTCGTCAGAGGGTAAACCATGCCGTTCTGGAAAAAAGATCCGCAGGAAGAAGAAAGAGAACGGCAAGCCAAATCGCGGCAGAGCGCTACACTTCTAGCTCTTGCACAGGGCGATATTCCACCCATTGCCAAAGAGAGAATCATACGAGAGAAAGCACGAAGCAATTTTTTCTGCAGTGATTTGAGCACGCGTGAATATTTGCTTACAAGAGAAGCCGGATTCAAACCAATGGGTCAGGTGATGGGGACATCATTCTTTCGTATTGGTTTCTGGGGCTCGTTCTCCGCTTACAGGTCCTATACAGGCGAACTTCCGGAGATAACAAAGGCGATTACCCAAGCGAGAGCGACTGCCGTTGATCGCATGTTCCAGGAAGCAAAACTCTTCGGTGCCTCAGGAGTGATTGGGGTGCATGTGAAAATGAAGAGCCATGACTGGGCATCAGATATGACGGAGTTCACCGCATATGGTACCGCAATAAAAATTCCAGGTTATCCGGAAGGCGAACCCCCGTTTACCAGCTCGCTGAATGGGCAGGAGTTCTGGCAGTTGTATAAAGCTGGCTACTTGCCGCGTGCAATTGTAATGGGTGCCTGCGCCTATTATGTGAATATGGATCAAACTACGCGCCAGCAGCTCTATGCCTGGCTTGGCACGAATCAGGAAGTTTCCATTTTTACAGAAGGATACAGGCATGCTGCAAGAGTTTGCGATTCGAGATTGCGCGATGAAATTTTAGCTCTCCACGCTGATGGTGCTGTCGGTGTATCGATTAATCCAGGTATGGAAATAATTGAGTATGAGCGCAATGATGTCGGTTACGTGGACATGCTCTTGAATTATACGATTCTGGGAACTGCTGTTTCTGCTCACCCCGAACGAGAGCAAAACCATCAGTCACCGCTTCTGGTGCTAAATCTGGCAAGCAAGAAATATGAACGACTTGGCTCCAGCGCCGACTATGACGGCGATGATTGGAGCTATGCGGGCGGAAACCTTATGGATGACGACGAATGATATCAGTGTTCCTGGCAGCATGAGATAGGAGAAAGATGATGCCTAATTCTAATGATCCAAACCAGCATAATGATTTGCCTGGACACGCGAAAGAACGCCTGCAGTGGATGCAGGGGAAAGATGGGCACAGACCGCTTTTCACAAGCGATCTTTCTGTCAATGAATTCTTGCTGGTCAAAGAAGCAGGATTTGATCCTGTCGGACTTGTGGTGGGTACTTCTATCTATCACATCGGCTATCAGGCAGCGCGCTGGACTAAGAATGAAGAAATGACTGTACTCTCGCAAGCGCTTTATCATGCAAGAGAACTGGCAATGACTCGCATGGAGGAAGAGGCACAAGAGCTCGGCGCCGATGGAGTGGTAGGCGTGAGACTGAAAGTTAAGCATATGGAATGGAATTCCGATCTTGCCGAGTTCGTCGCCATCGGGACTGCTGTTAAACATAAAGCCGGTGACGGATCTTTCAAAGCTGCAAATGGAATGCCGTTTACCAGTGATTTGTCTGGACAAGATTTCTGGACGCTCTTGCGTTCAGGATACCGCCCGGTTGGAATGGTTATGGGAAATTGTGTTTACCACGTTGCACACCAATCGTTTGGGCAGTGGTTCAAAACTGTTGGGCAAAATACTGAAATGACGAATTTCACGCAAGCGCTTTATGACGCACGCGAACTTGCAATGGAGCGTATGCAGAACGAAGCTGAAGAATTGAAAGCTGAAGGTATTGTCGGTGTAGATATTTACGAAGGCAACTATGGCTGGAGCTCCCACGTTATCGAATTCTTCGTGATGGGGACGGCGATAGTTCCGATTCGTGCTGATCACCATATTCCCGCTCCGCAATTGGTTCTTTCAGTTAACGATTGATCAATCCCGGGAGCGCCGGCGGCTCGCCGGCTTCTAAAACAGCGGATCGATCTGGCCGGATTATGAGCCGGCGAGCCGCCGGCGCTCCCGGATCTGTGCTCCATTGAACACGTGTGTGTACGTGCGCAGGCAGAACTGCGGAATTACACATTAGTCTGGCTTTGCGGATTTATTAAAATAATCACAGGATCGGGAGGGTGTCACATGGCCAGGGATCGTGCTCAAGATAAGCCGGATGCGGCTAAAGACAGTAAAACGGACTTTCGTCCGGAAGCCTGGAACGCGGACCGCCTGGGTGTGAAGCCTGAAGGTAACAGCACGGTAGCCGTAAATGGCTCCGAACAATTGCCGAAACTTACTATCAATCAAGAAAATCCCAGCCATAATTCTCCAGAAGTGCACCTGGCACACGGTGGTAAGCCGGATCCAAAAAATACCGGCACTGAAGCTAATCAATTTTTGTTGAGCTCTGCTGACCAAACGATAAATCAATCAATTTACGCGCTGCCGCGATGGGCTCATCTGCCCAAGCCTACTCCAGATGTAGGCTGTGTTTCATCGTTCTCGAACCGCTACCGCGAGGCGATGCGTCTTGCAGGGGTTCTCGATAACTCAAATGACCACAAATTCCGCAATTACTATCAAGTGAACATGACGGATTTGAATAAGTCGATGGGTTCAGATAAGCTGCTTAAGCCAATCAACGATGCTGACATGAAAGAAGGCGATGTGATTGAAGCCGTTGATCCCGATACAACTCACCGTCATATGGGCATTGTGGGTCGCGTGGAAAATGGACGCCGGATGGTTTACGACAACTACGGTGGAACCTGGCGCAAAGAAGCGATGGATGATCGATTCTCCACATATAAAGAACGACACTATTACCGCGCATTCCTCCCCGCTAAATCGTCTTAGCGGAGGTGTTTGACGAATTGGAGACCCTTTTCTTCGAGTATGACCTCGTTGGGGCTTACGTTTGCTACTGTTACAGTTTGAAAGCAGCCGCCTTTTTGTAAATGGATGCTCTCTTCTCCGCTTACTTTGAAGAACGCCACGTCATCCATTACTGCCGTGAGTTTCATTTGCTCTGCCAAATGGCGAGGCTTTGGCGGTCCCATTTTAAAGCTTCCACCGTGCATGTTTGTTGGGTATGCAGCCAGCACCGTTGGTGATACCGCTGTCGGCGGCGGCGGCGGAACGAGAAATGAACTTCTATGCGAGTATCTGTGAGATGATTGTTTGCTTTTAGCTTGCGTTGAGTTAGACGCATCAGCTGATACTGCAAGTTGAATTAGTGCAAGCAGTGCAAGTGAAACTGAGGCTATTTGTGAAAAAGTGCTGCTCATTATTTCCGTTCCGACGAAGCGTCCCCAACATACATATTATATAGATTACAAGATGATATCTCTTCGTGTATTAATCCGGATGACAAAATAAATTGGAAGTCAAGCGCAGGACGGGTTAACAAACCGATCCGCAGCTAGTCCGGCGCCGTAAAATATCTGGGTGATTCGAGACTCAGGTAGGGGCATGCCTTGCGTGCCCGTCAGGATCCAATACGAAAGCGAGGACAGGCATGGCAACGGCTGACAACAGCCCTCCCCGGGGAATGCGGGATCTTTTGCCCCAACAGGTTACTTTAAGGGACTGGGCAACATCAGTCATTGTTGACACCTATCGCAAATTCGGTTTCATGCGCATCGAGACGCCGGTGATGGAAAACATCCAGCTTTTGCGCGGCGGCGAGGGCGGTGAAAATCTTCAGCTGATTTATGAAGTGATGAAGCGTGGGGACAAGCTCGATAAAGTTTTGGAAAATAACCCGGTAGATCGAGATGAGCTGAGTGATTTGGGATTACGCTTTGATTTGACTGTTCCGCTTGTTCGATATTATTGCGGCAACGAGAACAGTTTGCCAAAGCCGATGAAATCGATTCAGATTGGATCCGTTTTCCGTGCAGAAAGCCCGCAAAAAGGACGCTTCCGTCAGTTTACTCAATGCGATATTGATATCATTGGGGTGAAATCCGAAATCGCTGAGATGGAATTGATTAGCGCCACATGTGCAGCTTTGCTTGCTCTAGGATTTAATGGATTCACGATTCTTATAAACGACCGACGCTTCCTGAGCGGACTCGCCGAGTTTTGTGGGTTCACTGGAGAGCGCACCTCATCAGTATTTATTGCTCTGGATAAGCTTGAGAAAATCGGTCTGGAAAATGTGCGCAACGAATTACTGTCTGCCTGCCAGGACAATCCTGACGCGGTGATGAAATTTACCGGCATTTTTGAGAAATATCTGGATAAACAAAAACAAGGAAAGCTTGAGCTTGACGATATGAAAGCTCTATTCCCGGATCTTTTTGAAGCAGATTATATGAAGCCCTTGCAAAATGTTATTGAGGCTGTGCAAGCTGTTTCCGAGGGACGTTATTCGATAAGATTCGACCCAACACTAGTCAGAGGAATGGGCTATTACACCGGGCAAATTTTTGAAATCAAAAATCCTGGCTATTCAGGCTCCATCGCCGGTGGTGGCAGATACGACAAAATGGTCGGCAAGTTCAGCGGCAGAGATGTTCCTGCTTGCGGATTCTCAATCGGATTTGAAAGAGCAATCGACATTTTGACGGAGAAAGGATTCCAACCACCATTTGCGCAGCAAAAAATCGCATTGATTATTGATCCCGATAGAGATAAAGGTACTGATGTCTTGAACGCTGCGCGCATCTTGCGTGGCGATGACAGCGTAGTTTCAATATTGCCTCGCAAAAAAGAAATGAAGAAACAATTGGATGCGCTGAAAGAAATGGGATACACGAAATATTGTGCGTTCCGGGGCGATGTAAATAACCTTGAGTTGAAGATTTTGGAATAGTACGTACCTTATTTAATACATATTCCTTCTGTATATGATAGTCTGAGCACTTCGTATTTGAAGTGCCAGGCACCTTGTCTAGAGTTGCCTGAAACGCAGCTGTTATAAGGCGGCGCTATGCATCACCAGGAATAAAACGCGATCGGGTTCGGATAGGACAAATCAGGAGCTGTTAAATGACTCAGAAGTTAGCTAGCAAAGTCACCCTTAGCGAAGAGCAATTGCTTGAAATCGCTACAGACGCGTATGTGTATTTCTATCCGCTTCTCAACATGGAAATTACACGCAGGCAATGCGTAAACGTAAATGCCGGCGGCAAGCCCGGATTTGGACCGATGAACCAGTTCAGCCATATGCGTGTTTATCCTGAGGCTGATTTTAAAACGGTCGTTCGCCCCAATTTCGATACTCTGTATTCGGTTGCATGGCTGGATTTGAACGCAGAACCCCAGGTCGTTTCAGTGCCGGATACTTCGGGCCGATTCTATTTGCTTCCGATGATCGATATGTGGACTGACGTATTTGCCGTGCCAGGAGCCCACAGCACAGGTACAGAGCCGCACAAATTTATCGTTACTGCTCCCTCATGGTCCGGCGAAATTCCATCAGGACTCAAGCAAATTAAGGCGCCTACACCCTATGTTTGGATTGTTGGCCGCACAAAGACTGATGGACCTGCAGATTACGCAGCTGTTCATGCCCTTCAGGACAGTTTTGAGGTTTCTGCACTATCAGCCTGGCTGGATGGCAAGAAATCGGCTCCTCAGCCAGTGAAGACAGATGCCTCTCTCGACATGAAGACCCCTCCGCTTGAGCAGGTTAACGCTATGTCGGCTGCTCAATATTTCGGACTTGCCGCGTCTTTGTTGAAGGTGAATCCGCCACACTTGAGTGACTGGTCAATCATTTCCAGAATGGAAAATATTGGTATCAAGTGCGGTGAAGAGTTCAATTATGATTCGCTTGAGCCTTCAGTTAAGAAAGCTCTGGATCGTTCAACCAGCGCTGGTCTCCAACTGCTTAAGTCAAAGCAAAGCATTAGGGGACGAGTCAGCAACGGTTGGTTGATGGCAACAGACACGATGGGAGTTTATGGAAATCATTATCTCAAGCGTGCATTTGTAACAATGGTAGGCCTTGGGGCAAACCCGCCGGAAGAAGCAATTTATCCAATGTGTATGGCTGATTCGGAGGGAAAACCAGTCGACGGTGCCAACAAATACGTCCTTCACTTCGAAGCTAGTGAACTGCCTCCAGTTAACGCTTTCTGGTCCGTCACTATGTACGACAATGATGGTTTTCAGGCTGCCAATGAATTGAATCGCTTCGCGATTTCCTCCTGGATGCCTTTGAAGAAAAACGCAGATGGATCTCTGGATCTTTTTATTCAACATGAAAATCCTGGTTCCGAAAAAGAGAGCAATTGGCTTCCTGCACCAAAGGGTGTTCTCGGCGTAACCATGCGCCTTTACGCGCCACGCCCAGCTGTCCTCAACAACGATTGGAATCCACCAGCGATCAAGCGCGTTAACTAAAGGAAGCGCAGGAAGCGGCTTCGGGCTATCTTCATTTAGACGATTAATTATGGAAAAAGCTAAGCCGAAATTGTGGGGCAAATCCCACTAGAACTGTTGCATTTCTAAGTTCAATACATAGACTTGGCTTAGTTGGAGCATTGGCAGACATAGTGGGTTTCCTGAATGGGCGACTTGGCTCTTGCGCTGCCGAAAATTGAAAAACTAAATCTGCTTTCAACAAGTGAGAAAAGCAGTGCGGAGCTCTTGCTGGCAGACATCGGCAAAAGCTATATGTATTCATTTGTTCAAGAACCTCTTGATGGAATTTTGCAGTTAGTTGAAAAATGCGGAAATAACGCCGCATTGCCTAAATTCCACTTTGTGGAGCGACCGGCTGACGCGGATTTTGGCTCCTTTCGCTGGCATGCTCAGCAGGCAGCTTCCGCCGCAGGAATGCTTGTTCCATTCTTCCTTCTTCATAGAGTTGTGAGCAATGCCTCAACGAGGTTTTTCACTGAGATTCCCGAAAAGGTTGTTGCAACTCCAAGTTCGCTACCGGGTGTTTCGTTTCAAAAGGGACTTCTTTCAAAAGAATATCGATTCAAAACGGTTTTTGATTCGGCGCTTTCGGGCTCACTCTACGATGGCTTATCGAGACCTGTTGATTCCAATGATGAACACTTTTTTCAGTCTCGTTTCAAAAATGCATTATCCGGTGGGCTCACTTTTGCTACTTTAAGCGCCGCGACCTGCAAGCTGCAATTGATGTTCAGGTCCGAACTGAGCAATGCTGAACAGAATGCGATGAGAACAACTCATAGCATTCTGGCTGAGCAGTTCAAGTCTGCTCTTATCGCTGGGATTCCGGCGGGAGTCGTAGCAGCTGAGTCCCGTTCGATATTGGATGGTAAAGGGCTGAGTTCGACCAGTGATTTGTATAAATCATGCTACAGTTTCGCTTTTTTGGGTGGGGCGTTTGCCTTAGCCAGTGCAGCTGCTCATCCTCGGCAGTTGCAAATCTTGCCTGCGCGTCAACTCACACCAGACTTTAGCGAATTTCGCACAGCTTCTCGCCCCATAGAATCAATTGGAATTAGATGGCTAAATAAAGTCTCGGATGATTATCTCTCAAATAGCGAATCTAAACACCTGCGCAGAGTCATACAAAAATTTGAATCTCGCGCGGAGCGAAACGATATTTCTCATCGGCAACTGAATGATACTTTCCAAAATCTCAGCCGCTTGCTAAAAGGCTCTGATGCTCGTCATTCGATTGGAGTTCAACCGGCATTGTGCACTAAATTACTTAGAGAGACGCTTGAGAATTTGGCCTTCCCTCAGAGAATTGACCAGGGTGGACACCCTACCTGTGTATTGAACTCTATCGAAAATATTATTGCATCTAATCATCCGGAAAAATATTCCCGCATCATTGGCGACCTCGCTTTGTCTGGCGCTCACTATTATGGTGAAGTGGGGACAAAGCTGCCGCGCCGCTGTTTGTTGCCGGACGCGGAGGCTAGGGAGGAGCATAGAAAAGATGGCAGTCGTTCTTTTGCCAGTCAGCTTATGCAGTACTATCTTGCCAATCTGCACTGGTCGTATGGTGGAGAATTGCCTGACTTCAGCGAAGCAGAGCCCGGTACGGTAAAGTACCAACCGATTGCAGATGGGGCAAACAAAGCGGCTTTGTTTGTAAATGGACGCATATGGAAAGAAGCCTCCGAAGATAAGCTAGGGACTTCGCAGAGTTCGGCATTTGAAGCTCCAAATATTCAAGATAATGAAGTTCTGCCTCTTTTCCGAAAAATTGTTCCGCGCGGAAAAATTCAAGTTATAGATCACCAGAATGGTATAAACAAATGGACTGATGAGTACGGCAGGCGCACTGTCCAAACTGTCACCAGCCCGGAGCAATTGAGAAAGTTGTTAAATGATATGAGTCCGAATAGCACCATATGTGGTGTGAGAAGTGAAAGACTGGGTGGCGACCATGGATGGCATGCGGTCGTACTTAGAGATTATGATCTTTCAACTGATACTGTTTACCTCGATAATTCCTGGGGCAAAGGACACGAACACAGCGGAAAGCGAGGAGAAAAAAGCAGAATCTCAACGGAGAGGCTGTTCAAGCTGATGACACCACCAGAGAATGAAGACTGAGAGAGAGAGGATTCTATGCCTGATTTAATTGAAGCAAGAAAAAGAACTGCCGAGCAAAATGACATGGGCAATCGCTTGTCTTTGTTGCCTCTGCATTTCCCTGATGCGTTCATGGATCCCTCATTGCAGATGACGGAAACTCCAGGGCAGAATGGTGAAACGGCGCAGTCTTTGACAGGAAACCCAATTCTTGGTTTCAAAAAAATCGATTCTGCCCCAGCAGTAAATATGTATCAGAGCGGGAACGATTACGTGGTAAGTGCGGATCTCGCTGCTGGTGCCGAACTGGATTTGCTAACGGGTGACATCGTCAATACCGGGCGAAAGTCTGTTTATGGCGGTCCGGATCCAGACTTCAAGAGACTGACGCTTTCACAAGCTCTCGGGAAAGAGCGCGCAGTGCATCCTGATGTATTTTGTCTGTCGAATGCTCAATTCTTTTCGAACTTGCGCGGCACGAGTGCTCCGGTTGCCTTTCCACTGAAGATTGAGGGTAAGCTTGTGAGCGAAGGTTTCGCGGCTGTAAGCAAGCATATCGGAAAGCGATTGACACTCCAGATAAATAGCGACAGTGCAAAAATAGTTCCGTTCGATAACAATAATATCGAGCAGTTTCGCAATGAAAAGAGCAATGACGCTGTTGTTAGTCTTGATCCATCAGTGAATATTGATGGGAGTGCTGCTGCAAAAGTTGGAAGAACCTTCGTTGGACTTGGAGACCCTGATGAAAATGGCAATTACAAACATGCGTTTCTCTTCGTCTCTTCAGCTTCAACGCAGGACCACGCAGAAAATGTTTTGAAAGATTTTGGCGCTCAGAAGATCATGATGTTTGATGGCGGTGATTCCAGTCAGTTGATATCAAAGAAGGAGCATTTGATTGAGACAGGCAGAACAATTCCGCAATTCTTAGCTATCATTCCGGCTGGCACTAAAAACCCTGGGAATCTAGTTGATTCACCGCCTGATAAATCTGGACTATGAACTGGCGGCATAGCCCAGCCCCTCTCAAGTCCACTCCACTTAGTCATAGTCAGGACTTGCCGGTTAATTCCATCACTCTGTCAGCTTAAGTCTGCATAAAAGGGTATAAGTATTTTGTACCGTTTACTGGAGGCAATATGGGATTTTTGATTTTCCTTGGGCTAATAGTTGCATTAGGATTTTGGGCCGTCAGCGTATATAACAATCTGGTTGCCTGGCGAAACAATTGTTCGAATGCTTATAGTCAGATAGATGTGCAGCTTAAACGCCGCTACGATCTGATACCTCAGCTTGTAGAGATCGCAAAAGCCTATATGGCACACGAGCGCAATACCCTTGAAGCTGTAATAAGTGCACGCAATCAGGCCTTTGCTCTGGCAAAGGCTGTCGATAATGCTAAAGACGATCCCGAAGCGATGAGCAAGCTTATAAGCGCTGATACTGCACTCACCTCGTCGATGGGTAAGCTATTCGCATTGAGCGAAAGCTATCCTGACCTGAAAGCCAATGAGAATATGAAGCAGCTTACAGAGGAACTAACTTCCACAGAGAACAGGATCGGTTATGCTCGTCAGGCATACAATGATACTGTCACTGAATACAACACAGCCTGTGAATCATTTCCTGGCAGTATCTTTGCTGGAACGTTCAATTTTAGAAGGCAAATGCTCTGGCAAATTGAGAACCTTGATCATCGTGAGCCAGTTCAGGTCAAGTTCTAAGGTGAAGCTCTAAGATGACCTTTTATAAGAAGGAAGCAACAGCCCGTTCCAATACGGTCAAACTTGTGTGCTTATTCGTCGTCTCGGTTTTTGGTACTGCCGCAGCGATGTATGTGCCAATTGCTATTTTTATTCTCTACTGCAGTATGAGCAAGCGGTCTTCAATCGCTGAATCACATGCGATTATGCCCAGCTTTCAGGGATTTGAAATTTGCTTGCTTGCATGTCTTGCGATCATTTTGCTGGCTTGTGCGTATAAGCGAATCGAACTTTTGGCTGGAGGCAAGGCAGTAGCTCATTCCTGTGGAGCAAGGCTAATTGGTGACGAACCGGATCCTGACGAAAAGCGTTTCGTCAACGTAGTTCAAGAAATGTCCATCGCTTCCTGTACTCCAGTTCCTCAACTCTATGTGCTTGATCAAGAGTTTGGAATAAATGCTTTTGTCGCCGGATATAACCGCGGCGATACGGTAATGGTAATTACTCGTGGTGCACTTAAGAAGTTGAATCGGGAAGAATTGCAGGGCGTAGTCGGGCACGAATTCAGTCATATCTTCAATGGCGACATGCGATTGAGCATGGAGCTCATTTCATTCATATTCGGCATTGCCATAATTGCCGAGTTCGGACGTTTGCTTGCCGAATCTCGCTCAGATAGAGATTCCCTTAGCCTCAACATCTTAGGGCTTGCGCTCTGGCTTTTCGGTAGCGTAGGAGCAGCTTGCGCGGAAGCAATTCAGTCTGGAGTGAGCAGGCAGCGAGAATGGTTGGCGGATGCTTCGTCTACTCGATATACACGCAATCCTGTGGGACTTGCCGGAGCCTTGAAAAAGATCGCCGCGCTCTCTGGTGGCTCATCTCTCGGTGTTGCATCAGCAAATCAGTTGAACCACATGATGCTAGCCGATGCGCGTACTGCCTTCTTCGGCAATATGTTTGATTCACATCCGCCGATTCTCGAAAGAATCAAAGCCATTGATCCGCAGTTCAAAGAAGAAGACCTTACGGATATTGAAGACCCGTCGATTATTCCAGATCAATTTCAACAGTCTTATT
The DNA here is from genome assembly GCA_044358055.1 of Obscuribacteraceae bacterium (SeqCode). Taxonomy (GTDB): domain Bacteria; phylum Cyanobacteriota; class Vampirovibrionia; order Obscuribacterales; family Obscuribacteraceae; genus JAIEPM01. Next base: position 12,346 of record JBIKOL010000187.1, read on the forward strand.
CTGCAGGTTCATTTTCGACTGAATCCAGTTCCGCACCTGCCGACGCAAATACTGCTGCCGGAAAGACTGCTGGACCCGTCTTATCTCCTATGGCTACGGCCCTTGGTGCTGCAATAGTAGGAAATCTAAGCGCAGAGATTCCATATAAGCTCGTCCAATTGAGCAAGACCTCTATGGGCGCTACGGCTGCAATTTATGCTTTGCTCGTGTCTCACGACGATGAGATAAGAGCAAAGCAACTCGCTTTACTCAGTGCACCCGAACTCCAGCTTGTGTATAACGAGTTGACGCGAGCGCTTCCTGCAATTCAAACAATGGACTCTCAATTCAAACTTCCACTTGCCTGTTTATGTGCTCCAGCCCTCAGAACACTTAAACTCCCTCAGTTTGAGCAATTTCGGAATTCAGTGATCAAAATGGTTGAAGCAGACGATAAACTTGATATTTTTGAGTTCGCTTTGATGAAGTTGGTGCTGGCAAATCTCGATGAATCGTTCAATCCTAAATCAAGAAAAGCCACCATATATGATGTCAAGTTCGTTTCGGACGAGTGTCGTGTGATTTTGTCTGCTCTGGCTCATCTTTCTGAAAACAGCGTGGATGCATTCAAGGTCGGTACTAAGGAACTTGGACTTGAATCACTCAGTTTGATGGAAGGTGAACATTGTGCGCTACACCTTGTTGATTCTGCGCTCAACAAAATACGTGAGCTGGTTATTGAGCCGCGAGCTCATTTTATGAGTGCCTGCGTGCTCGTTGCTGAATTTGACGGCAAGATAACACTTGAGGAATGCCAGCTATTGCAAGCTATAGCAAACGTTCTCGATTGCCCACCACCGTTTGCAAGACCCAGCGCGATCTCGTAAGGTTTCTTGGCTGAACTCTTAAGCTCTTATCCGCGTTCGCAAGAGGAAAGAGTCCCGTGGGGGACTCTTTCCGGTGGGATCATCCAGTTGAAAAACTTTGCTAGGGAATGAGCTTTACCTGTCCGTCCGCAGATGTGAAGGTCTTGTGGCCATCTGCAGTCTTCTCGTACTGTGACCCATCGGACATTTTCCAAATGCCCGAGCCGTCAGGTCGATAAATTTTGTAAGATCCGTCGGGACTGCGGAATGTTTTTGTACCATCCGGGTCAACTGTCAGACTGCCACCATCCTTGGTCGGATAGCTTCCAGGAGATTGACCCCAGGTGCAAGGCTCTTGCTTATTTTGACACCCACCTTTATTGCAATTGGCTGATTGACCGTTGTTGCAGTTATTTGATGGACATTGCTTAGCATTGTCACATTGACCGTTGTTACAGTTATTGAACGATGATTGTTTGCAATTGCCCGACTGACTGCTAGTACATTGAGCTTTGTTCCAATTGCAGTCACCTTGTTCATTTTTGGAAGATGTACACTGAGTCTTGTTCAAACCATTACATTGAGACGACCCACCTGCAGTAGCCGGTGAGATCATGAGTATTGTCATTAAACAAGCACCAAATACGATACTAAATGTTTTCATTTTTGAAACCTCATGTCAAAAAACTTTAAATTACTTCTTCGAAACTAATTGCAGGAAATGTCGGTGTTCTTGCTTGCTAAATGGACTTAGTTTCTCCAACTCGTGCTTGATAGCATAATGCGGTGCAAAACCAACCATGATGCCGCTTATTTGCTTTTTCGAATCCAGAAAAATAAGGGTCGGAACTGCTGTGACATCATATTGATCCATCAGCTCTTTCACCGACGGATCATCGATGTCATAATTGATGAATTCTACTTTGGTACTATATTCTTCTTGAATTCGGGCTATTTCAGGTTTTAGTTTTTGGCATGATTCACACCAATTGGCGCTAAATTCAAGTACTTCTGGTTTTTTGATTTCAGCTTGTTCAGCTGCCATTGCCAGGGATGGTTTAACGCAGAGAAGAAGCATGCTGAAACTTAGCAGCCATTTTGGACTGCCTTTTGTTCTGGAGAGCATTAGGACCTCCAGCCTGTGTGGGTTCAGGCTCTAAGTTTGTGGAGCGGGAAGCGTAAAGGCGATGTTTTTAGTCTGCTCGAAAAAAGGTAAACAAATCGATTGGATTTGTTTGTTTTGCTGGCATTGATTACAAAGTCGAGATGTTTGTGAAGAACTCGTGAGGAAGCTTCTGTCGGTCATTCGGCGGACAGGGGGGCTCACAGGTGGCACCGTATATGGTGCCAATAATTCATACTTGTATAAATTGAGTCTTTCGAAGCGAGCGTTCAGGCGTTGCGTTCGAACTGAGCCTTGAGCAGCCTGTTGTATGGTCCGCTACCGATCGCCAGCGTGTCATGGTTGCCCATCTCTACAATCCGGCCGCCTTCAAGAACCACTATTACATCAGCATGTCTGACGGTCGTCAGTCTGTGGGCAATAACAAGAACTGTACGATTGCGCATCAGATCATTCAGAGCAGCTTGCACCATCTTTTCTGATTCATTGTCGAGAGAACTTGTTGCCTCGTCAAGAATAAGTATCGGAGCGTTCTTTAGAAATGCTCGTGCGATTGCGAGGCGTTGTTGCTGCCCGCCAGAGAGTCTGATGCCGCGTTCGCCAATTTTCGTATTATATTGCTCAGGCAATTCCATAATGAAGTCATGGCAATAAGCTGCTCCAGCTGCAGCCACTACTTCTTCGTCGGTGGCGTTTAAGCGACCCAGGCGAATATTCTCTGCCACAGTTGCATTAAACAGAAAGTTATCCTGGCTTACAATTGCTATCTGCGAACGCAGGGATGCAATCGAATAACTTGAAAGCGGACGACCATCTATATAGATGGTTCCGGCCGTCACATCGAAAAATCTCGGCAACAGGCTTGCCATCGTAGATTTACCTGATCCTGACAGACCTACAAGAGCAAACATCTTTCCAGCGGGGATTTCTAGATTGATGTTATGTAAGACCATCTGACCAGCTTTTTCGGTACCTGTACCCGGGTACTGGAAAAATACTTCTTCGAATTGAACGTGATGGTTGCCCTCGGGCAACTCTACCGCATCAGGGCTATCCATTAGTTCCGGCTTGCGATCCAACACTTCAAAAACGCGTGATGCTGCGGCCAGTGCAGGTTGGATAATGCCATTTATGCGACCAAGATTTTTAAGGGGCGAATAAAGCAAAAGCAATGCGATGATAAATGAAGTCAGCGAGCCAATCGTCATTACTTTGTGAACTACCTGCCAGCCGGCTGCCCACATAACCGCTGCAATACCTAATGCTCCGATCATGGCAAGAATTGGCGACATCATTGCTTCTGCGCGGACAGATTTCATTGCATTATCGAAGAAATGCTGGTTTGTCGTCATGAATCTGGAGATCTGGAAGGATTCAAGATTGAAAGATTGAACGATCTTGGCGCCTTGAATGGATTCCGAAATTACTCCAACCAGATCACCTATGGCTTCCTGCCCTATGCGGCTGGATTTTCTGATCTTACGGCTGAGAATATTTACCGGCAGAACGATGAAAGAGAGAATGGAAAGAGCAATCAAGCTTAGCTTCCAGCTCTGACTGAGAAGAACGATAACGAGGGAGATAAGCGTTGTCGTGCGGCTTATCAAAGATTGGAATGTTTGCGAAATTGCATTTTCGATTATAGCCACATCGTTAGTTATGCGGCCGATC
>JBIKOL010000246.1:0-8277 GCA_044358055.1 Obscuribacteraceae bacterium (SeqCode)
AACACCTGAACTCAAACCCTGGAAGTAGAGCAAGGGTTGTTCTTCAATATGACAAAACAACTGATTGCGCAGGTCGCGAATCGCCGCAGCTCCGACGAATCTAATTGTGAAAGCTTCCAAAAATCGAAATAATCCTTGCAGACCTGCCACGATCAGCACGAGTATTGGCACCCAATAGATGAGCTTTTCTTGTCCGTCAACAATTATCTTTTGTAATCCCTGACCAGCGAGCCAGGCGATTGCTGCATCCATACTTCCTGATGGAATAGCGGCCAACACACCAAGAGTGAAATGGACCCAGTATGGCTTAATGTAATTGAGCAGGCGCACATAGATTTGCAATTGCGTCTGCTCTGCTGGCTCCGGCCGGGTCTGCTTCAATATTGGCTCAGTGACTGCGGCTTGTGTCAATTTTGGTTCCTTCTCAGTCATGCTTTCGGTCACGGATTCTATTTCTTGCGGGCGACGCATGGCGTCTTTCATGGCAGTGCTGTCTCAGTTCTTCAGGCGCTCGCGTCGCCTTATCCAGGTTTGGATTTACAAATCCTACAGTTTCGATTGGTTCAGAATTGAGAGGATTTCTCTTGCTGCATTGTCTGTGAAATCGCCATCACCTAGGTGACTTTTCAGAACTTTTAGTTCGGAGCTGATTTCTTTCCTCAACGCGGGCACATCGAGCCAATCGCAAGTATATTTTACGAGCTGTTCCGCTCGACAATCTAGTTGAATTAGTTCAGGAACGATGCCCTCGCCGTGCAGAAGGTTTGGCCAGCCTACGTATTTGATGATTTTGAAAATCATGACAAAGAAAAAAGTAATCCAAGAACCGCGATAGAAGATAAGCATTGGGGTGCCTATAAGTGTCGCTTCCAGCGTGGTGGTACCGGATTTGGCCCAGAGGATATCTGAATGGGTCATTAGCTCTTCGTTGTGCTCTGATGAAATTGTTTTTATTGTCTTTCCCATAAGAAGCCCATATCCAAGCTTTTCCGTCTGCAACTGAAAGGCGTCGAATATCGTTTGATTAGTGCTTGCGACAACGAACTGTAGCTCTGCTCGTTCTTTGCGCAGCCACTCGATTGCATCCAGGACCACTTGAGCGTGGCATGCGATTTCTTGTTTGCGGCTTCCAGGGAAGATTCCGATGATTGGTCTTTCCGGATCAAGCCCGTGTTGTTTGCAGAATTCTGCTCGAGTTTGCCGTTCTTCTTCTGGTTTGAATTCCAATGTGACAGGATGTCCAACAAAAGTAGCATTCACGCCTTTTTTGCGATAGATAGCTTCTTCAAAGGGAAAGATAACCAGCATTTTGCTGACCGCAGCTGCAATGACGTCTATGCGCCATGGGCGGGAACCCCAGACTTGTGGCGAAATGAAATAGATAATTGGAATCTTTTTGAGTTTCTTTCGAATAAGTGTGGCAAAGCCAACATTGAAGCCTCCAAAATCCATTAGCAAAAGAGCATCAGGATTTTTTTCAATTATTCGTTTGTATAGATCACTCCTGGCCATGATGAGCCTTGGTAGGTAACGAATTACCTCTACCAGACCTATTGCCGTAATTTTTTCTCGATCATAAATTATGTCCACACCCGCTTCTTTCATGCATTCGCCGCCAACTCCCCAAATATGCAGGTTTGGGCACTCAGCTTTCAATTTGCTGATGAGCTTACCCGCGTGCTGATCTGCAGAGAGATCACCTACGCAGATAAACAAAGACTTTGTCGCAGGTACAGAACTCTGTTGTGTTTTTTCTGAACCGAGTTCGCTTGAGTTAGTCACTAAACCGTACCGACATGAAGTGCAACGCTTCCACAGGCGAGGCTAATCCAGCGGACGTCAGAAAGCCCTGCGTTTTGGAACATGCTGCTCAATTTTTGCGGGTTGGGGTATGCTTTTCGGGACTCAGGAAGATATGTATAAGCCTGTCGGTCTTGCTGAATGAGTTCGCCGATTAGCGGCACTATGTTATCAAAGAAGAAGAGAAAGAAAGGTGTGAAGACGGGCATCGTTGGCTGGCCCAGATCAAGATTGACTACTCTGCCGCCCGGTTTAACAACACGCGACATTTCGTTCAAACCCTTTTGAAGATCCGTTAAATTTCTCAAGCCGAAGCTGATTATTGCTCCGTCGAAACTGTTGTCTGCAAACGGTAAGCTTTGCGCATCTCCCTGTTTCCAGTTCAAACAAGAGCGCACCGCAGATGGTGCATGTGCAGATCTCTGTTCTGCAACAGCAAGCATTTCTCCTGAGAAATCAAGACCTGTGATCTGGCAGCCGCCTGGAAATTTTTCTGCTAAAGACAAGGCAAGGTCGCCAGTGCCTGTGCAAACATCAAGCAAATATGGATTTCTGTCCCTGGAACTCAAGGACTCAGTCAATTCTTTGATTGCTCGCTGCTTCCATAATCTATGCATTCCAAGACTGATCAAATTGTTGGCCAGATCGTATTTTTTCGCAATACGATCAAACTGTTTCTGCACATAATCAGCTTTCTCATCCGTGCTGGGAAGCTGAAATGAACTCACGTGCTTATTCCTCTGATGAATTGTCTGAACTCAGCTATGGCGTCACAAAGCCAAAGCCAAGTACGATACACAAAATCATGAAAAGACCGACAAATACCCAGGTGACTTTGTCTAGACCAGCCTCAGCACCACGTTTGCCTCCAGAAAAAACTGTTGCAGCGCTGCCTATAGCGCCCATGCCGTCACCTTTGGGTGGATGCAAGAGAACCAGCCCGATTACTCCGAGGGCCAGCAATACCTCAAGCACGAGCAGGACAATGTAAGCGACTTTCATGTGAACACCTGGATTTCTTCGTAATATCTACTGCTGAATTATATCGGAAAGGAGATTCCCTCTAGCTCATCCAAGCTGAAAAGCTTTATAAGGCGAGACGCCGGTGCTCATATTACTGAGCACGGCTTGCTTTTCAGGATCAAATGAAAGGGGAAATAAAGTTCACGATGTCTGGTGAGCAAGCAGAAAATCTCGCTCTTGTCAACTCAGGGAAAACCCCAGGTAGGCTTCCGTACTAGGGTTCTCAAGTGATCTCGGCAGTTTTGAAATAATATTTGCAGGGTCTGAGAGGGGTTTGCCAAAGAGCTGGCACCTGCAAGCTTTCTGTCGCTCTGGATACTCAGTGGTCTTAACCCAATCGGCGGTGGGGTTTAGCGTATGTCAAACGTATTCATGCTCGAAGTTTTGCGGATTTCAGATCGATATTTTAGCGACAGCAACAGTGGCTATTTCAAACAAGTCTTTGTGCTTGTTCTCGTCTTCCACATGATCATGGGCATCTGCTTCATGCGCATGCAAGAATATGAAAGAGCGCATCCCAGACCGATCTACAACGTGGATGTCTCTTACCTGGCAGCAGAAATGCCTCGTGAAATAGAGCTTAGTTCTTCTGATCGGCCCCTAGACAGCATGATCATAGACGGAGATACTCCTGATGTGGGTGGGCAGACTGGGTCGAAGGCACATAGTGAAAAGCTTTCTGTGCCAAGCTTTAAGGAGCCAAAGGAAGCTATAGAGCAAAAAGAGCACACTGCTCAAACCATCGTGTCTCGCCAGACAAATGGACAGGACGCGCCTCTATCCATCGTCAAAATCAATCAAGTTAAGCCTGAAATTCCAAATGAAAATGCCAAAGCACTTGGTGCAATTCAAACTGGCAGCCATACCCAGCACGATGCGTCCGGAACGTTTATCAACGGTGGAGACCCAAACAGTAATGGCAGTTCAAATGCAGAAGAAAAAAATGGAAACGGTCAGAACGGTGCTGGTACTGGTCCGAGCGATGCAAACAATGGCAGGAATGCTGGTAGCGTGGGCAGTCCTGAAAAACTAACTACGCATGTGGAAACTGCCGGTGGCGCGAAAGGGAATATCAACCCCTATCTTTCAGAAGTTCTGATGACGCTTAGAAAAAACTGGCATCCAACACGCAATATGAAAAATCCGGTCACAATCAGATTTGCCATAGATCGTGATGGTGTGCCGCTTGACGTAGAGGTCGTATCGAGTTCCGGCAGTGAGAAAATGAATGCAGAAGCCGTTGCCGCAGCCGAGAAAACCATTTTTCCGCCTTTACCAGACTGGTACAAGGGGCAACAGTTGACGTTCCAGATTGATATGGGACAGTCGGTCGAATTTTAATCGGACTCTCAGGTCTGTTTGTCGCTTCTGTCCGATTTATCAGGCACTCGAGATATGCTATGCATGTCTCGGCTATAGCAAGTTCCACAGCTGATTTGCGCCAGGTGCTGGAATATAGTGAAATTATTTTCAGATCTAATAACACGGTGTGCGCGCTGGGCATATAGCCCTGGGGAGTGTGCCTCGGGCATTGTGTTCCTTCTTGAAGAAAATTTGGCTTGCCAGGTTTTCCCTGGAGATTTTCGGGGCATGCACCTAACGAATGGGGATTCTGCATTACAAGCAGTGGTGATTTATGTCGATATCTTTCATGGCTGAAGTGGTCAAAATATCTGACCGATTTTTAGATAGAAAAGACCCTGACTCGATTGACCGACAGGGGCAATTGAATCAGGTTGTAGTTGTTGTGGTCATCTTTCACGCAATCATGGGCATAGCCTTCGTGAAGATGGAAGAGTATGAGCGCAAACATCCGCGCATTATTCGAGACGTGAACGTTAACTTCGAATTCACAGCGCCTCCTCCGGCGCCCGAATTTCGTGTTGGTGACGTCCCCAAGCCAATCACTCTGACTGAAGGTGAAAATCCTGATTCTGGATCGGCGGCTGCAGCCAAGCCGCTCGAGTCTGATAAAGTTTCGCTGCCGACAATCAAGGCGGAAGAAACACAGCCAGTCCCCACTCCAGAACAGGCTCGTCCTGTTGTTTCACGTGAAACTAATGTTGCTGCGCCAGTGGCAATAACTCAGCAAAACAACGTGAAGGCAGCTCCTATCACAGCACCTAAGAGCTCACCGAAAGCTGTGCCTCACACTTCAATGGCGGGGGCAAACTCCAACTCTCCAGCCTCGGGAGCCCCTCAAGAAGGCGGTTCACCAGATGGCAAAGAAGGCGGAACTGGCACTGGTGGTGATGGCTCTGGCGGACAAGGGACCGGTGACGGTGACCCTGGTACTGGCTCCGGATTTGGCACGGTTGGGGGAGAAATTGCCACTAAAGTCGGGGGTACTCGTGCAGTAGGAAATATTGCACCTTACCGAAAAGGTCTGCTATTGAAGATTGCCGCTAACTGGCATCCCAAACGCAAGAACGAAAGTGTTACTGTTCAAATAGCAATAGGAAAGGATGGTACCCTGCTGAGTTGTGATGTTGTAGAAAGCTCTGGAAATAAGCGTTCTGATGCAGAGGCAAAGGCTGCAGTCGAGGCTACTGAATTTGATCCTTTGCCTGAATGGTACAAAGGCGAGCAACTGGTCTTCAAAATCGATCTCTCGAAGGTGGAGGGAATGCAGTGACATACGAGGCGGCGTTAGGCGGTTCCATGGACGAAGCGAATAAACCATCAGCAGTCCAACAAGTTACGGGATCCGTCATGGATTTTATCGGAAGTCTTCCGGTGAGGCTGGTGATTATCTTCTTAATTGGTGGAGTTGTAGTTCCGTTTGTCTCGGACTTCCTCTATCCGGTTATTGCAGGTCAGTCATACCAGCAAATTTGCAGAACATTATCAGATGAGGCGAAAAGAAAAGTTCCGCCTACATCAAAAATACTCCAGGCGATGGATAAATATCACCTCTCCTGGTTGTACGTGACTTCGGCCAGCGGCGATCTTGATCCTGCCACTGAGCCTTACGCACCCGATGTGAAAAGCATTGCCGGTGCCAGATATCCAATCCAATCTGGCGACATAAAATGGCGCGATAATCAATATTATGAAGCGGTTGAAGCAATGGGCGATGGCAAATTGCTTCATGTTGGGTTTGCAAAAGTCGGTTTCATGTCTAATGCTCTGGGGATGGGTCCGGCAATGCCGGCTGCTCCTGCTAACATGGCATATGTCTGGACCGTAATTGGCGGGCTCTGCGCATTCAATATTGCTTTGCTCTTTTTGATGGTCAGCAAACCGCTCTCACTCATCGCACGTGCCACTGGCTCATTGCTCTTGGCTCGCGATGCATATTCTGGCGTGACGGGCGGAGGACTCGACGTATCAGGAGCAATTTCTGAAGTAACAAATGTGGCTAAGGGACTCAAGGGCATCCGCATGCAGTACGACGAGCTGGTTGCCGCTCGAGTCGCGAAAGATGACGAACTCCGCCGTGAAAAGAAGGAGTTCGACAAACAAAAGAAAGAACTGTCCAAAGAGTACGAAGATCAACTTTCGCAAACTCAAGCCAAAATTTCAGAACTATATACAAAGGAAGCGGAAGAAGAATTCATCAACGCTCTGGGAAAAGAACTGGACCAACTCAAATCAAGCCATCAGGTTTGCCAGCGCATTCTCGATAAGTTGAATGACAAATTCCCGACCAGTATCATGTTCGGAAGTTTCTTTAAAGCTGACAGATTCCAGCGACTCAATCTTGATGCCTGGCTCGGCTTCGACGAGCGTGCCGCACAGAATTTGAAAAAACTGGATCACACCAGAATTGCAAGAGAAGTATTTGCAACAAACAAGCACGTGACTCTTGGAATGGAAGGAATGCGCGATTACGGCTTGACCCAAATGGCTCAAGCGCACAATATCCGTACTGCAGTTTACCTGCCCATCATATTCCAGAGCCGCAACCTCGGTGTAGTTGCAATTTACTTCACTACAGAAGGTCAAACAGTACAAGATCGTTTGCGTGTATTGCGTAACGTTGTCGAACTGGCTTCACGCGTATTACACCAGAATATTCAGTACGAAGAAGAACAAGAAGCGGCACGTACAGACCCGCTGACCGGCTTGCGCAACAAGAAATTCTTCTACGAAATCATGCCGCAAGTTATGGACAGAGCTGCCATCAATCCGGAACAGAATCCTGTCTCCTTGATGATCATGGACGGTGACCACTTCAAATCGATTAACGATACATATGGACACCAGATCGGTGACCAGATGCTGCAGGAACTTTCGAAAATCGTGAAGACCTGCGTGCGTACCACCGACACACTAGAGAAACTGGCAGCGCCTGGCGATTATCTAATCCGTTATGGTGGTGAGGAATTCATCATCGTTATGGAAAATACAGATGCCAAACGTGCTATGGCGGTTGCAGAAAGAGTGAGATCTGCTATTGAAGCGAAGAGCGACTGGCCGGCTGGTATCGCCAAATGGACGATTTCCATCGGTGTGTCTACCTTCCCTCAAGATGGTAAGACAACTGACGATCTCTTCAACAAAGCAGACACCGCCCTGTATTACGTTAAAGAAGTTCTTGAGCGCAACAAGTCGATTCACTCGGCTCAAGTTCCTAAGAGCTACAAATCCTCCAAAGCCTCTGCCGTCATCGGTGGTGAACTGGGTGTGTTCGACCCGGCTGCATTGTTGCAGTCACTGGCCACAGCCCAGAAAACCGGCGTGCTGACAGTGCAGGCTCCAGACGGACGTCAGCTCTGGTTGTTGTTCGAAAGCGGCAAGCCCATGCAGGCTCGTATGGGTAAACACGCCGGCGCAGCAGCAATTGTTGAATTCGTCTCTACGTTTGAAGAAGGAAACTTCAACTTCCAGGAAAACGCTGGTACTGGTAAAGCTACCATGACTAAACTTCCGAGGTTGGACGAAAGCTTCTCAATAAGCAAGAGTCTCGAGCGTATCTTAATGGACGGAGCGCTCGCGCAAGACAACTTCAATGCTGCAAAGAAGATTATTCCGACTTTGAATATGTTGGTCCGCCCGGTGGCACCAGTCGAGTTCGCTGCTCGCTGGCAACAGCTCGGACAATTGGCTGAGCCGCCCATGCCGGAAGAATTCAACGTTATGTCGGACATTGTGCAGAAGGCTGATGGAAACACGACCTTGCACAATATCTTCCGCAACATGGAAGGTATCCCGACTCACCTCTTATGGCGTGCGGCCGCGCTCTTGATTCAGCACGGACTGGTGCAAACGAAGGTGATGCAGTAGGAACCTGATTAGATCCGAAACTATCTAAGGGGCGCTCTCAAGGGCGCCCCTTCAACTTTCAGGACCCCAGACCAGGTCGAGCCAGGTTAGAGTAGAGCGGAGCGCCGGGAGCGCTGGCTCCTAAGGAACTTTCGTTTAATGGAAATGCGGGTTTCGAGCTGTCAATGGTAAGCGACGGAGTAATTTTCCGAACGTAAATGAACCCAGCACTGAATTGCTGAGTAA
>JBIKOL010000220.1:0-11385 GCA_044358055.1 Obscuribacteraceae bacterium (SeqCode)
CGTACTTAGCGAGCGAGTTTCGTGCTTAGCGAGCGAGTTTCGTACTTAGCGAGCGAGTTTCGTGCTTAGCGAGCGAGTTTCGTACTTAGCGAGCGAGTTTCGTGCTTAGCGAGCGAGTTTCGTACTTAGCGAGCGAGTTTCGTACTTAGCGAGCGACTTTCGTGCTTAGCGAGCGAGTTTCGTACTTAGCGAGCGAGTTTCGTGCTTAGCGAGCGAGTTTCGTACTTAGCGAGCGAGTTTCGTACTTAGCGAGCGAATTTCGTGCTTAGCGAGCGAGTTTCGTGCTTAGTGAGCCAGTTTCGTTGCGCTCAGTGAGCGAGTTTCGTGCTTAGTGAGCCAGTTTCGTTGCGCTCAGTGAGCGAGTTTCGTGCTTAGTGAGCTAGTTTCGTTGCGCTCAGTGCAGTGAGCTAGTTTCGTTGAATAACTACCGGTACTTCCGGAGTCACAGCCCCGTCGGAATCGCCAGAAGAAGCTGTCGCAGGTTGAATTGCTGGAACTGACCATTTATCCGGATGCCCGAGTTCCTTCAATTTGCGGCGGACGCCTTCGCCGGCAAGCATTCCGGAAGTCGCAGCTTGACCGACTCCGCGAGTCCAACTGCTCGAGTCACCGATGATGAACAGATTTGGGATATTGGTTTCCATGTTTTTGTTGACGATGATCGCGTCCGGATAGCTTTTCACTTCCGGTGCATACAAAAGTGTAGACTCGCCATTTACTCCGGGGCAGATTTTATCGAGTGCTTCCATGTACTCGAGGATGCCTTCGAGAATTCTGTGCGGATAAGCAAGTGAAATATCACCTGGTTCTGCTTCAAGTGTCGGTTTGATCAAATTGTTTGCAAGCGACTTAGAGCGTCTTCCGCTACGTAGGTCGCCGAGCCGCTGAATAAGCGGACCTCCACCTGCCAGCATGTTTGTTACTTTGGCAATGTGCTGTGAATATTGCTGTGGATATTTGAACGGACGCGTAAATGTCTTTGATACCAGAACGGCAAAATTGTTATTCTCGGATTTCTCAAACATCTTGCTGTGCCCGTTTACAAGCACATATTCGCGGTGATTTTCCGGTGTGACGAACCCTTTCGGATTTGAACAGAAATTTCGCACGACATCATTTGAGCGCCGTGTCATGTAATAAAGCTTTGGTTCGTAGAAGCGCTTGTCCACTTCCTCGGTGAAGTAGCAACTGGTTTCCACTCGCACGCCAATATCGACTTGCCCTGGTGAGGTCTCGAGTTCTTTGTAGAACTCTTGCTGCGTCAGCCAATTTGCTCCGCCTCTGCCTACAGACATTATGCATATGTCAAAGAGTTCTTCTGTTTCTTTTTCAGCACGTCTGTAGCGATCGTAGGTTAGTGCAAACTGCTCTCCTTTTCTTGAAACTGAAAGCACTTTTGTGTCCCAGTGGAAAACAATGTTTGGACCTTTTGCCATTATCTCGTTCAAAATGCTGGTGTTGATTGCCGGCGCATTGTCCGATCCGCAGTGCAAAAGCTCCTGATAGTGATAGGTCATACCAGCGAGCGTCGCGCGTTTTTTGATCCAGTCAAGATCGTCCTGGTCTGGGCGCACGACAGGAATTTCAACTGGTGAATGTTCAAGAATCAATCTGCGCAGTTTGTCGAGACGTGTTTGTAATTCCTTTTCGCCGATGAGTTCAAAAAGACGTCCACCAATGACAGGCGATGCAGAGAGAATTACTTTGAAGTCGTTCCAGCTTCCTGCTGATTGTCCTGGGGCGCAATAGCTGCAAGCTTTCGGCGGGCAGACTTCGAGTTTGCCTTGATCGATAGGGCAGGGATATCGCTTCGGATATGGCGGACCGACGTCGAAAACGTGTACTTCAACATCTGCACCTGCAAGTTCTTCCAGGCTGAATAAGCCACTGGCTCCCAGTCCAACAAGCGCTAGCTTGAGCATTTTCGGAGATTTCCTCGTCGCGCGAATAAAGTCTTGTTCGAACAATCTTGCTTAGTTGCCTTTAAGATGTCCGTAACAAGCGCCAGCTAGATGATAGCACTAAGCTTGTGCGGTTGCTAAGAGAAAAACATTTAAAGGCTCTTTAGTGGACGACAAGCCTTGCTGCACAAGCTTCTCCTTGTTTAATTGTGTTTACAGCCTTGGAACATCACTAGTCAACAAAAACAGTTTTGCGGTCCTTATCGGCTGCTGAGAGCATTGAGAAGAGCTGATGGCTCATGTCAGAACGCAATTTTTCAATTACTGGTTTCTTGTTCTTCTTGTATTCAGCGTAGTGATCTAGCAAGTTGATTGGCTCTCCAATTGTGAGCAAGATCAGTCTTGGTCCTTTGATTTTTGTCGTGCCGAAAACTTCGGCCTCGAGAAGTTCAATCACGTTCACCATTCTTTCTTGAGATATGGGGGGCGAAAGATAGCCGTCGTATATTGCGATGAAGCTTACGACGCGATCAAGATCGTGATAAAAAGTTTTGATCTTGTCGGACTTCTCTTCGTGAATTTTCTTCTGATATGGTGGCAAACTGTTTTCGTCTGCGTACAAATAATCATCAAGCGTGTTTCTGATTACCCGCACAGAATCAAGCAAATTATCACTAGCTGGCAGTGTTATGTGCAAGAAATCAGCCATCTGTCTTAAGATATGAGCTTTGAGCCCTTTCATGCGCTTGTTAAGATCGCCCTCTGGGTCCGGCTTAAAATCATACTCTTCTTCCAGGGTCTTAAGCACCACATCTGATGCGGCTCGTACGCGTTTGTACAAAGACGCTTCGCCCGAATTGTCAATCCCGATTTTCGCTTCTATTTTGCTGATAGTCTCGGTCAAAATGTGAGTGAGATCGTTTTTGTAAGTGTATTTGATTGCTACTGGAAGTATGTATAGCGGTTCACCCGGATTGTGCTTCTGCAGCTCATCCATAGCCATGAAGGAAAGTTGTGCTGCGCCACTTTCCAGCGGTAGAAGTACATCATTTTGACGAGAAATTTCGCCTTCCGGAAAGAGGACCAATTTTTTCTTTCCTTCAACGAGAATTTTTTTCGTCATCTTGAATGATTCGCGATCAACCGCGCCGCGGACCACTGAGTATGCTCCAGCATTCTGCAAGAACCAACCGTTCAATCCGTGATTCCAATCAAATACTTCGCGAGCTGCGATGTAGTTGAAATCTTCTTTGATCATGCAGGAAAGCAAAAACATAGTTTCCGGATCATGCCTGTGCGAATGATTTGGGCAAATCATGCAGCGTTTGCCTTTTAACTGGTTTAAGCGGTCTAGCCCATCTGCCACAACGCGAACCTCAGCGTTGTGCATTTTTACATCTCTAATTAAAAAGCGGAATGTTCGAGCAAATCCAATCAAAAGTGGATTATGGAGAGGCGGGCGGAAATCAAGCACGCAATTGCACCTTGTCGAGAATAAACCGGGACGACTTGGCCTTATATATTATTTCCTTGGCAGCCGCTATGGTTTGTTCTTTCAAAACTGATCCTTCGTGCAGGACGATTAAACTTCCAGGCCTCATTTTCATGAGCACGCGCCTGATAACCCGGTGTGCGCCTGGAATAGACCAATCCTCGGGCGCTTGCGACCAGTAAACCGGGTGCATGCTGCGATCGAGCAGGACTTGCGCTGTTCGATGGCACATCAAGCCGAAAGGTGGGCGAAAAATCTTCGGTTGCTCACAAGTGATTTCTTCAATGATGTGATTGGCTCGGGCGACCTCATGTTCGATGTTTTTGTGATCGAGATAAGGCATGAAAAGATGGCTATAGCTGTGGTTTCCGATGCTGTGACCGGCATTATGAATCGCTTCAACCAGTTCAGGGTAACGCTCGGCTTCCTTTCCGATCAAAAAGAAACTCGCTTTTACTCCTTCTTCTTCAAGCATTTCCAGAAGCCACGGAGTTGTATGTGGAGACGGACCATCATCAAAAGTCAGGTAAATACGGGAATCAGATGGGTCTGGATGATCGCTTGCATTGATACTGTGCCCGTCACCCCAAAATCCTCGTGGAAGAATGAAACGTGAGAATGCAGTGAGCAACTCCATTTTGTGTACGGTGACCCAATCTATGCACGCATCAGCTTGTCTTAAAAGCTCCAGTGTTTTGCTTTGTTTGCTGCTGATCATGCCGGAATTACGCCTCGCAAGACCAGATGCTCGCAAATGACCGAAAGGGCATTTCGCTGGTCTCTTCTATTAGAATAGCCGATCTTTGGCGAACAGCCATCATATGTGTACAGTTCATACTCTGATGAGCTTAACGCTCGGATCAGGCAAATGAATGCTGGGAAAGGCGCTATAGGGCGCCCAGCGATAATTCTGGGACCCAAATCGGCCTCTTGTCTTAAGTTCAGGCGATTTGCATAAGCATATAAGCAAACATGAGCATCAGCGGTATCAGCACGTTCATTGGCTCATTGAGCTTCGTGGTGGACTGGATCAAGCGATAAATGATACGTCTTGCCTCATCGCCGACTTCAGTTCCACGTTTGTAAGCAATTGATTCTACCGCGCTTGCAAATGCATAGAAACGCTCCAGCGGCATGTGCGTAGCCCGAGGATGTGGGAGCAAGCTGCGCATGTAGCCCCGGAGGTTCTCTGCTTCTTTTTCTTCAAGCGGTTGAACGATTTCAAGGAGGGGACGGAACGATCTCAGCGCTACAAGTGGATTCTTGTAAGTAATTACCTGCCGCTGAAGCGCGCGGTAGACGAGCGCACACTGTGGAAGCGGCGCCTCGCGATCGCTTTCACCCGGTTTTACTTTTTCCAGTGTGTCCTGGTGCTTGTTGAATTCGTGGAAAACTTGCAAAAGGGGATGTTGTCCGGATTCTGGGAAATTTACTTCCAGTAAGCCAAAAATGTACGGGCGCGCGCCACATTGATCCACGTCTTTTGATGCATTTAGCATTGCGCCCGACAGGCTGGGCGTTTTGATGAGCGTATCCTCTTTGTAGTTGGCCTCTCTGCCAGGCGCAAAGTTGATTTCTTTGACTGCGTACTCTTGACATAGAAGTAAGTCAAAGACTTGTTCCGCTTTGATTTCGCCGAATTCGGTGGCAGCGGCTTTGCCCTGAACGAAAAACACAAGCGCGTCGGGAATATGTCTGCCAAAGGAAACACTAAGAGTCCCTGTGACCTTCTCCAGGCTCAGGAACTGCATTACGTTAAAGATTGTCCCCTCTCTTACCGAAGTAACGTGGAAGCTAATTCCCACTTTGTCCCCTCACGCGAATCTTTAATGGACCCGCCATCCTTCTTAAATTATACCCATTCGTAGAGTAGAAAGCCTAGGCCTGTCCCAAATTTGGGAATTTGGCACAGATATGCTAACAATATCTACTGCGATAACGCCTCAGGCGGACGCCCGATTTCGCTTATGGGCCGAGGCTTTACGATGATGCAGCCCCGGTTCTGAGACTCGCTTCGAGCGCCTTTTTGACCTCTATTTTGTCGTCGAACGAATAGCTTTGGTTCATGACCAGCTGATAGTTTTCATGACCCTTACCGGCGACAAGCACGATATCATCAGGACCAGCTTCCTGAACGGCTAATTTGATGGCGGCTGCGCGATCTGGTTCAACTTCTATAGTCTTCATCCTTCGAATGCCACTTAGTATTTGCGCAATAATTTCTTGCGGGTCCTCGGTGCGTGGATTATCGGACGTGACAATGACGTGATCGGCGCGAGCCTCAGCAATCTCACCCATGCGGGGACGTTTGGATGGATCTCGATCGCCACCACAACCAAAGACGCATATCAACTTTCCGGCAGGGCGCTTCATCGCCGCTGCCGTCTTCAACACATTTTCGAGACCATCAGGCGAGTGTGCATAGTCGACTATGCATAATGGTTCCCTTTCATGGCCGATCGACACAGTTTCAAACCTGCCCGGCACGCCTTCAAAATCTTTCAGTGCCTCGATAATATTTTCTGCACTGGCGCCTTCTTCGAGGCATATTGCCGTTGCCGCCATTACATTATATGCGTTGAACTGGCCCATCAAGCGCGTTGAAATATATATGTCACCACAGGGAGTGGCAAGTTTCAACAGACTGCGCCCCTGAGTATATGTAAGCTCTCTTGGGTGAACGTCTGCTTTTTCCGAGAATCCATAAGTAATTGTTTTCACTGAAGAACCGCATGCATCAAGGAAATGCGTCGAGTATGGATCGTCTATATTAATGACCGCGCATTTTGAATTTTGATAGCTCTCATTAAGTGTTTCGAAAAGAAGTCGTTTCGCTTTCCAATAATTTTCCATTGTCTTGTGGAAATCGAGGTGATCTTGCGTAAGGTTTGTGTAGGCAGCAAGCGCGAAGTGGCAGCCAGCAACACGTTTTAGCGCAAGTGAATGACTTGATACTTCCAGCGACACGTGTGTGCATCCGTGTTCGAGCATTGTGTTCAGCATTTGCTGCAATTCTGGTGCCTGCGGTGTTGTATGTTTTGCATCATGGTAGTCTGCGTTGCCTGCAATTCGTGATCCAAGCGTGCCTATTAATCCCACTTTTTTTCCAGATCTGTTGAGAATATTTTCGACCAGGTGAGTTGTAGTGGTCTTACCATTGGTGCCTGTTACACCAATCAATCTTAGCTTTCTGCTGGGTTGTCCATACAGATGATCCGCAAAGTCAGCCAGTGTTTGACGCACATCCGGCACTATTATTTGCGGATGGGCTATCGATTCATGAGCTGTCTCTGTGACAATGCACGAGGCACCGGATTTGATGGCATCTGCTGCAAAGCGATTCCCGTCGGTTTTTTCTCCAGGCATGCAGAAAAACGCTGCTCCCTGCTCAACATGCCGCGAATCGTACGATAGTTTGCTAATGGAGAACTCAGCTGAATCAGAAGGGATGATTCTTCCTTTAGCTTTTGCAACAAGTTCTTTTATAGAATCGTATGTCAGATGAGCCACTGTTAATTCATTCTCCCGTTTGCAAGCGGCAATTAGCACCGCTACCTTTGAATTGTAATGCGAATTCGCAGCCTGCCACCAGACGAGCATCGTAAGAAGAATATCGCTTTTAGAAAACAAAAGGGCTGAGGACCATTAGGAACCTCAACCCAATACATTTATTGTGGACCCAATGGGTCCTTTTTATCCTGGCCTTAGCCTTCCTTATATTGAATACAAGCGTTTACTGCTTTGCTTCAAAAGGAATGACATTCACCAGCTTCAATCCGCGAGAAGAGCTGAAATTTACGATGCCAGCCGCAACTGAATACAAGGTATCGTCTCTGCCGATGCGAACGTTTTCGCCTGGATGGAACTTGCTGCCACGCTGTCTGATGATGATATTGCCGGGGATGACGGCTTGCCCGCCGTACACCTTTACACCAAGACGTTTTGCGTTGCTATCGCGTCCGTTTCTTGTTGAGCCTGCGCCCTTTTTATGTGCCATGACTAGATGCTCTCCTGTCCAGCTCGCACTTGCGAGCCATCAGCTATTACTGTTTTTTGTATTCGTCTTTGGCTT
Source organism: Obscuribacteraceae bacterium (SeqCode) (assembly GCA_044358055.1). Lineage (GTDB taxonomy): Bacteria > Cyanobacteriota > Vampirovibrionia > Obscuribacterales > Obscuribacteraceae > JAIEPM01. The sequence goes on from JBIKOL010000220.1 coordinate 7,466, forward strand.
CAGCAACAACTTTGCCGCCGACTTCAATTTTGCTAATGAAGACGCGTGTGTGATGTTGTCTGTGACCGGTTCTCTTACGAGTGCCTTTTTTGGCACGGTATTTGTATACAACCAATTTCTTGTCTCTGACATGGTCAATGACTTTGCCAGTGACTTTGGCGCCTTCGATGAAGGGTTTGCCAACTACTGAATCAGCGCCGTTGACGATCATCAGGACCTTCTCGAAAACAAATTCCTGGTCTGACTCGGCTGCAACCATGTCGATTTCTACGAAACGACCGGCTGTTAGCTCAACCTGTCTTCCACCTGCTTCTACGACCGCGTACATGTTTCTTCTCCAGAATGAGAGACTGCTGCTGCCTTTCCTGGGCTCATTGAGAGCTGAAAATGGGGCGACAAGAACGCGCCCTTCAGAAGAAGGCAAAATGAAATAGTATCAAAGACCCACTATTCAGGTCAAACAAACCATTACAGAAAAGCCAGATCTACGATAATCTGATTTACAAATGGATATAAGCTTAGATGTTCAATTTCTAATCTGTGAGCACTTGAGATTCCAGCGGAGAGCTAAAAATGGCAGAAACCACGAATGAAGCCGAACTCGGGCGCAGCAAGCATTCGGCTACACCGAAGGACCATCTTTATCATCTCCTAAACATCGGCTGGAAAACTAACAGCCCGTTAATTCAGAAGTTCGTACTTGAAAACAACTTGCAACGTGACCTCGACGCCTGGCGAAACGAGCAACAGCGTTATAACTGATCCGGCGCCCGGCGCCTACCAGCGTCTCAGAAATATGGATATTCCATTAAAGATAGTCGGGCACAATCTGAAACCCGACTAAGATTACTATTCTCGTACTCATCACTTGGAGTAACTCATCAGATGTTGCAAGTTGGAAAAAAAGCTCCTGATTTTGATATGCCCTCTACCAAAGATATGAAGGGCTTGAAAGAAAATGTCCGCCTTAGCGATTACAAAGGCAAATGGCTCGTTCTGTTTTTCTATCCCCTCGATTTCACATTCGTTTGCCCAACAGAAATCAAGGCATTCAATGACAAGGTAGAAGAGTTCAAGAAAGCCGGTGCAGAAATTCTTGCCGTCTCAACAGACAGCGTTTACAGCCACCGCGCATGGATTCAAACTCCAGACGATAAGGGTGGACTCGGTTCCATGAACTACCCGCTGGCTTCCGACATCACCAAAGATGTCAGCCGCGACTACGGCGTTCTCATCGAAGATAAGGGCATCGCTCTTCGCGGTCTCTTCATCATCGACACAGATGGCGTTCTCCAGTATCAAGTCGTCCACGCTCTCAACATCGGACGCAGCGTAGAAGAAACATTGCGTGTGCTCGAAGCACTCAAGCAAGGTGGACTCTGCCAGGCCAACTGGAAGCCAGGTCAAAAGCCGCTCCAAGTCTAATTGGACTGAGCTGTTTGTGGCATGTCTAGATGCCGCGACCGGGCAGAAAAGCTAATAAGCGAGCGACTGCAATATTGTCGCTCGCTATTTTTTTTGAGCCTAAAAAATACAATCCCTGTTTCTCTTTGAGAATATAAGCCTTTCGAGCGGCCACTGAGGGCGTCCGAGCTGCTAAAATTTTCTACCTATGAAGACGGCGATCTTGAATTGATTGGACTACAAGGAGGTTCCATGCCACTTCGAATGGACAGCGATATGCCTTCTCTGGAAGGTGGAACAGACTGGTTTAACTCCCAGCCGATTGAAAAAGATTCTCTGGCCGGACACCCAGTGCTGATCCATTTCTGGTCTATCAGCTGTGGCACCTGCAAAGAAGCTTTTCCCGATATTGAAGCGTGGATCAGCAAATATGAACCTCTTGGGCTTAAGGTAGTTTCGGTGCACATGCCGCGTCAAGAAAGTGACACGAACGTGCCCTCTGTCAAAGAATGCATTGACGAATACGAAATCAAACAAGCATGTGTTGTTGATAACTGGCACACAATTACTGATGCTTTTGAGAATAAGTTCGTGCCTGCCTATTATCTTTTTGATTCGGCGCACAAAATGCGTCATTTCTCTGCCGGAGAGAAGGCCGTGAAAATGGTTGAACCGGCACTCGAGCGTTTGCTCAATTCACAAGAGGCAACACAATCTGCATGAGTTCGAAGAAGGGCGCCATGACTACGCAAACACTAACAGCACCAGAAGAAACTAAAGCTAGCGAACAGAGCAAATCTCAAAAATGGTTCGAGCGCGCGGAGAAAGTAATTCCAGGTGGAGTGAATTCACCAGTGCGTGCTTGCAAATCTGTAAACTCCACCCCCATTTTTATCGACCGTGCTGACGGACCTCATCTTATTGATGTCGATGGGAAAGAATACATCGATTATGTCTGCTCATGGGGCGCGGTTATTCTTGGACACAAGCACCCGAGAATTATGGAAGCACTCGAACAGGCGATTCAAACTGGTACTAGTTTTGGTGCCCCGACTGCAGCAGAAGTTGAACTCGCAGAGCTGGTTGGAAAACTGGTCCCCAGCGTCGAGATGCTTCGCCTGGTCAACTCGGGAACTGAAGCCTGCATGTCAGCCGCGCGTCTTGCTCGTGCATATACCGGGCGTTCAATGATTATCAAATTCGACGGCTGCTATCACGGGCATGCAGATTCGTTCTTGATCAAAGCCGGCTCAGGGGTCGCTACGTTGGGCATTTCAGGCTCACCCGGTGTTCCAGATGCGTTTGCCAATCTCACTGTGTCTGTGCCGTTCAATAATCTCGGTGCACTCGAAAAAGCGTTCAAGGAATACAAAAATCAAATTGCTGCAGTGTTCATTGAACCGGTTGTCGGCAATGCCGGGCTAATTACTCCTACTGAAGGATATCTTGCCGGCGTTCGTGAGTTGTGCACCACTCACGGTGCTCTTCTTGTGTTCGATGAGGTTATGACCGGCTTCCGTGTTGCGCTTGGCGGCGCTCAAGAGCGATATTCCATCAAGCCAGACCTCAGCTGCTTCGGTAAGATCATCGGCGCTGGTTTGCCGGTTGGTGCTTATGGTGGCAAGCGTGAAATTATGGAGCGTATTGCACCCTGTGGTGATGTATATCAGGCCGGCACTCTATCGGGCAATCCACTGGCAGTGCGTGCTGGTCTTGCGAATTTGAAAGCACTGCAGCGTCCTGGTTTGTACAAGCAGTTGGAAGAGCGAACTGCTCAACTTGCAGACGGAATAAGCGAAATCGGCAAGAAAGCAAAGGCCGGCATTCAAGTTGCACATGTCCCTGGAATGATTACCGTGTTCTTCACTGACAAACCGGTTATCGATTTTGAGTCTGCTAAGAAGGCTAACACAGAGAAGTTTGCTAAGTTCTGGCAAGAACTCGTGCAGCGTGGCATTTACTGGCCGCCAAGCCAGTTTGAAGCTGCTTTTCTTTCGCTAGAGCACCGCAACGCTGAGATCGAACAAACGCTGGCGGCAATTAAAGAAGTCCTCTCTTAAAGACCCAAATGACTTTGGAATAGTGCAAAATGCATATTGATAAAGCGGAAGCTCCGGGATTGCGCGCTGCGCCTCTACAATCCGCACTTGCTGCGCTCGCACGGGTCCCAATTACGAGGCTAGCTGCGTCTCGCTTGCTTCGTATCAATTATGTATCTCTGGCTCGACTACTTAGCCTTCTGCTGATCTGCTTCGCTATAGCTGGATGTGACGGTAACTATCTCGTTTGGTCCAGCGACGGAAAACTGGGCGCAGTGATCGGGCAAAAGGGCTTGCGAGTTTGTGACGGCGAAGGAACAATCTCTAAAGTTCTTGCAGATAAAGCCGGAATGTTTCGCTGGATTCCTGGACCAGAACATCAGGGCTTATATGTAGGTTTTGATTATGCCGGTCGCTGGGCTGATGTGAAGCCGCTGCTTACAGCGGATCAGGATAAGACCATACAGGACGAGTCTT
>JBIKOL010000001.1:0-151715 GCA_044358055.1 Obscuribacteraceae bacterium (SeqCode)
CTACACGTACCGAGGTGATCCGAAAAAATTCGCAGAGAACTCGCTGCGAACATTTAGTTATCCTCTCGAAGCTGCAATGCATTTGCATAGTACCGCCACTCCGGACATTGATAAGCTCGCCGAAAAGCGTTGGCCGCCCTACCAATATATAAAAGTGCCCATTTTCTATATCAAACTTGTTTCAGTGGAATCAAACGCTCTAACGCAGATACGAACGATTGATCGCGGCATAGACGAAATTGTGGAAATTAAAGCATCGCCTAACGGCAAATTCTTCGCTTGCGTTAAACACGAAAAGGCACACGAGCTAAACTACATCCAAATAATTCCTAATGTAGCATTCGCTAAACCAGTCGTCGTTGCATATAACACCAACGCTTATCCAGATTGGAATGCGGATAGTCGCTCGCTCTATTTCACTCGAGCCAATAATGATAGCGAAGCAGATTTGTTGAGAGGGCAGCCGGTCCACGAAGGCGCTATTTATAAAGTAGAGGTTGCCGACGCTTCGGGTAAATTGGTGCCGAGTCTAAAACCACAAAGATTGGCTCGCGTCGTGTTCGACAACCGCGCACCCGTGAGAGCGCTTAAGGACGGGCGCGTCCTTTTCCTTTCTCGCGAAGTTCGTATTCCAAGTGCTATCAATAGCAATCTTTCAAGTGCTCTGTTCTATCTCGACGGTAATAGATCTGATGTGTTGCTGCGCAGAAATGACGATATCGCTTATTTTGAGCCGAGCCCAGAGCAGGACCAAATTGCAGTCACCACTAGTGGTGGCGCTTTGTTGGTATGCAAAAGCAACGGCAGCGACATATTTGAATTGTGTAACGCAAAAGATTTGCGCTTGTCTGGACTCTTGCCTCAGTGGAAAACGAATCAGGAACTATCATTTGGCACAGAGCAAGTTGCGGCAAAGGGTAGCAAGTCGAACTATTCCATCAGTCTATGGTCCAAGGGCGCTGGTGTTAAAGACCTGAGCAAAGCCTGGGGCAAAGACGCCGCATCCGAAATTATCGTGCACCGGGATCTTTTCCAGGAAGCAATGACTGGCGTTATGGAAGAAATAGATCGCAAGACAAAGTAAGCGCACAAGCTATCGTTGTTGCATGCGGATCATAGTGCCTCCACCTGAGTTTGGCATTACGGTCAGTGGGATATGTACGTTAACGGTCTTACGTATTATGTAGCAGCGCACGAGCCACTGTAATTGCTGCAACGTTTTGAGCTCCAGCTAAGTAAAGTGTTCTAGCCGCTTCTGCCAGTGTGGAACCGGAGGTGTGAATATCATCCAGCAAAATCAGCGTTCCAAACAGGCGCTTCTTGTCATTGAACTCAAAGGCATTTCGCAAGTTGATTAGGCGCTCCTGCTTGTTAAGATCATGCTGCGCCCTGGTATGCTTGCATCTCTTTAATGCTCCTTGCAATATTGGCAATTGGCTAGATCTAGCTAAATGCGAAGCTAGCAGTTCCGCCTGGTTAAAGCCTCTTTTAAACTTTCTCCATCTGGACAGTGGAATCGGCACAATGAATGCATCTTTTAGATCTACCTGGTCCGCGAGTTTGTCTAGCGCGTTTAAGAGCAGCAAGCTGAGATCTTTTGCAATTAATCTGTCGCTGTCATATTTCAGCTTGTATATAAGTCTTTTCATCCTCTCTTCGTATGTCACCGCATGTGCCACTATGATTTCTTCAGTGCCAGGAATCGAGCATGAATCAAGCTGCGCTTCCTGCTCGAACAATGGACGCCAGCATGTATCACACAAAGTCACTGCGGCCGACTGCTCCGGAACGACGAATTTCTTACAAATTCGGCACTGTTCCACAAACAAATAATCGAGGATATTCATAGCTAAATTCCAGCGTTCTATAAACAAAGACGCCAAAACGTTGCCAACTGTTCAATTGATTTGATTATTTTTGAGGAATTTAGAGAAGAACTACCAAACCATGTTTCTTGACCACATTTAGTAATTTCAGAGCAGCGCCACTAGGTTTCTTTGCACCGCTTTCCCATTTCTCAACGGTGCTCTCACTTGTGTTCAAATATTTTGCAAAAATTGGCTGGCTGATTTTAAGATCTTCTCGCAGGCGTTTGATTTGCTTTGGCGTAAAGTCCTCAATTTCTGCCAGGCATGTGTCGTCGAAATCTCGCATTGTTTCTTTGTCTATGGTTCCGGCGCGATGCATACCATCGGCCACGCTGTGAATCGCTTCGAACGCTTCACTCTTGTATTTGCGTCTCGCCATGACAAATCTCCACCATTACACCTGCTTCCAAATCTCGTTGAATATCTTTGTCCGTTTTCTTTTCAAAGATATCCGCTAGCTTTCTAAAAGCTTCCAACTCATTGTTATCTATATTGGCTCTGCGCTTTTTTGCAAACAAATATACTAAAACCCAATACGATCTTCCCTTTCCTAGAACAATGGCTCGGAACATATTTTTATGTACGCGTTTTTTGAGTACACCTCCGCCAAGATCATCAGCTTGTCCATCTTGGGTTTGCCGGAGTATCTTGCAGAGCTCTAAGTCCTGAATCCCAGCTTTTGACGTCGCCTTGGCAAACCAGGCGGTCTTAAAAAAACGTGGGATTGAACTGGTTTCTGACATTACAAATGTAGCACTTAGTGCTATCCTGGTCAAGCTCAGGAGTTTCGGCTTTTGATTTAAAGACGCCAAAACGTTGCCAACTGTTCAATTAGTCGAGCATTTTTTATCTGGCTGTGTTCGCTTTCTATTCTGCGCAAGAATCAAGAAGAATCTGCTTATGGCTTAGAGTTCGAATCGCTGCTTCCGACTTTTGCCGAAAAACGTTGTAATCAAATCGGAATTGTATCTCGACTTCAGGCGGCCAGCCTTGTAGAAGAGAGCCAAAGGGAGCTGCGTTTTTGATTGCAGCTAATGCTGCGTTATCAGCTATAGAAATACCGGAGCTCTGAACTATGCGCACATCGCTTAAATTGCCATCAGATCTGATTTTGAAGGTTGCAACCGTCGGAATATAGCCCTGGCAGATGCGCGGCGGAAACCAATTCATTTTAATCTTCCGACTGAGATAGCTCAAGTAAAACATGCAGCCATCGGTCTGGCCTGTCGCTACGCTGAAAGCAGAGGGACTGGAAGGCATCGTTTCTGCCGGCGTGCAACCTTTTATCAAAGCGCCTTGTTCCTCCTGGGAAAGGTAGCTCTTTTTGAGCTTTGCTCTGTGAGGTAGAGGTTCATCTTCGAAAGCCGATTCTGCGGCCACTATTTGAATTGTTCCCGTCAGAAGGGAAGTGAAAAGCAGTACGACTGATTGAGCTTTTGTTCGCACTGAACGCATTTACCGCCATCCCCACAAAATTAGCTCGTTATTTTGAAATGCTGTTGCAGGAGTTCAACAGAATTACTTTCGAACTTGCAGCTGTTTCAGCTCGTGGCAAAACAAATCTTCTACCAATCCAGCGATAGTCAAACACCAGTTCGACGTCTATTGCGGGAGAGGAGCCTTCCTTTAGTTTGTCGAACGGCGTCGTGCTTTCAACTGCAGATAACGCGGAGCTATTTACCATCGCTAGTCCGGAACTGTCTGCCAGCTTCAGGTCTTTTATACTGCCATTGCTAAGAATCTTGAAATGCACTTCGGGTCCCGGATTGTTCATACACGAGTGAGGTGGAAACCAATGTCTAGCTATCTGCAGAGAAAGAACTCTTAGATAAAATGAGTAATCTTTTTCTCTTTGCCTGGCTCTTATGCTAGGTGCTGACATTAGCGCCAAAAGCGAATTACGAGCACCGATTGATGGGGTTCAACAACGATAAGACGGTTCATTTCAGTGACATAAAACGAGTATTACACCTGGTGCACGAGCGCATTGAATCAAAACTAAAATAGCCCAATTTGTCAGAAATTCGGCAGTAATTCTCAGGCATTGAGTTATACTGAGAATTGAACTCTTGGCATGAAATCAGCGTCTATGAAGGAGAGTGATCATTTTATGATGACAAAGGAGCTGATTATGGATGATGAGAAAAGCCTTCTTTTACTGATTTTGAAAAGACTGGACGCTTTGACAGACGATGTGTCTGAGCTTAAGTCTGACATGTCTGACCTTAAGTCCGACGTGTCTGTCCTTAAATTGGATGTTGCAGAGCTACGTTATGAATTTGGCGTTCTAAGAGTTGATGTCGATTTTTTGTCAGAATCACACCTAAATCTTTCTCGCCTGGTGATTCAAATGAATGGACGACTCACCGCTCTTGAGGATCACTTTGGCGGAAATGGAAAGCCTGGTTATGGCGAGTAGTTTCGCTGCAAGTGACCGTTAATCGTGCAAATATATTTCTGTTTTTTTTTACCGTGGCTACACTGAAATAAGACCGTCTAGTCCTGTCAGTGGTGCGTTTGCAGCTCATGTGTAAGGATAAGAATAATTGGCTCGGCGATGGTGTCACATGCGGAGACGGCTCCGCATTTCTTGATGCGCTTATGTCCGGCAAAGGAGCGCAGTTATGCTAGCTAAAAGAGTGCTAGCACCGAGCGCTCAGCTTTTAACAGGTGCGTCCAGTACATACCCATGGATATTCGGCCCAGCATTCGACTTAATCTTCTGCTGCGGTGGCGCAGTCTGGCTGCTCTTTATTCTTCAAGAGTTCGCTCGGCCTCTTGCCGGAGCAATAATGAATCCTGTAATGACAGCCATTGTAATTCTGAGCGCACACCCCTGGGGGGAAATGCATATCTCTGCGACTCTTTTTAGAATCTATGAATCAGCAGATAGCCGGAAACGGCATTCAGTATTGTGCTTCTGGCTTGCGGCTCTAGCAGTGTTGATGTTTGTTTGTGGTACTCTGGTTCCCGAACTGACCGGAGCTTATCTAAGGATTTACTTCTTGTGGATCGTCCAACACTATGTCGGACAGTCTTACGGCTTCGTCTTGCTCTCTGCCATAAAGGAGCCTATCAGCTGGAAAAAGCTGATAAGCTCTTGCTTGCAGCCTTGCTGAATTGCACAGCCTTATTTGCAATTTTTCGTCAACTTACTCTTCCCGATTGGAGCCCCGGTGAATTTCTGGGGCAACGCTTGCCTGTCTGGGAGCCTTTGCCTGAGCCATTCCTGGCTTGTTCGATGGTCGCCGTGAAGGCAATCACTTCAATCTTGCTTCTGAGGATTTTCTGCTTAACTCTGAAGAGAAAGACTTTACCGCCTTTACCGGCCGTTCTTGTTCTTGTGACTACTGTCGCTATATTTACTTCAAATCAGGCAATGTCGAGCATACTATGGATTTTTGCACCGCCGTTTTTTCACGCCAGTCAGTATCTGGCTTTGACTGCCCATCATTATTTGACGGGACAAAGCCGAGCCACTGGCGAAAAGATTTCGAGGGATAAGTTGTTGCAGCATCTGATGGATTACTTCGCAAGAATCTTGCTAATTGCTTGTGGTCTGTTTGTTGTATTTCCATTTTTGCTTCAAGCTGCGGGGCTAAATTTTCAGCTAGTCTATGCTGATATTTTTTGTATTGCTGCTTTTCATCATTTTTGCACTGATATGTTCATCTGGAAATTACGACAAGCTAAGCTGAGAGACGAACTAAGTACTAATCTGTGAGGAGATCAATCTTATGCTAACTCAACTAGAGAAACCAATCACCGAGGCTCTTGCAGCACAACCTGAGCCATTTAAATCAGAACTCTCCGCAATGAAAACGAATCAAAATGCTAATGCCGGCGCTGTAACGCCCAGTTCCAACAGCCTGGCGCTTCCTATTGCTGCGAGCCTGGGAGTTATTCTTGTGGCGATCGTTATTCTAAGTGTTTTAAACGGCTCGCGAGCTCTTTGTGGTGGAGCGCCAAGTCTCAAGGGTAACATGAGTCCCGTGATTTCAACCAATTTTGCACCTACTACAAAAAGCGTAAATGAGCTAAGAAACCGAGATGCCTTTAAACTTGCTAAATACAAAGGCGAGATTCTTTATACTGCTGTGGAATCTGGAAAAGGCTATGCGATTATGGCCGGGAACGATGAGGGTATGACTGTAAGCGGGACGGGAGGTCATTCGCTCGTTTTATCTTGTCAATAAATTCACGCAGAACTTGGAAGAACTTATTAGAACAAAACAATTCGATTCGCTTGGATAAATCTAGCTTTGCACCTTGTGCACGAACGCGTTGAAGCAAAGCTAGAATAGCCCAATTTGTCAGAAATTCGGCAGTAATTCTCAGGCATTGAGTTATACTGAGAATTGAACTCTTGGCATGAAATCAGCGTCTATAAAGGAGAGTGATTAATTTATGATGACAAAGGAGCTGATTATGGATGATGAGAAAAGCCTTCTTTTGCTGATTTTGAAAAGACTAGACTCTTTGACAGACGACGTGTCTGACCTTAGGTCCGACGTGTCTGACCTTAAGTCCGACGTGTCTGATCTTAAGTCCGACGTGTCTGATCTTAAGTCCGACGTCTCTGTCCTTAAATTGGATGTTGCAGAGCTTCGATATGAATTTGGCGTTCTAAGAAGCGATGTCGATCTTTTGTCAGAATCACATCTAAATCTTTCTCGCCTGGTAATTCAAATGAACGGCCGACTGACTGCGCTTGAAGATCATTTTAGCGGAAACGGAAAACATGACGATGATGAGTAAGGTTCATATTTTTCGTTCAACATAGACTAGAATACTGTTTCTGCAAATTTTGCTTCTGACGAACCAGTGATTTGCGCAGCAACTGCAAAACAGAAACGGAAATGGATCATGATATCGATTGAGGAAAAGGCAAAGCAACTTGTAGAGCTAGCAGAGAATGCGCTTGCAAGCCGCTTTGCAGAGATTGACCAAATTGCATTGATCAATCAAGAAAAAGTTCTAGATGCATTCCGAAAGCACAGATTGACCACCGAATACTTTGCCGAACGCACGGGATACGGAATGGACGATGCCGGCCGCGAGGTGCTCGATGCAGTTTTCGCGGATATTTATGGAGCCGAAGCTGCTGCAGTGAGAATGCAAATAGTTTCAGGCACACATGCAATTGCTTGCGCGCTTTTGGGAAATCTTCGCGCAGGAGAGCAGCTCTGTGTCCTTACTGGTCATCCGTATGACACCATGGAAAAAGTCATCGGCATAGTCGGTGATGAACCCGGCTCGCTGAAGCAACTCGGCATCAGCTATCAAGAATACGATCTTATTCCGCTTTTAACTGATGAACGCGCGTGCTGGTCTCTACTGGAAAAGGCACTGGCTGCTCCAACGAGAATGGCCTACATTCAGAAGTCCTGCGGCTATTCGATGGATCGACCTACGCTACTTAACAGCCAGATTGAGCAACTCATCAAGATGATTCGACAGATTCGGCCGGATCTGATCGTAATGGTAGACAACTGCTATGGCGAGCTGGTTGAGCCTGTCGAGCCACTTTCAGTCGGTGCAGACATTATTGCGGGTTCATTAATAAAGAACCCCGGTGGTGGGCTTGCTATATGTGGGGGCTATTTCGCCGGCAAGACGCAATTTGTCACTGCTGCACTGAATCGTCTCACTGCACCGGGAATTGGTGGGCACCTCGGGCTGAACTTCAACCAAAACCGTCTCTTGCTCCAGGGGCTCTTCCTGGCGCCGCAAGCCGTAGCAAACGCCTTAAAGGGCGCCCACCTTTTCGCCCACGTGTTCAAGTCGCTGGGCCTGGAGGTTAAGCCGGAGCCAGGCACACATCGAGGCGACATAATCCAGGCAATCAAGTTCAACAAACGAGAGCCTCTTATTCATTTCCTAAATGCCCTGCAGCATTTCGCCCCAGTCGATGCGCACGTCAAGCCTGAGCCGGCGGAGATGCCGGGCTATGAAGATCAGGTTGTAATGGCGGGCGGAACGTTTATTGAAGGTTCCACCATTGAGCTCTCCGGCGATGGACCACTCCGTCCGCCCTACGTTGCATACGTGCAGGGTGGGCTCACTTACATGCACGTTAAGCTTGCTGTAAAAGGCATTCTGGAGATGGGACTGAACGGGACGTATCAATTTCTGTAGTCACTGCTTGCCCATCGTTTGGCAGAGCTCCGGTGGGTGCTCCACTCTCGGCTCAAAAATGCTGGCTCTGATGCTCCCCAGCAGTCGCTCCAGCAGGGGTTGCCTGACTCCGTATCAACTTCTGTAAAGTACGTGAAGCGAAAGATACGTTCGCGGCAAGAATTTATCTTGCCCGGAACAGGCATGGAATCACGTGTATTTGCCAAGAATTTGCCGGATCGATATGTGCTCAATAGCGCGGAAATAGCTGAATATCAGTCGTGTAAGAACTTATAAATTACTTATCGAAAGACCAACTTTCAAAGTTTTCACTAAAATTAGAGCAACTCCAGCGGGGTTTAAGCTGGGCAATCAAAGGGCGAACCACAACAGGTCGCCACTGTCCTCTTACACAGCTGTGAGTCTGGCGAAGTCGGAAAAGCGCTTGTTATGAGCGAATCAATCGGCGAGGTAACGACCCTTGGTAGCGCAAATGCCTTTGAAGCAACGAATCTCTACTGGTGGAAAGACTCTTTTGAAGGTTTTTTCCGGAACAGCCAACCCAGAGTTAGCAAAAGAAGTCGCCGATTATCTCGGTACCGACATCGGACAACTCAAAATAACGCCTTTCTCTGACGGCGAAATTTATGTGCAAATTCAAGAAAGTGTCCGCGGTGTTGACTGCTTCTTGATTCAATCGACATGCGCACCAGTAAATGAAAATTTGATGGAACTGCTGATTTTGCTCGATGCATTCAAGCGAGCATCTGCCGGTCGCATCACTGTAGTGCTTCCCTACTTCGGTTATGCAAGGCAAGATAGAAAAGCAGCCGGCCGTGAAGCAATTACTGCGAAGCTCGTCGCCGATCTGCTCACCACTGCCGGTGCCAACCGCATTGTCGCACTTGACCTGCACGCTCCGCAGATAATGGGCTTCTTCAATATTCTCGTCGACCACCTCTATGCAAGTCCTGTGCTGCTTGATTATGTTCGGGCGCTGCCGCACAAAGATGTTGTTCTCGTCAGCCCTGACGTCGGTGGCGTTGCTCGAGCTCGCGCTTTTGCCAAAAAGCTGAATGATGCACCAATCGCAATCATCGACAAACGGCGCAGCCAGCATAACGTTGCTGAAGTTATGTCAGTAGTCGGTGATGTGAAAGGCAAAGTCGCAATTATGGTTGATGACCTTGTAGACACAGCAGGCACTCTGGTCAAAGGCGCAGAATTGCTGAAGAAGGAAGGCGCAAAAACAATATATGCCTGCGCATCGCACGCTGTGCTTTCAGGACCAGCTCTCGAGCGCTTGCAGGCTTCGCCGATCGAGCAGTTGATTGTCACTAATTCAATTCCTCTCGACAGCTCCAGAACATGTGAAAAAATCGTTCAGCTCAGCGTATCAAGACTGCTTGGTGAAGCAATCGCTAGAATTCATGAAGATTGCTCCGTCAGCGAGTTGTTTGAGTAATGTTTGTTAAAACGTTTCCGGTAGGTCCTCTGCAGTGCAATTGTTCAATAATTGCCTGTCCGGAAACAAAAGAAGCTGCAATTATCGATCCCGGCGGTGACGCAGATCACATCATCGCGTTATGCGAAAAAGAAGGCTTCAAAATCAAATATCTCTTGCACACGCATGCTCATTTCGACCATTTCGTGGGTTCTCGCGAAGTAAAAGAAAAAACTGGTGCCAGTATCTGTCTGCATAAAGAGGATCAGTGGCTCTACGATAACTTAGACATGCAGGGACGTTTGTTCGGTTTCAGTTTTGATACGCCACTTCCTGTCGACCACTTTATCAACGACGAAGAAGAACTTTCTATCGGAAATTTAAAAACTAAGGTAATCCATACACCTGGTCATACGCCAGGCAGCACCTGCTTTTCACTTGCTGAGAAGGACAGTGTGCTGTTTGCAGGCGATACGCTTTTTGAGGGATCTATTGGTAGAACTGATCTATGGGGAGGATCTTTCGAGCAAATTATCAAGTCTATCAAAGGAAGACTATTTGTAGAACTTGATGACTCGACCGAAGTAATTACCGGACATGGACCAAGCACTTCAATCTGGGCTGAGCGAAACAACAATCCGTTTGTGGGCGAATAAAGCTACAAGCCAGGGTTTTCGCCGTGGTTTTATGGACCGGCACCATATAGACTGAATTTATCGCGATGGTATCAATTATGAGAAAGAACGATTTTTTGACTTTACTAGTGACTGCTGGAGTAGGCCTGCTCGCCTGTGCTTGTGCACAGCAGTCTGAGAAGAAGACGATCAACGCAGACAGCGGAGCAGCAAATCAAACGCAGGTTGCGACAACGCCAAAAGCAGCAGACAGTGATGACAAAATTCTGGCTGATTTGCAGACTGCTGAACAGACGCGCAAGATTCCGGAGAACCTTATGTTGAGAGTCAACCAACTCGCGCTGGGCTACGGAAGCAATGGCCGATTTAAGGATGCGGAACAACTGCTGAGTAGAGCTGTTTCTGCGTGTCAGGCGGCTGACGACAAAGCCGGGCTTGCCGCATCGCTGAATAATCTAGGTTTGCTTTATATGCGGCAGGGGCGATACGGGAAAGCCGAGCCGCTTCTGCAAAGCTCACTTATTTTGCAGCAAGAAGTTCTGGGAAAAACTAATCCTGGTTTTGCAGAGGGCATCAATAATTTAGCTCAATTATATTATGAGCAAGCTCGCTACAAAGATGCTTTGCCTCTCTACAATCGCGCGCTGGAAATCTACAAGCTGCATCCGGAGCAGCATGCAGAACAGATTTCCAAAACTATCAATAACATTGCAGGTTGCTACAGCAATAAAGGCGATTTTACTACGGCGCAAAAGTATCTTGAAGAGGCGCTTGCAATGGAAGAAAAAATGCCCAGCGGAGATAAGGGCAGCCTCGCTAAAGCTCTAAACAATGTCGGTTATGTTTACGAGATGCAAGGCAAATTCGACAAAGCGCGTCCTTATCTTGAGCGCGGACTTTCACTGGCGGAAGAAAGCTTCGGCACTAATTCTATCGACATTGTTTCGTTCCTTGATAACAATGCTTATCTGATGCGCAAGACCAACCGTACGGCCGAGGCTGATGAACTCAAGGCTCGGGCTAAAAAGATTCTTATTGCGAACAATCGTTAGTCTAATAACGCTAACGGCTCGCCTGTTTTTGGGCGAGCCGTTTCGGTATTATATGTGGTGCTGAATTAGTGTGGCACTTCGATGTTTAAGCGGACCGGGCTTGTTTTCGGAAAGAACACATCAATTGTTGATACGCTTTCTGGAATCTTGAACCAGGCGTAACCGTCGCCTGTTTGTCCTACCTTCCAGTCTGCTGTTGCAACGTCATCTGAGTGTGTGGGTTGTTCGTGCACACCGCGGATTACTTCGAATCCAGAACCCAACATTGGATCTTTCACTTTGATGTCGATGGATACGAAACGATCATCGCCAAAGTATTTCACTGCACCGGTGTTTGCTCCAACTTTCTTGATTCGATATTGCAACACTACAATGTTATTGCGTCCAAACTCTGGCACATTCGCGCGCACGCATCTCAACACTTGCACTGTCAGGTTAGTTGGAAAGCCGGTTAACACGGTTGGCAATTCGTCTTTCTTTTCTGCTGTTTTCTTTGCTGCGGCTTTTGGAGCCGCATTGCTTTCCAACGGCAGGAAACCCATTACTGATACTGCTAATAAACTCGCTAGTAAAACATTAACTCTCATAGCTCCCCCTCTTGTGCAATTTCTTTGCATATTTCTCCCTACCACTCCCTGGGGAAAAATAGGCTCATGACAACTTAAAAAGTTGAGATTGTCTTTTCTGGGGCCAGGGTGCTATCTGGAATGTGAAGCAGGTCGGGCTTTTGGAATATGCTCCCAGGACGTTGCAGCTAACCGCTCTCAGAGATGGTACGTCTGGAATGTAGACTACGTATTTCCCCTCTGTTGTCTTGCCTGTCCATCTGTAAAATAGACCTTGGGATTGACCGTTGATTGCGAATCGACAGGTCAGCCATGGATTTGAACTTAAAACTAACGCGGATAGAAGATGTAGCGCTGCCCGAAAGCGCTACAGATAAGATTCAGCGAGAGCTTTGCTTGATTATGGCTGGGAGCGCTGGTCTTAAGACAGGCGCTAAAGAAAGTTTGTGCGAACATCCAATAGAAACGGCTTCCCAGCTGGCACTTGGTTTGGGGATTACTTATCTTTCTCGCGGCAAAGGGACCTGTGCCCGGCTTGCTCATGGTGCCGGCACTTTCATGGGACTGTCATTTGCAAATGATGTTTTGCGTAATGGCAATGCGATTTGTGAGGCGCTTACAGACAACTGGCATTCATCGAACAATTGGCAGCATAATGTTGGTGTGATGGAACGAAGCCTCGGGCGCTTTGCTTTTGATACCCTTCTTTTTGCAAGCACTGCTGCGGCATTTGAGCGATGCCTGCCAGCTATGCCGCCGCATGCGCCACTTTCGACTGCGATTGAATCGACCTCTGTTCTCGCAACTGAACCCACGAGCAGTGTAAGTAATGCTCGAAATAGCATTTTTCAAAATCACAGCATTATCGATCGTGCAATTGAATATTTCGGAAAGGGCGAGCGGAATCCACCTTTCATATCCGATGGTCCTCTCGAGGTTTCACAATATCTTGGTCTACGACTTCCTGCTATGACGCCGGAGCAGACAGCGCTGGCCCGAGCGCGCATTATCGATCTGAAGCCAGACCAAAGAGGAAGTATGCACCATGAAAAATATCGGGCTCAACTTGAGTTTGAGGATGGAAGTGCCGGGCAAGCTATAGTCCGTGCTTTTCCCCATGGCTGGGCTTACACAAGAAGATTTCGCATGGAGCAATCGGCATATCATTTGAACAGGGCCATGCGATTTGAAAATGGTTTTCCTGTAACCGCGCCCCGAGTCTACGAAAAAAATGGAAGACTGTATCGAGGTTGGATTCAAGAGGAAATTGGCATTCCACTTGAGTTTGCCTTGCGGGATCTTGCTGAACAATCGTTTGGCTATGGCAGCTATGAAAATGTTGCAAGTCTGGTAAAACGAAATCCAAAAGTTCATTCTCAGCTTGAACAGGCTTTTGTTGAGCGATTGATTCTTGCAGACACAGACCCCCATTCAAAAAATATGGTGATGACCCCAGAGCGGTTGGTGCAGAATATTGATCTCGATTGTGCCTTCCATGCTAACTACGAACCAGGTGTCACAATTTCTTCCGGGTATGGTATCAACCATGACCTTTTACGGAGCTTTGAGCGCAGGCCAATTTCTGATGCTACTTTAGGCAAACTCGATAATTTCCTGCTTCGTTACGATAGTGTCTCCGGCAAAAAGGCTTTACAAGGATTCGGACTTGAGTCCAGCGAGATCGGTTCACTGATGCATCGCACTAAGTGGTTTGTGAACGAACGTGCATTTCCGGAATTTCGCAGTTTGCAACTCTAAATGTTAGCTTCAAGCTCGTGCAAATTCTTTTGCGGGAAGTGTAAAAAGCGCTGCACTGGAAACAAGCAAGGAAGGGTCTAGCCTGAACTCTTTCAGGCGGGCGAGGCGTTCATCCGTCCAGCCTGAACTGTTTGCGATACCAATTAGTGCCGCCAGAGCAAGCCTCCTTAAATTCTCCGCCTTCTTTGACTTAAGCTCTAATTCCAGCTCTTCGAGTTCACTTGTTTGTGAGGCCCTGGCAGTTTGACTCAAATATTTTGATGCTGTCTGCATAGCATCGAAGTGTAGTTGATTCGCCTGCTCCAGCTCAACTATCATCTGGCCAAATTCTTTCCACGATAGCACTGTTCCGGCAAGAGAAAGCTGCAACTCTATCGTTTTTGGATCTGGCTTCATGGATTTGCAAAGTAATAATGTATCTTGCAGATAAGGCTCGTTATGCCTAGAGAAATGTGCTCGAAGCTGGTCAATATACGAATGCAAATTGCGGGGTTTGTCTATAATTACCTTCAAACAATCGCTCAATACCTCGGGATCTTTCCCTGCATACAGAGCGATGATAGCCCAACTGGCGTCAATGAATTCATCTTGATTCTCTGAAGACAGGCAGGTTTTTAGTTGTGGAAGCAGGTAATGTTCTGAGTCAGTGATAGCAGCCATCGATACTGTTTGCAGGGCGGAAATTCGTGTTGAGCTATCCTTGATTTGCAATGCGTCTCCGTAAACTTCCAGTAAATGGCGCCTCTCATTGCTGGAGAGATTGCTTGCAGGAAATCTGCTTGCGGTTTCTGCAAAAACGCTATCTCCGGTTGACACCGTTTTGCGAAGGATGGTCCACGTTTGCCCTTTCTCAGGGAAGTTCCAGAGTGCTCTTAGCAAAGCCAACCTCACGTCGCGGTGCAATTCACCTGCTTCCAATTCAAGAAGCCACTCGAAGGCCTTTTCTGATTTCGTGTCACCTGCAATGCGGACAATCTCTTTGAAGATTGTAATTTTTTCTCGTGGAACGGATTTTAACAAGTTGAGGGCGGCGTCGGTTTCCATATTTAGAATGGCAGTGCGGAGCGCATATATAGCCTGTCTCGCTCTTTCGTCATTGAGGCATGATAATAGAATGGGTGTTCCGCAGTCGTCGTCAGTGCTGGCAAGTTGTCTGATGGCAAAGTCTCTAACAGCATTCTCCTCGTTATCGGCTGCTACTAGTTTGCCGAGAACTGTTGTGTCTGGCTGTGGTAGCCGGCATAATCGGTATATCCCGAAGAGCTTATCTGAGTGATTTGACGAGTTGTTCTGGATGAGGCGAGAGAGCGCAAGTGAATAGATCGTTTGCTGTTTGCTGCTCCAACGATGGAAACCCGCTGTAAAATCGGGGACCAATCTGATTTTACCGCTTGCAAATCGACCCGTTAATGCATTCTGCCCTAGGTATGGTGTCAGCATCGATTGTCGTTTTCTGCTCAAATATTCATAGATGCTGCTTTGTCCTCCCCAGGATTCATCGAGCTTTAAAAGTTCCAGGACAAATTTCTCAAACACCGGTCGGTTATTGTCGTGAAGCAATCTTGCTGCCTTCTCTGAAATCGACTGATTTTTTTCTTGTTTGCACAAGTAAAACAAGCCTTCATTTGCTGGCTGGCAATGAGGCAGACGGCGGTCCAGCCAGCGTGCTAGATTTTGCAGGTCCGTAGTTTGTTCTTTCAAAATCCAGTAATCCACGGGCTTGGCTAAGAAACGTGATAACGATTTCGTCTCCTCGTCATTAAGCCAGCATGGATTAGAAACGAAAAAATAAGATCCTCTACTTTCCAGCATATTTGCGATTCTTTCGCCGACGAAATCAGGAAATTTGTTATACAGGCGTAGATAGAGCCGACCAATATACTGTAGAGATGTGGACGACAAATCGAAGGCATTCAGAGCGTCTTCAACAACTAAATTGAGCGCAGGCAGTGTGTCCGCCTTGAAGGCTGCTGGTGGAAGCGTAGACAATGCCGCTAGAAATGCCAGGCGAACAGGCTCTGGCTCGTTCTTGTGTTTATGAAGTAGATCGAGAACTTCAGCAAGCTTATCGCGGTGAAACTTTGATGCATAACACAAAGCATATAGCCCCAAGCTTCTGTCTTCCGTCTCAGGGCTGTTTATTGATTCGGAGGTTTCCAATTTCACCTCATTCCAGTCCAGCAGGCGAACATACTCCAATTTGTTTGCTAAGCGAGAGGCAATAACCGGAACTGCCAGGTTCCTTTTTGCTTCGCTAATCCGCGCTGTAGATGGTAATGGCTCGATAAAATATGGAGGAATCAGTCCATCACTATTTCGCCAGTTTTCTTTGCATTGCTCAAAGACTTTTTTTCTTGCGTTTGGCGCCAGCCGTTTGAGTCTGCTTCCTATGCTATTTGCCAATGAGGGGTTTTCTTTTAGCGTTTGGAGTAGCAATGATTCGGGCAGTTTGTGCAAAATGTCGCTGAGATCCGCCGCACCAAGATTTTGCTGCTTGCTGAAAAGTTCAGTAATCTCGGCAGGTCTTTTGATGAGCACATTGCAAACGAGCTGATTTGCCGAATAAAGCTCGAGTAGTTTTGCAATGAGTCTGACGGTATGATCTGGTTTAAGCTCCGAGAGCCATTTTGATGCGCCACGAAATAAGTTGAGCAAGCGCGCATCGCCACGTTGGGAATTTGATGCGCATTGTTCTAGAAATTCTGCGCATAATTCAGGAGCTTGATAGGAAAACCTTGCTGTCTCTTGTGCACTGAGCGTATCGGATATGATGGGTAGGTAGCTTTTTATTAGATCAGTGCTGGCAAAAAAGCACAAGGATCTAAATTCTTTCCGACGGCTCTCTTTAATGCTCTCAATAAATTTATCGATTATCGCTTGCCGCCCGTGCTTGTGCAATCGCTTTAATAGAGATCTGCATTCGTCACCTTTGAGCGCGGAGAGAACAGGCAGAATCTCCTCATCGCTGCAATACTGTACAGCCATGTTTCTGGCAAGGCGCCGCAAATACCGAGAGCGGTCTTTTGTATAAAGCAGGATTCGCCTGGAGTCACCACTTCCCTGGCAAGACATCAAAGCAAGCATTCGTTCATAAAAGTGACCTGTTTGAAGCTCATCAAGAATTTTGTTTGAATGCGCTGCCACTGCGGAGTCAGCAGATTTACTTTCTCTGCCTATTTCAATCATGCGCTTACAGCGCTGAGCGTGGTCTAAACCTTCAAGCCAGTTCAGCAACTTAACCGTTGCAGGAATTGTTGGCGCCTTGTTTTCTGTCTTGATTTGAAACAGATCTCTAATTACTTTGAGCGGATCGAATTCGTTAGACATCAAAAACTCCCGACGCAAGCTTACTTGGGTATTTGCGTAAACTCTATTGGCGTGTAATGATACACCTATGAGAATGTCTTTGTGTAAAGCCTCTATAGCTTTTTGCTCCGCTTTGCTTCTCTATGCTTGCGGGCAACCGGACGCGCAGTTGCGGCAATCCGAAGAAGTTATGCGAAATCTTCTTGCCGTGGATAGCTGGGTAAATCGCTACAGAATGAGCCGTACACCGTTGGCTGGTGCCGGCTATCCTCGCCTTGCCGATCTGAAAAATTATTTGCTTAGCAAAAAGCTTACCAGTTCAACGGACATTTCGCCGCTGATAAATCCAGTGACAAGAAAACATGAGTGGCCGATTGAAACCCCGCGGCAGATACGGGAATACCGTCTGCTTGTTCAGGACAAAGAATATTTTATTGGCAAGGGCGTGGTTGAGTTTTCTCCATTTGTTGAAGGAGGGCTCACGTCTGGTTATTTGATTCGTGCAGGAGATCCGCGGACCGGCAAAGTATTATGCACAAATGGTGAGCCGTTCGTGAAATCGAGTCCCTGATCTAAAGTTTGATGTTTGGATTTAGCAAGCAAAACATCATTCGCGAAACTTTTTTCTCAAGCCTCATCGGCTGCTTCTCTATTAATGAGTAGCGCTTTGTTGCTTGTCTTTTGACTTGGACTCAAATTGAGGAGCCATGACAATTTTGGCTTTTTTCTTCTCGGCTTCGATCCACTGGCTCATTACCTGGCTCATCTTTTGCTGTCTGGCATCGTTGAGAAGCATGGGCTTAGCCTCTTCGAAAGAAATCTCCCCTGGTTCTTCGATAGCAGTTATTTTGTAAATTGTATAGCCGACCTCATTTTTGACGACTTCCGGATAAAGATCGCCGGGCTTCATTTTCGATACAGCAGCCAGGAGTTCTTTATTTAGGTTCTGTTTTTCGATATAACCCATGTCTCCACCATTCCGTGTAGCATGCGTTTGGGGATCCATTGAATTGTCATTGGCTAGTGCAGCAAAATTGGCAGTCTTCTTTGCTTGCTCAAATAAGCTTTTCGCTCTCTCCTTCGCGCTGGCAAGATATTTTTTTACTTCGGAATCTAGTTCTTTATCTGATAATTTGGGATTATTTTTCTTAATTTGGTTTCTGACGCTGAGTAAAGGACCTAGATCTTTCTCCGGGCAGAGAATGAGTATTTTGCTCATGCGAATGCGAGCCCCATGATGCATCTTGGCTTTGTTTTGCTCGTATAGCTTTTTTACTTCCTCATCTTGCACATTTGCCTGAGCGGCTAAAGTCGAAGCTTGTATCTTTGCAAGACTCGACTTCATTATTTCTTCTTCTACGCTTTGGGGAGTAGATTGTGTTTGCATGACCATCGATTGAAACTGCGGGGTTTGTTTAACTGCAGCAGTCTGGCCACTTGCTTGCTTTTCACCTCCGCTGGCTTGTGCGGCCTGTGCTAGAAGTTCACGATTAATCAAATCATTGAGCAAACCGCGCTCAATCTTTTCGCTGGATGTTTTTAATGCCAATGTTGAACTAAGCACTTCGTTGTCAAATTGAGTCTCGTTCATCCCTGATTTCTTCAAAAACTCTTTGAATGCTTCCGGGCCACCTTTCTGTTTGCGCGCCGACGCCAAGATCTCTGATTTGTCTTGCGCTGACAATTCGACTCCCATATTCTTTGCTTCCTTCAAAAGGTCTGATTTTGCTTCCGGGTTGCTCATAAGGTTTTGTGTAGATTGAATTTGCTGGATGCGCAGTACGCACTTATATTCTCCGGCTTTAATAGGCTTACCGTTCACGGTACAAATGACTGTATCATCGGGCATCTGTGCAACGTGAAAATCGGCTACAGATTGAGGAGTCTGATTAGTTGACGTCTGCGACGTATTCCCTGGATTTGAGCCGCTCTGCTTATTATCCGGTTCAGTCTTTTGCCCACAGCCGCAAAGAATTGTAAGTGTTGCTAATGAAGCAAATAATTGCTTGTTTGTTTTTGTATCCACTGTCCCTACTCCTGACGGTTGCTTTTGCTTTGTCGCATTTTTTTGATGATAAATCTTGAAAAACATTTTGCAGTATTAGTGAGTCTCTGATTTGGCTCCTTGATTTGCAATAGATATGAATTTGGGAGAGAACGCTACATTGGTATTCTTTCTTCGTGATTCTAACCATTGAGCAAGAGTTTGTTGGAGTTTCGCTTGTTTGGCTTGCATCGTGAGCAATGGTTTGACTTCGCTATAACTCAATTCTCCGGGACCTTGTTTGGCCGTTACTTTGTAGATATTGTAGCCAAGATCTGATTTGACTACCTGGCCAAGAACTTCTCCTTGTTTGAGCTTGAACACTTCATCGGCAAGCGGCTTGATAATCTGAGTCCGTTCAAGAAATCCCATATCGCCGCCGTTCTTTTTGGCCATAGTATCAGGATCCATCGAATTCTCATTAGCTAGCTTGGCAAAATCAAGGTTACTTTTGGCCTGTCCAAGAACGATAAGTGCTTTTTGCTTAGCTTGCTCAAGATACTGTGAAACAGCCGCATCAAGTTCCGCGCTGCTAAGCTTTGGGTTCGAGCGCATCAGTTGTGTGCGGACGCTGCCAATTGGACCGATGTCCTTTTCCGGGCAAAGAATCAAAATTGTGCTTAGCCGGATGCGTTCGCCGTGCTTTAATTGCTTTTTGTTTGCATCGTATAGTTTCTTCAATTCTGCATCGCTTAGCTTAACTTGGGCTTCAAGCTTGCTCAATTGAAATTTGGCAAGATTGGCTTTCACCATTTCATCACGCAATCCGTCTGGCGAGAGTGATGTCTGTTGCAGCATAGCATCGTAGTTTTTGCTGTGCTTGAAAGAGAGATATTGGTTCATCGCATCTTTCTCGCCGCCTGATTCCTTCGCCGCTTGTGCAAGCAGTTCGCGATTTACCAGGTCTCCCAGTAGGCTGCGCTCGATTATTGCATTTGACACTTTGAAGGCTAAGCCTGAGGCAAGAACCTCGTCGTCAAACTGTTTCTCGGTTGCGTTTGCACTCTTGAGAAATTCTTGGAACTGTTTTGGATCCGCTCCCTTTTCCTTGTGTGCCGCTTCCAGCAATTTAGATTTTTCTTCCGCCGTAAGTTCGATACCTAGCGGTTTCGCTTGTTGAAGGAGACCGGCTTTTGTAAGAGGATCGCTTACTATTTTTTGATTCATTTGTATCTGAGATATACGCAGCATGCGCTTGTAGTCGCCTACCTTTATCTCATTTCCTCCTACCGAACAGATAGGTACGTCATTTGGCAGGGTGTTCAGGTTTACTCTGCTTGGAGCGCCGGCTGCATTGGAATTAACACCTGCAGAGCCTGTTGGGCTGCTGGCGCTTGTACTTGTTGGGTTGCTTGCAATGCTTGTGGAGGTATCCTGTGCAGCGGAACTTTTTGTTTCTTTCTTGTCTGCTTCGGTGCTGCTATTCTTTTCGGCTGAGTTTGTGCTGTTGACAGAGCCAGCGCTACTAGTATTGCCGGTGTTTGTTGTGTTTGTTTCGCTTTTACTCTCAGCTGGCTTCGAAGCTTTTGGCGGCTCCTCGTATTTGCTTGCACATGATGAAAGCAGCGCTAAAGCTGCAATTGCAGCTAAGAGTGTGTGCCGGTTTTTGCTCTCGTTCAAGATTCTCACTCCTATGAAGCACTTTGATGAATATGGGACACCATAGCAGTCAGAAGCTCTTCAAGCAGATTTAGCTGCTCTACCGGCTCCAGCCCTTCCGATTTGACAAGAATATATGGGGTTGGCCCCACTGCGCCAGGCGAGCCTGGTTTATAAGTTGTTCGTTGGGCCAGATGTTTCGGCAATTTATTTTGGATCGGCAGCCACTGGTTAAGACGGTAATTAACTAGCATGCGCAAGCCGACCATGTCCGGTTTTACGGCTACCACATTGGCTTTACTTGCAATCAATCTCAGCTTCACCACTTGAGCGAGATTTTTCACGGGCTCGGGAATTGGTCCGAAACGATCTCTCCACTCGTCGGTAAGCACAATCAATTCTCGTTCATTCGTTACATCAGCAAGTCGTTTGTACTCAATGATGCGGTGCTCCGCGTCCGGAATGTAATCTTCTGGAATAAATGCAGTAACGTTGATGTCAATCTGCGTGTCGGCATCGTAGGCAACTTGCTTGCCTTGCAGTTCGGCGACCGATTCGCCCAGGAGTTTGCAGTAAAGATCAAAGCCAACTGCCACCATGTGGCCGTGTTGTTCCGAGCCCAGAATATTGCCTACTCCGCGGATTTCCATATCGCGTAAAGCAATTTGATAACCGGAACCGAGAGTGGTGAATTCTCGAATTGCTTTCAGTCTGTTTTGTGCCTGTTCCGTCAAAACCTTTTCGGGACGGTAGAGGCAGTAGCAATACGCCTGCACATCAGAACGACCGACGCGACCGCGGATTTGATACATCTGCGCTAAGCCCAGTTTGTCCGCGTCATCAATGATAATCGTGTTTGCGTTCGGAATGTCGAGACCAGATTCAATAATTGTGGTGCAAACAAGAATGTCATATTCGTGGTTTGCAAATTCAAGCATGACATTTTCTAGCTCACGCTCTTGCATTTGCCCGTGGCCTATTGTGATTCTTGCTTCAGGCACCAGCTCTTTCAACTCCATTGAAATTCGCTCAATGCTCTCGACACGATTATGCAAGAAGAATACCTGGCCGCCGCGTTCAAGTTCATGCAAAATTGCGGTACGAACAAGTTGAGGTCTGTATTCACCAATATATGTTTTCACCGGAGAACGATTCACAGGAGGCGTGTTAATCAGCGACATATCTCGCACACCTGATAGAGCCATGTTCAATGTGCGTGGAATTGGCGTTGCCGACATGGTGATGATGTCGACCATGACGCGAAGCGCTTTAAGTTTTTCCTTGTGCGCGACACCAAATCTGTGCTCTTCGTCAATGACGACCAGTCCGAGATCTTTAAATATAATGTCCTTCTGCAACAAGCGGTGAGTTCCAACCACTACATCGCAGCCACCAGTGGCAAGCCGGTTTATGACTTCCTTCTGTTCTTTGGCTGTTCTGAAGCGGCTCAGCAAACCTACTTTGATCGGGTAAGCAGCGAAACGATCGCAGAGGTTGTTGAAATGTTGCTGAGCCAGCACCGTAGTTGGTACCAGGATTACAGCTTGCCTGCCCGACATAATCGTTTTGAAAATGGCACGAATTGCAACTTCCGTTTTACCGAATCCTACGTCGCCGCAAATCAGGCGGTCCATAGGTTTGTTTGATTCCATGTCTTTTTTGACTTCGAGGATTGCCTGCCACTGGTCTGGAGTTTCTTCGAAGGGAAAGGCCTCTTCCATTTCATATTGCCAGGGCGTATCCGGCAGTGATTGGAATCCTTCCTGTTGCGCTCTAATTGCATACAAGCGAACAAGTTCTTCTGCAATTGATTGTACGGATTTCTTGACCCGGCGCTTTGTCGATTCCCAATCTGCGCCACCGAGTCTTGAAAGTTTGGGCGCCGAATCTCCGCTGCCGCGATAACGAGAAAGCAGGTTTATCTGATCGACCGGAACATAAAGCCGATCATCTCCAGAATATTGGACAGCCAAATATTCTCTCGTTTGATTATCGTACGCTATTCGTTGAACCCCGATGAACTGTCCGATTCCATGTTTGAGGTGCACGACGTAATCACTGACTTTGAGATCGGATACGCTGGTAAAACGTTCATAGTTTTTCTCGGCGACCGGCCTGCGATAGGTGGTCGGTCTGCGTTTTTGCCCGAACAGCTCTGCGTCGGTTACTGAAATCAGCCGAACATCTTCAAGCTTGAATCCACCCACGAAGCCCTGTCTGGTAATCCAAACTCCTGGAGTGGTAGACTGCATCCATTCTTGATTTATATTTGCTGCTTGCGAAGCGCTCTGAGCCGATGGAGTGTTTGCATCTGCAATGGATTCTGCATTCTCGCCGACATGTCCAGATGCGTTTGCCCCATCACGCCCTGCCGTCAAGTACACTGCAGGGCAATCCCATTCATGCAGAAGTCCGAGTACGCGTTGCGGCTGCTCCGTCGAAATGGCAATTCGATAGCCTTCACGCAACCACGTCTTGATCTTCTCTACAATTTGATTTAACTGGCTGTTGAACCGTTCAACGTTGTGACAGTCAAATTTGACAATGTTGCTAGCGTCGCCGTTTTCTTCATATACAGCGCTTTCAATTCCTGGCATTGATACAAGAAAAACTCGCTGAATAGTGTTCGACAGCTCACCGAACTCTTCGATGGTTAAATGGAGCGGACGCGGAAGCGGGAGCAAGCGACCGGAATTAACACCTTCCGTGTAAGTCTCTTCCAGTTTCTTCTCGTAGGAGCGTAAGCTCATCGCGACGCTGTCCCACTCGTCGCTAATAAATAGCGCGTTTTCTGGCAGATAATGCAAGAGCGTGTAAAACTCAGGATTGATGAACGAGCTGTAGTACTCGAGTGATTCCGGATAGCTCTTTGCTTCCAGTGCTTGCAAATCGCCCTCGAGCACCGCCGATAGTGTCTCTTGCGCCGAGTCGGACAACTGCTCAAGCGCTCTGTCACCTGCTTCGCGCAAAGTTTCTCGCACTTTTGCGGCATCTTCCATCACAACCCAGAAGCGCGGAAATACTTCCACTTCTTTGATTTCTTCAATTGATCTTTGTGTGTCGATGCTGAACTGGCGAATAGACTCTATCTCTTCGCCGAACAATTCAATACGGACGGCTGCTCCGCAGGAGGGAAAGATATCAATAATGTCTCCGCGTGTGCTGAACTCGCCGCGCAGAGTCACGATACTTTCTCGGCTGTAGCCAAGACGCACCAGCTCAAGACGCAGCTGGTTCAAATCAACAGTCTGTCCCTTTTTCAACTTCAAGGTGTTGGCCTGAAGCGTCTTGGGATCCAGAACCTTTTGCATCAATGCACGCGCCGGCAGGACAACAATATATGGCTCTGATGAACCATGCATAATTTGTTGCAGAACTTCCATCTGCTGCGCAATCGTGTCCGGGCTATGCAAAACTTGCTCGTATGGCGAGACCTCGCTTGCCGGATACATCAAGACTTTGTACTTGCTTAGATTTGAAAGCTCTTGATGATATCTTGCGGCGTGATTGTGGTCGGGCGCTACAAGAAAAAACGGGCGGCGAATTTCATGATGAAGCAAAGACAATATCAGCGACTTTGCCGAATCGGAAAGACCGGTAATATGCAATTCCTGGCGCGACTGTTTTGCCGTTCGTGCCAGAATTTTTGCGTATTGCGGGCAGTCGAGGAAATGCTGATGAAGTGCTTGCGCCAATACGTTGTCACGCATAATATTTGGTCAAAAGACTTGCCAACAGGCTGAAGGGCCAAAAGCTAATCCTAGCACAGTGAGCAGCAGGCTCGCCAGCTTTAATCTCCTTGTAATGAGATTCGCTAACTGATCGTGACTAAACGCGGCAGCTCTGCCGCGGGGCTGCTAAAATCATCATGGGTAGAGCTTGAAAGAGATTCGAAATGAAGAAGCTTGTCTCTTTGCGCTTAGCTATGTGTTTGTTCATCTTTGGGGCTTTGGCAGCACCCGCTTATGCCGCTGACTACGCTCCAGAGGTTTCAAAACGGCTCGATGCTGCGCTTAAGTATTTTGACGATGGGCAGTATTCATCTGCAAAGTCAGAGTATATCGCCGCTTTGCGCCTCGAGCCCAAATGTCCTGAGGCTTACAACGGGCTTGGTCTCTGTGCCGGAAGAGAGGGGCGCCTAGCTGACTCGGAAGAACATTACTTAAGCGCTCTGAGGCTTGACCCTAAATATTTTTATGCGCTTTATAATTTGGCAAATGTTTGCTATCTCGAGGGAGCTTCCGCGCAAGCTCAAGATATTCAAGTAAAGAAATACAATGACGCTATTTCTTTTTATTTGCGTGCCACGCGCGTTTTGAAAGAGAAGCATAAAGAACCTGGTGCAGATATTTTGACCAGTCTTGCTACCGTTTATCGTGACAAAGCTAAAGCTCTTGCGGGTCTTGCAAAAGATGAAGAAAGCAAGCGTGCGATAAAGACTTATTCGGATGCAATTAAAGCAGATCCAAAATATCCAAACGCGCATGCTGAGCTGGGTCGCCTCTTGCTCGACAGAAAAGAATATGTTCTGGCAGAGAAAGAATTGCGCAGGGCTGTCACATTGAAGCCCGATTACTCGTATCCCTATTATTGCCTGGGACGGCTCTACCAGGAGAAACGTGAATATCCGGCGGCGCTTCTAGCTTTTCATAACTCATTGAAATGCGAAAAGCGCGAGGACTATAAACAAGAAACCATGGAATGCATGGTGCAAATGGGTATTCCAAAACAGGCTGTCGATCATTTTGCACAAGGCTATGAAGACCTGAATTGCGGGCGTTGGGATGATGCAATAAGCGAATTCGACGCGGCTTCTTCGGCGGCGCCCTCATGCAAAATGGTGGCACTCAATAATCTCGGCTATGCGCAATACAGAGCTGGAAACAGTGAGCTTGCCTTGGAAACTTTTAAGAACGCCATTGCTGCCGATTCCCAGCCACTTCCGGAATTGTTTTACAACCAGGGCCAGATCTATTTGCAAAAGAAAGACCTTGCCGAGGCTGAAAAGTGCTTTCGAAGTTGCCTGAAAGCCGCGCGCGGCAATAGTTATCTCGCTCATAATGCGCTTGGTGTCATCTTGAAAAACAAAGGTGAGCTCGAGAAAGCTCTGGACGAGTACACCATGGCGGTTTTGCAAAGCGGTGGCTCAGTCAGCGTCGTCGAATTCAACCGGGCTGTTGTCCTTGAGAAGCTTGGGCGCAAAGCTGAAGCAGCTGATAGCTACAAAAAGTATCTGCAGGCTTCGCCAAGCGGCGTCAATGCAGACCTGGCTCGCAAGCGTGTCGCGGAGCTTCATTAGATTCCCGCGCTCCCAGGGATTGCAGCGATTGTTGGCGCAATCGCTGCGCTTACCAGATGGTGAATATTTGTGGAGCTGCTAATGACATCCGCGGAGCGATGTAGTACATTGAGTCTGGGGATGTAGGCTCCGCAATATTTGTCTGCATTCTACTTAACCGCTTCTCTAAAGCGGTCGCCCAGAGTTCTTTCAAGGTTCCAACTATGTCCACCACAGATCCCACAACGGACAGAAAGCAAGCGTTCGAGCAGGTTCTCGAATGTTCATTAGCTACTGCAAAAAATTCACCGCTTGCTCCGAAAACGAAGCAACGTGTTGCCGTCTGTATGAGTGGAGGCGTGGACAGCAGCACCACTGCACTCTTGTTGCAGCAAGCCGGCTATGACATCGTCGGAGTAACCGGGTGGTTGATCAAATCAGGCAGCCGTTGCTGCGACACTGGAATGATCGACGCTGCTCGTGTTTGCGAGCAACTTGGTATTGAGCACCACGCAGTCGATCTGCGTGCATTGTTCAAGAATCAAATCATCGATAACTTTCACGAATCATATGCTCAAGCCAGGACGCCGCTACCATGCAGTGTCTGCAATACAGTGATCAAATGGGGCGCTCTTTTGAATTACAGCTTGAAGCATCTTGATGCCGATTACATCGCCACAGGACATTATGCCCGCGTGGAACATGGCCAGGACGGTATCGTGAGACTGGCTCGCTCTGCGGATCGCAAGAAGGACCAATCATACGTTCTCTGGGGATTGACCAACGAGCAGTTGCAGAGAACCTTGTTGCCGCTTGGCGATTACACAAAAGACAAGATTCGCGAAATTGCCGAATCCGGAGATCTTGTTACGGCCAAACGCAAGGACAGTCAGGACCTTTGCTTCATCCCTGAAGGCAGCAGCACGCAGGAATATCTCGCCCTCTACCTTGAATTGCGTCCTGGCCCGATTATTCACGTCAATTCCGGTGAAACTCTCGGAACGCACCAGGGCACTCACAACTACACCATAGGTCAGCGCCGCGGGCTCGGAGTGGCGTATGCGGAACCTCTTTATGTCTGTGGGATAGATCCCGACATGAACATTGTTTACGTGGGCGACAAAGAAAGTCTCTTGCGCAAAGAACTCACTGCATCGGAAGTGAACTGGATTATGCCGCAGCAGCCTGAGAAGCCGTTTGAAGCGCTGGCCAAAATTCGCTACAACAGCCCGGTCGAAAAAGCAATCGTCTATCCACTTGATGGACAGCGTGTGCGAGTGGAGTTCGAACAGCCTCAACCTGCGATTACGTCGGGCCAAGTGCTTGGAATTTACGATCTTTCAGACACTTATATTCTTGGCGGCGGCTGGATAGATTAAGTCCGCTGATAGCCATTTGTAGAATCGGCATTGGTCCAGAATTAATCCAGAAAACCGCAAATTGGCAATTCAATATATATGCATCAGGAGATTTGCTTCCTTTAATTTTGCGCTATATAATTTGCTTTAGCTCTTCTTTTCGAAAATATTGGAAGATGGGCATGCTGGTTTCTCAGGGCTGGGGCAGCATGAATACAGGGAAAACTTTTGCCTTATCTTTTTCCGTGGCGTTTGGATTGAGCGTGCTGGGCGCGTTCTGGTTCGACATCACCGGCCAAGACATTGCTGCGGCAGAAGCCAGGCACCAGCGCCGCCAATCTTCCGCTGCTTCCCACAGTTCGCATGCTTCGCATTCGACCCATGCAGCATCTGGACATTCAAACAAGTCAGCACGTCACCATGCTCGCGGCTCTGGAAAACAAACCCATGTGGCCGCAGGAAAAAGTTCGAAGAAAGGCAAAGCCGTTGCTTCAGCCGGCAAGCCAAAATACGCTTATCCACTCGACTTCTTTATGATGAGAGCTCCTGAGTGTGACCACAGCCCGCTCGATCAAGAACTAGCCATGCCTTCACCCGTGGTATCGCAGATGATGTCCCTCCGGAAAAGATGGTGCGAGCTGGGGTCTTTCAATCCCATGCGCTATCAGGCGGCATATTCAAGCGTCGAGAGCCCATACAATACATCGTTCTGCACTCAACAGAAACCGGGGTCCCTGTGCCGGCAAAGAATGTAATCAACTCTTGGAACTCAATGGGACGGCGCCACCCCGGAGCGCAATACGTTGTTGATCGCGACGGCACAATTTATCAGGCGCTTGATCCTGAACTTGCATCGGTGCACGTAAATATCTTCAAGACACTTCCGGGCATCAACAATGACAATACCATTGGTATTGAAATGAATCATACCGGCAGGCAAGACTATCCTGCTCCGCAGCGACAAGCTGTTATGCGTCTGGTTACATATCTGCAAAACAGATACAAAGTTACAAGTGAGAATGTAATTACTCACCGCTATGCTCAGCAAGGCGACCATACTGACCCCGTCAATTTTGATCTCGATAATTTCCTTGCTGCAAAAGATGCTTTTCGCAACAACGCGATTGCTTTGAAGCGTTCAATCTCTCCGGCACCAATTGACGAAGAAACGGAAGACGATGCTCCGCTTGCGTCGGTATACGTTCAGATTCACGGTGTTTTGCCTGAGTTGAACGCAGCCGCTGAATTCATCTCGCCGAAAAAAGTTTTGAGCGAGTCGATGAACCATCTGGACTAAGTTAAGTCTTTCACGGGCATTGCGGATTCCGGCAAGGTGAACTTAATGCTAGTGCCTGCAGGACCTGTCTCGTTTACTTCCAGTGTTCCACCGTGCAGGCGGCATATTCGATAAGCAAGGGGTAGCCCAAGCCCCGGTACAGGTTTGCCGTCAACAAATCTAAAGCGGTCGAACAGAACTGGAAGCAACGCTTTATCGATTTCAGGACCGTTGTTTTTTATTTGAAAAACAAAACCGTCCTCACTCTTCTGCACATCTATATTGATGGTGCTTCCAGGATTGCAGTAAGATAGTGCATTTTGAACTAACAAGGTGATCAAACGCAACAACAGATCCTTATCGCCAAAAAACATGCTTTTTTCGAGCTCTTCTTCAAGGTTAAGATTGATGCTCGCTGATTTTTCGATTCTGCATTTGTCGGCGCTTTTAACTACAGTTTCTATCGAGTCTTTGATCGAAACCTTTTCTGGAATTATTGAATAAGCCCCTGAATCTATTTTCTCAAGAGCGAGGAGATCGTTTACCTGCATGAGGAGCGATTTCAAATCTTCTCTTGCTTTTTCAAAGATATGAGGATCTCCGGGCAATTCGCCAAAAGCATTCCCAGCAAATAGCTCAAGTGAGCCCAGTATAGACGTAAGCGGTGTTCGTAAATCGTGATTGATGACTGCTAATAACTCCTGTCGCTCTGCCTCAGCGTTGTGAATTTCGCTTGCTACTTCGCATAGGCTTTTGTCCAGAAGAGCCAGCTCATTTTCTCCCTTGATGCTGGGACTGATATGTTTTCCTCCAGCGAAGTCCTTAGCTTTAGAATTCAGCAAACTGATTGTTTTTGCAGTGCCTATACCGCTAAGCAGCGCAAACAAGATTAAGCAAACATCCGCAGCCGCCGCCGCAATAATTGCGAACAAAATTTCTGAGCGCAGCTGGTGTGACCAATCATAAGAAGCATCGAAGTTGGCTCTTAACAAGCGAATAAGTGCTACGAAAGCGTTCTCTGTCGGTTTTACCAGATCGGTCATACGTGTGCGATAGCTTTCTGAGTTAGCAAAAACTACATCAATATTTTGTTTGAATTCTCGAAGTAAGTCGAGAGTTTTGTCGTGCAGCTGAATAATATGCGCGGCATCCTGGCGAACTCCCTCTTCAAAATTTCCAGAATAGAGATTTTGGAAATCCTTAGCAATTTTCGACAACGAGCCGATTACTTGCGGGACCGCCGTTATATCCCGCTTTAATGCAAGCAATTGGAGGCGTTGTCCCCAGAGAACTTGCCTCATAAAAATATCCTGAGTTTCTAAAACAGTTTCTCGCAGGCTAGCAAAATTAGCTGCTCTTGTGGTCAAATCAGAAAACATCTGTTCTAATCGAATAAAGAGCGCTGATTGAACGATCGCGAAAATTAAGAGAACGAGCCACAAGGTTGAGAATATGCTTTTTTGCCTTGGTATGGGATTTCTGGCTTTTACTTCGAGCGACGAACTGGGTGTATAGTTAATTTTGGCTTGTCTCAAAGGAATACGAAACCAGAAGCAACTGCCTGTCCCGGGAGTGCTTTCACATCCGATTTCTCCTTGATGTGCTTCAACTATTTCTTTGCAAATGACCAGACCGAGCCCTGTTCCTGCGCGCTTCACTCCATCAAGTGCCGAAAGCTGTCCGTACCTTTTGAATAGTTTCTCCTGTCCCTCAACAGAGATACCTGGGCCTTCGTCTTTGACAGTGAAAATCGCTGAGTCTGATTCAGCGCGAGCTGTAAGAATTATCTTGCCAGCAGCCGGTGAGTATTTGACGGCATTAGAAACAAGGTTGAGTAATACTCGCCTGATCAGCTCAGGATCAAGTTCGACGCTGAAATCGTCATTGTTTAGCTCAAGCGTAACTTGCTGCCGCTCTAGCAGAGCCTCAACTCCTGATTTGCATTGTTGCAGCAATTCATCAGATTGAACAAGCCTTGGGCTGATAACTATTTCACGAGAATTCGCGCGCGACAAGGCTGCCGTCATAGATTTCAAAAGCTCCTCTAGAGCATTGAGATTGCTTATCATCGCAGTGAGTCTTCTTCGCACTTTATCATCAAGCTGGTATGAGCTAGCGA
The DNA here is from genome assembly GCA_044358055.1 of Obscuribacteraceae bacterium (SeqCode). Taxonomy (GTDB): domain Bacteria; phylum Cyanobacteriota; class Vampirovibrionia; order Obscuribacterales; family Obscuribacteraceae; genus JAIEPM01. The sequence continues at coordinate 30,421 of JBIKOL010000001.1, forward strand.
ATTTGCTCAGAGTGAGCCTTACATCTAGAAGCATGGATGCCTGTCTGCTACCAAACAAGTCAAGGAAACTTGCTCTGCGTCTGCGATCTTCGATTACTTGAAAGGACATCACGCTAAAATTATTTTGCAGTGCATCTAACTCGGCCGTAATCTCGTTTACTTTAGGGATGGGAGTGCCTGCTGCGAGTTTCAGGCAATCTTCCGCCAGACGCTTGAGTGGTCGACTAATTAATGAGCGCAAAGAGAACCAGAGAAAGAACAAATAAAAAGCATTCAAAATGCCTGCGCTGAAGATCAATCCTACCGGGGAAACCCCCAGGACCAGAGTCGCACCCGAGCGCACTACTTTCGCACTGATCTTGCGCTGAATCCGCAAGAATTCCTTACAGCCGTTTATACTTTTTGTTAGCACCTCTAATGAAGCTTCCTGGTAAGGATTTGGGATCGGCTCCTGCAAATCTCTCGCCTCAAATACTTCAAAAACACTCCGAATCGTGCTCTTGATTGATCCTATATTCTCATTCAATTCAGCAGATTCTTTACAGGTAGAATCAATTGTCTGCTCCAATTTACGCATGCGGGGCTCCTTTACAGGATCACCACTCCATAAATGACCCAACACCTCGTAGAATTGAATGAGTCCACTACTAATATCCTGAGATATCTTAACGACTTTGAATTCATCCTTGGCTTTGCTGTCTGCCTTTAGAACATCTTCGCAAAGTGCACCTAAAAAGAATCCCTCGATACCGCCCAACCCTGAAAAGATTAGTATGAGAATGCTGGTTAGTTTAAGCTTCATTCTCACCGCGCTTGGATGAGTCATATTCGCTTATTCTGTATGAACAGTCCTGCGCCACGCTGCATTTTTCCTCAAAAGGAATCTCTGACCGAAATTTTACCGCACGCGCTCAGGTCCCTCAGGTCCAAAACATACAGAAGGAGGCAGCGCCGTTGCGCTACCTCCCTTTCTAATGTTCATGTTTGGCCTTTGCGGCCTACTTCTCAATTAAAGAACTAGATTTTCCAGTAAACGAAGTAATCCTCCCCGTTAAGATATCTGCGCTCAATAAATCAAATCTTGAACAGTTTAGAGTGACCAGGGCTCAGTCCGAAGAGCCCCGAATCACATAAGTCATCGAACTAAGTACATCGAACTAAAGTACATCGAACTAAAGTACATCGAACTAAAATACATCGAACTAAAGTACATCGAACTAAAATACATCGAACTAAAATACATCGGACTAAGAACATCGGACTGAAGTACATCGAACTAAAGTAGGACTTAAAAACATCGAACTAAAGTACATCGGACTAAAGAACAATCGAACTAAGTACGATGGAAGTGAATTCCACTACAAAATTTATATCAAAAGACAAAAAACCGCGCAAGTATTTTTTAGACTTTTTAATTGTAGTCGCTTGGCGGCAGAACAGCAGATGTGGTTCTGCCGCTTGAACATCTGCAAAGTGGGTCGGGATCTGGCTGGCTTTCTGAGATTTTTCGCCCCAAGTGTGCGGACTTTAGCAGTCATGCTTTGCGTTTGAATACATATCATCAAAATTGTTTTGCTTCCATGCTGGTAAGCTGGGCAAGTAGCGGGGAATCAGAGCGTGAGCAAAGAAATTCAAGAATCTGGCATAAAGGCAAAAGACTCTTCCCAGGAGGCTGCAGCTCAGTTGTTTCAGGAGCTATATGGCAATATATCTGTGAAAATAGCTGGAGCCGACCGCAACGATCAAACGCAAGAGGAACTTCGTCCGCCTTCACCGGTACCTGTGCCACCGCCTTTTCCAAGACCAGAGCCAGATCCATGGCCCAAAGACCCTTGCGCTCCAGATCCATTGCCCTGGCCCAAGCCCGGCTGTCCTGAGCCCAAGCGCCTGGATGATCTAAAGACTGATCTCGAAAGCGAAAAGAAGAAATAGTATCAGTGAGATGATTCGAATTCTCGGGCTTGCAAGACTCTTGCAAGTTCGTCTGGGGCAACTCCGTCTAAAGGACTGCCTTTAATCTGGCATAGAACTGCAAACCCAAGAATATAACTTAGGTCCTCCATTTCCATACTATGGCTGTCATGCAATGCTGCGCGGACAAGTGGGTCCAGGGTTTGCCTTGCAGCCTTCATGTCATTCGATTCAATAAGTATTATCGTTTCTTCTATCGAACATTTGATTTCACCGCGTTGTCTGTCTGTAATTCCCAAACTTGAAAGCAGCGACTTTGCCTTCTTTTGGCAGTCGCGGGCTTTTTGATAAAGTCCGTGTTGGCATAAAATTCGAGAACAACTGAGGGAACTGTCAACAGAATTACAGGCGCCTGCAATTCGATCAACAATCGAATAATCTTGTAGCTCTAGAGCCAGCATCAGAGCTCCTTCCGTTAGCATTCGCTCTGCCGGTAAGCTATCCAGTATTTTTTTCGCTTCAGCACTTTCCCCAAATCTGTTTAGTAGGATAGCCCTGCTGAGCTGGCATTCTGTGAACAACTCGAGGGCTTCCTTGTGCTTGCTTAGTGCAAGATTGTTTTTGTTCATCAGTTCCAGGCACGCATTGAGTTCTCTTAACGCATAGCATGGAAAGTTCAGTCTGCGAAGAAATCTGGCGTGTGCCATTCGCTGAAACACTGACATTTGCGATGGGGCTCTAACATATTCCCTCGCCAGGTTCTTATAAGTGCTTCCCAAAAGTCGTTCGGCACGCTCCGGAGGAATTCCTGCTGCCATCATGTTCTGGAAGAGTAACGGACCTGCGGCATCACGCTCAGCTCTGGGCATTTCGTGCTGATAAACTGCCTGCTTTTCCAAGATCTCAATTGCTTTGTCGAGCTTACCTTGCTCGATCAAAATGTGGCTTTCACACAATACGATCCCTGCTTCCCTGTAGAGCTTGTGCCCGTCTTCATAATGCATTTTGGCTTTTGCTTTACTCAGGCATATCTGTGCCAGATCCATTTTGTTATAACTCGTCGCTTCAATGCCCATACAGCTTAGCTCGTAGGTGAACGAACAATAACCGATCAATTGTTTAGCCAGTTTGTCATCTTTGATTCTGCAGAGGTCGCCCAGTATTCGAACCCAGCATGCATTGATATCCGGCATTCCGTGTCCACAGGATTCAACGGCCATACTTAGATATTCGCGTGCACCTTCTTTGCCTAATAGAATGCAGGTATCAGCGAAGTTGACCAGGCATTCCAATTCGTCTCTGGTAGTGAATTCGATGCTGAGTCTTGTGTTTGCCTCACCTGGCTTGTATTCATATTGAACTTTGTGCAGGTACTTTAATGCTTCAGATTCCAGCCCGGCAATTTGCAGGTGTCTTGCGATCCACATATAAGCGCTGAGCCTTAGCAACTTGGTCTTGGAACTTTGGCTTAGTGCAATTGCTTTCGAGTAATAGTAAATACTTCCCGGGCATTGGCTGACCTGTCCTCTCAGCATTAGTGTTTCAATGCGTTGCGTCAGTGGCAGGTCGAATTTCAAAGTCGAGTCACACATTTCGCGAGCTCGGGCGGCTTGACCACTGGTCAATGTGTCAAAAATTGTTGTGATGCTGTATCGTGCTGTTTTCGGACGGTGAATTGGGACATCTTTTGTTGCTGACTGCCTTCCAACAAAAGGTAGAGCAGCCAGTGTAACTACTAAGATTAATACGAAAATACCCGCAACTATGGGCAAAGACTTTCGCTGTGTTTTGCTGCTTGCTTTTCCAGCAGCTCGTCCTTCGAGAATATCGATTACCCGTTCGATCTCTTCTGCGAATTCTTCCATTGTTTGGAACCGATCGCTCGGCTTCTTGTTCATCGCTTGTGCAATCAACTGATCAAGTTCCGACGCATATCTCTTTAGCTTGCATCTCTGCTGAACAGAAGGTGTTGCGTTATTCATGTGTTGATACATGACACCAACAGGAGTGTCAGCGTCGAAAGGTTTGTAGCCGCTAATCATTTCGTATAAACAAACTGCCAGCGAATAAATATCTGAGCGATGGTCTACTTGTTGTCCTGTGCACTGCTCAGGACTCATGTAGCTCACAGTGCCGATCAGAGCGCCTGTTTTTGTAAGTCTCTGGTTCTGTTCATCAGTGAGGCCGGCTAAGCCGAAGTCGATGATTTTCACCGTATCAGGTTCTGGATTGTCCATCAAAAGGATATTCTCTAGTTTGAGATCCCGATGAATAACACCGTGCTTGTGCACATAGCCCAGTGCTTTTGCTGTGTCGCGTGCAATCGTCAAAGCACGTACTGTTTCTAGTCTGTCTTCCGCAAATAGAATCTGGCGAAGGCTCTTTCCCTCAGCCATTTCCATGACGAGATAAGTCAATCCGCTGCTGCTAATTCCCATATGGTAAACAGTAACTATATTTACGTGGGAAAGTTTGCTCAGTATTTGCGCTTCTCTCAAAAAGCGCGACTGAAATTCTTCACTGGCGACGTGTGCGTGTAAAACCTTGATAGCAACCGTTCTACCCACGTCTAACTGTATTGCTTTGAAAACGACGCCGAGCCCGCCCTCTCCTAAAACGGAAACGAGTTCATAGTTGTCTATCTTCTGTCCGACCTGGGGTACGCTCATTGTTTTTTCCAGCCTAAGGGTTTATACCCAGGGGCAGCTGATGGCATCGCTTCAAGCTTTCTCAGGAAAGTGAATAGTCAGCTAAGACTTCGTAGCCATCTTTGGCCTGACCAAGATGGCTCTCGATCAAACTCAAATTGTTGAACTTCTGCGTCATGGGGAGGTAAGCGCTTAGATCAAGTTCTTCTTTCCAGGCAAGCGTCTCTCTTAAATCTTTTGGAAAACGTAGTAAGGTCAAATGGGGACGAAACGGGCGCTCTTCAAGCTTTTCACAATATTCTCCCAGCTCTTTTCTTATTGCCGAAAAAATTTGTTGCACACCTTCCGGGATAGTAGTGGGCAGAAGTACAAGTGCTACTGGATGCGAGGCCTTCGGAAATAATTTCAGCGAATCGTAGTGAAGCTCGGTTGAGTGCAAGCTTTTGGCCAGCTCCTGCAATTTATTAGCCGCAGCTATTTCCGCATGCTTATCACAATTACCCATAAACAACCACGTCGTGTGCAGCTTCTCCGGCTTCACCCAACGCAATTTGCAATGCCACCACTTCGATAGTTGAGGTTCAAGTTCGTTCCGCAATCTGCTCAGCAAGTTGGCCTGCTCATGAGTCAAGAGCGTCCCCACGAAAAGGCGCTTCGACATTGCCTATTCCTCTTTGCCTGCCAGCGAGTAGAACCCGCGTCCTTCACTTGCGTATTTTTTCAAGAGAGGCGAAATATTGCGTTCACCGGATGAGCCGGCTGCCAGAGTGTGTGCGTAAATCTTTTCCAGCGTGTTGGCTACGGATGATAAGCCGCACTTATCAGCATATTTCAAGAGTCCACCGCGGAACGCCGGGAAGCCGACTCCAAGTATTAGTGCATAATCAATTTCCCGTGGGCGTGCTACTACTTTCTCTTCCAGGCAGCGTGCTGCTTCATCCAGCATGACAAACAACATTCTGTCTGTAATGCGAGCCTTCTCATCTTCGGGACACTTTTCGCTCGAAACAATCGCGCCAGTTTTGTCGAGCATGTCTTGATTAATGCCAAGCCGCTTTTCCTGGGCTTCCCAGAGGTAGAAACCGACATTGCTGCGTTTACCACGCAAGCCTATTGCAGTGACTTTTCTGAAGATTTCTGGAGACTGCATTCGTGCTCCGAGTCCTTCCTCGAGCACTTTGGCAACAGTGAAGGCAACGTCAATCCCAATTTCATCCATGAGTGTTAGTGGACCCAGCGGCATGCCGAATTCGAGCATGCTGTCTTCAACCCAGTTTAGCGGTGTCTTTTCTTCAGCCAGTCTGGCAAGTTCGAAAAGATAGACAGTCAGCAGTCTGTTGATCAAGAATCCCGGCTTATCTTTAACTACGATCGGTGTCTTGTCCAATTTAAGAACGAAATCCATTGCGCGGGCCAGAGCTTCTTTTGATGTCCCCGTATGTGGTATCAATTCCACAAGCGGCATGCGGTCAACAGGATGGAAGAAATGGACCCCGAGAAAACGCTCAGGATTAGGAGCTGACTTCGCCAGCTCAGTTATGGACAAAGCTGATGTGTTGCTGACGACAACGCATTTCTCATTCAGCACTTCTTTTAAGCCGGACAAAATCTGTGCTTTAAGCAAGGTGTCTTCAAACACGCACTCAATTACAAGGTCGCTCTTGCTTAAAGCCTCCTCTGAGGCAGTGACGCTCACCTGAGAATGCCCAGCCTGATCATCACTTTTGCCTTTGGCTGCTGCTCTATGAAGAGACTGCAATGTTTGTTCCAGTTCAGCTTCGCGTCCTTTTCTCGTTTTCAAAGTGGTTTCGATACCGGTGTTAGCTGAGAGCTGCGCAATCGTGGTACCCATTGTTCCACCACCCAGAATGCCCACACGTTTCACCTCGGCACCCTGATGCTTTTGGATGAGTGCTTGCCCCGTTCCTTTTGCAAGATCGGTGTTGAAAAATAGAGAAATCAAATTCGCTGCAACATCACTGCCTGCCAGCCGGGCAAACGTTTCTGCCTCAAGCTCAAGCCCTTTTGCCATGCCGTTGAACAAGCCTTTCTTAATTACTGCAAGAACTTCAGTCTGAGCAGGGTAATTTCCCTTTGTCCGAAGTTTGATTGCGCGCTCTGAAATCGCCAACAGCTTCTCCGCCTTTTCGGGCGCGAGGTCCGTCAAACAAAACGGAGTGGCTTTGACAGAGGCTTCATCCATTTTGAGCTCATCTGCAAACTTCCTGGTTTTTTCTTGAAACTCAGCTGAGCCTGCAAGTGAAAGGGCGAGTGCTTCAGCTTCTTCAATTAAATCATCTGGGGAAACTAGCTTATCTACAATCCCAAGTTCTTTTGCCTCGGCTGCGCTGATGATGGACGCGCTAAGAATCATATCTAGTGCAGCTTTCAATCCAATCATTCTAGGAAGACGCTGGGTTCCGCCCAAACCGGGGATCAGCCCTAAGCGAGTTTCAGGTAATCCCAAGATAGTTTTGGGGCTGTTACTCAGAACGCGTGCATGTGCTGATAGTGCAAGTTCAAGACCGCCACCCAGGCAGCTGCCATTCACTGCCGTGATAAAAGGTTTTCCATAACAGGACACGCGGTTGAACAATCTCTGTCCATTTTTAGAAAGTGCATGAATCTCTTCAAAGCCGGAAGCCTTTTTGATTTCATGAAGATCTGCGCCAATGATAAAACTGTCGTGCTTGCCTGAGATGGCGATAATTGCTTTGATTGAGTTGTCTCTTTCGATTACGTCGAGACATTCATCAAGCTCTTTCAATACGCGAGAACCAAGCGAATTGAACTTGCCTGCCGAGTCGAAAAGTATAAGCGCGACGCCTGAGCTGCGCTTGACGATTGTCAGCTCTCTCTTGGTTTCGACAGATTGTGTTGTCATGTTTCCTGTTCCAAATGAAATATCAGATCCTCAGATTTTGGCATATGCGCTGCCGGAAGATCGATATATAAATGAACATATTGCAATTGCAGTTATTTTGGCGAATTTTGATCTTGATTGCTGTTTCCGCCGGATTGCATCTTCAATCCACGAGCTATCAAAGCCCCTCCGATAACCAGTGGAAGCATGACTGTAATGAGCCCAAGCAAGCTCATGGGCGGCAAAATCAAATGCATGCTCGCAAATAAATTGAAAATTATGGCTGCGATGCTGCCCGCGGTGAGCAGCCAGCCCACTTTGTTTTTATAGTCGTAAAGGAAAAAACCAATGCCAACAAGCAGAACAAGTACCAGATAACCGCTGCCGTTGCCTCCCCACATGAACATCGGCCAGCCCATGCTTACCTGCACGTGACTGAAGAGAATGAATAATCCCAGCGCGAGTGCGGTGAGTCCGCCCAGCAAATGGAGCTCGCCTTTGAGACTTGTACTCTCACCGCTCTTGTTAAGCTGTGCCGTAGCTGATTGCGAAGCCCAGTTGCTCAGCTCATTAGCTTTTCCAGGAACTATGGTCGGAGTGCTGGGAGCCTCTTTCATTGCCGCTTCCAGCTCTCGCAGTTTGGCTTCAATTTCTTCTTCAGGCTTCTTGCCCATAACTACCTTCGTGTTGTGCTCTGATATATCGCTTGGCTAGCTATCTCAACCGCCTGCCTGTAAATATTATGGCGAAAGATGAGAATTTATCCACAATTCCTTTTTTACCCTCTAAAATGAAACATACGTTCGATCAGTTCGTCGGGCATAACATGTGCTTTTGCGAATTTGCGTAAAAGGGCTCTGGTAACGGGATAAAATGTTTTCAAGGGGTATAACTCAGTCATGGGTTCTGCCTGCTAGGAAGGAAGCTCGCTAAATGTTGAATGCAGTTCGCAGGAATTTTCTGCTTCTGTCGGCTTGTTTTGCTTTGCTTTGCCCTCAATCGGGCATGGCTGCCAATTACAAAGATGATGCTGCTACAGGTCTGGCTGATGGAGCCGGTATCTGGGTGAATATATGGCATTATCCTGAGGGCGATCTCGATCATTACTTTCGAAATTTGAAAGAACACGGCATTCGCAATGTATTCTTGCAAACATCACGAAGCAATACACCTGCAATAGTCAATCCTGGCAAAATGGGAGAAATTATTGATGCCGCGCACCGGCATGGCGTGCGCATAATGGCCTGGTCGTTTGCTGAGCTGTTCAACCCTGATGCTGACGCCGAGAAAATGGTGCAGGCCTGTGAATTCACTTCTGCCACCGGACAGCATGTTGATGGTGCTGCGCCAAACCTCGAAAAAAATCTCGAGCCTGCTCGCATTGAAAAATATGCTCAGCATCTGCGCCAAAAATTAGGACAAAACTATCCTTTGATTGCGGTTGTTTATAGCCCGCTCAATAAGTGCTTCGAGGTAAAACGCATCTCGTGGCCATTGCTTGCGAAGTATTTTGATACCATCGCTCCGATGATTTACTGGAACAGTAAATACGAGAAGATTGAGCCTTACAGTTACACAGTAAAATCAATTCAAAAAATTCGCGAACTTTCTGGAAAACCAGACCTTGAAATTAGTGCCATCGGTGATGGCATGGGTTCAAACGCTGCTGCAATTACAGAGTTTATGAAAGCCTGTCGAGACGCCGAAGCTACGGGAATTAGTCTCTATCCGAATCACATAATGACTGATGAGCAGATGGAGGCAATTGCTCGCCATCCCGATTACATCAAGTCCAATGCTCGTTTTCGCATGGCGGCTTTCAGACAATATGTGCGAGATGGTCATCTCGATTCACCCCCAGGATTAGACCCCTCGCAGGCAGTTTCCCGGCGTGAGTTTTACAAACTTGTTGTGCATCTCTTGCATCCTGCGTTTGTAGCTGGAAAGAACGATCCGAAATCTCGAAACGCAAATATGCCAACAGCAATTGAATGCAAAAATGCCAGCGGACCAGAGTCCTTCCAGATTCTTATTAATACGGGCCTTGTTGCCGGTATACCAGAGGCGAGTTCGATTGACGGCATGCTTGATTCGGCAATTTATCCTGAAGAAGCTGTATCACTCATTGCAAGCATTTTGGAAATGGATATGGCGCACAAAGCTGCTGCTCACCGTACGAACCACCGTTTAGACCGATGGTTTGTGCCCAGCGCTCAGGCTGAAATGAAGCAAAAGCCTGGCTCCACTGCCCAGTCCGTAAATTATCTGGATGCAGCTCAGATGGTCCTGCAAGCTTCTTCAGCGCTGCGCTAGACTCGTCTGTGTGTAAGGGCGATGCCATGCGTCGCCCTTGCCAATTGCAAGTATCTTGCTAGCAATCTAGCGAACAAGTTCAACGATCGTTCAGTATGCGAAACCCTTGGAGCGCAGCCTATCCAGACTGATTCTAAAGCTTTCGATCAGTCAATCTAGAAGCCGGCTAGCAGCCGGCGCTCCCGGGCCTGCCCTACCCAATCTAACTCATCCTGAAAAAAACTCCCTTCGGGTAAGCCTGTTTTTCAAGCGGAAGGGTTTATCAGAAGGAAATTCGGGTAAACTTGAAAATATGGAAGCAGGTTCAGAAGACAAAATTTCAATACCGAGCACAGTTCCAGGGACTAAGTTGAAGAATAGCGACTGCATTAATTTTGAATTTAAGGCAGAAATAAAGGTGTTATCCTGAACGACACCTGAAATAGCTTGGCGTGTTCCTGCTTCTAAGAGAGCACATGACAAACATCAATACAACATGATGATCATTTCTCTTCCGATAGCAAATTTCAGGCATGCGGAGGTATGTTCATGCACGTCACAGTAACTGGACGAAATATAGATTTAACCCCGGCCTTAAAGGATTACTTGATTGAGAAACTAAAGAGAGCCCAGAAACATTTTGATCAGCCGCTCGATGCAACCGCTCTTCTGAGCGTGGCGAAGAACCCATCGATAGCTAATAATCAAACCGCAGAAGTTACACTAAAAGTGAATGGAACGGTTATTCGCGGAGAAGAATCAACCGAGAACATGTACGCCTCAATTGACCTTGTTGCAGACAAGATTGAACGACAGCTACGAAAGTACAAAACTCGCTACTGGTCACGTTCGACGAAGGGGACACATAGAGGTCAATCGGACGCGTCACCGGTGCTAACAGATGTTGGAGCAGAGGAAGATGACGATCTCGCGGTCGTGAAAGCGATTGCGTTTGAGCCCAATCGTCCGAAGATTGTGCGCTCGAAGAAGTTTCCTTTGAAACCGATGAAACCAGAAGAAGCGGCAAGCCATATGGACCTGCTTGGACATGACTTCTTTATGTTCATCAATTCGGAAACTGGACAGGTGAACACCGTTTATCATCGACGTGATGGAAATTATGGTCTCATCGAGCCGGAAGCATAAATTCTATTCCTATATATAGGATTCAAAGTAATAACAGGGGCGGTGTTACGACACCGCCCCGTTTTCTTCTTATGCCGGGAGCGCCGGCGGCTCGCCGGCTTCTAAAATAGTCGATCGAGCAATCAGAAGCCGCCCGGCAGGCTGCCAGGCTCTAGAATGCAGCCCGTGCGAACGTCTTGATTCGCTTGAAGCGCGGCGCGTTTCGGGCGCAGCGGCTCTTGCAAGCAGCAATATTTCTTTGAAATATGCTTCCGAATGCACATTGATATCGTCGGGGGTTTCTGAGTGCAAGAAAAAAAGCTCTCCTTTAATAGTTGTTTGATCTAGGGTTGGAACCATGGTCCCTGACAACTTTGGTCGTATAAAATCCAAATGAGGATTTTCGGCCTCTTTCTGAGAACTAGAAATCTGCCCTGGCAAAATTGCCTGTAGCCGTCACAGGTATTACTAATTGGTCCGTTTGGCGAATGAAAAGGATATTTTGGAATCGTATGACTTCCCGGAACCGCGAACAAAAGCTCAGCAAAAACATCAGTTACTTACTGGCTGGCAGCTTGTTATTAAGTCTCTCGCAGCAGCCACTTGTATTTGCAGCTAGCGATGCAGTAGTCAAGCTTAACAACGACGGTGTAAACGCGTTGAAAGTTAGCAACTACGCTGCAGCAGTCGACGCATTTCAAAAGTGTTTGAAGCTTGATCCAACGTACAAGCTTGCAAAAGAGAACATGGCAATTTGCTACAACAACTGGGGCATTTCACTGGCGAACAGCCCGCAGCAAGCAATCGACAAGTTCCACAAATCTCTTTTTTACAGTCCAGACAATCCAACTGCTGTGCAGAATCTGGAAGTAACCATTCAAAATTTGGGCAAGGATCCGAAAAATTTCAAGGACCGTGTTGCTCTCGGAAAAGCCGCTCGTTTAGCCGGTGACCTCGAGGGTGGTATCATCGAATTTAGTGAAGCACTCAAGCTCAAAGATGATCCGGCCTTACGTGTTGAGCTGGGAAATGCTTATTATGTGCGCGATCGCGTTGATGATGCTATTGCGCAGTACAATATTGCAGCGAAAAGCCCTAGTCTGGATCCTGATACCAAGGCGAAAATTTATCGCAGCTTAGGTCAGGCATATCAGGCTAAAAAAGACTATCCGCACTCTGTTGCTGCCTACAACGAAGCTATTACTTTAAACCGAACCGACAGAGAAACACTCGAAGCAAACAAAGCTGTGTGGCTTGAGGCTGTGCAGAAGGATCCGACAAATCCAGACAACCACGTGGGTCTTGGACAGGCATACATGTACCTGGGTGATTTCGATCAAGCGCAGGCTGAGCTACGCACCGCGCTGACAATGAATCCACGCAATGGTCCGGCTACGACACTACTTGCAAAAATTCCGCAAGCCAAACGTGAGTTTGAACGCGACAAGCACATCAACAATGGTGTCGATTTGCAATCGCGCAAATTGTATGACGCCGCCATTCAGGAATATCAAGCTGCACTTGCACAAGACACAATGTTGCCACCTGATGCGCAAGATGCTGCAGACATCTGGTTGAACATTGCCTCGGCCAATCAGGCTATGGAAAAGTACGACGTGGCAGTGAGCTGTTATCAGAAAGCTTTGCAGAAGAATCCAGATCTTCCTGGAGCAAAAGAAGGCCTGAAAATCTGTCAAGATCGCATCAAGTCGAAACAACTTGATCAGGCAGCCACCGATGCGGCTAACTTCTTCAAGTCGGGGAATTACCAGGAAGCTTTGAGCAGATATCAGATGCTGCTCAATAACAATCCGAAGGATCCCGCCGGTCACTTCAACCTCGGTGCTACATACCAGGGCTTGAAGCAACTGGATAATGCCATCAATGAATACAAGCAAGCCATCTCTCTTGCGCCGGACAATCAGCAATACAAAGATGCATTAACCAAGGCGTATCAAGATAAAGCTGATCCTATCATCGACCTGGCGGTTAAGAAGCACGCTGATAAAGACTACACAAGCGCTATTGATCTGTACCAACAGGCGCTGGCAATTGTGCCAAATAACATAAAGGTTCAGTTCAACCTTGCCGGTGCGTATTATTCTCGCCAGCAATTCCCTGAGGCGCAAGCGCTCTACGACAAGCTCTACAAGCAGGATCCCAAAGGACAGGTTGATGACCTCTGGTTGATCGGTACAATTCTCGAAAACAGCAAGAACGGATCCGCTGCGCTTGCTACTTATACGAAATACGTGACCGAATCGCCCTCAGGCAAATATGTTGCTCAGGCAAAAGAACGTATCGATGCCTTACGTAAAGATCCCAACGATGTGTTGAAGATCAAGAGCGAAGCTGAAATTGCTCAAGACAAAACAGCGGATGATGCCTACAAACAGGGTGTTGCAGCTCAGCAGGGCAAACGCTGGGATGAAGCTAATAAGTTCTACATGCAAGCATTGTCCATTCACCCCAAGGATGCCGCAATTGCATTTGCACTTGGAACCATGTTCCAGCAAAAGGGTGATAGCGACTCTGCCTTGAAGTGGTTCCAATCTGCAATTGACCTTGGCACTGCAGATGCTAAGTTCGATAAGAAAACATTGGATGAGTTCAAGAAAGCTCTCAAACTTGCCAAAGAAGAGAAAGCCAGACCGCTGGTTGAAGAAGCAGTTAAACGGCAAAGTGGTGGCACTCCGAACGATCAGGTTGCGGCCATTGATCTCTACAAGCAAGCACTTCAGTGGGTGCCGAATAATGCGCGCATCTGGACCAACCTTGGTCAAGCCTATCAATTGATCGATGATTTCAAAAATGCGCAATCGTCATATCAGAAAGCAGTCGATCTCGACGCGAAAAATGAGAGTACCGACTGGTATTTGATTGCGAAAATCGATGAAAATTATGGCGATGGTAACGCTGCTATTCAGCACTATCGCAAATACTTGTTAGCAGAACCGTCAGGTAAATACGCAACTGATGCAAATGCAAGACTTGCTGTCTTGACGAAGAATCCTGGCGCTACCGCAAAACTGCCGACACAAGCAGAAATGAAGTCGGACAAGCTTGCAGAAGATGAATATAACGCCGGTCTGGCTGCACAAAATGCAGGTAAGCCTGGTGAAGCGTTGCCTCACTATCAGAAAGCCGCGGGAGCAAAACCGAACGAGTCCGCTTATCTTGAAGCTATTGCAACTTGCTATCAACAATTGAAAGATTACGACAATGCATTGTCGTTCTACGATCAATCAATTGCAATGGCAACCAAGAATGGTCGCACAAAGGATGTCGAAATCTACAAGAAACAGCGCACTGCATGCGCAGAAGATAAGGCGGCACCGATCGTAGATAAAGCTCTTGCGGCCTACAACAACAAAGACTTCAAGAGTGCCGCTGATTTGTACGGACAGGCAATCCAGGTTGTGCCGAACATCGCTTCGATGCACACAAGCCGTGCTGCCGCGATGCAAGCTATGGACGATTTCCAGGGCGCTCTCGATGAGTATCAAAAGGGATATGATCTGAATCCGAAAGAACAGATTGAATCGCTCTACCTTATCGGTGCATTGCAAGAGAACTTCGGACGGGGCACTCAGGCGCTGGATACTTATCGCAAGTATCTTGCACAAGCGCCTAATGGGCAGTACAAGCAGCTTGCGCTGCAGCGAACGGCTGTATTAGCTAAGAATCCAGGTCAGACGATCAAGATTCCAACCACTGGCGAACGCCAGAAGCAGGAGCAGATTACTGGCTTGTACAATGAAGCCATCGATGCATATAACAAGAAAGACTTCCAGACTTGTATATCCAAGATGCAAGCTGTACTCGGTATTGCTAATGATGCTGTATATCATTACCAGCTTGGTGCAGCGTATTTGGGACTGCAGAATTTCGATAATGCAAAATCTGAATTTGCAGCTGCTATGAAACTTGATCCAAGCAACAAGACGTACAAAGACATTCTTGCAAGCACGTCCGCAGCTCAGATTGATCCGATCGTAAATGAAGCTGTGAAGAAGCAAACGGCTGGTGATTTACCTGGTGCAATTGAAGGCTACCGTAAGGCTCTTCAAATTGATCCGAACCTTGCCAACGTGTATACAAACCTCGCCTCAGCACTGCAAGCCAGCGAAGATTTCGCAGGAGCACGGGCTGAGTTCGACAAAGCATTGCAACTAGATCGCAAGGGACAAATCGGTAATCTGTACTTCATTGGTGTACTCGATGAGAACTTCGGCAAGGGTCCGCAAGCCTTGCAGGAGTACATGCGATATGTACAAGAAGCAGGAGCCGGTGGTGCTTACACAGGACTCGCCCAGCAGAAGATCAAGAAGTTGCAAGCGAATCCAAATGACACCGAGAAAATCGTGACTCAAGCTGATGCTGCTAAGTCGGCTGCGATTAATCAGGCTTACCAGGACGGTATCGCTGCCCAGCAAAAGGGAGATTTCGACACAGCGATTCAGAAATACAGTGAGGCTGCCCAGGCTAATCCGAATGAAGCTGCCTATTGGGGCGCATTAGGCACTGCGTTCGACAATAAAGGTGATCTCGATAATGCGATAAAGAATTACGAGAAAGCAATCTCTCTAAATCCGAAGGAAAAATCCTTCAAGGATTATATGAAGAGCGCTCGTCAGCGTAAGGCTGCACCGTTGATTCAAGAAGCTTATACCAAGCAGACAACAAAGGATGATAAAGGTAACTTCGACCTTGCTGGCGCAATCGTTTCCTACGAAAATGCGCTCAAGTGGGATGACGATGCCGGCACTCACATGAATCTTGGCACTGCTTATCAGGCAAACGGTAATCTCCCGAAAGCTCTGGAGAATTACAAGAAGTCCGTGCAGATGGCTCCGAATGATCCCAACATGGCAGAAGCCTACTATTACATGGGCACCGTATATGAAGCCATGAAGCAACCTGCGCTGGCGATTCCGGAGTACAAGAAGTATCTGCTCAAAGCTGCTAACGGACCAAGTGCTGCGGCTGTTAAAGAGCGGCTCAAAGCTCTCGGCGCCAAATAGCGCAGGCGGTCAGGTGAAATACAAGGGCGAGGCATGGCCTCGCCCCTTCACATATACGAGATCTCAAAAGCTCTCTGTGCCCAGACTTGTGACAATATTCGGCCCCAAATCGATCTTCCAAATTTAAGCTCCGTATCTACCTGATCGTCAGGAATGGGGCTCATTGGCACGGAGAGACGCCTGCTCGCACTGGCTGTCGCTTGCTTGCTGTGTCCTGTTTACGAATAGTCTGGCTAAGATGACAGGAGTTCAGGGAATATGACAAGCAGATTAAATCTGAGTTTGGGATGTCAAGTATGCGGGTACATGAAAATTGGCGATACCTAAATTCGGTCCTCTTTTTGACGTATTGAGTTCTTACAGACTCATGTATGGGGGACTGCCTTTGTATCAGGTTCGCAGATATTTGCCAATCTTGCTTTCCGGCCAGCTTTTGCTGTGCTCGGGGCTGTTGACATGCTCTTTAATCGGCAGCGCTGCGAAAGCCGAGCCGACACAGGCCGTCAGTCTGGACTTGAGTTCCAAAACCGCCAATATCTCAGGGGCGATTCTTGGAGGAAAGTCTGTCGTTCTTGATGTAGGCGGCAGCAAGACAACAATCGATCCTGGCAGCAAATTGACCCCGGCTGAGTACGTCGCTGCCTTGGGCGCTCTAGCTGGACAGCAGACCTTGAAGTTAAACAATTTCGGGCAGGCCACAGGGGGACAATTCACTGTTCCTGCGTCTACGACGTTGTCGAACATTTTGGTGCCAAATGGTGTGACTGGTGTCTATGATTTCGGTGCCAGCAAAGGAAGCCTTCCTATCACGGGCAATTTCACCAACAGCGGTATCTTTTATCTTGTCTCCAGCAATCAGAACGTCACAAGTGGAACGCTCAGCGCACTGAACATAATCAACAATCCCGGAGCATTGATGAGTTCAGTCCTGCCGCTTGGAGGACTCAGCGGTTTCTCTCATCTTGTTCCCGGCTTCAGCTACACACTTAGTGCCGTAAACAACATCACTAACTACGGAACCATTGTCAGTGCTGGAAACCTGAGCATGACTGCCGGACAGCAGATTACCAATGGTAGCCAATCAATCCTTGGTTCTCTCGCGAATCTCAACGTAAGTTCTCCTTCTATAGTCAATCAAGGATTACTCGTCTCGGCTTTGGGAAACATAAACGTTCAAACTTCCAACCTGACAAACTCGGGACTGATAAAAACATTTCTTGGTGCAATCAATATTGAAAGCCTCTCCCAGCAATGCCTTAACATTAACAATATCAGCGGGATTATTGATTCGGCAGAAAGGCTGAATATCAGCAGCAATACAGCTGGCTCCAGTATTAATGTTTCGGGCGGAGCGCTTTACGGATCATCAGTCAGTTTCAAGAATCCATCCGGCAATGTGACAGTAAGTGTTGATGATATTACCGACGATCTAAGTTTCAGTGCTCAAAATATAACTCTGGCGGTCGCTCATGGGACGACAGGTCTGGAACTTACTGGGCTCCAAGATGCCAAATCCGTAGGGCTCACTTACAATGGCGCAGGCAATGTGAGCTTCGGCGCATTACAAACTGGTGGGCAGGACATTTCGATTGTCACTAACGGTTTGATTCATATCTCAGGCAATATCAGCACGATGCCGAAGCAGAACGGTGATGGCGGCTCGGTTTACTTGAGCGCCGGCAAAAACCTCACCGTGCAGAATATCCTGAGTACCGGAAATGGATCAGGCAATGGTGGTGACATAACACTGCTAGCCGGCGGTTCCATCTCGGGTGGCACCATCGATGCTTCCGGTGGTAGACAGGGGAACCCAGGAGAGGTCACCGTTAAAGCCGGATTGAGCGGAAGCGGTAATGTAAATATTACATCGATTACGGATAATGGTGTTAATGGTGGTGGCGTCGTCTCCCTTAGCGCTCCGAATTCCGTAACCATAGCTAATAATGTTACCGTCCTTGGCGGAACGGTGAAACTCGATAGCTCTGTTGTTAACGCAGGCAAAATTGATGTAGGCACTGGTAGCCTACAGCTTGACCCGCACACCAGCCCCGGTGGCATTTACACTCTTGATCTAAAACAGCTCTCGCAATTCGGGACAGGAAACGTCACAATAGGCGGAAGTGATTTTAATTCCAATATAGTTGTGAGCAATAACTGCAATGGTTGTCTGGGCAATCTGCAGAGCTTGAGCCTGACTACGAGCGGAACTTATTCTGCCTCAGGCACCACACTGACCTTGCGCAATGGCCAGTCCTACAGTGTCACTGCAGCTGGTGGCATAGATACGGGCTCCGTTAGTGGTGGAAAATCCGTGAGCTTTGTTACCGACGGTACCTTGAATGTGACCGGCGCAATCAACATGCCAGGCGGAAACGTAAGTCTTAGTGCTTCTGATTTCAATATCAGTTCACCGGTCTCGGTTGCCGGTGGTAACGTTGCTTTGCTTCCAACTTCTCCAAATTCCACTGTTCACGGGTCGCAACTCGGCAATATCAGTGCCGGAACACTCAACCTTGGTAACGGAACAGGTAATGGCGGTATTTCAGTTAACGGAAATGCAGATCTTAGCAAGATTGCCAACTATGTAATCGTGAACCTAGGGGGCAATTTCGACTCGAGCAACTCCAGCATGAGATTGAGCGGCCAGACACTAATGACAGTGCTGGCCAACAATGTTTATCTCGGCAGCATAAGCAATGGCTCTGGACTTAGCGTTAACGCCAGGCAAGATCTCGAGCTAAGCGGTGATATCAACATGCCTAATGGCCCGGTTGTTTTGAACGCTGACCTGAGTGGCAGCGGTTCGCACCTGAGCCTTCATACCGGTACAAACCTGACCGCAAGTTCCGTAGCACTCAGCTCGCTTACGGGTGATGTCTATTCCGGCGCCAATATCACCGCGCTCTCTGGAGGAATCTCCATGAGCTCGGGTGCAATGCTGGCTCTTCTGAATAATTCGCAGCTCAAAGCTGCCAATGATGTGGCATTAAATGCTATTCAAGACATTAACATTGGCTCCGGTGGTGATAACAGTAATGTCAAAATCTCCGCAGGCGGGTTGAATAACAGTGGCTTCAATCCGTTCGCCGCAAATGCTTCGTTTGATCCATCGCAAATTACCTCAAGCGGGAAAATCTTGATTGATACTTACCAAAACGGACATGGCAGTGGCAATGTCAATATCGTCGGCGGCACCACCATGGTCGCCACTGGAGATGGGCAAAATGCCGGTTCAATAGGAATTTTGAGTGGTGGAGATATCAATGTAGGAAGCGGCTCGCAGCTGGCTGCTGTTGGCGGAAATATGTATCTCAGTGCTGCAAAAAATGTGAACGTCGACAGTTCGACTCTTGTTTCTCTGGCTTCTTCTTCGGCTCAGGCTGGCCACAGTTACAATGGCGGACAAATTGCGCTTATGGCTGGTTCGCCTGCTACAAATATGAATCAGCTTTTGGCGAATTTCAGCGCTCAAAGAACCGGCACTGAGAGAATTACTTCCGATACGGCCTTCAGTGGTAATTCGATTAATATGACAAATGGATCATTGCTTTCTGTGATCCAGCCAGCGCAAAAATTAGTCAATCTTTCAGGCAACACTATCAATCTAAATGGCGGCGTACTGTACATCGACCCACCTCCTGACTCTACTGTGAATGTGAGCAATTCTACAATTAATGCTTCTGGACCACAGTTGAATGCGCAGCCTCTGAACATTGGCGCCGGCACCACTGTTCCTGTTGGAGTCACCGTACCTGTTGTCGGTGGTGGAACCGGAGGGACCGGCAGTGGTGGTACGAGTGGTGGCACAGGCGGCGGCCTCGGTGGAGGCGGTGGTCTTGGCGGCGGCGGTGGTCTCGGTGGAGGCGGCGGTCTTGGCGGCGGCGGTGGTCTCGGTGGAGGCGGCGGTCTTGGCGGCGGTGGCGGTGGTGGCGGACTCGGCGGCGGTTTAGGCCCCGGCCTTGGAACTGGTAATGGGTCCTCAAATTCTACGGTTAGTGCTGCCACTGTAATCCAGCTGTTCTCCAGTACGGTAAATTCGACCGATACTTCTGCCCGCAGAACTACAAGCAGCAGCAGTAGTACCGTATCTGGTCTTGAGCTGGGAAGCAGTTCAGCTGTTCCATCAGATACACTTGATGAAACCCCGAACAAACCATTCATGCGTTCTGCTATCTTCTGTTCGAAGCCCCAACTTTTGAAGAATACGGAAAATCTTGAGGAAGACAGCTGGATTATCGCTTCGAGCAGCTGCCAGCCATTCACATTTGAGGAGCATGATGGATCTTTGATTGTAGGGGGCGGCTCAGAACCCGCAAAATTTGCACCCAGCTCCGGGCGCACTTTGCTGCTCAGAGAGGGGAAACTTCTGTTCATTACCGTGGACAAAATTCACGTCGTCAGAACCCCTTATTGCAACATCACAATTCCAGTCAATACTGCGGCTGTTGTAGAAGTGGATACAAGAGGAATGGTTCGCATAGCAAATTTCGCTGGCGGCAAGGCTTCTGTAACAGTATGCCGTAACGACGAAACATTGATTCTTTCTGCTGCACCTGGAGAACAACTGATTCTTGCAGAATCAACCGTATCTGATGAAAAATTCTCCGATTTCGCATATCCGGAAGTGAAGCACACCAAGGTTGCTTCGTGGCAGCTTGAGCTCTCGGGACTTCGCGGTCAAAAGATAGGATTCGACCGGAAAGAAATGGCTCAGGCCGAGCCGCTTTTGCATTGTAGTATGGGTTGCGTTAATCAGATTCAGCTGCGGCGAATTGAACAGCTTATGCAAAGTATGAGCAGCCAGCAGCCCATTCTCAAATCAATGGATGTTCATCAAGGCAAGCAATTGATTCAAGGTCCTGTGCCTGTATCCAAAGCAGGACAAGCGGAGAGTGATTCTGAGACAATGAAGCCAATCGCTTTTGAGGACTCCACTGCCGCGTTGATCGTGCCGCAGATCTCGCTTTTGACTTTGAACGCGGGAACAGCAGAGATCAAATATGTTGGACCCTGTAAGGTTTCCCTCGTAAGCGAAGGCATCGTGGATCTGAAAGAAGGGGAAGCTCTAATTTCCGCAAACAGAAGGACTGTTGTGAAAATGGGTGATTGTCTTGTGCACCTGAAGCCTGGCACTGTTGCCGTTGTGGGCATGAAGGATGGGCTGGCTAAGGTTCGCAATGTGTTCGAGAAAAAAGACACCGGAGCGCAGGTTATCGTAGCCAGTAAACGTGCGATCGGACTACAGGTTGGACAAGAATTGATTGTTGGACCGCGTGGAACATCTCTTGTGCGCTCGCTGAGCCAGGAGCCGGTGGGACGCAGGCGTTCGCGCAGTTTGGAACTGGCTTCCGGACACACTTGCATCTCTTCGGAATTCTCACTGAGTTCCTTGCTGCAAAATTCGCAAATTCTCGCTCAACTCGTTCGCAGTTCTGCCGATAACGACCGCTTAATCGCTCGCAAGATTTTGAAGATGTCGGTCTGTTTGACTCTTGTTACTGCCTCGCACGGGAATTACTCAATCACGAACCCGTGACCATTTCCTAGGATTCATTAGCGCAACTAGTGATAAGCAAATCGTAATCTGGCAACATGTCAAAGCGGGTATGAGCTATGTGTCGTTGTCTGCAATTTTGCCATGGGATGTTATGCGTTTTAGCAAGCTTGTTGCTGCTAGCTTATTGCTCAATTTGTTGCACCTGAGCAGCAAGCCGCTGCTTTTGCCATCCCTCGCAGAAAGCGCCCCTCTCGTTCAGGAACAGCAAAACCAGGGAAGTCCCGATTCCAGAGATTGGGCTCATTTTAATCCCTTTAAATTTCAACAGCGTGCTCTTCTTGTGCCTTCTCCGGCTTTGCTTCCATTGAAGTCCATGTTTTTTGCCAAGTCGCCGTCATATACAAGCGATCCAACCAGAGCGAACCTGATCTTCGGAAGAGGAGCGAAAAGGCTTCCAACAGTAATTTATGCGAAGGCTTTTGATATTCTGCAAATCAGCAACAAGTACTATCAGGCGCCCGCCGCGGGAGAAAGCAAGTCTATTGATGTGAATGGGCAAACTGTTACCATCTACGGAACAACTGTGTATACGCCACTGCCGGACCTTCGAATGGTCGCTAATCCTGCAGGCATTTCACCTTTTGATCCGAGCAGGGTCTTTTATAAAAACGGCGAGACCTGGCCCTCCGTGATTTATGGAGAGCCGGGACAGCAAATCAAAATCGCAAGCCAATTTGTTACCGTGCCGGCACCAGGGCAGACACTTACGTTGACCATTAAACCTGACGGAACTCTCAAGCTTCCACAAAACGCAGACCAGCCAAATAAGAGAGATACTGGGGACGCAGGAAAAAATAAGCAAAGCGATTCAAATCGTTCTCCGGGCTCTGGTACATTAAGTTCTTCGACCTCTGCTGCAATAAGTAGTGGCGCGGGAGTAAAGTCGGCAGCCAATGCAGCTGATGCAAAAGCTGCTGCCGATGCAAAAGCCGCCGCCGATGCAAAAGGCGCCGCCGATGCAAAAGGCGCCGCCGATGCAAAAGCCGCCGCCGATGCAAAAGCCGCTGCCGATGCAAAAGCTGCTGCCGATGCAAAAGCCGCCGCCGATGCGGCGAAGAAAAATTCTCCGCCGCCGCCACCAACGCCTCTTTCAGAGCAAGCTGCAGAAACTGGGGGACAGGGTGGTTATATCGGAAGCGATTCGCCTGGCTCTGGCTCATCAAAACCTGTCCCGTTTAGTACAGTAGTGAGCGCAAATGTTTGCTGGTTTAACGATACGAATTTTACACCTATAGTGCGCGGAACCGTTTCGGGTGTTTTGAGCGGGGATATTAATTCCACAACGATCGATTCAGATATCGGGAGTGGAATTACCGCGCATGGAACTATTCAAACAACTACGGTAAATGGACAAATTACAAAAACACTGATTATCAACAAATTTACCAGAACTGGTCAGCTTGGACCTTGCTCACCACCCCTGCAGATTCCGCTTTCGACAACAAAAGATCCGAAGGCTCATAAGAGCCGGCCGCAGAAAGGTACCATAGATGACGCACATGCCGATTTCTATAGAAAAATGTGCGACGCTTATGACAAGCTTCCTGAGTCAGTAAAAAAATGGCTTGATGATAACAAATACAACATTTTTATTGATTTGAAGGTGCCGAGTGAAGCAGGACCAACCTGGGGGTGCGACAAACCTGGAGAAATTCGCTTAGGATATCAATTTGGGAATAACAATACTCCTACAGAAGGCTATACGGACCTCTACTCGGCTTTGACTCATGAAATCGGCCACGCACTTGATTATGTTTATCAACTTTCTAATAGCAGTGCTTTTGAAGCGGCATACAACAGTGACGTAAAGGCAGGCTTCCACGGACAGGACTTAACTGGCTATGGCTCCGGATCAGGATCAAATGCAAATGACTATACAGATACCAGCTTTGGCGAGCCAGACCAATCTGGCAAGATTCCCCCAAAGGGGCGTCAAGAAGTAGCTGCCGATCTCTTGTCCTTTTTCATGGGCGCAAATAGTTCACGACCCAATACCGTATACAATGCTTTTGGAAACACCTACAACAATGCCATCGTGACAAATTCTAACCTAGCCGTTTTCGAAGCAACTCAAACTCAGCCGGCAAACACAAAACTCAAATAAGGAACAAACATAGCTTATGAAATTGAGTGGACTGAGCTTAAGGCAAAAGGATGCAGTACTTCTGCTTGCATCATTAATATCAATTTTTGCGCCTGCTTCCTATATCGGGACAAGCGCACAGCCCGTGGACTTTGACGTTATCGAAAAGAATTCTGGTTCGGATTTCTTACAAGGATACAAACTTCGCAGGCAAGGAAAATTAGAGGACGCCTTAACGGCATTCTCCAAATCAATAAGCAATCATCCGGAGAATACCGAAACCTATCTTGAAAGAGCGGACCTTTTGATTCAACTTAAGAAATATCGTGATGCATTATCCGATCTCAACAAGTATGCAAGTATGCTCCAACAAACCAGCGATAAAGACGATAAGTCAAGACAAGCCATAATTGCGCGCTACAAAGCACTGGCATTTGATGGATTGGGGAATCCTAACGAGGCACTGCGAAATTTTAAGGAGTCATTAGATCTCGATGACACAATCTACACAAGGGTGGAGCTCGGTAATTATTATAAGCGCCACGGCGATAGAACTGAAGCTTTGAGCCAGTTTCAAAATGCGAAATCACGAATGCATGGAGGAGGGTGGCATGCCAATTGGGGACAGTTCGAGGTAGATCTGGATAAAAATATGAGCGAGCTAAGTGGCTCTGCTTCCAGCAAGAACATCAAGGTTCCACGCAAACAAAATGCCGACCAAAATAAAGCCAAGAAATAGGTCCTCAGAACTCTTGCTACCGCTTCGCATATTCAATAACTGATCCGTAGGCAGACGACTGTTTGTAATCCTTAGACTCTGGGAAAACTAAAGATGACATTCCCGGGCCGGCTATGGAAGAAGAAATTGAAACCGATAACAGGGCTTCAATGGAGCTGCGCTATGACAGTGCCTGTAGTTTGGGGCACCCGTATTTGCAGTCATGCTGGAAGAAACTGGAGAGGAACAGGGGAACTTTCTACATCAGATTCGGCATTGAAGTAGTGATCTTGCTTCTATTGTTCGGTTTCGGATTATCGACATTATTTCATTTCGTCATTCCAATCATCTGTGTTGTTTACGCTGGGATTAGGACTCGGCGCTGGCTTAACAAATTTGCCGAATTCAAAGCACACGAGAAACAGCTTCTTGCTGCGAGCCAGGCGCTGTTGACTGAATCTTTTGCAGATGTGAAATATGTAGTTGAGGACCTCGTATTTGGACTTGATTCTATTTCTCGCTCGTCATCGAATTCTTATTTGCCGAATGCAAGAATAATGACTGAAGGCAAAAATTCCGTTCCAGCTTACTGCGGTTCCTGGCCTGTGAAGAACTGGCTTTTACTAAACGAGAGCGATCGATGCACAATCAGTGCCAGCCCGACACCAAGTACATATTCTCGTGGGCGCGTCTATCACGATCTGCGCAATTCGTATGTTCTGCTTACAGACACTGGCATTGTTTTGTGGTTGCTTTGACGCTTGTGTACCAGCTCTTCTATCTGTAATCTCCGTTTTTAGAAGCGGGCGGGACGCCCGCGATCCCAGGGCAGCCGCTGTATTACGAACGTTATTCGTTTTCGCTATATTCTTCTTCGTTTTGGTCTTCATCTTCGTTTTCTGAGTCTGATTTTTGATAATCGACCAGGGCTTGTTTCATTTTTCGTCGCGAGTTCTCACGGAAGCGTTCATTCAAGCGTGGCACCACACGAGCCTTGTTAGGACCGCCCACGTGTTTCTTTGTGCCGGCATCAACCTTGCTGGATTTTTCTGCGCGAATTTTTGCTTCATTCTGCGAATCAGCAACGATTGCGCAATAGCTCACGTAGCGTGTTTCAGCGATCTTCGACAAATTGGCGATGACATTACATCCGGTTTCACCTAGATGAAGGCAATTTGAGAATTTGCAGTCCGGGGCAAGTTCAACTATCTCAGGGAATTGCCATGCGACATCGGCTGGCTGAGGATATTCAAGCTCGCCCATGTTGAAACCGGGTGTATCTACAATCCATGTGCTTGCTTTTCCATGAAACGTATCTTCAGGGGCCGCCGGAACTTTGTAAAGCTCGCTATATGTAGTTGTGTGACGCCCGACCAACAATTCTTCGTTTATATCTACCTTAAGATTGATATCGGGGATCAATTTGTTGATAATGCTCGACTTGCCTACACCTGAAGGTCCAATAAGGACGGATGTTTTAGCGCTTATGAGGGATATGAGCTCAGCAATACCGGAGCCCGATTTTGCCGAAGCAAAAACGACTTTATAGCCAAGCGGTTCATAAATGTTTCGTAAAGCCTCAAGCTCGCTATTATCAGCCAGATCGCATTTATTTACGAGTATGCAACAGCGGAAGAAGTCCAGCTCCAGCTGCAATGCGACGATATAGCGATCCGTCAGAAGTGGGTTCCATTCGGGCTGATGCATGGACTGTACAATGAATACCTGATCCAGGTTCGCGATGAAGGGCCTGGTGAGCAGGTTTTTTCTTTCTTGCCGTGCAGCAATAACAGCAGTACCGCGATCTGAAGCTGAAAGCGCCGGCTCTACCTCGTCTAACTCGACGAGATCACCCGTGAAGACGGAAACGCCCTCCTTCTTCAACCTGGCTCGCAACGGACACTGGAACACGGCATTCAGTTCATCGGAATGCACCAGATATCCACCAGCGTGCCTTCTGAGGACTTTTCCTTTGACCAAACGAGCATGCCCCCGGCTGAGCGTTAACGATATTTTGATACCACGACCTTAACAGCATACAATACCGCCCGATTTACTGGTGCGACGTTTTGAGAGAATATAGTGAGCAACAATATGGCTACCCAACTAATGGAACGAAAAATGGAAACCCGCGAAGAAAAAAAGGCATCCTCTGTTGCGCATATCAGAAATATTGCCATCATTGCTCACGTTGACCACGGCAAGACAACGCTGGTCGATGGATTCTTGCATCAGACAGGGGTATTCCGAGAGAATCAAGAAGTAGAAACCTGCGTTATGGACTCGAACGACCTCGAGCGTGAGCGCGGTATCACAATTCTTGCGAAAAACACAGCCATTGAGTACAAAGGCAATTTGCTCAATATCGTCGATACGCCCGGACACGCAGACTTTGGCGGAGAAGTTGAGCGAATTCTCGGTATGGTTGATGGATGCCTCCTTATTGTTGACGCTGGCGAAGGTCCGATGCCGCAGACACGCTTCGTGCTCAGAAAGGCTCTGGAGAAAGGTCTCAAGCCGATTGTCGTAATCAATAAAATTGACCGTCCGAATATTGATCCACATGTGGCTGTTGATAAAGTTTTCGATCTTTTCGTTGAACTTGGCGCAAACAACGAGCAACTCGATTTCCCGTATGTCTTTGCCTCAGGCGTTAAAGGCTTTGCAAAGCTGCATTTAGAAGATGAAGATGTTGATCTTCGTCCGTTGCTCGATCTCATCGTAAAACATTGCCCCTCTCCAACCGGAGACCCTGATGCCACCCTGCAAATGCAGGTCACCATTCTCGATTACAGCGATTATCTGGGTCGCATAGCTATCGGTCGCGTATACAACGGAACTATCTCTGATGGACAGAGCGTTGTATTGATGAAGGAAGGCGATCAGATAGTGCGCGGACGCATAAGCAAGCTGCTCAAATTCCACGGACTAAAGCGCATTGAAGCTCAAAGCGCGGCTGCCGGCGAAATCATTGCCATTGCTGGTTTTGCCAACGCCAACGTCGGCGATACCATCAGCCTGGCTGATGCACCAGAAGCGCTAGCACGCATTAAAGTGGACGAGCCTACGATGAAAATGTCATTCCTCGTCAACGACAGTCCTTTTGCCGGACAGGAAGGCAAGTATGTAACTTCAAGACACCTGCGCGACAGACTGCTGCGCGAACTGGAAACAAACGTCAGCTTGCGTGTCGATGAAACAGACAGCACCGATACTTTCCTCGTTAGTGGGAGAGGCGAACTCCACCTGGGCATTTTGATTGAAACGATGCGCAGAGAAGGTTATGAATTCCAGGTTTCAAGACCAGAAGTAATCTTGAAAAATGTGGACGAGCGCATGCTTGAGCCTTACGAAAAGCTCATCATCGATGTGCCAGAAGAATTCATGGGCTCAGTAATTCAAGAACTCGGACCTCGCCGTGCGGAACTGCAAAACATGCATGTGGACGCCGGACAGGGCTTTCTTGAATTCGTAGTCCCTACCAGAGGATTGCTCGGATTCCGCAGCGAGTTCCTGCGCCTTACCAAAGGCAATGGGGTGATGAATCACGCATTCTTCGAATTCAAAGATTGGTGCGGCGAAATACCTCGCCAGCGCAACGGCGCGCTTGTTGCTTGGGAAGAGGGCGTTGTTACAGGCTACGCATTGCAAGGCGCTGAAGACCGCGGAGTGTTTTTCATCACACCCGGCGCACGAGTTTATGGTGGCATGATTGTGGGCGAATACACTCGCTCGCAAGATCTGGATATAAATGTATGCAAGACCAAAAAGCTAACCAATATTCGAAGTTCAACCAGTGATGCGCTTGTTACTCTGCAAGCTCCGCGCGAAATGTCGCTGGAGAAATGCCTGGAGTGGATTCACGATGATGAACTTGTGGAAGTGACTCCGCAAACCATCAGAATGAGAAAGCGCCAACTACCGCGCCGCTAATCTGTAGATGGCCCGCAAAACCTCAAACCAAAAAAAGGTCCAGAATATGTGTAGGGGCGACGCCATGCGTCGCCCGCGAAAGCGAGGAATCTCACCCAATGCAGGTATACACAAAAGCATGCAAGTTGAACGAGCTTGCTCCCGGTAAATGCAAAGCTATTGAAATCAACGGAAAGCGCGTGGTCATCGTGAACTCCGGCGGAACTGTTTATGCACTGGAAGATTCCTGCACGCATCTAGGTGCTCCGCTTTCGCAAGGATTCGTCTCCAAAGACAGCATTACATGCGAATGGCACGGCGCCAGCTTTGATCTCTGCACGGGCAACGCCTTAAATGCCCCTGCTACTGAACCTGTACAGGTTTATGAGGTAAGGATAAACGGCGACGAAATTGAGGTGCTAATTTAACCTCGAGTTCGAATATCTCAGCTCCCTTGTCCTACAAGCGATTCGCTCCCACATGCCAGGGCTTTGGCTGCCAATTAGATCAATCTTAGTTAGCTCGCATATTAGTCGCAAATCAGGTCTAATTCTTCTGCCGTGTTATCCTGTTGAGAACTTGGGCGAACTGCTCAATTTGGCGGGAAAGTCCTAATAGCGTGGTTTTTGAGACTTGACGATGCAAGCTAACAAGTTGGCTGAACGAGTCGAATCGAAGTTAACACCTGCTCCGATTGCAACCGTTACGGAGCGGCGGGATATCCTCATCCTTATTATCTTGCTTGCCGCCTATGCCGCTTGCTTCCTTCCTATATGCTTTCAAGTCGGCTTTTATCTCGACGATTGGCTGACTTTCTGGAATTTACATTTTGCACCGCATAACTTTTTTGACCTGCTGAAAGCTTCTTTTTCAGATCCGCGTATGGTCACCCGCCCCGTGCAATGTTTCTATTACGCAAGCACTTATTTCTTTTTCGGTGATAGGCCGCTTCCATATCACTTACTGCGCTTTTCACTGGAATATGTCGGCGCCGTGTTCCTGTATCTGGGCTTGAAGCGGCTCAGCACATCGCATTTCATGGCCGCGCTGAGTACTCTTTTGTTCTTGCTGTATCCGACTCATGATGCGACTCACTATTGGATAGGGGCCGCACTAGGACCGGGTTTTGGCTTGACGCTCTATCTTGCCAGCTTCTATTTCACTTTGTGTGCGTTCGAAACAAGAAAGACTTATCAGTATGCACTCGCCGTTTTGCTCTATGGACTGAGTGCGTTCTGCTATGAGTCTTTCTTGCCCATGCTCGTTCTCAGTTTCTGCGGCGTACTTTTGCTTTCTTCGGAGTACAGAACAGAGAGCAGATTAAATACGTTTGCTTCAACTGTGCGTTGGTTTGCCCCGTTCATTATTCTTGGATTGCTCGAACCGGTCTATCAAAGGTTTATGCTTCCCCGGCTGACACACGTGTTTCTTTCGCCAACGGCTGTTGATCCCATCTATTCTCTAAATGTGTTTGTTCAGGGACTGAACGTATCCTTATTCGCCGGACTCTGGTCATTCCTGGCTTCACGTATCAGAGAATGCATCCTTTCTTTAACCATGCTGAACGTCTGGCAGCTTACAGGTACTCTTGCCGCTACGGCTGCATTGATGGCGGTCAGTTACTCGAGAAACCAGCGAGTTCAATACAAAAGATTGTTCGTTGCTTGTGGATTAACAATTCTGGCTTCCTATCTGACTTTCGCTCTTGCGCAGGGCTATACTCCCGTGCTCGACACGATGATAAACCGTGTGAACATCGGAGCCTCCGTCGCCGTGTCTATATTGATGGCGATGACCATAAAATGGCTGGTTGAGCGCTTCCACCGTTCCACCCCCGGTTATAAGCTGAGTTGCCGCCCCGACAGGCGTGCCATAACAATATCTCTTATGGTGTTGCCTTTAGTGGCAGGCATGGTACTGGCGAATCTGGGCATGTCGGCTTTCTGGATTTGTTCGTGGAATGTGCAAAAGAATGTTCGTTTCTTGATCAGCAAGAGCGCCGAGAACATCAAAGATGGCGACGCCATTATTCTTGGCGATACACATCGATATCTCATGTGGGCTCCAGTATTTGATGGAACCTGGGACTTTCAAAGCATGCTGCGCATGACGCTCAACAAGAATACCGTTTCTGGTGGAGTGGTCAGCGACAGACTCTGCATCAGCGGCAATAAAATTCGGGATATTTCTCTAGGTTATGTCTGCGCCAGCTATGATGCCGATAAAGTCAAATTGCTTCTGCCTTCGGAATCAGCCTGGATCCCTGTGAACACGAGCAAACAATTCATCGATCTGGTTGCGAAAAAATCGAGCAGAGATATCTCGGCAGCAACGCTAAAGCGCTGGCGCCAGGGCGCCGCTGACCAGTCTCTCTGCTCCGCAAAGTGATCAAGACCGAGCGAGCCAGATATCGAGTCTATGCGTACGGACCGATCTTGAGCTCGAGCGAGTCAGCTATCGAGTCTATGCGTACGGACCGATCTTGAGCTCGAGCGAGTTCAGCTATCGAGTCTATGCGTAGGGGCGACGCCATGCGTCGCCCGTCACGAAGCACAATTTAAAATCAGACCGACCCAAGCTTCTGCTTGAGTCACCTGTATAAACTACGAACGATTGCCGACTAAACGTATTGGCGATACCTAGTGGCTATCCGTCCTCTTTTAACAGCAGCGCCTCCTGATGTGCTGAAATGAGCCAAGCCGAGCCATGAATTCCCGGCACTTAGAAAAGATTAATTCCAAACCTTCCAACAAGTCCATTGGAAAAAACTCTAGTCTTCGACAAATTTGACAGCTATAACCGTTACGTTGTCAGGTGCGCCGCCGGCAATCGTCCGCTCCACCAGCGTTTTGCAAGCCTCTTCTGGTGTTTCCGAATCGGTCAGGACTTCGCCGATTTCAGGGTCCTGTAGAACTGCCGTCAAACCGTCGGTGCACATCAATATCCAGTCGCCAGCCTGTAGCTGCTTCGGAGTATGCTCAAGTTCAACCCTGTCTTTGTGGCCCACACAGCGAGTAATGTAGTTCTTGTAGGGCGATTCCCTCATTTGCTCTTCCGTGATATGGCCGCCACGATAAAGCTCCATCACCAGAGAATGGTCTTGCGTCAAAACCTCCGGTTCGCCGTTGCGCACCAGATATGCTCGTGAGTCGCCAAGGTGTCCGATATGTATGCAACCTTTATTGTCTTGCACTGCGATAACAACGGTCGTACCCATACCTTTCACTGAGGGATTCTCCACCGAGAATCCGAAAACTGTTTCATTTGCTCGATTTGCGGCAGTCACAAGCCACAGCTCGATGGACTTCTCGTTATCGAGATCGCAAGGTGATTCTTTCCAAAAATTCTCTATAGCGTTGACTGTCAAGCGCGATGCGATGGAGCCGCCCATGGCTCCGCCCATACCATCAGCCACGACAAAGACATGTTTGTCTTCGCTGATGTAGTAATTGTCCTGGTTATCTGCTCTCTTTACTCCCTGATCGCTCAGGGCTGCGGAGGTCCACTTCAACATTAGCTATTGGAAAGGTGGGGATGTTTTGTTGTTTAATCAAAAGGGATTATATAAGGTTTGGAGCTGTACTTAGAAGTGTTGCAAGCAATCTGTTTCATCTCGCGTATTAACTCATTTACCAGACGCATTTGTCAGTAGAAAAAGTCGAATAATCGCCACCATGGATGATAAAACTAAAAGTAAGATTCGTGATCTTCAAAAGAAGATCGCCATGCTCGAAACAGAACTAGCTGAACAGAAACAGCATGCTGAAATTCAGACGAAAACTCACGAACACACGCTCGATGAAATGAAAGATCTGACAGCCAAACTTTCCCAGGCTAGAGACCAGGCACTCGAAGCGTCACGGCTTAAGTCAGAATTCCTGGCTAATATGAGCCATGAGATCAGGACACCCCTGAATGGCGTAATAGGCATGAGCGATTTGCTGCTGCGGGCTAAACTCGATCCAGAGCAGCGCGAGCATGTGAATATCATTCATGAGTCGGCCAAGGTTCTTCTTGACATAATTAATGACATTTTGGATTTCTCCAAAATAGAAGCTGGAAAAGTCGAGCTTGAGATTCTTGATTTTGAAATTGTAGCTATTGTTGAGGCGACAGCAGAGCTGCTTGCCGAGCGGGCGCGCAAGAAGCAGCTTACTTTGATGACCTATGTCGACCCTGCGATTCCAAAGATTTTGCGCGGCGACCCGGGACATATAAGGCAAGTATTGTTGAACCTGGCCAGCAATGCCATTAAATTCACCTCCAAGGGCGAAGTTGTAATTCGCGTTACACAAAAGGAAGTCCATGAAAAAGGTGTCTTGTTGAATTTCTCCGTAAAGGATACCGGCATTGGTATCAGTAAGAATACCTTGAAGAAACTGTTCTCTCCGTTCACTCAAGCAGATGGCTCCATCACAAGAAAGTACGGTGGCACAGGGCTGGGGCTTTCCATATGTAAAGGACTTGTCGAACTCATGGGCGGCAAGATTGATGCAGAGAGTAATTCTGGTGAAGGTTCAAATTTCTATTTCACCATCCCCTGCGAACACTCTTCTCTTTCCGCTGAAGTTTCTGCTGCTGAGGCTGATTTACAGGGACGGCGTTTCTTGATTATCAGTTCTATAGATTCGGTAACTGAAATTGTTCAACATTATGCAAACAGTCTCGGTCTGCGCTGTGATTCAGTGAAAAGCGTAAGTGATGCGCTTGCGCTTATCAGGCAGGAAGGCGTGGCTAATGATCCTTTCCACTGTGCTTTGATTGATGCCTCTGGTTCGGAAAAGGAAGCTGTGCCTTTTGCTGAGATGCTCTCTCAGGACCCTGTTGCTTCGCTGACTAAATTGCTTATTCTTACTCTGATGCCTGTAAAACCTTCAGCAGAATCGCGGGAATCGCGCTTTGCTGCTTATTTGACCAAACCACTTAAGTTTTTCCAGTTCGTTGATTGTTTGAATGCAGTGTTGTCGAAATCTGGACCGCGTTCTTTGGATTTAACCGTCACGCAGCAAATTCCACAAATGCCATCTTCCGATAACAGCTTGATTCTTGTGGCTGAAGACAATCCGGTAAATCAGAAAGTGGCTCTGCTTCAATTGAAAAATTTGGGTTTCAACGGTCATGCGGTGGCCAACGGACAAGAAGCCGTTGATGCCGCAATGACCGGCAAGTATTCATTGATCTTGATGGATTGCCAGATGCCAGAGATGGATGGATTTCTTGCGACCAAAGAAATTCGAAAATTAGAAGTGCAAAATGGCACTCACATTCCTGTCGTTGCGATGACCGCCCATGCGATGGAAGGCGACCGCGAGCGCTGTATCTCTGCAGGAATGGACGATTATATATCCAAACCGGTGGATGCAAAAAAGCTTCAGCATGTACTGATTAAATGGCTTAACCCAGCCGAACGACCGGAGCCCATACTGCAACCCATTGAAGATGAGCTTGGCGAGCATCTTGATGAAGTCACGCAGCACACAATTAGCGAGGATCCCTTGAATATTTCTCGCTTACAGCGCACCTGTGGTGACGATGTAGCGCGTGAAATCCTTGAAGTATATATTTCTGCTGCTGAGACCTTACTTGAGGCGATAGAGGTGGAACGCAGCAAACGTGATGGGCGTGCTGTTGAGTCTTTAGCGCACCAGCTGCAGGGTTCGTCAAATGCAATTGGTGCTGCGGAAATGGTTCGGCTGAGCAAGCGGCTGGAAGATATGGCAGCAATAAATAATTGGCCTCAAGTAAAAATCCTTTGCGAAGGGCTTAAATGGTCTTTCCGCAGGCTGAGCCGTTATGTGGAATATTCGCTTCAACATGATTTTTCACCTAAGAAAGTGTAGAAGCACGGCCTTCAATCATTAGGCACCAGCAGCAGTATCGCATTCAGACAATCAAATGAATCTGCGGTATCACTACTACAAAAAGCCCGCTATCATGATCGCTTGCTAAGGAAAACCCCCTAAAAAGCAGGGGCAAACCTTAGACACCCTAAATGAGCCGTGTGTCATATTTCTTTCAGGAGCAGATTTACAGCGCGTTTTCACTACCTGAACTGCCATTTTCCAATTTACTTTTTGGAAAAGCCTAGCTGATCATTAGGGTAGTGAGTGGAGGTAACAATATGTATTTGACCAACGACCAGCAGCTTGGCGGTAATAATATGCCGGGTCGCCCGGAAGACCTTGCATTCATAGTCAAGTACAACTGGCCGAGTCCAAAACACATGAAGGAAGCTATAAAAGTTCTTCTTTCAGCTCGTCTGGACGGCGCCCAACATGATGGTTCTGCACGCTTTGACGAGCAGGTAGAGGAAAAGACAGAAGTTTTTTATGCGCTGGCACGAAACCCAGAAACCAGCGAAGAAGTTCTGAGTTATCTGGTAAAGATCGGGGATGACAGAATTTGTGAGTATGTAGCAATAAACTCACGTTGTCCGGAAGCAACGCTCGTGGCTCTGGCAAACCACCGCAGTGCTTCTGTGAGAGCCGCGCTCTCTGAGAATCCCTGTTGCCCTATTACAGTGCTCTATAGTTTGAGCCAGGATGAGCATCCAGACGTACGTTTTCGTCTTGCGGAAAATCCAAATCTGCCGGATTCCATTCTGCAAGGCCTCTGCCAGGACGAAAATCCTTTCGTGGCGATGCGAGCAAATAAGACATTGCGCAAAGCCAGCGGAGGAACAGTTGTATCCGGTCAATTTGCAAGTGCTCAGATCAAGATGAGGTCTGTGCAGGGAGGTTAAGCCCTCTCGGGCCATTAGGCAATGCGCCTCATGGGCGGCCGTAACAAGTTCCGAACTTGCAATTTCGATCCGTTCGAACACAGCATTACCTGCTGCATAGGACACAGCTTGAGAGGCGCCCCAAAAGGGCGTCTTTCATGTTCTAGCGCTTGATTAATTCTTGAGCTTTGTCGAACCTTCCCTCTTAGCGGTTCGGATTGAATTCCTCAAACCTTTTGTCCAGACGAGGCCACTCGGGCACGGTAACGTCTGGCTGCATTGCTTTGAAACGGTCTGCTAGCTTGCTTAAGCTCGGTGGCTCTGTTGCATTAGCGCCTGCATCAAGGCTAGCTTGCTTGAATTGAGCGGCTTTCTCCATCGCCTTTCCAAAATTGCTGTCATATTGATTTGCGTTGCTCAAGCGCTGATTTCCATCGATGACACCGATGCTGCTAAGTGCGCCAGCAATAACAGCCGAGCTGCCGATCCTCTGGCTGATTTCAAATGGCATTGATCCTACGGTACCTTTGAGCATGGCACCATCGAATCTCGAAGTCAGTAACCAGGAAGCTGCTGCTATTCCTGCAGAGTCCATACCGGTCTCCAGGAAGCCTACTGATGATGAGAGCTCTCTATGGCTGAGGACGTTGTTCAAAACGCCTCCAGCTAACACTGCACTGCCAGCTGCAAGTAAAGCTTTTGCGGCAGGCGGGAGAGGGAGGCTCTGTTGTGCGGCGAGAATCCCCTTAACTCCGAGGTAAGTTCCTGCAGACGCTGCCAAACCGCTAGCCCGTCCGATCGTGGCGTGTCCGACTTTCTGTTCGTCCTGTATATGTCCATCCTTAATTTCTTTAGCGATTTTCTGATCGCTCAAAATGGCAGCTGCCATCTTATTGATTTGATCGCCTTTGTTAGAAGAGTTGGCTGCGGCCAACTCATACGCAATCGCGGCAGTTTTCTTTTCGCCCGGCGTTTTATCATCCAGCACTAGATTATGAAGTTGTTGATTGTCCACAGAGCCGGTTGATCGCGCAATTTTAGCCAACTGCTTAATGGTGACATTCTGGAAATCTTCTCTGTCTGATGGTTGCGCATGCAGCATTATATCCATGACTTTGTGACTCAAACCCGCTTGCTCTCTTGAAGCATGCAGTATGTCATCTACGCCCTCGTGAATCTGTTTATCAGCCGGCTTTGCCTGATCTTTGCCCGCATTGTTATCCATATAATTGCCTCGACCTTCCTGTAATTTCATCTTAATCTTGGGGCGAGCAACTCTATATGGCTAAATAGTCGGGCTTGTTCTGCATCTTTATGCAGGGCATCCGCCTGTTAGCAGTCCCGCAAATCAGTCCGCTGGCAGTCCGAGAGTTCTGCACTGAAT
Source organism: Obscuribacteraceae bacterium (SeqCode) (assembly GCA_044358055.1). Taxonomy (GTDB): domain Bacteria; phylum Cyanobacteriota; class Vampirovibrionia; order Obscuribacterales; family Obscuribacteraceae; genus JAIEPM01. Next base: position 66,659 of record JBIKOL010000001.1, read on the forward strand.
TTGTTTATTCTCCCCAGTCCAGACCAGCAGGCAAGTTGCAACCTGCGTATTCGAAATGGAGGACTCTGCGGTGGCTAGCTTGCTTCGAGGGTTTTGATGAATGCAGCAAAAGAGGTCTCATAAATAGAACATCACCAATTTTTGCCGGTAATACTACGTGTTTATTGTTTTGAATTTTTTCTTTCTGAAGATCATCGCTCAAACGACCTGAGGAATGAGTACTCGGTATCACTACGAGCGCACCATTATCTTCAGGGCAATCATCCAGATGAATGCGCGCTGCAAGCATTTGCTCAAGTATTTTTACTGGAGGGCGAACGTGCGGAATTCCGACCTTCTCTGTCCAGCCATGAAATCCTGCTAGTTCTTTTTTTTCAGAAACCGCTATGACGTTATCTTGATGCCAGCGCAGGTTCCAGTTTGCTTCAGCAGTTTTATCAAACAGAGTCGCCTTTACAGGACGAGCGTGCTGACCCAAGATTGCGCGGACAACTGGAAAAATGGTTTCTCCAATCGCTGTCTCTCTGACGATAGGAATGCAATTTAGTATGTTTCTCAAAGCATAGACTTTTCCATCTTTTTTTCTTGCATGAAGGTCTAGATTCGCGTGCTCAATACCCTCCAATAGGAGGATTGCCTTATCCTGTGAAATCATTGATTCCCAGAGATAATAACCTAGTGTTTGAATTGTGCTGACGCAAGTTTCTACATTCATGTTTTCTTCCACATATACATCCGCATATTTTTGGTCAATCTTGAGTAGAAAATGGGAGCTGCTTAGAGCAGCTCCCATCATGATTTTCCGTATTAGCCGTTTAGTAGATGTACAACATCTCGCGGAACTTGGGCAGCGGCCAGAGGGCGTCGTCGACGAGTCCTTCGAGTTCATCTGCTGTGTGGCGAGCGGCATTCATTGCTGGTATCACTTTTTCTTGATAGAAGCGTGCGTGAGAATGAATGTCTGATTCGCCTTCATTGTCCACTTCGTGGCTGATTGCATCCAGGTGCTCGAGGTTGAGTTTGAGCTTATTGATGCGATCGGTCACTTCGCGCAGCAATTTCTCTTGCGGTCCCATCTCGATGCCTTGAACTGCAGCCTTGACCTGGGCGATGCTTCCTGCCAGCTTGGATTGATATTCCATAGCCGCCGGGAGGATCATGGTGTTGCCCATTGTGACAGTCATCAATGCTTCGATGTTGATTGTTTTGATGTAGCTTTCCAGCATTACGATGTAACGGCTGCGCAATTCGTCTTCGCTCAAAACATTGAAACGACTGAAAAGTTCGACAGTCTCTTTTGAAACCAGTGTCGGCAGAGCCTCTACTGTGTTCTTCAAGTTAGGCAAACCGCGCTTGGCTGCTTCTTCGTGCCATTCCTTGGAGTAGTTATCACCGTTGAAGATTACTTTTTGGTTTTCAGTGAGAACTTCTCTGACAACGACCTGGACTGCAGCATTCAAATCAGGGAACTTCTTCAAATTCTCCTCGATTTTTCCGCAGATATAATCGAGCGATTCAGCAACCATTGTATTCAACACTGTGTTAGGCCAGCCAATTGATTGGCTTGCTCCAACAGCGCGGAATTCGAATTTGTTACCGGTGAAAGCAAACGGTGAGGTGCGGTTTCTGTCGGAATCGTCACGCGGCAGTTCTGGCAGAGTCGAAACACCAATTTGCAGTTTCACTGATTGTTTCTTGTCTGTGATTGGGTTACCTTTGATGATTGCATCAACCACTTCAAACAATTTGTCGCCGAGGAAGATGCTCATGATTGCAGGTGGTGCTTCGTTAGCACCAAGTCTGTGATCATTGTGAGCGCTGGCAATACTTGCGCGCAGCAGTGCACCATATTTGTTGACTGCTCGAATTACTGCGCTTAGAACAAGAAGGAATTGCGTGTTTTCAAATGGTGTGCGACCTGGCTCGAGCAGATTGTTGCCTTGATCGTCAGCAAGTGACCAGTTGTTGTGCTTACCGCTTCCGTTGACTCCTGTGAATGGCTTCTCGTGGAACAGGCAGCGGAAGCCATGCTTCTGTGCTGTTTTCTTGAAGACTTCCATAAGCACCATATTGTGGTCTGTCGCGATGTTGCTGGTTTCGAAAACTGGAGCAACTTCGAACTGTGCCGGAGCAACTTCGTTGTGTCTGGTTTTAACCGGAACGCCGAGTTTGTAGAGTTCGAGTTCTGCATCCATCATGAAGGAGAGAACGCGTTCTTTTATAGAGCCCCAGTAGTGATCTTCCATTTCCTGGCCTTTAGGCGGGCGAGCACCAAATAGTGTGCGACCGCAGTTAATCAGGTCTGGTCTCAAAAGATAGAAGGCTTCGTCAACCAGGAAGTATTCTTGTTCTGGACCAACCGTGCAGACAACGCGTTGCGCGCTTTCATTGCCCAGCAGGCGCAGCAAGCGCAAGCCCTGTTTGTTGATTGCATCGAGCGAACGAAGAAGTGGTGTTTTCTTATCGAGAGCATGTCCGCTGTACGAGCAAAATACTGTTGGGATACAAAGTGTTTTGCCGTTGATGCTCTCCATGATGAACGCCGGGCTTGTGGCATCCCATCCGGTATATCCGCGTGCTTCGAATGTTGAGCGAATTCCGCCTGAAGGGAAGCTGGATGCATCCGGCTCGCCCTGGATAAGCACTTTGCCTGAGAATTCGAGCAAGGCACCATCATCACCAGCTGATACCAGGAAAGCATCGTGCTTTTCGGCAGTGAGGCCGGTCATGGGCATGAACCAGTGCGTAAAGTGAGTTGCGCCATGTCCTATCGCCCAGTCCTTCATGGCGTTAGCCACGACATCGGCTAGCGAGGGATCAAGGCTCTCTCCGTAGTCGAGGCAGCGAACCACTGCTTTATATACTGCTTTGGGCAGCAGTTGGCGCATGGTCTGTCGATTGAACACATTTGCACCGAACAGATCCTGAATTGGGTGCTTGCTTGCATCAACTGAAGCCTTCACCGGCTGCCGTTCTTGAATTTTGTGCAGGGCACTGTTTCTGCCTGAGCTGTTGTTTCCATTGCTTGTTGTCGTGTGCATCGTTGTTGCCTTGTTTGCCAGTGAGTTGCTCATGTCCTTGAATTACCCCCTTTTATGCTCCCATTGCTTTGAGAATCACTCGTTTCTTTCTCTTTCCATCAAACTCTGCGTAAAAGATTTGCTCCCATGGACCCAGGTCCAGCTTCCCATTTGTGATTGGAATCGTCACCTGGTGATTGATTAGAATGCGCTTGAGGTGCGCATCTCCGTTTGTTTCGCCTGTATTGTGATGCTTGTAATCGGGACGCTCCGGTGCTAGCTTTTCGAGCCATTCATCGATGTCTTCGATGAGCCCTTCTTCCCAATCATTCACATAGACTCCAGCCGTGATGTGCATTGCCGAAACCAGAACGAATCCCTCACGAATCTCGCTCTCATCGACCATCTTCTGCACTTCGTCGGTGATGCGTATATACTCTCTTGTCTTCGTTGTATTGAACCAGAGATATTTGGTATGTGTCTTAAGTCCTTCGGAGACTTTCATATTTGGGCGCCGGCTCCTTTATAGGATTGTTGAGTTAATCAAGGATGCCATCCATTAAAAGCGTCCCGGCGGCTTCTTCTTGCAAAGAAGTCGTCAGTTTAAGTTGCATGCGAGACAGTGTACAGCCTAAACGCAGTTTCTACATTTAATTGCTGATTTTGATTAACCGCCGTGCGGATGGGCGAGTTCCCAGAGAAGTTCGCCCATGCCGGGTTTTGCGAGGGCTTCGGCGCCGCTCGGAATCCCGTTAATGTTAAGACGACCATTCCATTTTGATAGATTCTTTACGGTAGAGGCGAAGTCGAGTGGCTGTACTGCTCTGGTTTCCATTCGATTTGCAAAACCATTCCATTGCATATCTACTCGTACAGCAAGCTGTTTTGAGGGATCCACCACAAGCGCTTTAAAAGCCTGAGAATGAAAGGCCTCTGCCTCACTGGCAAGTGCCGCCGTATCCACAGCTTTGCTCTGGGCCGATTTAATCATGGCGCTGAGTCGCTCCGCTTCTCTTCCCGTGCCCTCATAGAAGGTTAGCAGTCCACGCTCTGGCACCCCTATAATCCCCGTTCCGTAAACCGAATTGAAGTCCCCACTTGTCGGGAGCAGCGCTTTTTCGTGCGTGTGGAACATCGTCTCAGTGCGCTGTCCCATCACAGTTTCAAACCGTTCGGAAGAAATTCTAGAGCCTAGTTTGATGGAACTCTCTCCTGCTTTCAGGAAACGCCCGTCTTCGACTCCACGCCAGGGAGTGGCTTTCATCGCCTCTTCGCCTGCTTTTAGTATATTTAGTTCTCCATTTGCTCCGATATTTCCTACACGTTTTGCATCAAATCCGAGATAGTGAAAATCTTGCGGAATAGCCTGCCTGAGCTTATATTCACCACTATTGCGGACTGCCACTGCAATAGAATCAAGTGCTGTAACTTTGGGTGAAAGAAGTGCTCCGCTAGCCGTTCCTGCAATAAATGAAGGTGTTGTTTCGATAAAGTCCGCGGAGAATTTTGCCAGGGAATTAATCGCTCGAGTGGACAGTTGTCTTTGTTCTTCAGCGGTTCTGGCTGATGCTGACTCAGCAGTGAATGAAGCTGCGCTGCCGAGCATGTACGCTGATGTGCCGATCCCAGCCCCAGCAAGGAGCGTTTTTGCAAGAACCGGTGAGCGCGCGAGAAGTAGCGAGGCTCCAAATCCGAATGCTGCAGACTCACCTAGTTTTAAGAGGGTCGAGCCTGTATGGTTTACGCAATCATCTTTGAGCTTCGAAGCTATTGCAGACGGCAGCTCTGGAAGTATTTGCGCGTAAACTGAACCGATGTTATTTAAGCTTTGCTGTGGAGTGGTCTCGTCAGAGTTGAGAAGATCGGCGTTTCGCTGGCGATCAGCTTGCTGCGCAAGGCTAAGCAGAGACAGGCTGCTGCTTCCAGCATCTGCAGGATGTAACTTTTGGTCTAAATTAAATCCATCCCCGGAGGGCATACCGAAGCTCCACACACCGTCTCAATCATATGGGGGCGAGGCTTTCCGGTCATTGGGGAAAGTACGGGGGAGAGGGCAGCGATTGAGCGTGCGCGGTGGCTGCACGATTGCTTGGGGGCCTCACTGGCGCCCTTTGGGTCCGGATAAATATCTAAACGGGCGCCCATGAGGCGCCTCTATCAATTTGGAGCGGTTTGCAAAAACAGGAGCTTCCAAAAATCTATATCATCGATATAATCGAGGAAAAATTTCTCGATTTTCTGTTCGGGGTCTGATATTCAATGCTTCACAAAACGCGCCTGGCAAGCGGGTTACTGGCATCTGCGCTGCTTTCAGCCATTTGCTCAGTTAGCATAAGTTCCTTTGCAAGCGGTGCCGAATATGGTGCCCGGACTGGTGCCGCTGGTGGTGTCACTAATGATCTGATGTCAAAAACGCCTGATAAAATGCCTGCAAGCGTTAGCGGCTTCGACGATGAGTGGAAGAGAGCAGCTAAACGAACAGAAGCCAGGGCAAAGTGGGAAGAAATCGCCGGCTGGAAAATGATAGTCCACGTATCACTGCAGAGTGAGTTGAACAGCGCCTCTTGCAAGCCGGGAGACCCAGTCTGGGGATTGTTGGATGACGATCTTAAATGGGGAGCCAAATTAATTGCCGCTCGCAATTCGCTGGTGAAAGGGCATATTGTGCTCGTTCGGCCAAGTCGGACTCTTGCAAAGGCAATCATAAGTTCGGAACGGAGACTGAGAACTGAGGGTAGCATTACTATTAAATTCGATCAGATAGAAGATCCGGTGAATGGAACAAGCTGGCCTATCGATGGCAAAATTTGCCGATGGGATAATATTGTGAGCACTACTGGTGGTGGCTGGCGCCAGATTGAAGTTGATAAACAAGGGCGGATACTTAAAGCTGGACCGTCACTTTCTCGGGCAGAGCAAGAAGCATTCTTTATTGCAAGGGTTGCCACTTTTGCGCCCATTCCAGGCAGTATGTGGTTGGATCTTGCGCTGATGCCTGTTGCAATGGGTATCGCTGGCGCGGCATATCCAAGTTTTGTTTATGAGAAGCCAGTCAATTTGAAAGAGAAAAATTTTAGAGAGAAAGCTTTTGCCTATGGATTTGTAACCAATTTGCCGGGCGCAGCTGTGGTTGAGGCCTGTGTGCAGAAGGGCCAAAATTCAGATATCCGCTGTGGCGATCAAATCGCCATTGATTTGACGTTCAAAGAGAACCCTTATTACGCAAGCACTGTCAGCGTGGTTACATCGCCTGCACGGCAGAGCCCGTATTAGCCGTCTGCAGTTTTGCTAAGGCTTCTTTAGCATCTGCCAATTGAGGATCGAGGGAAAGTGCCTTTGTGTACGCCTCAACGGCCTGTGATTTATCACCCTGCTTTTCGAAGAGTCTTCCCAGATGTGCCCAGAGGTTGGCATGTTTGGGGCTCAATCCAAGAGCAGTTTGCATTTCTTTGCTAGCAGTTTGTAAATCGCCATCAGACTCTGCCATCCAGCTTAAATCAACGTGATAGGCGGCAGCTTTCGGCTGGGTTTTTACAGCTTCTTCCATTTCCTTTTTTGCAGCATCGACCTTTCCATTCTTCGCCAACAAGTAGGCGAGATCGGCTCTAGATGAACCGTCGGAAGGCGCAAGATCAAACGTTTGCTTGTAGTGCTCTTCAGCTTTTTCGAAATTGCCAATATTGCCGTAGGCATAAGCCAGCGAGCGTTGAACAGCAAAATCTGTTGGCACCAGGTTTGCCGCAAGTTCAAGTTCATTCACCACTTTGGGCCATGCTTCTTGTCTTGCGTATACCAAACCTTTCTTGTAGTGCTTGATCATGCCGTCTTCTTTGAGCTTATTCCCTTCAGATTCGGTCATGGGGACAGGATCGCCCAGTCCGACAGTCATCATGAATTCAGCTATGCACCGGCCTACATTGAAGCGAAGCATTGAAAGAACGCAAAGGTCGCGGTGAGCAACTTGCATTTCGGGCCAGTTGAGCACTGCCAGATCAAGTTCAGTTTCGGTCAGATCTATATCGTTTTGTTTGTAATATTGTTTAGAGAGATTCCAGTGAAAAATCGCACTGTCATGCTGTTTTTCGATGTTCGCTTCCTCTTCTTCCATTTTTAATTGAACGGATTTCTCGAGAGCTGCTTCCTTTGCTTCTTCACTGCTTAACTCTTGGGTGCTTTGTTTGCTGTCTTCCGCCGATGTGCTTTCAGCGCTTTCGCCAGTCGCTGCCGCCGCTTCTTTCACAGCATGCGTAGCTTCAGTACCTTTGTTCTCCCCGGCGGCTTTGCCTTTATCATTTGAATTCACTATAGACTCTGACGAATTTTTCTTGGGCGAAGCTTGCGTGGATGGTGGGTTGCTGCTCGCCCACTGACCGCAGAGCAGCGACAGAAACAGCGACAAAGCTAGTGCTTTTTTCTCTGAAGAACAGATGTTGCGACTTGCGATCATGCAAATCCCTCGGCTGGATACTAGAACATTATGCCATTAACCTGAACTCAGGTCCAAAGCATTTACTATTGATCTTAATCAGGTTTTTCCCTAGTAGACAAAGATTTGGACCAAATGAATCTTTTTCCTACAGTCGCTCAAAACCCCGCCGGAACCGGAAAAAGACAAAAGCCCGTTGGATTTCTCAGTTCTTTATTAGATTGAAACTAGAGAAATGTCATGCTGGTTACAGAACTCAACCATTTCTTCTTGTTCAACTACCATAGTTTCGTTGGCCTCGACAGCCAGCACTCCGCCGGCTGTGGGTGCAAGCATTGCGTTTAGCGTGTTCATTCCAACCGTCGGAATGTCGAAGCGCTGGTCTTGCCCGGGTTTTGCAACTTTTACGACAACAACAGGAGCTTTGGCAAGCTCAACAGCGCGCTTGATGCATTTGTCGGTGCCTTCAATTGCTTCGATAGCGACAATCATTTGGTCTCGAACCACGACTGTTTGGCCGATATCGAGCTTTGCGATGTCCTTGGCTATGCGCTTTCCGAACTGAATGTCGGCGTACTCTTGAGCCGTTGGCTGCCTTTTGGACAGCACTCCAACATCGGGGAAGAGTTCCGTCAAAAACTCAGATTGTGTTCTTACTTTCAGCCCATTGCGCTCGACTATGTCGCCCATGGCTTTCTGAATAGTATCGTCGTTCAAATCGGACAATTTGCTCAACTCTCGAACTGCTATCCAGTCGAGCTTCATTATGTTCTTGAGCAAATCCATTTTTGGTACACGCCCAACGAAAACAAGTTCTTTTACATTCTCTTGTTGCAGAAGCTTGAGATTTCGCCCGAGCTGTCCGGGAAAAATCTGAAATGTCTTAATGCAGTGAGCTTCAACTCGGGCCTGTGCTTCTTCACTCAGGCAGAGGGCGACAACCTTGTAACCGTTCTCTTTGGCGTTTTTTGCCAAAATTCCGGGCAATTTGCCTTGACCCGCAACGAGTCCTAAAAGGGCGCCATTTCCGGGCGGAGCCGCAGCTTTCCTTGGGCTTACACTTGTTGACGTCACGGTTAGAGATCCTAACAGGGGTTACACGGATGCCAAGTCTAGCATTTCTTGCATGCTTCCTTCCCCGAGCTGTTTCTAATCAAAATGGAGCGATCTTGACATGACTGCCGCAACTGACTTAGATTGTACTAATGTATCTCCGGATTGAGTAGAATTAGAAGAGCATCAAAACAGGAGCCTTCGATGAATAAATTGTATTGCGTGCTTAGTTCAATGACGCTGCTTTTCTGTGTGAGTGCTCCAGCGTTTGCTCAATCCGGACGGAATGATAATCCGAACTTGCGCAATTTTTATATGGCTCGCCAGCAGATACAAATCACTGATGATGCTCCGGCAGTTAACGATATGCGCACCAATCCTGCTGCCGCAGGCGCGCAGGCACCGGCACCGACGGCTCCTCAAGCCCTGCCCCGAGCCGGATTCAATAGTTATATGTCAGGTCTGGCGGGTGGAGGAGGCGGACGTGGATTGCCTGAAGTAGGTGGTGGCGTGCCAAAACTTCCTGCTGCCGGTCCGAATCTAACAGGACGAAGCGCCGGCAATCCTGGAAAGCTGAAAGCAAAAAATGCGACTGCATCTATTCCTGCGGCAGGCAAAGCGCCAGTCACCGCAAAAGCATATAAACCCTATGCCACCACCAGCAGTGGTGCTGGCTCGGGCGCCTCGACATATAGCAGCACAAATGTGCAGGGTAGCGTTCTGCACTGGAATAAGAAGAAACCAGGCTACTAATCAAGCTGCTGACTGCTTTAATCAGACTACTAATAGAACAGAAAGCAATAGAGGAGCGCTGTGTTGGCGCTCCTTTTCTTATTGTCTTTTCTTGAGCATCACTGAAGACCCGCTTCAGTCGCGCCTATCCTCAACAGGGTTGATCGCCGTTTGATTTATCCGTAATTTGAAAATTGCTTCCAGTGAGTTTGGACATTTCTGCGCGGTCCGCAGCTCTCTGATTGGCCTGAGCCGTATCATCTTTTGCAGTGCTCTGCTGGCTTTCTGCAGCCATCTGAGCTTGAACTTTGCTGTCGTTGCTTTCTTTGATGGACTCGCCACCAGATTTACTTGTATTGTCAAAAGCCATGTCTTCCTGCTTCTCCATGGTTTCGAACGGTATTTTAAAATAGTAAGTCGGTCACCAGCTACCAATTAATATAAGCAGCTGTTCTGACATTATCGTGACCACCTGAGATTATGTGCAGAGCAGAAGTGGCGGGCACTTGCTCAAATATTCGTTCTGTTTTGCTTTGACAGCATCGTCCCCATGCCGGAATGGAGTCGTTCTGATAATGCCGGCGAAGAGATCGTTCAAACCATAGGGTGAACAAATTTCCAAAGTATCATCATCGTTCAGCCTGACACCATTGGCGGTAGCTGTATGAAGAAAATGCGCGATGCCATCAACTGTGTCCGTAAAAGTAAATGCCCACGGTCGCCAAACGCCGAAGCTGGCCTGGTTTTTAACATCAAACTTCCAGCCCGGGTGATATTTCTCCAGAAGTTGTCTCGCCTGCATTTCGCGATCTCGTCCGCTATCCGGATCAAAAAACACTACGTCAAGATCTTTGATTGTAAGCCTGCAGTCAGCGCCAAAGAGAGCTTTCCATACGGTGTTACGAACAGCACCACCCGCTAGCCAGCAATCCGGCAATTCCAGACCGTGGATGCTTGCCAGCGTGCAATACCATTCGGATGATTTGATGATTTGTTTGAGTTGAGCTTGAAGTTCTTGCTCTAGAGGCTCGAGGCTGCCCATACAGGTTCTCCCTTCGGAGAATTAATATAGCAGATCAAGAGGATGAACCGGCAATTATGCCCCTCTTTACATAAAGAGGGCGCGCCGCTCGGCGTAAGGAAGGCATGCTTTTCAGGGTTATGACCGCCAGAATCAGTGCGAAAATTCCACTTATTCCAATGACTGTAGAACAACCGACGCGGTCGGCAAAATACCCTGCTGCAAGCCCGCCGATTGGCATCATTCCCATGAAACACATAGTAAAGAGGCTCATTACTCTGCCTCTTTTGTCGTCATCAACCAGTGTTTGCAGAATGGTATTGCTGCAGGCAATTTCAGTCGTCATGCCAAAGCCCGCGAGCGCCAGAGCAAAGAGCGAAATAAATAAATTGTGGGAATAGGCGAAAATTGGCAACGAGAAAGCCATGATGAAGAGTGACCAGATTAGCCAGTTACCGAGACCAAGCACGTTTTTTCTTGATGCAAGTAAGATTGTTCCGGTAAGCGCACCAATGCTAGATGCAGCTGTCATCCAGGCTAGCAGGCTTGCATCGCCGTGAAAGCTTGATTTTACATATACCGGTAGCAGTATCATATACGGTATCGCACACAAACTTGTCATTGCCGTTGCTATGAGCAAGAAACGCATCGGCTGGCTTTCGCGTACATAATTGAAGCCTTCTTTCAGATGCTCGAGCACATTTATATTAGTGTTGCGCGGCTTGCCTGCTTTCAGTTTCATCGCGATGAGTGCTGCTATCACCGCCAGGAAGCTAATTGAGTTCAAAAGGAAGCAGGCTGTTTCTCCCCATTTAGCAAGAATCACTCCGGCGAGAGCCGGTCCCAATAAGCGGGTCAGATTCATCAATGAAGAATTCAGGGCAATTACGTTTGGCAAATCTTCTGTTTTTTCCGTCATGTCGATTACGAACGCCTGCCGTGTAGGCATGTCCACCGCATTGGCAGCGCCGGCAAAAATACCGAGCGCAATTAATTGCCAGATGTTAATGTGCCCGCTTGCTGCAAGCCAGGTCAAAATAATGGACTGTATCATCAAGGTTGTCTGCGTTGCTATCAGCAACTTGTGACGATTGAAAAGATCGGGCAGCACTCCGGCAAACGGACCCAAAAGAATTGATGGTGCCTGGCTGGCAAAAGCAATGAGTCCAAGCATGAATGGCGATTGAGTCAATTTGTACGCCAAAAACGAGAGAGCAAGCTGCTGCATCCATGTGCCGACCATTGACACTAGTTGTCCTGCAAAATAGAGTCTGTAATTTCGGCTGGCGAGCGATCGGAAGATGTGAGCGAAGCCGTTGGCAGAAGTCGCCTTTTGCGAGATGGATTGAGTCATTTTGCAAACCGGAAGCGGTACAGGTAAGAACAAATCAGCTGACGGCTATCCAATTCGATTGTTTCCTGAGCTTGCACTATGTAACTGGCTGTGCGTTATATGCGGTCCCAAGAGGCAACAGGCGGTCCCACACAGGTGCCAGGCTTTACGCTATAAGCGGCCCCAAACTGGCCACACATTCCTTATATGCTGGAATCTATCAGGCTGATCGCGGTTAATGTTGAGATCAGCAAATAGACTACCAAGAGGATTTGTTGCTTATGCTTTTTGCGGACACGATGGCAATATTTTTTGTTGTGTTGGGAGTTCTCATAGCATTTCCGTCACTTTGGCTGCTGCATTCGGCGTTATTTCCAGATTTTGTGAAGAGCAACAGGGGCGTTCTTGAACGTTCTTTGTGGAAGCCATTTATGCTTGCAATTCCCTTTGCTGCAGCATCCGTTTTTTTTATTGCTGTCGTCGGCAAGCTGCCCGGGTCCTTTGGACAAATAAGTGCTGTGCTTAGTTTCAGCTTGATAATGCTTTTTGCGAACTCTGGTGTCTCGGGGCTTGCTTCTATGCTTGGGGCGAGGCTTGCTTCACCAGTTGATCTTGAACGTCCGTGGAAAGGCACCCTGCGTGGCGGTCTGGTTCTTGCTTTTAGCTGTCTCCTGCCATTACTCGGGTGGTTTATTGTAATGCCTTGCAGCGTTTTATTGGGGTTGGGAGCTTCACTTGTCACTTTATTTGGTGCTTTGAGAAGGAAGAAAAAGCAAGCGCTTGAATCCGAAGACAGCACGACATCTGGCAATGTAAAACTTGCTATCGTCGGTTCGGATCTTGCCGCATCCACGGTGGCAGCAGCAGGCAGCGAGGCGCTCAGATCTGAAGCGAGTCTTTAAGTACTGTGATGAGGCTGAAAAGATGAATCGGCGTCGCTTCGTACAAAATGGAATTGCACTAATAGGCAGCGTTCCACTATTGAATGCCTGCGATGGAATATACAGCCGCCTGTGCAAAGACATGGGGCAGAAAATTCCAGATGCGATTGACGTAAGCTGCGGAACGAATATTGATCCCATCTTTCATTTACTGTCCAGAGCCGGCTATGGTCCATGGCCCGGTGATCTGGATCGCGTGCGCAAACTGGGCACGGACCGGTGGATAGAAGAACAACTCGAACCTGAAAAAATAGATGATCGCGCTTGTGATTTGCGCGCTCGCCGTTTTGAATCAATGGTCATTCCTGCCGGCGCCTGTTATGACTTCAAGAAACAGTTTCTCAGGCGCGACATCATCAGGCATTCGCTTTTGCGAGCAACTTATAGCAAGCGACAGCTATTCGAAGTGATGGTAGGGTTTTGGTCTGACCATCTAAATATAAGTATGGATAAAGGCGATTGTGTTTACTTGAAACCCGCAGATGATCGCCTTGTAATAAGAACGCACGCCCTGGGAAAATTCAAGAATTTGATCAAAGCATCTGCAGTTTCTCCGGCTATGCTTGTCTATCTCGATGGAAATCAAAATCGTGTTAATTCAAGCAGCAAAGTGCCCAATGAGAACTATGCACGCGAGCTGCTGGAACTTCATACTTTGGGAATTCATGGAGGTTACAGCCAGAGGGATGTTTATGAGCTGGCACGTTGTTTGACCGGCTGGCGCTTGCATGAACCGTGGCAGCGCGGCATCGTTTACTTTGATGCCAGCAATCATGATAATGGTGAAAAACACGTCCTCGGTCATACAATTGCAGCCAATGGCGGTGCTTCTGATCTCGACAAAGTTATAGATATTGTTTGTACGCATCCCTCAACGGCCTTGCACATCAGCAGAAAAATTGCCGAGCGCTTTATCGAAACTCCGTCTGAAGGCCTCATTCAAAAGCTCGTTGCTGAGTTCAAGAATACAGAAGGTGATACAAAGGCATTGCTTCGATTAGTCTTGAACTCGGACGAATTTGCCAACGATGCCGGCAGCAAAACGAAAAGACCATTTACCTTCATGGCAAGCGCACTGAGATCGCTCGGAGTGGATACTCATGCTCATGATGATTTAGTTGAATTTCTTCAGCGCATGGGGCATGTTCCGTTTCAATATCCAACGCCAGACGGCTATCCTGATGATTCAAACTTTTGGATGGGCACGCTTTTATGGCGCTGGAAGTTTGCTCTAGCACTGGTGCAAAAACAGATAAAGAGCGTCAGTGCGGACATTGATGAGCTCTACTCGGCTTTGAAAATAGAGAATATAAGGAGGAATGAGGCAGACAAACTGTTTGCTTACTTTGTTGGCAGACAGCCTCTTTCAAGTGAAAGCGATGCCCTGTCTAAGCTGATTGGTTCTTCTTCCAAGCAAGCGAATATTAAGGAGGAGCTAGTCGCACTGGCTCTTTGTTCGCCTGCATTTCAGAGGTATTAACAATGGGCGAGAGTCGACGCGCTTTTTTGAAGAAACTACTTTTTGCAAGTGAACCAGCAGCATTGAGTGGTGGAGAGTCGAACGTTCTTGTATCAGTGTTTTTGCGCGGAGGTGCTGATACTCTGAACATGCTGGTTCCTTATGGAGACCATGATTACTATAAAGTTCGTCCCACAATCGCAATCGCTGCCCCAGGAAAAGGAAAAAACGCAGCCCTGAAGCTAGATGATTTTTATGGATTGCACCCCGCTCTATCGGGATTCTATCCTATTTTTTCGGCTGGAGAACTGGCATTCATTCAAGCTGTAGGGACCGACAATCCGTCCGGCTCTCATTTTGAAGCGCAAGATCAGATGGAGCATGGCGAAGCTTACGGGAAGCCCATGCGTGGCGGATGGCTTGGACGCTATTTGCAATGCCGTGCCTGTGGAGAGACTAAGCCACTGTCTGCGGTGGCAATAGGATTAGCTGTGCCAGAATCTTTTCGTGGTGCTCCGGCAAGCAGCGTTATTCGAAAAATTGAAGATATAAATGTAGATTCCGGAACCGCAAGTGCAGAAAAAATATGCAGGGCTCTTTCATCGATGTACCAAGGCTCACAAGCGGGTGTTCTAGCCAATGCAGGACAGAACACGCTCGACCTTTTGAAGCGAGTTGAGCGTATGAGGAACCAAAATTACAAGGCCGCAAATGGAGCAAATTACGCGAACGATGATTTTTCAAATGGATTAAAAGAAATTGCGCGCTTGATTAAATCTGATGTCGGTCTGGAAGTTGCTTGTATTGATTTGAACGGCTGGGATACTCATTTTGTGCAGGGCGGAGCTGAAGGCCAGCAAGCAGCATTAATAAAGGAACTTGGCACTGGCATCTCAGCCTTTTATACGGATCTGGGAAAACTGCGCAAGAAAGTAACAGTAGTAGTGATGACAGAGTTTGGTCGTCGTATTTATGAAAATGGGTCTCTTGGAACGGATCACGGACGTGGCTTTGCCTTCATGGCAATGGGCGCCGGAGTGAAGGGCGGCAAAATTTACGGCAAATATCCCGGGCTAAAAGACGATCAATATGAGCTTGGTCCCGGTGGTATGCAAATAGGAGTGGATTACCGGAATCTGCTTTCCGAGGTTCTTCTTTATCACGGCGTGAAACCCGATAAAATTTTCCCTGATCTAAACTACCAGCGCACCGGCTTCATGTCTGTCTAAATACTCTTTGAGAGCAGAATTGTGGAATCAACTGGTCCTTTAGAAGGTAGGGGCGCCTCACGGGCGCCCATTGAGAGGCAGCATAAATGGGCGCCCGTGAGGCGCCATTATCAATTACGATTCCCAACTTTCATTCCTGCGACCACGAGCAAATTTCGTTATCTTGCGCGGGCTAAAATTTTGTCGGCTGCATCTACAAGCGGATTGAGATCCGAATGCCGCAGGACATATCCATGATTGCCGATTGCGCGGGAGAATGCGCTGTTCATGCGTTCCTCGAAGCAGATCATTTTCTTGAACTCATGGCATACATCGTTGTGTGAAAGACTATATGGAATGTGGTCTTTTCTTCCAACGTAGATAACATGGTACGGACGCACGGCTTTCTGTGCGGTACTGCCTTGCACTATTATTTCAGCCCATGCTTTGTACGCATCAAAATCATTGGCGTAGTTGAACATGTCCAATGTGAAACCGCCGGGCGGACGCATGTTTACTTCCAGTGGAATAACATTGCCGTCATCGTCCATAAAATACTCGAAGTGGAAAAAGCGTTCGCGAACGTCAAATGCTCTCAAAGTCGCTTTGCCTGCAGCTTCGAGCGCTGGCTCTATGTCCCGAACACCGTAATAATAGATATCACTGTCTTCATTGACGGCATCCATCACGCCTTTGCTGTAGCGATGTGAGGCGGAGAATACAAGGTTGCCGCCGCTGTCAGTAAGACCATCATAAGTGACAATGGTGCCGGAAACGAACTCTTCAACTATGTAGTCGTAACCTGGCTTGTCTTTCAGATAAAACTCTATGTCTTTCTCGTCTTTGATTTTATAAGTGGCGCCCGCTCCAACACCGATGTCTGGTTTTGCCACCACGGGGAATCCGACTTCTTTAATGAAAGACCGCAATTCTTCTTCCGTCGTGCAGACGCGCCCACGAGCCGGGTTTAAGCCAGCCTGTTCGAATACACGTTTCATTTCAGATTTGCGTTTGATCTTATAGATACTGTCGAGCTTGATGCCTGCAATGTTGAAATCAGTGCGCAGGCGAGCTTCTGTTTCCAACCAGTATTCGTTTTGCGAATCTATGCGATCCATTTTTCCGTGTCTGTAAGTGAAAAATCCTATTGCACGGATGAGCTCGTCATAATTGTGCATGTCTGAAACACGGTAGTATTCGCTGAGCGCATTCTTAAGTTCGCCACGCAGCTCATCATAATTCTGGTCGGCAATGCCCATGACATTTGCCCCTAGCTCCCGCAGTCGAACGCAGAAGTTAAAGAAGTTTGGCGGAAAATGTGGTGACAAAAAGACTATATTCATGGGCTGAATATCCTTTCCTGACGGGCAAATGCGCTTGCGGCACGGCCCCCTCTCGAGAGGAACCGGACGCAAACATTGAAGAATATCACAAAACGGCTCGAAACTAAAGCCCCTTCATCATTTTCTCTCTGGCCTTGTCTTTCTTTTTTTGTTTCGCGGCTGTTGCTAGTGCGCCTGCACCAAACGCTCCCGCAAGAATTTTTACTCCTGTAGCGCTTGCCAATATTTTGCCTAATTGCAAATAAGCAAATCCGCGGAACAAAGCTATGCTTGCGACTTGGTAAGTCGTACAGAGGACAAGGAGCCCGGCTACAGCGGCTCCAGCGCCGACATGTATCAGGCAAGTTTTTTTGTCGCGCTCGAAGGTTTCCAGCAAAAGCAATCGACTGACAAAGAATCCGAATACTGAAATCTCGAGCGGCAGCCAGAGCTGCTGCATAAAGCCCATAATAGTAAAGACTATAAAGAGTATAGAAAATCCGATTAAGTGCAAATTGAGCTTGCGTTCTTGCTCGGTCAAGATGAAGCGACCATCAGGTTCCAGCTGCACAATTAGCTTTAGGACCGGACCTGTAATAGTCGAATCTGGCAAAAAGACGAGCAAGAGAAAAACGGCGAGGCCAAGCCAGCTTAAGTACACGCCAACGAATTCCAGCGGGGTGCCTGCTTTTGCTACATTGCAGGAGATGACAAAGTTTCCCGCGAGCCAAACAAATGCCAGCAATCCTGCAATTTTGTTTCTTAATTTCAAATGCAGCTGATATATCCAATGTTGCGAAGGCATTGTTGTGATCAGCCCTTCCCTCGCCCAATTGATGCTCGGGTCAATTCTCAAAGCTTCTCTGAAATGATGCAACGCTTGCTTGAAATCTTTCCTTTCAACCAGTGCCCAGCCCCTGAAAGTATGCCCCCAGGCGTCTTCTGGCGAGATAGACAAAGCCTCTTCATTTGCTTGATCAGATTCGTCTTTCTTTCCAAGCTTGTTGAGTACGTAAGCACGCAGGCTTAGACTGCTGGCATGATGTGCATCATGCTCAAGTGAACGATCCAGCACCTCCCTGGCCGGCTCGAATTCTTCATTGCATACATGAATTAGAGCAAGCAACCACAAATAATCCGAATTGAATGGATCCAGTTCCAGAGCTTCATCGATAGCCACTTCTGCTTCGATATATTCGACTGCATTTAAGTGGCAACGCGCGAGAGCATAAAAGCTGAATCCATCCTCGGGGTTCAGGCGTAATGCTTCTCTGGCTTCCTCAAAGGCTGCCTCACTGTTCTTAAGCTCCACATAGCACAAGGCAAGCAGCGCATGTGCATACGCAATCTCTGGTTCTTCGCTTAAACAAGCCTTGAGCTCGCGGACAGCAACGTCCGGGCGAATGTTTAATATTGCTATGGCTTTCTCGAGATGGCTGTTCATAGAAGCTCGTACTAGTCGAATCCATTTCGGATCTCTGGCAGACCCGCATAGAAATTTTACCCAGCCTGCCCAGCAGATTACACGTCAATCAAAATTGCTTCGAAATGCTCAATTACACAATCATCCTTGCTGCCATCTTCATGCACCATGCAGCAGAAATCCAGTTCCGCATCCAGCGCCGTCATCGGATAATGCCAGACTCCAGGGTAATAACTTATGCCTTGCGAACCTTCCACCAGAAACACGCCAAGTGTGGACAAATCCGGTTTATCCCCACCCAGGCAGACAATTGCCAGATAGCGGGCGCTTGCTGACAATGGAATAAATACCTGTGTTGAAAGATGGTGTTTTTCAAGGAGTTTGAGTTCAAGCGGGAGCTTTTGCAAAGGACTGCAACGAAATATGCAAAGGTTAAGCTTTGCTTCTTCCGGGCGCAGGTTCTCGAGCTCGCAAAGATGGTTGTATCGCTTTGCAGTTCCGAAATTCGCAGGTTTGAAAGGCATTTCGGCGTCGACACGAATCACTTTGCCGTATGGCAAATAAGCTTCTTTATTCAGCGGAATGGCTTTGATGTGTCCTTGCGTCTCAGGGCTGCTCATGATCTTTATCCAGGCAGGTACTACAATAGCGGGTCCATCAGTCTAGCACGGCTTGTCATCCCACAGGAGAGGAGCGCTTATGACCACCGCTGTTGATCGCGTAAAAATTGTTGGCACGCAAAGCAAGGAATTCTCCGAGATACTGACGGACGAAGCACTGGCCTTTTTGCTGGAACTGCATCAAAAGTTCAATCCAGTAAGAACTGCGCTATTGGCTAAGCGAGCTGAGCGTCAGAAGGAGCTCGACGCAGGCAAGTTGCCTGAGTTTTTGAAAGAAACAGAAGAACAGCGTTCAAGCGCATGGGAAGTGGCAACTTGTCCGGCTGATTTGCAAGATCGCCGCGTAGAAATTACCGGTCCGGTTGATGCCAAAATGATCATCAATGCACTCAACTGCGGTGCAAATGTTTTCATGGCAGACTTCGAAGATGCAAACTCGCCTACATGGACAAACTGCATCGAAGGGCAAATAAATTTGAAGGCTGCTGTGCGCCGTACTCTTTCATTCCAGAGCCCTGAAGGCAAGTCCTACAAATTGAATGAGAAGCTGGCTACTCTGCTTGTTCGCCCTCGTGGCTGGCATCTTTCAGAGAAGCATGTTACCGTGGATGGTGAACCTATTTCCGCGAGCTTGTTCGATTTCGGACTCTATTTTTTGCACAATGCCGAAGAACTTTTGAAGCGCGGAAGCGGACCTTACTTCTACATTCCTAAACTTGAAAGCCATCACGAGGCAAGACTGTGGGCTGATGTCTTCAAGTTCGCGGAAGAGAGATTGAAGATAAAGTCAGGCTCGATTCGTTGCACGGTTCTTATTGAAACAATTCTTGCGGCATTCGAAATGGATGAAATTCTATTTGAACTGCGCAATTATGCCTCAGGCTTAAACGCTGGACGTTGGGATTACATGTTCAGCATGATTAAAAAATTGAACAAGCAGCCTGGGTTTATGCTGCCCGACAGAGCGCAAGTGACTATGAATGTCCCGTTCATGCGTGCTTATTGCGACCTGCTTGTGAAAACTTGCCACCACAGAAAAGCGCATGCTATGGGTGGAATGGCTGCATTTATTCCAAGTCGTCGTGATAAAGAGCTGAACGAGCGTGCACTCACCAAAGTACGCGAAGATAAGCAGCGCGAGACAAGTCAAGGATTTGATGGAACCTGGGTTGCTCACCCAGATCTCGTGCCTGTTGCCAAAGAAGAGTTCGACAAAGTTCTGGGCAGCAATCCCAATCAGAAAAATGTTTTGCGCGCGAATGTTTCAGTAAGTGCAGAGCAATTGTTGAATACGCAAATTGATGGCAGTCAAATTACTGAAGAAGGTCTGCGCAACAACATAAGCGTTGCCTTGCAATATATCGCGAACTGGCTGACGGGAACTGGTGCTGTAGCAATTTTCAATCTAATGGAAGATGCTGCGACTGCAGAAATTTCCCGTGCACAAATCTGGTTGTGGCGCACGCGTCAAGCAAAACTTGCTGATGGGCGTGTGGTCACCGACGAACTGTATGAAAGCTTGAAAAAGGACGAGCTGGCTAAGCTGGAAGGCACTTCGCCACGCTTGAATGATGCAGCGAATTTGCTGGACATGCTCGTCTTAGGCGATGAATTCAAAGAGTTTTTGACCTTGCCGGCATATCAAGTTCTCAAATAGGAGAAACGTGCTTATTTAGATTGCCAGCCACTTCCATCCTCTTCTTTTGGATGAGGAACAGTCTCATCGGCACTGTGACTCAGCTCAATCATGCGAGCTTCGATTTGAGACGCCCGTTCATCCTTCTGAATACTGTGCAGGAATTTTGCGTAGGTTTTCAAAAAGGGACTTAGCGAGGGTGAGGTTCTGCCAAATTGCTTTTGGCGCAATTCAATCACCCGTTGATAGAATTGATCGGCTTCGGCTGTTTTGCCTTCTCGTTCGTAATTTACGGCAATGTCCAGTAGCGTGTTCGCGACCAGACCGTGATCCTCACCGAACAATTTGCTTCTTAGAATTAGCAAGCGATCTAAGCAGTGCTCAGCTTCCTCGAATTGATGCGAGCGTCTCAGGCAGCGGCTCAGTCCATATAAATTGTTTGCGACCGCATTCGAATCGCACCCATATAGTGACTCACAAGTAGAAATCGCTCTCAGGTATAATTTTTCAGCGTCCTGAAAGTTGAAATCGAGGTACTGGAGAAGCGCCAGATTTTGCAAACAAAGAGCGTATTTCGGGCTGTTGTTGTTTTCCCTCAAAAGAGCTGCTTTGAGTGATTCCTGGGACTTTTCATATTCTCCGGCATCGAAATGCGATTTTGCTGTTCGCATGAGCGTTTCTGTGCTTTCTTCTGCAAGAGCTTTAGGTACCTGGCCGAACAGGGATATCAAGATCAAAGCAGTGCCCAACCAGGAAGGCAAAGCATCTTTTGGTTTTTCTGATTTGTCTGCAGACATCAGTTCTGGACGCTGTTTATTCGTAAAAGCCATAAATCCTTCTTACCCGGGGCGTAAAGTTGTCCCCTTTGCTTTTATATTAATTCGCTCTTCCAATTATCTGTGATGAAAGCGAAAAACCGCAACATGGACCCCTATCATCTGAATTCATCTTTGGGTAGAACCTCTGTCACTGCGATAGAATATACTCCGCTGTTAATTTTGAGCGATTCTCTTGGATATCGCGCAGGTGCTGCGATAAAGCAGTAAGTCTGCTTGGAAGGAGTTAGAATGCAAAGGTTGAATCTGTCGATTGTAATTTTCTTTGCGCTTGCATGTGTGCAGTTGGGGCCTGCTCTGGCGCAGAACTCTAGTGAAGACCAGTCTTCTAGTGGGTCTGCGGGCATGCCACAGCAAGATTCAGGCGCAGATACTGCTGGTGCTGTAGTTGAGCGGAATTTCTCTAGTTCGACATCCTCTTCATCGTCAAGTTCTTCACGTTCATCATCATCATCATCATCATCATCGTCGTCACCACCGTCACAATCTTCTTCCCCCTCCTCGGCTCAATCGCCGAATCCCCCAGCTCAATCATCTAGTTCTGTCTCGGATAATGGTCCTGTATTTGGTGCAGCTGGAACGGAGAAACCGTCGATAAAATTTGTGCCTAAGTTCAAGCAGAGATTGAACGATATTGCAGATCAAATTAAGATGGCTCAGGGCAAAAACTTTATCACTGCAGCTGAAGCGTCTCAATTTCTTGAACGAGAAAATAAGCTCTTGTCGGTTGAAGCGGATGCCAGCAAGAATGGATTTCCTAAAAGCAGTATCGATGATCTGGAAAAAGCAATTACGCTGCTGAATGGTGATCTTTTCAAAGCAATGCGGAAAAGCGATCCCGTTAAGCCGGGGACGGCCGAAAAGGAAGTAAACGATCCCAATCTGATTCCGGCCTATCCAGATCCGGAATTGCAGCCAGGCAGTGGTCAGATGGAACAGAAGAAATGAAAAAGTTGAGTAAATTGATTCGCTTCGTTATTCTGTTGAGTATCTCAACTTCTGTTTCGGCCTTTTCTGCAGAACAAGCAAAGAAGCCAATTGTAATAGCTCACAGAGGCGCCTCTGGCTACCGTCCTGAGCATACTCTGGCTGCCTACGAACTGGCAATTGATCTTGGCGCTGATTATGTAGAGCCGGATCTGGTTAGCACCAAAGATGGTGTCCTGGTTGCGCGGCATGAAAATGAAATCTCAGGCACTACAGATGTTGCAGATCACCCTGAATTTAAAGACAGGTACAAGACAAAAGATCTCGATGGAGTGTCTACCAAAGGCTGGTGGACTGAAGATTTTACTCTTGCTGAACTGAAGACGCTTCGCGCCAGAGAAAGACTACCGAAGATTCGCCAGCACAATACAATGTACAACGGAAGATATGAGGTTCCAACCTTTCAGGAGATTATCGATCTTGTTAAAAGGAAAAGCCAAGAAACCGAAAGGCAGATTGGCATATATCCGGAAATAAAGCATCCAAGCTACTTCGCGGCTTTAGGATTGTCACCCGAGCAAACAATGCTTGAGTTGCTGAAGAAGAATAACCTGGACAAAGCAGGTTCACTTGTCTTTATTCAATGTTTCGAACCATCTACTCTGAAGCGCCTCCATACTCTGACAAAACTGCCGCTTATCCAACTCGTTGACGATGAAGGCAAGCCATTTGATTGGGTTCTGAACAAAGACCCTCGTAGCTGTGCTGACATGGTCACTGAGAAGGGACTTGCTGAAATTGCCACCTATGCTCAGGGAATTGGACCAAACAAGAATTTGATAGTGCCCCGTGATAAAGAGGGCAAATTGCAAAAAGAAACTGCTCTAGTTGCAAATGCTCATAAGAACGGGCTTCTTGTACACCCATGGACGATGCGCAATGAGAACCAATTCCTGCCGCTAGACTATGTTTCGAAATCTCATTCAAATGGGCTCATGGATCCTGCTGCTTACGGAAACGCTTTTGCCGAATATAAGTTGTTCTACAAACTGGGAGTTGATGGTGTCTTCAGTGAACAACCGGACACCGCGCTTGAAGCCCGAGACAAGTAATCCCCGAATTATGTGTAGCAATAGAGCGACAGCCGCCGGTCACTGCGGCTGTCGCTCGGCCGAACGGCACTTGCAGATCCTAAGTGCTCTTAGGGAGGATGGCAAATTCCAACGCAAAGAGAGCTCAGGTGTCGTCAATCGCAGCTTTTAGAATCTGCTTATGCCGCGGTTAGCTAAAGAATTCAGCAGTCCAGAAAACATTCCTGGATTGTAGTTTCCATATGCATTTCCGTACGGATTTGAATACGGGTTGACGTAATTAATCGGAGAAATGTATGGATTGCCATAAGCAGTGTTCATCGGGTTGATTGTATTGATGGCACTGTTTATGAACCCATTTCCCATTCCATTATAAGCATGATGGTGGTGGCAGCCACCATCACCGTATCCGTATCCGTTTCCATATGCGGAATTGCCGTATGCGTTTCCGTACGCGACATTTCCGTAACCGTATCCGTTTCCGTAGGAGTTGGTGCCGAGTAGAGTGTTTAGAAGACCTCCGTTATTATAACCATTATTTTGAATATCGTTTTGGAAGCGCCTTGCAAGGCGGTTCAAGCTGGCATTCAAACTAAGTCGATCGGGAGTATTCAAACGACCGCCGTCTTGCAGTGACCATTGTTGATCTTTAGAAATTAGCCCGGTGTATCTAGACATCAAATCACTAGCCTGGGCTGGGGTAATTAACCCCTGGCTCAACGCTTGCTGCACTTGATTCATTTGCGATTGAGCCTGCCAGCCTGGTGTGTCAGCATTGGCAGCAAGGAAGGTAGTTAACGAGCCAGTCAAAGCGACCAGCGCGCCAGTAAGGAGTCGCGTTTTCTTCAGCATTTTCTGTGCCTCCAGGCATGCTTGCAATTAGGAACACTGTCGAGAGCGCTGCCGGGATCACCCATGACAAAAACGCAGACGAAGGCGTGTTTAAAATGTTCTGGCTTTTTCCAATTTGTTCAATAATTTTTCTTGAACTTCTTTATGTTCCTGAAAGACCGAGCTCGGGTATACTTTTTTGATATATGGTTTGCGTAAGGAGCCAGGTATGAGAGTTGCACTCAGTTTCTTGTCCGCGATTATTATCAGCTGTCTGCTAATGAGCAGTGCGTTTTGTTCAGATAAGAAATCGGAAGCTGGCAAGAAAGCCGATTTGCAAAAGGCCTATTTTGCCGCCGGCTGTTTCTGGAAGGTGCAATATATTTTTAGCAAGTTGCCCGGTGTTGTTCACACAAGTGCAGGCTATTCTGGCGGCACAACAATCGATCCAACTTACAGGCAAGTTTGCAGCAATAAAACCGGGCACGCAGAAACCGTGCAGGTTGAATTTGATCCTAGCAAAGTCAGTTACCGCAAACTGCTGGAAGTCTTCTGGGCTAATCACGATCCTACTACAGTAAACAGGCAGGGCGTTGATGTCGGCACGCAATATCGCTCGGCAATCTTCTATACCAGCCCAGAGCAACAGAAAGAGGCGCTTGCCTACAAGCAAGAACTCGAGAAAGCCCACAAGTTCAATAAGCCTATTGTGACCCTAATAGAGCCCGCGGCACCGTTCTATTCTGCTGAAGAGTATCATCAAGATTATTTTGAAAAGCACGGAATGGCTTGCGACTAGTTGCATGCTTGTATTGCTGTGAATGGTAGCCTTAGCTCAAAAGAGGTCCCGTTGCCGGGTGAGCTGAAGCAGGAAATCTTGCCGCTGTGTGCTTTGACTATTTCGCTGCAAAGACAAAGTCCGGCTCCAGTCACCGGGGCATAATGACCGCTTGAAGAGACTACAAAATACCGTTCGAACAGATCGCCTATATCGTCGATGGCAATGCCCTTCCCATCGTCTTCGATGAGGACAACGCATTCATTCAACTTGCTGCGCGAAAGTTTTATAGAGATGCGGCTTCTTGCGTATTTGAACGCATTGTCGACGATGTGATTAAACATTCTGGTAATTTCTGTTTTGTCGCAAAAAAGTTCCATATCGGGAGTGCTGATGTTCAGGCTCAGTTCAATGCCCTTCTTTTGCCTCTTGCGCAACAACGAATTGAAAATATCTTCAACTTTTGCATACTCAAAATTGAGTGCCTTCGAACCAGAACGATAACGACAGATGTCCATCACCATTAGCGTGAGCCTGTCAATTTCTTCCATGCTTTGAGCGAGCAATGAAATAAGCTCTTGCTGCTTGGCGCTTAATTCACCGAACTGACCTTCGAGAAGAAGTTGTATTACTCTATGAGAAGCTAAAACAGGTGTTCGCAAGCGATGATTCAAGACGGCCAGGAAGTCTTCTTGCTGTTGCCGCAATGCGACGTCTTTCCCTATTCGGCTTTTAGAGCTGTTTTTTTTATGGTGATTATTTGACTCTTGCATTTCTAATTTCTGAGGGCGCGACCAACTAGATACAAATGTATGATAAATAGGTGCTTCCAACATCATTCCTTTTAATGATAAACACCGTCAGTAAGCTGATTCTCTTCTTTAACATGCCTTCCGAAGGCGCTTTCCATGAGTGAGAATGTGTTTACTGTGCAGACGGGATCAAATGCTCCTGACCACTCAAAAGCAGGTACTTTGTGAACATCTCGCGCAAGTTGCCTCGCTCATCACAATCGCTGCTATTGTACGGTTCTATTCTTTTCTCTACGCGCATTGCACGAGTAAAAAAGCGTGCTCGACCGTCAATTTCTGTGTCTTTGATAGTCAGGTCGGCTAGGACAATGTCGTTTGTAACTGGTGTATATGCTGTTAGCGTTTCTTCTTTAAAGCTGTCTATAATCGCCTTGTCTTCATTAGCCATGCGAGTCACGCTTGCTGTTGTTTTTACAATCAGCGCATTCGCTAAGCTTTCGATTAACGAAATACTTTCAATATTTTGAATTTCTGTAAATGTGCCGGCATCAATCTTTCTCTGATAGGGTGCCCCGGCGTGCCAGATTCCACCCTGGCGATCTGTCTGGGTACCAATTTTGCTTATTCTATTAATTTGAATTTTCTGCGGCAAACCAGGAACTGATTCTCCCGTCCGTAGATTTATACTTGCAAGCAGTATTTGCTCCTGGGCTTGCCACGTCCCAGCCAACCATTCAGGCACCAGAATCCATTGATCGACTTTTTTTGTAGTATTGCTGGAAAGGCACTTGTCTGTAACAGCTATGTTTTGCGGAGCTGCTGCTGGTTTACTTGCAGGAAATAATGGTATCACACCGAAGGCCAAACTGCAATGTTCTGGAAGGAAGAAGGCAAGCAATGAAGCTGCGATTATGCTCATTCGCAGGCTGCTCTTCTTCAACTGATTTGTTCTTATTCTCATTGCCCTAGCCTTCTCGCTGGGAAGATCAAACCACATAACGAAGGCAATTCCATCAGCCTGGAGAATTAACAAGCCGGATGTATTAGCGCAACTTAAAAGGGATCGTGTGAGGCGTCTCTATCATTCAATAAAAAGCGCGGGGGGAGCGATAAATCGCTCCCCTCGGAGAAAGGAATATATTTACTTGTCTAAACTCTTTATTCTCCTACCTCCGGGCCCTGAGGCCTTTCCAACAGCATCATTCTAACTCGCCTGAGTGCGGTGGATATCCTCCGGAATATCGAAAACCATTTGGTTAGATTCCGGAATAAATTCGGCCTGCAGGACGATGCTGCTGAGAGAGCTGAAATGGATAATGTATTCAGCAGGTGCAAGCAGGGTACCAGCTAAAAGAAAAAGGCTCTACACCTCAATAATCGCAACGAGCATTCTGCAATAATTTCACCCGCAAGCACCAACTGCCCCTCGCCCCCGAGGGGCATTTCTTTTCTGGTGTTTGCAGAAAGTGAAATTAGAGCATTGCAGGAACAAAGAATGAGCCTGTTATCCAGGCTCATTCTGTTTTGCTTATGGAAGCACCGTTGCGTTCTACGAACAGCGGCGGTGTTGTTTCAAAATTTTCTTAGCTTGTAAGCACCATTCATGACTCTCGTTTTCTCGACCGAGACGATGACACGCTTCGGATAGACTGCGCATGAGTAAGGCAATGCTCAGGTGGTCATCTCCATGAGAGCTCGAAAGAATCCTCAATGCTTCTGCATATAAAGGCTCCGCTTTGGCTGCATTTTCATTATCCATGTACATGTCGGCGAAACTGACGAGCATGGTGGCATATTCGGTGCCCCTTCCAGCGCTTTTCTCTTTAAGAAGGATCGCTTTTGCAAACATTTTCTCCGAATCAGCAAGCATGCCCTTTTGTCCGGCAAGCAGCGCTGCATTCAGCAAAATGTTTGATGATCTGTTGTGTGCAAAAGTGCTCATTTGGTTCCTAACGGCGATCCGCTTTTTCCTTCTTTTAACAGTTTGCCAAATGGGAGGAAGTTCCACATCGTCAAATCGCATGAAAAGCAGCGGCGCTGCGTCATCCGAAGGATTAGTTTCTTTTTGCCCATAGACAACTGCTGCGCCGATTTGCCAGTTGTCTTCTTAAACTAACCTTTGGCACATCAATCTAAAGGATGATTGTTGATCATTCCGCGGGAGCATACTGCACTATTACTCCGGTCCCATAATTGTATATTGGAGTACCAGCAGTACTGTGACAATGGACAACTACAGAAGAGTGACTTCCGATCAATTGAGAGATTGGATGAGGCGTGGGGAATCTGTGCTTCTCCTCGATGTCCGAACGCCTGCACAGTTTGAAAATGAATATATTTCTGGTTCCATCAATATACCGTTGGAAAATCTGGACCCGGATCAACTATTAAGTCAGCACAAAGAACGCCCTGTGGTTCTGATTTGCAGCTCAGGCAAACGTGCCTACCAGGCCGCTGATAAGTTCATCCAGAGTGGCTTCTATGACATTATCGTCATTGCCGGCGGCTTGCTGGCATGGAAGGTGTTAGGCTTTCCTTTGATCAGGAAAACGGGCATACCTGGCGCTTGACCAGGCAGTCAATACTTGTATTAAACCAGTCCACGTCTCATTGCTTGCACAGCTGCTTGCGTGCGATCGTCAACCGCCAGTTTATTTAAAATATTGCGAACGTGCGTTTTTGCTGTGGCAAGAGAAATGATTAGCTTATCCGCAATCTCTTGATTGGAGAGTCCTTCCACCAATAGGTTCAGAACCTCGAGTTCCCGAGGTGAGAGTGGCTCCGGGAGGCTCATGTTTTGGTCTTTCTTTGCAGGTGCCTGCGCTGCGCTGTGCTCTGCGCCGCCAGCGGTCGAGCTGTTGTATTGCTTCAAAACTTTGCCGGCAATTGTTGAATCGAGCCAGATGTCGCCTGCCACAACACTGCGTATTGCGGAATAAAGGCGCTCGGGTTCAACATCTTTCAGGCAGTATCCACCGGCGCCAGCTGCCAGCGATGCAAAAATGTCACGCTCGTTGTCATGCGAAGTCAGCATGACAATTGCAATGTCCGCGTGCTTCTCTCTTATCTTCTTTGAAGCCTCTATCCCATCAAGTACAGGCATTCCTACATCCATCAATATGACATCAGGCACTAGCTCATCTACCAGTCTCACCGCTTGCTCGCCGTCTTCCGCTTCTCCTATTACTTTCAAATCGGAAGTTCTTTCAATAACGGCTTTAAGACCTATGCGCGTAAGCAGATGGTCCTCAACAAGTACAATTCTGATGTTTTTTTGTGTTTCTGTCATTATTAACTCGCAAAGCAAGGCGAAAGGTCTATGTCTACCATAGTATAGAAATTAGAGACAAAAGAGTCTATTATTCAAAAGTCTGATTTAACCGGTGACTTGTATACTACAGCATGGAACATCCTGTTGACGACATTGAACTAAGGAAAAAGTGGCTTAGTTTTAGCATTGAGGATGAGGATCTGGTCAAGGAGGTCGATGAACTCCTTGAGGAGAATATCGATCCACTCATTGATGACATGTATGCGCACTTTCTTACTTTTCCAGAAACAAGAAAGTTTTTTCCGGACGACGCAACTCTTCAACGCGCTCAAATCGCTCAGAAGAGCTACTTCCGGCGCTTGACCAAAGGGAATTACGACGCCGCATACGTTGCAGAACGGCTTGCTGTAGGCACCACTCACTATCGGATTGGGCTGGATCCAATCTGGTATTTAGGTGCATACAACCGGGTCATGACCTGGCTCAGGCGTCTGGTTCAAGATAAGTACGCTCATGACGTCGAAAAATACATGCATGTGATTGCGGCTCTGACCAGGCTAATCTTCTTTGACATGGGCCTTGCAATTGAGGCTTACACAATAGCAAAAGAGAAAGCCATCAGAGAGCAGAGTGATGCCATCAGAGAACTGGAAACACAGCGACGTGTGACCAAAAGCATTTTGGAAGATGCTCCAATCGGAATCGCTCATCTGGACAAAGAGCTGCGCATCGTGGAATGCAATCAAGAATTCATCGAGATGCTCGGTGGCGCGGATCGTGAATCGCTCTCTGCGCAGCGCCTTCCAGAAGTGGCTCCGGGATTGCCTATTCAAATATTCGAAGATGTAATTTCAACGGGGCAACCCGACAGGCGTACAGCAGATCCGCTTTTTCTTAATCCTGATGGCACTCCTGGACATTTCGATTGGGCTACCTGGCCGATCAAGAATGAAGCCTCCGAAACAGTGGGGCTGGTAACCATATTTGTCGATGTTACCGACCGCGTAATGCTTCAGCAACAAAGAGAGGACTTTGTAGCTACCCTGACTCATGATTTGAAGACTCCAATACTTGCAGCTAACCGCGCGATTAAGTTGCTTATGGAAGGTGACTTTGGACCGGTAGTTGAAGCTCAATCGAAAATACTCGGTACCATACACCAGAGCAATAGTGCTCTCTACAAAATGGTGCAAACACTGCTTGATGTTTATCGTTACGATAGCGGAGCCAAGAAGCTCACGGTAAGCGTACATGATCTCAAAGAAACCATACTGGCGACAGTGGAGGAGCTGCGGGCTCTGGCTGATACAAAAAACGTCCAACTCAATCTTGAACTGCCTGGCTCACCATTTTCAGTTCAATACGATACTGAAGAAGTAAGGAGAGTTCTGCAAAACTTGCTCGACAACTCTCTTAAATTTACCCCAAGTGGTGGCACCATCAAAGTTAGCCTTGAGCAAATCGACAACTCTATTGTAAGGGTCACCGTATCTGATACCGGAAAAGGGATAAGCGAAGAAGACAGACCTAAGCTATTTCAACGCTTCTGGCAGGCAGCTTCAAGCGGTGGGCGTTACTATGCAAGCACCGGCTTGGGGCTATATCTCTGCCGGAAAATTGTTGAACTGCACGGTGGCAAAATCGCATGCGAAAGCAAAGTTGGAGTTGGCAGCAATTTCTATTTCACTCTTCCGATCGAGCAAAAGAATGGGGAAAGCAACGAACTAGAGTAAGTGCTTTATTTGCTTCCGGATTTTGCTTCCTGCTTTGATTGTTTTTCCTTCTTTGCTAAATCCGGTAAGCGCACGATAGTTACTGAGCATGGCGCGTGGCTTGATACTGATTGAGACACGCTGCCGAGAAAGAATCGATCGAGCCCTGTTCTTCCATGTGAGCCAAGAACAATCCAATCATACTCGCCTTCTTTTGCTTCGCGCACGATTTCTCCGGCTGGGCTGCCCATCTCAATCAGCCTGTTGGTCTTGAGCCCCGGAAATCTTTCTTTGAGTTTGCTTTCAATCAATTCCAAAATGTTCTTTGCAGCTCTCTCGTCCTCTTTCATGATTGCATCAAGATATGCCGCAGGGACCGCAAAGCCATAATCCTGAACGGGAAGTGGCTTAATGACTGTCATAATTGTGATTTCAGTCCCTTCAGGAAACTCGTGTTTGGCGAGAAAATCGACCTGAGCTTCAGCGTAGGTTCTATCCTCAACTGGCAATAGTATTCTAGTCATGATCTGTTCCGCCTTTTGTTTACCTGATGTAAGTATTGCAGAGCGATGGACCTCTGTCCTCCTTCTTAAGCTAGTCCCTCCGAATGATTTTCCCTAACTTTTGTCATACCAAATATGGTTCTTATAAACCGATGGGTTTTCTGCTCTAATATCCTCAGGAGGATCTCTGATGATTTGCAAAAGCCCATCCAATTTGATTAGCCTTCTCTGTCTGGCGTTTTTGGCAGTGGCGTCGAAGGCTGACGCGCAAGACGAGCAAAAAGGCAAAACCTTATTTGCTAAATTGAAATGTGCCGAGTGCCATTCAGTTAAGGGCAACGGCGGCTGCCTCGGACCGCCGCTCGATGGAGTAATGAAACGACGAGATGCCACATATGTTCGCATGCGCTTGAACAAGGAAGACGAAAGCAGTTTTATCAAACTTATAGGTCATCCAGAACTCATGCCGCACCCAAGGTTCAGCAAAGCCGATGTGGCAAATCTGATTACCTATTTGAATACTCTGCCGGACGAGCAGACAGAACCCGTGCATCATGATGTTAAAAGCAATAACTCGGCTCCCGATGCCAAGTCTGTCAAGTCGCCAGACCTGGCATCAGTACAGGCGGGAAAAAAGCTTTTCTACCAGAGCGCTTGCTTAGCCTGCCATTCAGTAGGTGGAACTGGAGGCTCGAGCGGGCCTGCTCTTGATAAAGTCGCAGAAAGACGAAGCGTTGAGAGTATTGAGGCTTTCATTGCCAATCCTCGTCCAGCTTCAGGCAAGCAGCTGATGCCGCCCTTGAAATTGACTGAGCGAGAGCGCCATCAAATCGCCGATTTCCTGATTAGTCTTTCAGTAAATTCAAAAAAATAAGATCTGGACGGGGAACTGAAACCATCTGTGTAGGGGCGAGACCATGTCTCGCCCTGTTAACTAACCCTTAGTTGAGTTTTGCAAGGAAACTGATTCTGGAGTATTGTTGAAGGTCTAAATCCACTCGCCACCCCGCTAAGCAATGCCAGCAATATTCAAGAATGCATCTAAGCTCCCCAGAAATGTTTGGGTGCTCGGCATTGCTTCTTTGCTCACCGACAGTAGCTCGGAAATGATTCATGCTGTGCTGCCGCTCTTCCTTGTAAGTTCGCTTGGAGCCAGCCTGACAACGGTAGGTTTGATCGAAGGAGCAGGCGAGTCGATTGCTTCAATTACCAAATTGTTTTCTGGCTCCTTGAGTGATTGTCTAGGAAAGCGTAAGCTCCTGGTTGTTGCTGGTTATGCATTCTCCACATTGATGAAGCCACTATTTGCATTCGCCTCCAGCCCCTGTCTAGTTGGCGTGGCAAGAGCAGGCGATCGTATAGGTAAGGGAATAAGAGGCGCCCCTCGTGACGCGCTTGTGGCTGATAGTGTCTCAGAAGAGCAACGCGGCGCTGCTTTCGGTCTCCGCCAGTCGCTGGATACCGTTGGGGCGGTAATTGGTCCGTGTCTGGCTTTCATATTAATGATGAGCAGCTCTAATAATTATCGCTTTCTCTTTCTTGTCGCCTTGTTGCCGGCAGTAATGGCAGTTCTGGCACTTGCAATTGGATTGCAGGAAAAGGAAAAAGCAAAAAATGCGTCCAAAGGAAATCCCTTGCATTGGGATGCCTTGCGCTCTCTGGGAAAAGCATATTGGCTCCTGTTTGCCGTAGCTCTGGTGTTCAACCTTGCTAACTCTAGTGATGCATTTATCCTATTGCGACTGAAACAGTTGGGTCTTTCTTCAAGTTTAGTCCCGCTTGCACTTGTGCTTATGAATCTGACCTATGCACTCTCCGCATATCCGCTCGGCGTACTTTCAGACAGGATTGGTCGTTTCGCTTTATTTCTTGCCGCCACCTTGATATACGCAATCGTCTACGCTGGTTTTGCCTTCTCCGGGTCGTTTGTTCAAATCTTCTTCTTTCTGGCAATATATGGCATTCAGATGGGAGCTGGTCAGGGAGCATTACTCGCCATGGTTGCGGATGTGGTGCCAGTCGATCGGCGAGGTACTGCATTTGGTTTTATCAATCTGGCTACAGGAATCACCATGCTTCCTGCCAGCTTGATTGCTGGATATCTCTGGGAGCACGTTTCGCCAGGGGCACCTTTTATCTTCGCTAGTGGAGTTGCATTAATTGCGGCGCTGCTATTCGGCCTCGTCTGTAAACAAAAATAACTCTCGCATTTCAACACAGACAAGTGTGTAAATCGTCTGTAGAAGGTAAGCCCGAAAATCGCGAAAGTAAGATGAGACAGTGAATGTTCCAAAAATCTTTATTTCTTCAGCTTTCAGAATCCTTGCTACTATAGAAATAGTATCGGTCCTTCCCCTAACTGGTAGGTTTAATTTAAGAACGCGTAGACGCGGACAATCTTATGAAAAAAATGGAAATGCGCATAGGCGCAATCGGAATTGATGAGAAAAGCGGTGACCCTATTGTCGTATTGAAAGATACGGAAAATACACGCGTACTGCCTATCTGGATCGGACTGCCTGAAGCTCGTGCTATTACTCTTGCCGCTAATAAAGTAGTCTCGCCACGGCCACTTACACATGACTTGCTCTATTCAACCATTGAGCAGCTTGGCTATAAGGTAAAAGAAGTTGTTATTGACAAAATAGAGTCGCACACGTTTATCGCTACAATTTATCTGCACTCCCCTGGATCAGATGGGGCAAGTGCCTTAGCTATCGATGCACGTCCAAGTGACGCAATCGCGCTTGCGTTAAAGGCAGAGGCGCCTTTGATGGTTGCTGAAAATATTGTTGCAGAGGCTGGGGTTTCTGTAGTACAGGCCGCTCCGAAGGACGAAGAATTCAGTGAATTCGTTTCTTCAGTCAAGGCTTCCGATTTCAAGGTAGCTGGTAAGGTAGAACTGCCTCCCGACGAAGAGGAATAGGCGTTTTAAGAATCCGAAAAATGTGAGGCTTCGCTTGAAAAAAGGAAGCCTTTCTGTTTAAAAAAATCCTTCTCTAGATCTTAAATAATTCAGCAAAACGAATGATGAATCTGTTCCTTTGAGGGTGCAAAATTAAAGCGGAAGGATGGACAATGGAAGGATTCTGTTATGAAGATTCTTGTGCCAATTGAAGATCCGCTATTTGCGGCAGTAGTGGTGCAGTTCATACACAGGCACAAATGGCCTGAAAATACAGAATTGCATTTAGTTCACGTACTGGAGCCATTCTTATTGGAAAGAAGCAGAAGTGCAGCGTTTTCCAGGCTTCTCTCACAATCTGAGAGTTATGTCGTAAACAACGCCAGACTTATGCTCGAAAGTGTAGAAAATGAGATCAGAAAAGGCAGTTCGCTAAATATTAGTTTCGAGCTGAGAAGCGGCGCTGTGCTGCCTGAAATTCTTGCTGTGGCACGGCAGCAAAAAGTAGACTTGATTGTTGCAGGTTCTCACGGTAGAAGTGGTTTTAATCGGTTTCTTCTCGGAAGTGTCTCTCTTGCACTTGTCGCCGACGCCCCTTGCCCTGTCTTGCTTGTAAAACCGGCTGAAGAGACTATACGACTTTGGGAAGAAGTAGCGCCAAGTGCTCTTGCAGAGTCCAATATTTCTCAATTCATGCAGGGGCCTAATACAGAAGAACCAGCTGAGAAAATCCTCGTCTGCGTTGATGACAAAGAAATGTCAAATCGTTTGTCGAGTTTCCTTGTGAAACACAAATGGGCTCATTCAGCTCATTTCAAGCTGCTCTCTGTCGTTCAACCATTGCGTTTAGCCAACCTGATGTCGGCTGCAGATTTACACATGATGCAATCGGAAATGCTGCAATCGAAAAAAGAGCTGTTGGGAGTTCTTGCCTTGAAGTTATGCGAGAATGGCACCAGTGTGGAAGCTGAAGTCATAGAAGGCGATCCAAAGGCTGCAATTTTGCAAACTGCAGCAAATTGGCAAGCTGATCTCATAGTGATGGGAGCCGGTGGTTTTGGAACTGAATACAAAGATAAAAAGAGAATCGGCAGCGTAGCACTGGCTATAATGTCAAAAGCTGCTTGCTCTGTGCTGTTTTTGCAAGACTGCCATAACCACGAAATGAACCGCTACATGTCAGCTACTGCGGCCAGTTTGGCGTGAAAAATTGAATACTCATTCGCCAGGTTCGCCAAATTGATTGCGGGCATTAGCAGCGCCACTGGCTGCTCCAGCACGGCTGTATATT
The DNA here is from genome assembly GCA_044358055.1 of Obscuribacteraceae bacterium (SeqCode). GTDB lineage: Bacteria > Cyanobacteriota > Vampirovibrionia > Obscuribacterales > Obscuribacteraceae > JAIEPM01. Next base: position 101,750 of record JBIKOL010000001.1, read on the forward strand.
GAGCCGCCTCTGGTGCCGGAAGAATCGACTGCGCCCGAACTAAGTCCGGCACTGTTGCCAGAAGATGAACTGCCTGCCCTTTGTTTGTACATGATTGCATCGGCTTTGGCCTCTTCTGCCATGGCTTCATTTTTTCTGTTAAGGCGCCTTAGAAGTGCTCCGTGGTTGCGAAGCGCATTTGCGTACTCTGCGCTTTCTGCGCCGCTGCTTCTTTTAGTTAGCCCCATGGATTTAATATAATGAGGTTCAGCCTCAGCGAATTTCTCCTGGGCATAATAAAGTGAAATCAAGCGGCTCAACGTCTCGCTATGTTGCTTTACTGCCCCTGGCATTTTTTCCGAAAGGGCGAGAGCATCCTGATAAAGTTTTTCCGCCTGTACGTAATGCTTAAGGGAGGCTTCTTTTGATGCACTGTTTACCAGACTCTGCCATTGTTTCAAATCATCATTTGTATTTGCACTTGCAGCAGGAATACTTGCTTTGGTGTTTTCTTTATTGGCTGAATCTTGAGTCAGGGCAAACTTTTTTTCAAGGCTTGCAGCTTCGCTTTCTTTATTTTGTTTCTTGAGAAAGTCGGTATACTGTGTCAACGCTGCCTTGTGTTCATCTGTGAGTGCCCCTTCTTTACTCATAGACAGAATTTTCTTGTAGAGTTCTTCGGCTTCAGCGTTCTTGTTCTGACGAACATAGCACTGCGCAAGTCCAGCAAGACTTTGTACATAACGAGCAGGAATGTCTGGGCTGCATGCTTCTAGAGCTTTGTTCCAGTAACTGACTGCATCGTCCAATTTGTTTGCTGCTTCCGCTTCGCAAGCCGCACTCTTCAATTGCCCCCATGATTGTGCATGAGCGCTTGAGCAAGTGAAGATGATAGATAGGGTGCCTGCAACTAATGAAAGCTTCCGATGCATAAGATTTCCCCCTGCTTACCAGAGGTTTATGCCCTGTTTATTTTGTCTTGTAACTGCCGAGGCGTCTGATTATCATGTAATTAGGGTTTTGCGCCTGGCTCTCGTAGCCCAGTTCTTGCAACGAATTTCTGCGCTCGAAGCTGAAGCCTGGAACTACAAAGAAAGGAATTTCGTGCCCAAGCGAGCAATCTGTTATGTCAATCATGTATTGATTTGGAATTGAGTTGAGAGTCGGCATTAGTACCCCCGGGCGACCCAGTCTCTCGAAGCCACCGTGGGCAGTGGCGGATGCGTCGAGTCGCCCGTCGTCAGCATTGAAGTATATGCGAATTTTTTCAGCAAGGGCTGAGACTTTTGTATTGTGATTTATATAAGCGCGAGCGTCTATATCTGGTTCGCAGAAAATCACCTCTGAATACTTTGGTGTTGAAATTTTGAAATCGTTTCGAACCGATCTGCGCACCAGTGCATTATCAACAAAATGCGCACCCATGCTGTGTCCAAGGAGTATAGTGTCTGACGCTGGAACATACTGTTCCACTGCATTTAAAAAAGCATAGAAGGCGTCATAACTTTGCAGCGCGGTTGTTTCGTTTTCCAGATATTTTGTAAAACCGCGCGGCGAATTCCAGTCGAATACTACAAGCGGAACTTGCATGCTGGCTGCGATTTTGGCTGAACGCTCCAGCGAAGCTGTAAATGTTGCACAGCAACCGTGAGCGAAGAAAATAACTTTCTTGCTGCCGCTGGCGGCGCGATATTTGTCAAACTGGCTCACCATATCCCTATTGGACAATTCACAATCTTTAATAGTGCAGTTCTCTGCAGGGGGGAACGCTGGTCGTTTTCCGTTGGGAAGCGGAGTGTCCAGATGAATGCGAATCCATCCCATGCGCTGAATTGTTTCATCAGAAATTTCAATAAGGGCAGGGCGAGGTATCAAAACGTTTTTCACGCCAAACTGCAAACTGTGTTTTTCAGAACGTTGTTCAAGATAATCAAGCGCGGCTCCAGCTGCCCGCTTTCGTGTGGTGGCGTAATAAACAGGAATCACCAGCCAGTCCTTGATTTTTGAAGTATCTTCTTTTGTTGGAGCAAGCTCCGCTAAGAGTTTGCAGGAGGATAAACTGAGCATACAAATTAGCATCGCTGTAATTAGCACAAGCGATCGTCTTACTCTGGTATAGCTGATTTCCGGCATTTACTGTGTCTTTAGTTGTGCTAATCCGTGGGAATCAAGATAATCGTTAAGCGATTGTTTCAAGTCGAACCCGTTCAAGGATTGCGTCGGCACAAATTGCGTTAGGCGATCGTATTCCGAGCGCAATTGACCATCGCGAACGGGCTGTCCGTCATAAGTGAACACGCGATTGGTGCTGAGGTTAAGCAAAGTGTCATTCGGGCCCAGCATGTAGTGATTCAATGATTCTTGTTGAAACATATCGATTGGCTGCCCCGACCAGATGTCGGATTCACTGACGACATATTGCGTTCTGGTCACTAGTTGCTGGATGTCTGACTTCTCGCAGTTTTGTCTCATAGTCATAAACTTGACCATCTTCCCTTCCGATTGACCGTCTCTTTCCGACGGCAAGAAATTGACGTGCCATATATTTCCAGCCGCGTCCTTTTGATGACCCCAGGTTGCTTGCATTCTGTTTTCAACGAACTGGTGCAATTCTCGTTTTTGACCGTTGCGCAAATCTGTCACGCTCAATGTCAAATCGCCTGGTTTCAACCATCTACCAGCCATCCAGGCGGGAATCATGAACCAGTCGGCAGTATATTTTTTTACTTCTGCACTCAGCTGCTTCGTAGAATCGGTGGTGGGCTGTGCCACACCATTCATTGGGATATAGCCCCTGTTTGCATTAGCGCTGCTGCTCTCGGGCGGAGACTTGCTTACTTCTAGCGGAACTGCTGTGCTGCGGTGTAAGCTAAGTGACTGATCTACGTGAGGAAGCGCTTCGCTGTGGCTAACCCCTCCGTACAATTTAAATGGATGAGCAGGAATCGCCGGATCTGCCGGCAGCGCAGAATCTAATTTCGGCGTTGGTACATTGCTTCCTGCCGCCGGATCTGGTGGCAGAGTATCCGCTGGCAGCGGGCTGGCAGATTCAGCTGCCGCTGGGTTCTGTGCTATTACCTGAGCTTGCAATCCATTTGCAAACAAGGCAATGACAATCGAGCAAAGCTTCGCCGCGAACCAGCACCTTGAGATGGGGCTTGAGTTTTTCTGCATACAATAAACGTCAACCAACACTTGATAGCCGGCAATTATACGGGAAAATGTAGCCGTCTTCCAGCCAAAGCTAGTTCATTGTCGAAAATGTCGTTCTGTGTACTCCGGAGTCGCTAGCGTTCGATGTTGCGCTAAGTACTGGCGAACGTATTTTACTTAGAGTTGACGACGGACCTGGCATTCCTGCGGCGCGTTTTCGAGCGATTCTATCGTATACTTGGCACGGCGTTAGCAGCACCAAACAAATCGGAGACGGCCTGATCATGATGGAACAGCTAGGTGAAACTCCGCTGCAAATCATGCTACTCGCGCAGGAGGCTGCTCAAAGCCTCGGTGATACGCGCATCGGCACCGAGCATATTTTGCTGGGCATTTTGAGTTTCGATAATCCTGCCAAAAGTGCATTGCAAGGATTTGACGTCAGCTATGAACAATTGCGCGGAGAACTAGAAGAAATTCGCAGCGGGCAGAATTCTCTGCCTTTTGATGTGGAACTATTTGTTTTGACTGAACGCGCAGAGCGAGTTCTAGAGCTTGCCTTCTTAGAGGCGAAGAATTATCAGCATGAGCAAATTGGTGCTGAGCATTTGCTTCTGGGCATTGTACGCCTTGGCCACGGCATTGCTGCTGGAATCTTGACTAAACTAGGTGTAAGTCTGGTCGATCTTGAAATAGCCTTGCTCTATCAATGCTCAAGCATTATTGCTGCACCTCTTGAAGATGTGCAAAAAGAGCTAGTGACGCAAATCGCGGTCTGGAGCCGTCTAGGCGTAATCGCACGCGAGCAAGGTTATGAGGACCTGGCTTACCAATCTACACAGCACACAAAGATGTACAAAGAAGCCCTGCAAGAATTGCAAACAACGCTTCCCCCTGCCGACAACGCAGTCCAGGCCGACAGCAGCAAATCGAGCTGATAGGTCTTCTAGATACGCTAAAGATCCTGATCGGCAAGTTCAAAGCGGATGCCCCGGGATCGCGGGCGTCCCGCCCGCTTACGAAAAAGATCGGCAAGCTCAAAAGCGGACGCCCCGGGAGCGCGGGCGTCCCGCCCGCTTTTCAATTGAGCGGACTGCGATGGTCTTGAAAAGTCATTGCAAGTCAGTTCCTTGCTTTTCCCTTGCCATCGCTTTAAAATCGTCTTCAACAAAGGGCATGCCGAGAGTCTGCGGTGTCTGAAACGACAAAAACTCATCACGTCTCCGGGCTTGCCACGAAGCTGCGAATAGCCGGAAACATCGATCTTGCACCAGTGACAGACGGACTGGTGCAAGTCATGATGGCTGGTGCGCGTTGCCCCGGGTTCTGGAGTGCAGAAATAATTCCCCCTTCTGTTAATCGCGGCGAGTGGACTTTGCTCGAGCGTTTCAGTTCCGGAGAACAAGCACTCGCCTGGATGCATTCAGAGCAGCGCAAACAATTGCTTGAATCCTTGCGCGCAATTGCACCAGGAAGATTGCTTACAGTCGATGAGTTGCTCGACGAACATGGTTCTACAGGAACTGCAGCAACCGCTATTGTGACCAACGTGAAAACAGGAATGGAAGCCGCATATTGGGAATTTGAAGCGAGAATTCAGTCGGCGCAGGCACGTTTCCCGGGTTATCGCGGTACCTATATTCAGCCGCCTCCGCAGGATCGTCCCGGACAGTGGACCACCTTGCTTCGCTTTGACACGCCGGAAACACTGGAGGCCTGGCTTGCTTCTAGCGAAAGGAAGTCATTGCTCTCTGAAGGCAGACATTTGATTAACGACATTGATTTCCAGGATATGAGTTCATCTTTTCCTGGATGGTTTCCGGCGGATAAAGCGGGGCAACGCCCGCCTGTGTGGAAAACAGCCTGTCTCGTTTTCGTTGGAATCTTTCCAATTGTAGTTGCGCTGAAAACATTTCTTTGGTCTCAACTATCCGGCTTGAGCTCTGCGCTTGCCTTAGCAATTGTCACCGCCCTTAGTGTCAGTGGAATTAGTTGGGTCTGCATGCCTGTTCTCGTTAGACTCTTTCGCTGGTGGCTTCTGCCGAATGATCCTGATAAACGAACCAAAATCACAGCTACCGGTGCCGGTTTGATTCTTGCTTTGTTTCTTTTAGAGTTGTTGCTGTTTTGGGGCTTTTGATGTCACGTATCATTTTCCTGTTTCTTGTTCTTTCAATCTTCTTGCCCGCGCTAGCTGCAGAAGAGTACGTCCAGAAAGAATCAATCGATATAGACTATCGCTCACCTGCAAAGCCCTTCCCTCACATCTGGGAAAACATGTTTGGTTCAGGGCGCTCGGTACTCAGCCTGCAAGAGAATTACCGTGAAGATTTGCGGAAACTCAAAACTGTTGCTGACGTAAAGTACATTCGTTTCCACGATATTTTTCACGACGATGTGGCTGTCTATGATGAAGACAAAAACGGCATTCCTGTCTACAATTTCACGCGTGTGGATCAAATCTACGACGGTCTTTTAAAAGAGGGCGTGCGCCCCTTTGTCGAATTGAGTTTTATGCCCGTAAAGCTGTCCGTGAGCCCGCCTGCGATTCACAGCTTCTGGTATCACCCCATTGTCAGCCCACCGAAAGACTGGCAGAAGTGGGCTGGTCTTATCCGTGCTTTCACTACGCATTTGATCGATCGATATGGAATTGAGGAAGTTTCCAAATGGTATTTCGAAGTTTGGAACGAACCAGACATCGAATTCTGGGCTGCTCAGCCGAGGCTCGAATCCTACTACAAACTCTATGACGTCACCGCGCGCCAGATAAAAGCAGTAAGTCCACGATTGCGAGTTGGTGGTCCTGCGACGGCGATGAAAGATTGGATCCCATCTTTTATCAATTACTGTGCAAGCAATAAAGTTCCAATTGATTTCGTTTCTACTCATACTTATGCCAACGAGGGCGACCAAGCAGCAAAAGGCAATCCGCAGGCTCGCAACCATGTGGTCAGCGACAACGTAAAGACCGTGAATAAAATGGTGAAGTCATCAGCAGTTCCAAATTTGCCTATTATCTGGAGCGAATACAATGCAAGCTGGAAAAACGAAGTCGATGTAACAGATTCGGATTTGATGGGTCCCTGGCTTGCAAACAACATTAGCTTGTGCGATGGATACGCTGATGAAATGTCATTCTGGACTTTCTCGGATGTTTTTGACGAAGACGGAATAAATTCTACTCCTTTTTACGGTGGATTCGGTCTCATCGCTACTGGTGGCATTCCCAAAGCATCTTTCAATGCATTCAAGCTCATGCATATGCTCGGCAACATGCGCCTGCCTGTGAATTCCACGTCGGCCCTCGTCACAAAGAATGCCGATGGCAAGCTGGTTTTTGCTGTATGGAACTATTTTTCCGAGGAGGTTAACGGCAATCCAAAAGACGTCCTCATTCAACTGAATAATTTGCCATCGTCATTCAAAAATGCACGAGTGTATGTCCTGGACAAAGACCACGGATCTGTCTTAGCTGCCTGGCGCAAAATGGGAAGCCCACAGTTTCCCACACGAGAACAACAAGCCAGTTTGCGAAAATCCGCTGAATTACCGCCCCCGCAAACAATGCCCTTGCATCAAGGAAATACAAAGGAACTCAATCTCCATCTTCTCCCCCGCGCACTAGCCCTTGTTGAACTAACCCCCTGATTAATTTTGGGATCCATAAAAGCAATCTCGGATAAGGAATCAGAAAAGGCAATATTCCACTGTGGTATATTCCTGCAATTGATAACGTCGGGAATAATGGTAATTCGCATGCATAAGACTGATTCAAAGCCAGTGCAAACTCGTGTTTATGTAGATATGGTTGGCGATCTGTTTCACATGGGGCACGTAGCTTTGCTCAAAGCAGCGCGAGAGATGGGTGATTGGCTTGTGGTTGGAGTGCTCTCGGATGAAGTCGTTGAAGCATACAAGCGGCGCCCGATTATGTCTTTAGATGAACGAACTTCAGTTATCCGATCTTGCCGTTATGTCGACGAGGTCATCCCCGGGGCACCGGATCGCGTTACCATTGATTTTCTTGATTCTCACGGTATTGCATTTATAGTGCATGGAGACGATATTGTTTTGAGCTCAACAAATCATGTATACGCGGAAGTTGCCGCTGCCGGAAGATTGAGGTTAATACCTCGCACGAACTCAATTTCAACCACAGAAATTATTCGACGTGTCAAAGAAAGACCAGATTGTTGACCGGCTTTTCGTGCAAGTCTGACTCGCTTTTCTAATAAATTCTCATGAGATGAACCGCCCAGACTTTCGATCATTCATCTCTCCAGACAAATAGCTTTGCGCAAACGCCACACCCAGACACAACACGCCAAACGTCATTCCCGTAACCGAACTGCGAGCAAGCCCATCTTGAACCGTCAGAACTATATCGTCAGTCAAACCCAAATAAGTAAAATGTACAAGCGCTCCAATGAAAAATGGTGCCAGATATGAAACTGAATACCAGGTTTCCTTCGGCCAACCATACTTAGAAGATGCCGACACTGAAAGCTTTAGAAAAAGAAGCACGCTGAACAGCAAATTTCCACTATTGTCTTTTGCACACTCCGCCATTTCTCCAGCAATCTCATTCGATTGACCGTAGCGCCCACCCACGGGCGCACCAACCAGCCCCTGGGCAAAAGCCTGCTCTGCAGACAACCATCCAATCAACGATAATACAAGCGCGATTCCGGCAACTTTAGCCACTCTGTCTCTTATTTTCCTTAGCCCAACTGGACAGTTATCTGTGATTACGGTTCCGTCTTTCCTCCGGTAAAGCCTGACACACAAACGCCCCTCCGTGCGCTGCACCAGCCTAACCGCTTCGTCCGCCGACATGCTGCCGATGTTATAGACATTCATTTTGCACTGCTCACAAAAGCGCACACGATCATTACCCTGCATATTCTCAAATCCAACATCACAAGGCGCTGCCACTCGAATATTATTCAAAATGGAATCAGTAGAATCGGTCATCTTAGTAATCCCCCCATGCAAGAAACGAGCCACCACTCAGGCAACTTTGCCATGGCATGCTTTCTGAAATTCAAAACAAAAGTTTTTCGCTTGCTTCCAAAAATTGAAAACGAGCGCACAGTTCAAAATTACGGATAGCACAGATTATGCGTTATTAACAATGCCTCTGACAAGCACGTATTTGGCTCAGATTGGGGAGAACACGAAGGCGAAATCCAGCTGTTGTGGAATATTTATCACTCTCAGCCTTGCGCACACGGTGCAATTTGCCATACGGCACATTTAATTCTGACTCTAGGGTTTTTAGCCTAACGAATCAAAGGCACTTGAGATAGCGTGGTTCTACAGGGTACATGCCTCAGACTTGCTTTGCTACCAGCCTATGAAAAATTGGGATTTTCTCGATAATATCAAAGTAGCCTCCCCATGCTCCGCGGATTGGGACTCTATGGTAGGGGATGAACGCAAGCGATTCTGCGAAGCCTGCAAATTGCATGTCTACGATCTTTCTTCCATGACACGACATGAAGCGGAGGAATTTCTTTTTGCCGCCGATGGCAACCGGTGCGTGAAATTTTTTCGTCGAAAAGACGGCACCATTCTTACAAACGACTGCCCGGTTGGCTTACGAATAATACGCTCATCTTTTGGCAAATTGCAGTCAGCTTTTGCAGCCATTCTGGCGTTCTTCGTCTCGGCGCTGCCCTGCACCGCCGCTCCGGATGAAGTCTCACCATCGGAACAGAATGCTAACGAACAAATGAAAGGTGCCAAGGGGCACGTGCCTACTTTTTACATACAAGTTTTAAGAGCTCTGCATGCAGCAGTGCCGAAAACTCATCCTGCCGGATCGGTGACAGTACGTTTTATACTTCATAAAGATGCGCCACCATCAGAGGTTACCATAGTAGAGAGCTCAGGAAACCTCAAACTGGACAGATATGTTTTAAATGCGGTAGACGAAGCAATCTTTCCAGAAATCCCTAGCTGGGGACCAGACTCACTACCATTGCAGCATGAACTTACCTTTGAAAAGACTGAAGAAAAAGCTGCTAAGCCAATCATCTTGCCGGCAGATTGCGAATAACAATTTGATGCTCTCCTCGATTGATTAGGATCTGCATGTTTAAATTGGGATCCGCAGCAGGGCGACGCACGGCGTCGCCCCTACACATAGATCGTTTTGTAATTGTTCGGGCTCTTTTTTAAGCGTTGGATTTGATTCGTTCGATGGCTTTTTGGCCGGCGCTGACGCCTTTGAGTTGGGCTTGTTCATAATTTGCCAGTGCTTGATTTAAATCACGTGGTACGCCGCGGCCGTATTCGAAGCAGATGCCAAGCCAGTAGAATGCAAGTCGATTTCCTGTAGAGCAAAGCATTTTGAATATTGCGACTGCTTCTGAAAATTGCAAGCCACTTGGAAGACAAAGTTCATCGATTTCTTGCGGGAAATGATGGTCCGCAGATTTTTGAAAAAAGGTTTCCATCGCCTTTTGATCTCTTGCTACGCCAAGACCAGTGCGATAACAAATTCCTATTTTCCATTGAGCATACGGATCTCCGTTCTCAGCAGCATGCTTTAAGAGCGTGATGCCGCGCGGAATGTTGCGTGGAAGCCCATCACCAACAAGCATGCTTGCTCCGATGATTGCCTCCGCAACCAGGTTTTTTGCTTGAACCAATTCCTCAAGCAATGTAAGTGCGCGCTGCGGATTTTTGTTGCAACCGATGCCGTTGCGCAAGCAAGCCGAAAAGAAAAGTTTCGCTCGTTCGTCGCCCCCACCTGATGCCCTTTCCAGCCAGTTTACAGCCTCAGCTTGCTCATCCGCGTCGCTTGGACGGCCAATGCAGAGTTCAATCAAAGAATGTTGAGCGAGATCATGCCCTAAGAAAGAAGCTTTTTTGAAAAGCGCTTTGGCTTTATTGTAATCTTCCTCGCGCGTCGCGTTGTCCCGTATTTTGCAACCCAGCGTGAATAATGCTTCGGGGTCACTTCGGCTGATGGTGTCTACCAGCGCTTCCACAGCAGCGATCGGAGCATCTGTCTGACCAAGTAACTCCACGCAAACCTTTAATTGCTCAGCAGCTTGGGTATTGCCTTGTTTGGCTGCTCTCTGGTACCAGCCTGCCGCGGCGTTGATATCAATTGTGGTGCCAAGTCCCTTTTCATAACACCAGCCAAGAGAAAATTGCGCCGAGTCATATCCCTGCTCAGCTGCTCTGGTTAGCCAGTTAACAGCTTCCTCGGCGTTCCACTCAAAGCCCCCTTCGGCTCTCAGTAAATGGTCGCCAAGACGAAACTGTGCTTCTTTCAGTCCTCGTTTGGCTGCGCTCACCAACCATCGTTTTGCTTCCTCAGGATTTGCCTTGCAGCCCTGTCCATATTCGAGTTTCAAAACCAGTTCATATTGGGAAGCCACATCCCCTGCCATTGCGCGCTCTCTCAACATATCGAGATTACTGACCGCAGCTTTTGCAGGTGATGCTTGAGCAAACCCTGATGCTGCAATTGCGAAGCTGCCGGAACAAGCTCTGAAAGCATCTGCAAGTTCCTGTCTGAGCACTGATATAGTCTCTTGCCTTTCTGACCTGTTTTTGGAAAGAGCTTTATAAATGACCGCCTGAATTCCTTGCGGAATCGTCACTGCCGGGCATGCTTTTTCAAACGGCTGAGGAGCGAGGTGAATCTGGTTGTTCATTATTTCGCCAATGCTTTCACCTGTGATAGCGTTGACGCCGGTAAGCATTTTGTAGATGACCCCGGCAACTGCATACACATCGGTGCGCCCGTCAACTCGTTCTCCACGACATTGCTCCGGGCTCATGTATTGTGGTGTTCCAACAACGAATCCTTCCAGAGTCAATGCTTCGTGGTGTTGCTCGGCACCACTTTCTTTTGCAATTCCAAAGTCAACCAGTTTAACGAAATCATCGATGTCTTCATCGTTTATCACCATGATATTTCGCGGCTTCAAGTCACGATGAATAACTCCACGTTTGTGCGCATGAGCCAATGCTGAACAAATTTGACTGACGATGCGCACGCATCTATCAACGGGCATTCGCCCTTCTCTGCCGATTATGTCCTGCAAATCCTGCCCTTCGATGTAATCCATGACCAGAAATGGACGTTCGTTGCGCCAGCGGCCTACATCAAAAACTGAGACAATATTGGGGTGATTCAAGCGCCCGATGGAATGAGCCTCGCGCTCAAAGCGCATGAATGCGGTTTTGTCCGCAATATTTTCCGGAGTGAGCAATTTAACGGCAACAAAGCGATCCAGTTGTCGATGCCTCGCTTTGAACACCATGCCGCCCTGACCTGCACCGAGCACTGAGCTCAGCTCGTATCGGTCTGCAAGTACGATGCCAACAAATGCTTCTGGTGGCTCTGCCATGGTTCAATCCGAAAAGGTTCCAAACACACTATTCCACATTCTGAACTTAAACCTTGCTGAATTCCTTAAACTATCTTCCTCTTGTTTAGTAGCATAGGAGCGGCTCAAGTACTCTTGCGTTGCTGATGAGTAACAAAGAGAAAGACTTCAGTCCCTGCGCAAGCCTGAGCAGCGATAATCAAGGGGCATCAAAGAGGAACTCAACATGTCGCATAGTGTGAGCAGCATTTTTCATTTAGGCAAGGATGAAACGAAGTACCGCCTTCTCAGCAAAGAGCATGTTTCTACTGAAACATGGAATGGCAAGAACTACCTGCATGTCAAGCCTGAAGCAATAACGATGCTCGCTAAAGAAGCCTTTGTTGACGTGGCTCACCTCTTGCGAACGAGCCACTTGCAAAGTCTGCGCAGTATACTTGACGATCCTGAGGCTTCTGCCAACGATCGTTTTGTTGCGCTTGAACTTTTGCGGAATGCTTGCATCTCTGCAGGTGGAACTCTGCCGATGTGTCAGGACACAGGCACTGCCATTGTTGTCGCTCACAAAGGCGAGCTAGTAATCACCGGCACTGATGACGGCGCAATGCTCTCTGAAGGCATCAAGAAAACCTATAACGAATGCAATTTGCGTTACAGTCAGATGGCTCCGCTTAGCCTCTACCAGGAAGCGAACACAGGAAGCAACTTGCCTGCCCAAATTGAGATTTATTCCGAGCCTGGTGATGTTTACGAGTTTTTGTTCATCGCCAAAGGTGGCGGTTCTGCAAACAAAACGTTCTTGCTTCAGGAAACGAAGTCTGTTTTGAATCCTGCCGGCTTGAATAAGTTGCTCACTGAGAAAATTGCGAGCTTGGGAACCTCCGCCTGCCCGCCATATCACCTCGCGATTGTGATCGGTGGCTTGTCGGCTGAAATGACTTTGAAAACTGTGAAGCTTGCAAGCACTCATTATCTCGATTCGCTGCCGACAGAGGGTGATAAGTCCGGTCGTGCATTTCGTGATCTTGCGCTGGAAAAGGAAGTTCTGGAAATCACCCGGCAACTCGGTATCGGTGCACAGTTCGGTGGCAAGTATTTTTGCCACGATGTACGCGTAATTCGCTTGCCACGACATGGAGCAAGCTTGCCTATCGGAATCGGCGTATCTTGCAGCGCTGATAGACAAGTTAAAGGACGAATTGATGCAGATGGAATTTGGCTCGAACAACTCGATAAAGATCCTGCGCGTTTCCTTCCTGAAGTGGAAGAGAATGAGTTGTCGACTCAGAGCATTAAAGTAGATCTGACCCGGCCAATGGAAGAGATACGCGCGGCTCTCAGTGGTAAACCTGTGGGCACAAGATTGATGCTAACAGGAACCTTGCTTGTTGCACGCGACATCGCTCATGCGAAGTGGAAAGAAGCCATCGAGCGCGGTGAGGAATTGCCTGAGTACATTCGCAAGCATCCTATTTATTATGCTGGACCTGCGAAGACTCCGAAGGGCTTCGCTTCAGGGTCGTTTGGACCGACTACCGCTGGACGAATGGATTCCTATGCCGATGTTCTCATGTCGCGCGGAGCAAGTTTGATTACGCTGGCAAAAGGCAATCGCGCCAAGAATGTTCGCGAAGCCTGCGAACGATGGGGTGGATTCTATCTGGGCACCATTGGTGGTGCCGCTGCACGACTGGCACAAGATTCGATCAAGAAAGTCGAGATCATCGACTTCCCTGAACTCGGCATGGAAGCCGTGCACAAAATCGAAATTGAAGATTTCCCTGCTTTTATCGTCATCAACGACAAAGGCGAAGATTTCTTCGCACAGGTGCTTGAACAGCGCCTTCAGCTCAGCAAGTAGAATTGACTGAGCAAGACGCCTTGGGAGCGCGGGCGTCCCGCCCGCTTCTGAGCAGCGGAAGCCGGAAAGAAGAGTTATACCTGAAATTGAGGAAACTACATGGACAGAACGCAAATGCTAGAGCGTGTTATAGCTCGCTCTACACCATGGGATATGATCATCATAGGTGGTGGCGCAACCGGGGCGGGTGTTGCAGTCGATGCGGCTTCACGCGGGTATGAAGTCCTCTTGCTTGAAGGCTATGATTACGGGAAGGGAACCTCAAGCCGCAGCACGAAGCTGGTGCACGGTGGCGTTCGTTATCTCGAGCAGGGGAACATCCCTCTGGTGATGGATGCATTGAAAGAGCGCGGATTAATGCGCCAAAATGCACCACATCTGGTGACCGATTTGCCGTTCGTTGTTCCTAATTATGACTGGTGGGAAGCGCCGTTTTATGGCATGGGCTTGAAGGTTTACGATATGCTTGCTGGAAAATATGGTTTCGGCAAGTCTCGTTTGCTTTCCAAGGAAGAAATTTCCGAAGAGATCCCTACCATCAAACAGGACGGCTTGCGTGGCGGCGTTCTATATTATGATGGTCAGTTCGATGATGCGCGCTTATTGATCAACTTGATTTCAACTGCTGCAGAACAAGGTGCGACAGTTTTGAACTACGCCCCTGTCACTGCCATGAGCAAGGACGAGGAAGGCTATGTCAATGGTGTGATATTCAAAGATGGAGAAAGCGGAAAGGAAATCAGAGCAGAAGGTAGAGTCGTGATTAATGCTACTGGAGCGTTTGTCGATCGTTTGCGGCAGATGGCAGATCCCTCCGTGCACAAAATGATAGCCCCAAGTCAGGGCATTCACCTGGTTTTCGAGCGCTCTGTTCTTCCTGGTTCCAGTGCAATCATGGTTCCCCACACCAGCGATGGTCGTGTTATGTTTGCCATCCCCTGGCATGATCATGTTGTGGTTGGAACTACAGACACCGCAATTGAAGATGCTAGTCTGGAACCGCGCCCCTTCGACCACGAAATTGAATTTATTTTGGAAACCGCGGGACGATACCTGGCAAAACCACCGTCTCGTGCCGACGTGAAGAGTGTATTTGTCGGCATCCGACCACTCGTTAAAGCTGCCGGAGCTTCCAACACTGCAGCACTAAGCCGCGACCATACAATACACATCGATAATACGGGCCTGCTCACCATCTGCGGTGGCAAGTGGACAACATATCGACACATGGCCGAAGAAGCAGTCGATCACGCAGTCACTTTAGCCAAGCTGGATGAGAAAGAATGCCGGACAAAAACTCTTGCCATTCATGGATATCACAAGTTCCGCCCGGAGCTCGGGCACATGTATGTCTACGGATCCGATTATGAAAAAATCCAGGAGATGATCGATTCAGATAAAACTCTTGCTGAACCTATGGATACGGAGCTTCCGTTCACTCGTGCTGAAGTAGTCTGGGCTGCACGTCATGAGATGGCGCGTAGCGTTGAGGATTTTCTCGCGCGACGCACTCGAGCTCTCTTCCTTAACTCTGCTTCTGCTCTGGCGATGGCCCCGGAAGTTGCGCGAATAATGGCTCTGGAATTGAAGAAGGATAGCTCGTGGATAAATGAGCAAGTGCAAAAATTTAAAGAGCTTGCTCAACAGTACGGCTTGCAGGAAGCTGCACGGACTCATTCATAGAACAGAGGATTACTTTCTTGCAAAAAAATCTGCCGACCAAATTTTTTCTTGTAGTTCCTTTTTGTTTCATGAGCATAAATGCCTCTTCGCTCTATGCGCAGGAGAACAAAAATTCTGCTGATTTGCAAAGATTGCGAGCCAAACCTGGAGAGAAGCAAAAGCGCCCATCTTCTCGGTCTTAATTGAAAGATCCTAGAATTTGCCACAGCTCTAAATCAGCTCTGTCTGCTCAGTGCACTATTGTTCCGTCTGGAAGCGCGCAAAGTTGTGTTTGAGACCAACTAGCATAAGCCGTTCCAGACATATAGCCGTCTTTTCGAGGGTGAAGATCTATGCGACTGACTGGCAGCTGAACTATGCCACTGCGGGCGGTGATGCCGCTAATCTGATCTAATGTCAGAGCGCCACCGTTTGGATAAGACACGAATGAAACTGATTTCTCAACATCTATTTCTCCGGATGAATCACCATAGTGCAAAGCGTTTTTCAAATGAAGCGTCATGTTTTGTTTTGAGCGGCTGATATCGGAAATGCCGAGTTCTTGCATTTTCTCCGCGGCTGCTTTTCCGAACACTTTTTCGAAATCTTTGGCCTCGACTTTTCCTTGCGGCGACAGAACAGCGACTTCATACATGCGATGCATAACCGAGTTACCCATAGCAGTCGATTCCAGCGATTCCTTTTGTGTTTTGGTTGCGGCATGCTGGTCGCAGCGATCCACACGTTCATCCACGTGTGGCCCGAAAATGTCCGGAGGCTTGGTCTGCGGAGCAAGCCTGGAATCGATAGCAGGATCCTGAAACAGTTCCTCAAATCCGGCCCTGCTTACAGCGGGTCGGTTTGCATTGGAGTCTTCGAAAATTGAATGTATAAGCGGCGGATGCGCGTCTGTAGAGTTTTTGTCCCGCAACCTTCCCGCAGGACTGTTATCCAGTTCCATAGTTTATGTGCCCCTCGAATGCCCGGTAAAAATGGATGCTTTCCTGCCTGGTGCAAGCATAGGCGTTCCTCTTGGAAATGTCACTGTTGATCCCCGTATGGGCTTGTGCTAATCCTCGCTCTGAGGCCTGGTAGCAAAGCCCATCAGAGCGGGCGTTTGCAGTCATGAACACTATGTCACTGAAAACAGTCGATAGGCTTTATAGATTCGCGAAGGTGGCGTCAACGTGCCTTTCGCTGTTTAATCTAGTCTGCGTCCGGGCATATCGGGGAGGTACTCCAGTGCAGGAGCAAGACGTGAACCAGTACGGCACGGCGACCAAGCCGTCTGCAGCTAACCCACTGTGTGCTAAAGCCCAGGCTCTCTTGAAGAACATGAACAGCGTTCTTGTCGGACAGGACAGGGCATCACGTTTGTCCGTTGTTTCACTTCTTGCCGGCGGGCATCTGATAATCGAAGATGTGCCCGGCGTGGGCAAGACCCTGCTGGCAAAATCACTTGCAACGTCAATTCACGGCGATTTCAAACGTTTGCAATGCACGCCCGACCTTCTTCCAGCCGATATTTCCGGCGTCAACATATATGATCAAAAAGAATCGAAATTCCGTTTTGTGCCTGGTCCCATATTTAGCAATATTTTTCTTGCTGATGAAATCAATCGCGCCAGTCCAAGAACTCAGTCAAGCTTGCTTGAAGCAATGGAAGAAAAGCAAGTCACCACTGATGGTACTACGAGAAAATTACCCGAGCTTTTCTTTGTCATTGCAACTGCAAACCCAATCGAACAACTCGGTACATTCCCTCTGCCGGAAGCCCAGCTCGATCGCTTCATGGTGGCTCTTAGCCTTGGCTACCCCAAGCCGCAGGAAGAAGCGCAGATCCTCTTCAAGACTCTGGAGCAAGATACCTTTACCGCAAATGCAGTTTTAAGTGTTGACGATATTATTGAAGCACGCAAAGCTGTTCGGCAGGTGCGCGCTCACGAGGCACTAATTCGGTACATTATTGACATAACAGGCGCCACGCGTTCTCACCCGGCGGTGGTTCTAGGCGTAAGCCCACGCGGAAGCCAGCTCTTGTTGCGCGCTGCTCAGGCACATGCTTTTATCGAAGGTCGCGATTACATCATTCCGGATGACATAAAATGCCTGGCTCCTTCAGTTCTTGGACACAGGATCATCCCCAAAGTGAAATCACAAAGAATCAGCTATGCCGACATCATTGAAAGAGTCCTGGAGACAGTCGCCATCCCCAAATAAGAATGGCGCAAGTCCGCCTGCCTTGAATGAAGAGACCTTCCCGTTTCGGTGGCTCCGCATTCAAGTGGGTGCGACGCAATGCCTATTTGAGCCTCGTTTTTTCTTCATTCTGATGCTCATTTTTCCACTTTATACGCTGGCAGCTTTTGTAGGGAACGATTGGGGTTATATGTTGCCCTGTACATTGTTTGCCGCTTTGTTACTGGGAATGCTTCTGCCGTTTATTGAAGTCGTGAGCATCGCGTGCACATGCAGTGTTCCACCCAGCTTACCGACTATCTTGCAGAGGGAGATCGTTTTGCGGGCCAAGCGGTTGCCGTTTTTTGGAGTGCTTTCCAATCTCATTCCGAGCGGATATCTAAATGCAAGGCTGCATTTGATGCGCCGCGTCTGGGCTGGAACAGAGATGATACCAGCGGTGGTTCCGCTACCCGTTGTGCTTGAGTCTTTGTCCCGTGGAGTGGACGTGAGGCTTGTCGTTCCATCCTTGCCCAGAGGCATTTATGAACCTGACAGCCTGGAGCTGGCAAGCTGTTTTCCCTTTGCGCTTGCATGGTGGTCACGTAGGGTTCCACTCGAAAAGAATCGTGAAGATGATGCAAACTCAGTTTCTTTTGATTCGACTATAACAGTCCTTCCTGATTTGCTTGAAATCACAGGTAATTTTCATTCGCGTTTGAGCAGCTCTAAGACAAATGCGAGCAGACCTAACAGGAATGTCTTGCCGCAACAGCGCTCAGCCACACTAAAGGGGTTGCGTGAATTTACCGAGCGCGACAGTTTGAGCCAGATTCACTGGGCTTCGAGTGCGCGTTCTGGAAAATTTCTTGTGCGTGAATTTGAATTGGAGAACCTACCTGAGTACGATGTAACTTTGGATCTCATGCAGAATTGGAACGAGAAGCAACTAGATCTGGCCTGCAGTGCAGCCTACTCGTTGATACACTATGGCTATAAACTAGGGTTCACACCGCAATTGTCGATCAATCCGCCGATCAGTTGGGAGTCTGTCGCAGAGCAGCTTGCGGATATTCCTTCTGGTTGTGCCGGGGAAGAACTTTGTGCCGAGATTCTCGCTCGTTTATCACCGATGTCATCAACTTTAAGAGAAGAATACACTAAGTTTCAGGAAGAGCAAAAACGCAATGCTTTAGACATCTGTGCTGAGAATTCGGCCAGAGTGGTACTTGCGTTAAGACCTCAGGAAGTGCTTAGCAAGCAATCAGCGGGGATTATGCTGGTCGAACTAAGCGAATACAACCTGGCGCCGCAAGCAAGTACCCAGATTCTTGCACAGCTTGAAAACGAAGCGGAGTTGAGGCGTTTATGAAAGCGAAGAAAGAACGAGCACCGGCTGAAGAGTCCATATTCCTGCGAATTCTATGGTCCGCACAAACACTCACTTGCTTTTGTTTAATCGCTCTAGTAGATCCGCAGGTTTGCTATCTTAATTTCTTCGGTCTGAAAGTTCCATTCTTGTTGTTTGATTTCTGGGTTGCACTTTCAGGCATGCTTCTCAGTTATTACTATCGGCATCAGAACGTCAAATTTTTGGAATGGCTCGGTGTTTCCACGATCTTTTTGTGCTGCACCTGGTTTGTAAATTACATGGGCATGCAATTTGCGACGACCGAAGATATTGATGTGCTGCTTCCCACCGTTCACCTGATGGGTGGATTGTTTGTGTGCCATAGTTTTGAATTGCGATCGCGCGGTGACTTCAATTTTTCTCTGGTGTTCAGCATTTTTCTCGTCTGTTTTGCTGCGTGTCTTGGGAAAGGCGCTGTCTTTGGATTGGCCATGTTTGTATATGTTGTTCTTGCTGCAACACTGCTCTTGCTTGACTGCGAGTCAAGAACATTTGGCAGCGTTCAAGCCAGAGCTATTGATGGTGCGCAGTCGTTCCATATGCAAAGAGCAGGTAGCTCAGAGAAAACTGCTAATTTACTTTTTCCGACGTTTGCATTATTAGGTTTGAGTGTTTCCTTCTTTCTTGTGGCACCGCGGGCGGAGTCGCTAGCCGATCAGGTCTCGGCAAAGATTTACTCAATAATAAAGAAGGATGTGAAGTCGATTCCTTCTCAGCATTTTCCTAGTAATCGGGTACGAACCCCGTTTCGCCCACTTCATGAACCTGCATTGAATCAAACTTCGCGGGATGACGAGCGGTCTAAGCCAAACTCAGAGAAAGAGAGGAATGCGAAGGAGAGAGAGAAGAACGCGAAGGGGAAGGATTCTTCTTTGCAGAAAACAAAATCTTCGGCTAAAGAGAAACTGGGACATGCCCCTTATTCGAGAAAAGAGGAGAAAAAGAAACGCGAGGCTGAGGAGAAAAAATCACAGGAGAAGGACGCGTCGCAAGAAGAATCGTTTGCGGGCAAAGGGTTGAGTCAGGATAGTCCCGCAGGAGGATCCCCCGACACCGGCTCTGCTCGAACTGGCAACCATGTGACTGGTGAAAAGTCGAGCAAAAACAATAATGCTGAAAGAGATAAAACGGGCTCTGAAAAACCAGGCAATCAAAATACAAAATCGAACGCGGGAAGGCGACCTTCGCTTGGAAATGCTCCTGAGCACAAGGACGATCCTGGTCAAAAAAGCGGAGACTCACAAAAGCAAGATAATAATAACGGAGCGTCGGAGTCATCCGGCAAGGGGGGCAGCCCATCTGAGAAAGAGCATGGAAAGCAGAATCAGTCTCAGTCGGCCCAGGTAGGAGCAGAAAAATTTGAGAAGCATTCTTCCCCCTCTTCTTTAAACAAAGAACAAGCCCCGGACAAGCCGTTAAATCCAGGCGATTTTAAAAAATCTGGCAAAGATGATGGCAAAACGCCAGATGCGGCCAAGCCCAAAGAAACTGAATCTAGGAAAGAGGAGGTTCACATCATCCCTGATTCATTGTCATTAAAAGGGGGGGCTGAAACACAAGACACCCCTATATTTAGTGTTGTCTGCAATCGAACGGTTTATTTCAAGCAAGGCAGCTACGACCAATTTGACGGGCAGAACTGGACTGTATCTGCTGGTATCGCACATGGTGCTTTACCTCGTGCAGAAAATGGCAACTATTCTGCAAAAGATGCAAGTCCAATTAAGTTATCACAAAATGTCCCTGCGATTCGGCTCAAGCAAAAATACCACATGCTGGCTAATCTCGATTCGAAGCTGATGACAGCAGGCAACCCGTATGAAATTCAATATGCCGGACCATCGATTGAAATTGATGAATGTGGCAATTTGAAAGGTGCCTGGACTCTTGTAAAAGGTCTTGAATATGAAGTTTGGTCGGATGAGCCGCTCTACGACATGAAAGCAATGAGAGCAGAAGGTATTCCGGGCGACACTGAAGAAGAGCGCTTGCATGCGGCTTACTCAAGATTTATGCGAATTCCGCGAAATCATTCGGACGAGTTTTATGAGCTGGCGCGCAAACTGACAGGTCCGCAAGATAACTGGCTCGTTCAAAGTGAATCCATCTGCAACTATCTTCGCAAGAATTATAAATACAGCCTGGAAAAAACAAGCAAAAATTCTGGGAATTATAAGAACGCTGTCGATCGCTTTTTGTTTGAATCCAAGCAAGGTGACTGCAAAGATTTCTCGTCCGCGTTCGTTATGCTCTGCCGAGCAAGCGGTATTCCGGCGAGGTTGGTGATTGGGTTTGCACCTGGCGATTTTGATGCTGCCTCTGGCACGCGGATAATCAAGTTGAAAAACACTCACGCCTGGGGGGAAATATATTTTCCATCGTATGGTTGGGTACCCTTTGATGCCACTCCGACTGGAATGCTGCCGGCACGCCAACAGGAGGAAGAACGATATTTTACTTCAGTCGGTGAAAAGCTCGATAGTGCGCTAAAAATGCAATCAGTTTCGGCCGATAAGGGTGGCTCCACTGGTGGTGGCATATCAATTAAGATTGGTGCCGGCAAAAACATGACTATTGTTATTGGACCATGGGAAATAGTCAAAGGGCTGGTTGCCGTGCTAGCAGTGATGGCTCTTTCCGGACCATTGATGCTGGTGGGCAAGCATCTCTTCCTTAAGATTCGTCTGCCACGAAGAATGCACCCAGCAAGCAAAGTTTATTGTGGATTGCTGAATGATTTACGAGCCCTTGGTATTACAAGAAATGACAGCCAGACAGGTAGTGAGCTATTGCAGCAGATCGAGGCGAATTTGCAAGCTGAAAATGTTGAGACTGCTGCGCATATTAAGGCCGCTGTGGAAGCTTTTATCGCTGACTACAACGCGCTTTATTTCGGCGGTTACGGTACCCTGAAGCAACTCGAACAAAAACGCTCAGAGATCAAAACCATGCTAAGAGGCAGCAAGCTAATCGCTGTTCAAAAAGACTGAGGCTTGGTACCGACCATCCAATACCTGAACGCGGATGCTCGATCAGTACTGATAAGGTTGAACGCCAAATGCGCCGCGCATCTGCCCGTCGAGATCCTTGCAATAGCGTTCCAAATTCTCAAGCTGTGCCTTGCGCTGAATCAGCTGCTTCGCGATCGACTGGCCGGTATTGTCAACGGCAAATACGTTGTCCTGGACTTTCAAATAATCGCCAAATAAGCGCATTGCCGACTCGAAGTAATTGAAATACGCCTCTTGCAACTGCTTTGTTTCATTTTGCACGGGTAGTGTTTGCAAGGATTGGGCCGCATTTTGATATCTCATTACCAGTCCGGACAAGAGCTGTCTGGCAACAAGTTTGTCCTGTCCAGGCATGAACAAACCGAGGCCTTTTGCGAGCAAAGCATCAGCCTGTTGCTTCTCAATTGGATTCATTTGCGCGCGCCGGCGTATTTCGTCATATTTCAAGAACCATTGGTAAACTTTTGCTGCTGTTTGTGGGCTTACTTTTTGTTGCGTAGGAGCAGGTGCCGGCTGCTGCTGTGGAGGAAAATACTGCCCGCCGTTTGGATATCCTTGAGCCGGGGCGTAGCCGCCTCCGCCCTGGTATTGATGCCCAAATTGACCTGTGGGAGAGCTTTGCTGCTGATAAGGCGCCTGATTTACATCGGGCGGCATCATGTTTGGAGTGCCATATTGCTGAGGGGTTGGCGAGCCATAGGGGGCGCTCTGTCCAAAATCAGGCTGAGCCTGTGAGGCAAGTGGGCAAAGCCCGAGGCAGCCCACTATTATTGATATACTTATTTGAAAGTTCAGTCGCAATTGCACCTCAGGCATTCCTGTTTAATCTTATATTCTACTTTGCTTGCCTGAAGAATGCACACATCGCCGAACTTAAATGATGCATTGGAATTGAAGTGAAGAAGGGAGGCATTGTTATTCATGACCATTCTCGTAGCCGTCAAGAAGAACGGACGGGTTTTTCTCGGAGCAGATCGAATAACAACCTTCGGTCAAGAATACTTTACTGACCTGGTGAACGGCGGCAAAATCATAAAACTTAAGCACGCCTATCTGGCTACCAGTGGTTATACATTGCTGGATAACATTCTCGAGCATCTCCACGCCAACAATCACAAGATAATGGATAACAAGTTTGCCAGTCGGGCAGACGTTTTTCAGTTTATGCTTGAGCTTTACACTGAGCTCAAAAAGGGATATACCTTGACCGATACAGGTAAGGATACGTACGCAGGTATCTACAATGTTTTCCTCGTTGTGACAGATTCCGCAATTTATGGCATTTCTAACAACCTCACCGTCACTGAATATCCATCATACGTAGCAAAAGGTGCTGGATCTGACTATTCGCTTGGATGCATGTATGCACTTTACGATACGGTGGATGATGCGCGAGAGCTTTGCCGCCTTGCGCTGGAAGCTGCCTGCCACTTCTGTATTTATTGTCGTGAGCCGCTCGATATTATTGAAGTGAAAGCTTCTGATTTCGGCAGACCTGGGCGCCCGTATAAAGATCACGGTGCGCAATTGCACACGGTGCCATTGCGCAAAGGCGCCGGCGATGTAATTCACTATAAGAATGGAAATGGGACTGCGAAGAAAGCACCAAAACCTAAGGCTTCCGCTACGACTAAAACTTCTGCTGCAAGTAAAGCAAAAACTAAAACACGCAAATCAAAATAGCCGGTTGGATCCTTCATAAAGCCGCGAAGCCCGGGAGCGCTGGCGGCTCGCCGGCTTCGACTCCGACAAAATCGATCCGATCCTTTAGAAGCCGCCAAGCTGGCGGCGCTCCCGGGGCTTCGACTCCGACAAAATCGATCCGATCCTTTAGAAGCCGCCAAGCTGGCGGCGCTCCCGGGATACACTTAGTTGCCGAATGTCCACCAGGATGGTTGTAGATCGAGAACTATGGCACCGTCAATGATACCAGTGCGATTGTATGCTTTAGATACGCCGTTGCCCATTGAGACTATTCTCAGGTAGCCCAGTGAGCTGCGGGGAAGCCCATAGTGTGGACCGGTCAATTGAAGGTCCTCTTGCATCTTCTCGACTTTTACGAAGATTTTCCTCGGTTCATTACTCAACACCGGATCTGGATCTCGGACAATCAACACATTGGGATCGCTTTCGCCGCTTATTCCCATACCGTAGCCGATCAATGAAACCCAATGTCCGGCATTCCTCCGCAATTCTCCGCTTTGTGGGTCTTTGCTATACCAGCCGATATTGATCCATTCGCAGCGGTTTCCCTGGATTCCATTTTTCAGCCAGGACAATTGTGGAACTGCTTGTTTGCTGTCGAACTCCTTCTGGTGCCTGTTCCACCCCTGGTATTTCAATGCGCGAATTTTGTATGGCGTAAATTGACGGATGTAATCGCTTAAGCCCTTTAAGAAGTTCTCTGTCGTAGTGCCAGAGCCGCTGCGAGTTTCCATCAAATTTGCGATTTTCTGGCAAGAAGAGGCTGGTAATGCGTCTGCTCCGGGGCTATCTATAATCTTGTCATATCCATTCTTCTGTAGCTGTACAAACGAATCAAGCACAGCAACGGGGGCGCAAAAATCTTTTCCGCGATCTGGAAGAGCGAGTCTTGGGTCAGTTTGCTTTATATCAGGAATTGAATCCACTTTTTCTGTAAACATGATGAATTGCGAACAGATTGCCGGGGCGAAGAGATATGCCGCCAGCGCCAGAAATCCATAACCGGCGACAAGAGTTTGTATGAACTTGAGCTTTGACTTAGGCAGCATGCTACTTACTTGATGGGGCGCCTCATGGGCGCCCATTGAGGAAGGACCGGCTCTTAATGGGCGCCCGTGAGGCGCCCCTACCATTCTTGAATAATTTTCGACCATTTTTGAATGGTTTTCTCAATTGTAAGTCAGGCGCTTAAGATCGTGAATAAATTCAGGATAGGAAACTGCAACACATGACTCGTTGTCTACATTTATTGCCTGTTGTGCTGCCATTCCGGCAATTATGCCGGTCATCGCCATGCGGTGATCGTCAAATGCTTGCCAGTTCGACCCACCGGATAAACCTCCGTGGCCCCGAATTTCAAAACCAGTTTCTGTTTCATTTATATCCGCACCCGCGGATTTCAAATTATCCACGATTGCAGCAAGCCGATCGGACTCTTTCACACGCAATTCCGCTGCATCTTTGACTTCAAGACTCGCCTCACTCAGAGCTGCTGCAAGAGCCAAAATGGGAATCTCGTCTATTCCCGACGCCAGGCGTTCGCCGCTGATAATGACCTTTCCGTTCAACCTGGAACCATGCACAAGTAAGTCTGCAACCGGTTCTTCGCATAACTCTCTTGTTTGCACAATTTCAATTTTTGCGCCCAGTTCTCTTAGAACTTGCACTACAAGATCTCGTCCTGGATTCATCGCAACATTGGTGAGCAGCACTTCTGAGCCGGGCAGGCACGCAGATGCCACCATGAAGAATGCAGCCGACGATGTATCGGCTGGAACATCAAGCGTGTAAGGCGCAACTGGCTGTTCTAGCCTGCTTACTGTGATAACAGTCTCTCCTTCTTGTTCGAACGGCACGCCGATAAATTTGAACATTCTTGCTGTATGATCGCGCACCACGCGTGGCAGCCGAACTGTGGTGCGACCGTCGGCCTGCAATCCTGCAAGCAAAATAGCGGTCTGCACCTGTGCCGACGCCTGCTCAAGTTCAAACTCTAAACCTTGCAAATGACCGCCTTCCACGGCGAAGGGCGGGTAGTTCTCTTTGTCTAAATAAGATACTTTGGCGCCCATGCGCTGCAGGTGCTTGAGCACCCGCGCCATGGGTCTGCGACGCAGTGAGTCGTCGCCGTCAAATTCAGAGCGAAATGGACGACCCGCCAGAAGACCGGCTAAGAGACGAATGGTGGTTCCTGAGTTGCCTGCAAAGAGCGGTGCATTCGGCGTTACAAGCCCATCGAGCCCGGGGCTTGTAACCAGCAGCGCGGCTTCGCGCCTGCCATTGCCGGAAGGAGATCGGCGCTCGAAGGCAAGCCCAACCTGCTTCAAACAATCGGCACTGCTGACGCAGTCGAATGCAGGCGAGAGTCCGTATACCTTGCAAACTCCTCTTGAAAGCGCAGCAAATATTAGAGCTCTATGGGAGATCGATTTGTCTCCTGGAACTTGCAAAGTGCCTTTTAGAGATTTCATAGGCTGTCAACTTATGTTGGAGTGTGTAGGGGCGCTGCCATGCGTCGCCCCTTTAAGATTAAGCTTTCCCTATTGGCCATCTGACAGGAATTGCTCGCTACTTATTGTAAGATTTAACTTCGTTCCATAGAAGTCGGATTTATATCATGCTGCGCTTTCTTAGCACTGGAGAATCTCACGGGCAGGCTCTTATCGCTGTTCTTGATGGGTTTCCTGCGGGGATGAAAGTAGACATCGAATTGCTTAACAAAGAGTTGCAGCTCAGGCAGCAAGGTTATGGACGCGGCGCGCGGCAAAAAATTGAGACTGACAAGGCTGAGTTTATCGGAGGCTTGCGGCATGGTACTACCACTGGTGCCCCGTTGAGCATGCTCGTAAAAAATAGAGACTTCGAAAACTGGCAACATGTGATGTCGAGCAACCCAGTGGACGAAGAGCAGAGCGAGGTGCAAGAGCAGTTCGCCAAAAAGAAAATTGAGCGTTTTCGTCCAGGGCATGCTGACCTTGCTGGAACGATGAAGTTTCATCAGCAGGACATACGAGACGTTTTGGAACGGGCAAGCGCCCGTGAAACTGCAGCAAGAGTGGCAGCAGGCGGAGTATGCCAGCAGCTCCTCTCCCAACTTGGCGTACGCATGGTGAGTCATGTTCTTTCTGTAGGGGAAGTGAAAAGCAGTCTTGAAAGCGAATCACTTTCGATGGACGAAATCATCAAACGTGTTGAAGCCTCCGAAATGTTTTGTGCAGACGATGCCATCGTTCCTGAAATGAAGGAATACATCAAAAAAGCCTGGCAGGAAGGCGACAGTGTCGGCGGTGTCATCGAAGTAATCGCGGAAGGCTTACCCGTTGGTCTGGGCAGCTATACTCAGTGGGATCGCAAGCTTGACGGCATGCTTGCACAGGCTGTGATGAGCATTCAAGCGATGAAAGCCGTCGAACTTGGCGATGGAGTAAATTCTGCATCTCTTCCCGGTTCGCAAGTTCATGATGCCTTATATCCTGCAAGCGGAGAACTCCCCTTCACTCGCAAAACAAATCATGCCGGGGGCATCGAAGGTGGCATGAGCAATGGCTCGCGTCTGCGCGTGCGTGCATACATGAAACCGATTCCGACTTTGCGAAAGGGATTGCCTTCACTTTCCTTCCCTGAATACGAGGCACAAACCGCGCACTATGAACGGTCCGATGTTTGCGCTGTTCCGGCGGCATCAATCGTTGCTAAGGCGATGGTGGCATTTGTTCTTGCAAGGGCGGTGCTTGAAAAATTCGGTTCGGACAATTTTGACGATATAGCGCTTGCCGTTGGGCGGTACCGTGAGTGGTGCAAAAAGCAGGGCTCTAAGGCTCATGCTCTTGCCGCTGTTAGTGAAGGCGAAAAGCCTGAGATGGAATGGGAGTAGACGCGAATGAAGCGACACACTCCGCTTGCTCATAACGACGAGACGTACACCATCTTAATGAACACAACGACCCCTCTGCAATCGCGTGTGGATTTTGGGCCGGGCATTCGCTTCAAGACTGCCAAAATTTTGCATCAGATAGATGCGGGAAAGAAGGTCTTGCTGCTCTCACAGAAATCGTTGCCGCGAGAGTGGATTGATGAAATCAAAACTTTGCTGGAGGAAGAGTTCTCCCTTGTAAGCATGGAGTTGCCCGACGGAGAGGATGCAAAAACGCTTGAGAATTTAAATTCATGCTGGGAAATTTTGCAGAAGCATGAGTTCACCAGAAAGGACTGCATCGTTGCCATCGGTGGTGGCGCGCTTACTGATCTCGCTGGATTTTGCGCTTCTACTTATTTGCGCGGAATCAAAATTGTGCTTCTGCCCACAACGCTGCTGGCACAGGTGGATGCGAGTATCGGTGGCAAGACGGGGATTAACCTTCCTTCAGGCAAGAATCTTGCAGGCGCATTTTATTTCCCCGAATCGGTAATAGTTGATCCGGAATTTCTCACGACTCTCCCGGAACGCGATTTCAAATCTGGAATGGGCGAAATCGTCAAATACGCTTTTATCGAAAAAACAATCTCCGAAAATACCGATTACAAGGCTGGTCCTCGCTCATTGTTAACGGCTCTTCGTGAGAATATGCAGGATGATCCCGGGGTAAACAATCCATTTCTGGCTCCTCTGGTTTCAATTTGCATTCGAATGAAACTGGGGGTTTTATTAAAAGATCCATTTGAGGGACGCCTGCGTCGCTGTCTTAACCTCGGGCACACACTTGGGCATGGGCTGGAAAAGGTTAGCAAATACCAGATTACACACGGCGAAGCCGTTGCTATCGGCACCGTTTTTGCCTTCAAACTTGCAGTCTCAAGAAAAATGATTCCTGCAGAGGAAATGGAAAAGGCTGTGGACTTGATGAAGACTCTTCAGCTTCCATACGAGCGACCAGCAAATCTAGATTCTGACAAGCTGCTGCAAGCAATGGCTCACGATAAGAAGCGTACAGGTTCTCATATCAAATATGTGCTTCCAGAAAACGTATGCGGTGTTGTGAATCTGGACAGCGAAATCTCAGTTGATGAGCTGTCACAAGCGCTGGTAGCTATATGACGCCGAGCGGCAGATTCTAGAGGGCGCCTGCTAAAGTAATTGGATTGCACCAGCTTCATTCAGTAGTAATCATACTGTGCGAATGCTATTACCCAGTCGAATTAGAGCCATCACCCGTTTGTGTTAATGCATATCCAATTTTTGAATAAGCATTCTTGGTGATGTTGCAATCTGCCCAGTTACGCTTGAATTGATGATGTGGGGAAATGCGAGGTATTGAAGCATGAAAGAGAACTGCAAAAGGACTGTTCTGGTTTGCGACGATAGCGCGACTAGTCGTGCCGCTATCCACAAGCTCATGAAGCATACAGAGAACAATCAAATAATCGGCTCTGCATGTGATGGACAAGAAGCTGTTCAATTAGCCAAAATTTTGCGTCCTGATGTGGTTATTCTTGATGTAGAAATGCCAAAGTTAAATGGTATCGAGGCTGCCATTCAAATAAAAAATGCATTGCCCAATACCATAGTGATTATGCTCAGCAGCCGAGATGATGATTTCTCTATCTTCAAATCACTATTTGCTGGTGCCGATGGATATTGCGTAAAGCGTCATGTGTGGAGTTTGCCTGGTATCATCAAAGAAGCTGTGAGGACGGCGTTATCCAAAAGTGATGCTGGCAGTGTATCCGCTCGCAGCAGACTTATCGCCGTGTAATTGCAATTGCAGGCGCTAGTTCATTGAGTTGCATTATGTTCGCGCTTCCAGATTTGATCGCTAATTTTTCCAGGCGTGTTCTCGTCTTCGCGAAACTGCGCCACAAATTTCTGTTCTTCGTCGTGAGCGACTGTCTGCTCGAAGTGCTTTGTCTCAGGATGCAATTTCTCTTCGGCTCGCCACCACAATTCGCCTGCATCTTGAATCGCTTCGTGCGCCCAGAGGACTTGCATTTTTAGCTTCTCTTTGCTGAACTGGGGCTCGTTTTTGCCCCACCATTCGAAAGCAAAATCGGCGCGCTTCTGATATGGTACGTAGGACTTGAAGTCTTTTACAAGATCCTCATGAAACTGATTGAGCCATTGGTGGTAGGCCAGTGCAAACTCTGCTTTCTGTTTAGCCGAGATTTTTCTGTAGAATGATTTGAAGAATCGAGGGTCTTGTCCGTAGAACCAGCCGTCGACTGCGGTAGGATCCAGCTCAGTTGCAATATCTTCGATTGTTTTTTGCATCAAAGGAAGATCGGAGGGTTTACTCGCGGCAGTGTCGAGGGACTTGCTTGCGTTAGTGTCGTCAGACTTGCTTGCGTTAGTGTCAAGAGACTTGCTTGAGCTAGACAGAGGTGTCTTGCTTGAGACTGTTTCAACTTGCTGTCCGCCTGGCGGCTGCTGTGTGCAGGCTGCGCAAAGGATGACAGTTGATAGCGAGATCCAGTTTCGCATTGATTCCTCGACATCGGGCTAAAAGCCGGCTGGACGCGTGCGATCCGGGGGACGAGCCGTCACGATCGGAAAACTGAGCTCCGGGATTCGGTGATCATAACAAAGCCCGGGCAGCCTCGATTTACAATAGGTTCAGTAATTTAATCTTTCTCTACCGAAACCTCTGTAATTTCCCCGTGTATTTGATAGTGAAAGCGATTGACCCTCACTTGCCGTAAACAGAAAAGATTCACCTGGAGAAGAATTGTGATGAATCCGACGAGCATTTGAGTGCAAGCGAGAGGAGATAATGCCTGCTTCAAATAACGATTTCTGTGGGACATTGTTACGGCAGGCTCAGGGAATTAGAGCCCTGCTTTCAGGAGGAGTGCAGTTGTCTGCGCTGAATATCGAAAAACTGAGTGACAATGAGCTTATCGCTTTGACTCTTTCCGGTCAAAAGCGAGCATTCGAGGGCATTGTTCGTCGATATCAGAAGCTGATTTACAACGTTGCGTACCAGATTGTGCAGAGCCATGAAACTGCGGCAGACCTTACTCAAGATACATTCTTGAAGGCGTACAAAGCCCTCGGCACATTCGAGAATAAAGCAAAGCTCAAGCCATGGCTTCTCAAAATTGCAAGCAACACCGCGCTAAATCAAATTAGAGACAGCCGGAGTAAATATCTGGATTCGCTGGAAGAGCTGCTTGAGGAAAGCCCTCAAGCAGAGCCGGCAAGCAAGGAGTGCCTGGAAGAGGAAGTGGAGTTGCGCTTTTCGCAGGCTAAGCTGATGCAAGCATTGCAACAGCTTTCGCCACGGCATCGACAAATATTTGTTCTGCGTTATCAGCATGATTTGTCTTATGCAGATATAGCGACTATTACCGAGGAGCCCGAGAGTACTGTAAAGTCGCTTCTCTTCCGGATTAGAGAAAAGTTGCGCAAAATGATTTTGGCTGAAGAAACTGTAAAGTAAACGCGAAGGAAGTGCTGCTTATATGAGTGATGTAAATGACAATGAATGCCTGAGTTACATCAGGTTATATCGAAGAGACGAAGCTGGCGATCATCTAAGCGATGAAGATCGCAAGCAGATGCTGGAGCATTCCGCTCAGTGTGCGTCTTGTTCGGCGTGGCAAAAACAAAACGATGCAGTGATTTCGCTTGCATCCGCAATGCCGCAGTTTGATGTGTCGGAAGGATTGACACAAAAGATTCTCAGTGCAGTTGAGAAAGAAAACACACCTGGTATGGAAGTCTCACTGCTGCCAATTAGTATTGCCGCGGGGCTCGCATTTCTTGTTTTTGTGCCCTTCGACTCAGCGCAGAGTTTGTTTAGCTGGGGAATCGGTTTGCTCAGCTTATTTGTTTTCTACATGCTGATGAAACTTGCAAGCAGTAAGGAGCAAATGATTTAACCCATGAAGAAACGGCGGGGAATATGCTGGCAGCTTCTTATTGTTATCATCATGCTCGGCTTGATGCTGGCACCTCCAGTGGTGAATGCTGATGATGATTCAGCAAATTCTCACGCGTCAGTTTCAAGCCAGCAAGATAACGCTGAAGAAAAAGACGAAACAATGTTCTATGCATTTCTCGAGGCTGATAACAATCAGGTGCACGGTCCGCTTTTCGAGTTTTTCAAAAGCCGCCCTGGAATGGAGCGTTTCGTAAATCCGCGTTCGAAAATAGAACGCAAATTCCGGCCCATGATGCAATGGCGCAGATGGGCTGATAAGCGGCAACGCTTCTTCCCGGCGCTCCTCTTTGTATTTGGTATCAGCTTTCTCTGCTGGTTCATCATGCCTGGAACAATGCAGGCGGCCGCCGAGGAATGCAAAATGACTTTCTGGAAATCTTTCGGCACGGGGCTTCTGCTTGCCACAATTGTGCTCAGTCTGATGCGCTCTGTTTTTGTCAGCCAGTTCGGCTGGCCATTCGGCATTGTTCTGGCAGGCAGTTCGCAAGCCGTAATGCTCGCTGGGCTTGCTGTTGCAATATACAACCTCGGTCATGCCGTAATTTTGCTTTCAGGTTTGAAGAACTTGCTGTTTTTCGCGTCGCGCCCAAAGCTTCTTCGCGCTTGCGATATTTTTGCCGGGGCGATTCTTGCGGCTTTGATTCTTCAAATACCAGGTGCAGGCATTGCGCCCCGCATTGGCACACGGGTTCTGGCTCTATTTGCTCTTCTTGGCGTCGGAGCTATCTGTCGTGTGATGAAGAAACGACAATCTATGTGAAAATTGCTGCCAATGATTGCGGGCGAGGCATGGCCTCGCCCTACACATAATATAGATGGTCGCACGCCCCTTCACATAAAAATCGCAAGCCGCATCGTCATAGACATGAAATTGCGAGCAGTGTCGTTAGAGCGGAGCCCCGGGAGCACGCGTCGTCGCTTCAACCCGCACTCGCTTGCGCTCGCACGGGTACCCATTCAGCGACTAGCTGGCGGCTCGCCGGCTTATGAAATAATCGTTCTACTACTTTGTTGCGTGACAACAAAATCAAGCATGCTTGTTGTAACATAGTTCCAGAAACTTACGTATCTGGCAGGATTGTAACGCTATGAAATCGCTCAAGAGTCTCGGTAGAACTGCGCTTTTGCTTCTTTCGACCTTATCCTTGTTTGGCTGTGCTGGGGCAGGCGAAAACAGCTCCAAAAATAATCTAGATATTGGATATGGAACCAAGGCTCCCGATTCAGTTAGTATCGACCTGAATGGATTGACTGATTACAACGGCAAAACAAAAGAGGAGCTTTTCGGTCTGCGCACAAGGGCAGTTAATAAACATCCTGAGCTTCTTAAGGCTGCTTACGCTCCATCTCCGTCCGTTTTTGCAATCGATTCCAAACTTCCTTGGTGGGGATTGAAAGGTTATATATTTCGCGGTCATGACCTGAACAACACCGAAGGCTTGTCGAGAGAGAGTGCTTATTTCGGTAACCCGTATGTTCTTGTGTGTCCCGAGTGGTACGGCACAAACATGAGCTGGGGACACCGTTTTTCTAAAGATGCCGACTTTGCAAAAGCATTCCCAGCCTATCTGCCGCCAGTCAGCATCAAAATTGTTGCAAAAGACAAGAGGGAAGAAATCACCTACGACGTCATGCACTATTACAACGATATCAAGTCCATGATGGATAACCCGTGGGATCTCAGCAATGTCGGTTTTGATCTATATGCTTACAACGCCCGTGATTTTGGCTACAACTTCATGTATGTAGAACCCGGAAACAGCAGTAACATCAACAAATTCACTTCCGACGTGGTGCCCATAACCCAGAGCATTGGCACTCGAACACGCGAAACCTGCGCGCCGTCTTGTAATGATCTCCTTGACACACCCGAATCTTTGCAAGGATTCAAGCTAAAGAATTTGCCTGCCAAGTGTCGTATACTTCTCTGGAAATTGAAGCCTCAGTCCTACCTGGCACCGACAGACCTGACTATCGATCTCATTTTCAACTAGAAGAAATTTTCGAAGCGCTTCAATATTATTCAGTCCCTTGTTTTTATGTATTTTGGGTAGTGAAACTGTGCGACGAGTTCTGAGATTTCGAGCAGGAGCAAGCGATAAGTGAAGCTAATTGTTGCCATCATCAATCCGCAAAGATTGGGCTATGTTACCGCAGCCTTGCGCCGTGCAAAAATTCCCGGCGCGACGGTGACGAACGCGAAGGGGTTCGGAAAGGAAATGGCGGAGATCGACTGGGATCTCAGTGGCGAACTTACAGAAAAAATTCGAATCGAAGTTGTAATTGAGGATCAGTATGCTGAGCAGATAGCGCGCATAATTCAACGCGCTGCAAGCACTGGTCATGCAGGCGATGGCATTATATACATGCAGGAAGTTTTTTCCAGCATACGCTTGAGCTTTGGCGACAGCACAGGCATGCACAAACTCACAGAAGAAGAAAAGAAGAAAAAGTCTGATCACTAAACTGCCGCAATAAACTGCCTCAATAAATGAATCAAGGATCGTTTTTCTCTTTCTCAATTTGAACGCGGCAAGATTCGCTGATGATGGCATGGTAAATTGCCACGATTTCGTCTTTGTGTTTTGATCTTTCTGCCATGTTCGCTACTTTCTCGTAGACTTTGCTTTCGCGAGCCGGGTCACGCACGGGCAGCGAGAGTTCTTCCTTTATATCGCCAAGTTCCACTGCCAGTTCCATGCGGCGAATGAGCAATTGACAGATTGATTCGTCAATTGCATCTATTTCTTTGCGCAACTGAGAGATGCGCAGTGATGATAACTGCGCGGGCTTGTTTGTAGAACTGTTGTTATCGCTTGTACTCATTGCTTGTGCCAAGATTATTTTACCTCTGTGCGGCGAAAGATATGTGTAAATTTCTGGCTTGATGCAATTGCACTACGTGTGAGCCCTGACGGGGACGCGATTCCTCCATGCTGCGCGAAACAGCGGCTGCAATCGGCCTCAGGCTTTCAACCAGTTGCACCATTTCATCCAGCGAAAGCGCTTGCCTTGCATCGGATACGGATTTCTCGGGCTCGGGATGGCACTCGATAATCAATCCATCAGCGCCGCAAGCCACGGCTGCCCTGGCCAGGTCGGCAACCATTTCACTCTTGCCGCAAGCATGGCTGGGGTCCACAATGACGGGCAGGTGGCTTAGTTGTTTCAGCGCCACGACTGCGCCCAGGTCAAGCACATTGCGCGTGTAAGTATCGAAACTGCGGATTCCGCGTTCGCAGAAAATCACGTTTGGATTGCCATGCGCCATGATATATTCGGCAGCCAGTAACATCTCTTCAATCGTGGCAGAGAGCCCACGCTTTAGCAGAACCGGCTTCTCTGCTTTGCCCAGTGCTTTCAGCAAATCGAAATTTTGCATGTTGCGGCTGCCGAGCTGCAGCATGTCAGCCACTGCTGCAATTGGCGCTATCTGTTCTTGCGACATTACTTCTGTCACAACAGGCATCTGGTATTTCGAACGAAGATCAGCCAGTATTGCCAGACCTTCTTCGCCAAGCCCCTGGAAGCTGTAAGGCGAAGTGCGTGGTTTGTAGACACCACCGCGAATCATCTGGACGCTGCCCACAAGAGCCGCGCCCACTTGATCCATTTGTTCGCTGTTTTCAACGGCGCATGGTCCACCAATTATGCAGAGAGTCTTAGCGCCGACGCTGAGTTTGTCCGTAATCTTAATCTGAGTTTTGTGTGCCGCATCAGTCTTGGCGGTCAATTTCTTATCACTCACAATCATTCTCCTGTGCTGGAATAGAAAAGAGGGGGGTCTTTCTTTCGAGCCCCGGAATAAAACTGGATATGTGGATCAGTTTTACCGGGGCACTCTAAAGCCGGCAAAAAAGAAACCAAAACGGAATTGAGATGCATCAAACAGAAAGCAGCTGCTAAGCGCACTCTGGCTGCTTATTTGCTTCATATTGTTTGAGTTATTGAGAATCGCTTGTAGCATTATTATCCCTTCTAAAGAAAAGGACCGCAGTTAGTAAACTGCGGTCCACCTGGTCTTCGAGCCTATCGCTCAGTCCAGGTGAACCTCAATGAAAAAGAAGAATGTAAAAGTGCTGTGCATCAGTTACTCATTGACATGGAATAACTCCATGTTATTTCACAGCGGCGAAGGGGTCAAGCCAATATTAAGTAAAGCTGAATTCAGGCAGCTCTGAGGCTCGTTTTCGCCAGAACTGGCAATGGATTACATGGTTTACACAGTTCCAGCAAACATGCGCATACAATATGATCAGGCAATCAGGACGTAATAAGTTGAGTTCTTCTGGTTCAGATTGTAGAAGGCATGTATGCTGCACCCCATGGGCAGCCTGGATGATTGCAGGCAGGTTAGGCGTTCGAATCTTAGAAAATGAACGGATTAAATGAACGGATTTACCTTGATCGCTTTCAAAAAATAGGAGATTTGCAAAACATGGCAGAAGCAGCAATGAAAGTTATGCTTGCGCTTGATGAATCCGAGCATTCACAATTTGCCCTGCAGTCGGTAATGAAACGACCTTGGCCCGAGGGCACTGAGTTTCTGGTCTTTTCCATTGTTGAGCCTTATCATCCGGACTTCACCGGATGGGACAAGGCTGCAATCGATCAGGCGATGCAATATGCCAAAAAGCAGCAGGAAGACACGCAAAATTATGTGGAAGACTGCGCCCGCATGCTTTCGGCAGAACTGAAAAATTGCACGGCCTCGGGCGAGGTGAAAGAAAGCGCCCACATTAAAGGGGCGATCCTCGAAAAAGCAAATGAATGGAAGGCAGATTTGTTAGTAATGGGTTCGCATGGGCGAACCGGACTGGAGCGCTTTTTGCTGGGCAGCGTATCTCAAGCAGTAATTGCGCATGCACCCTGCTCGGTCGAAATCATCAAACGTCCTTTAGCTCACTCTTCGAATTGACCGGACTGCTCGGAGTCGAAAAAGACCGCCTTTGCGCCGATACCAAGACATGCAACGACCCAGACGCCCATGATAAAGACCAACCAGTAAGGGGTGCCGACAGTTTCTGCCATATAAAAACCTCGATGGAATACCCAATCATTATAAGATTCTGCCCGCTGGGAGACCTCTTTTATCAAGATCTTAGTTAACGAATATCAGTAGAAGCGAAGATCCTGCTCACCCATGGGTAAATCTAAGGGAAGACCGTGTGTGTTGGGCTGCCGTCGGATAAAGCGAAAGGTTTTTCATATGAGAAGTGAAAGCGAAATCAAGGCCAAAGTAGTAGAACTGATGGATCTCGAAGGCGAGGAGCGCTCCGACCTTGTGCAGGCAATGGATTCGATGGATGTTCGGGCTTTGCAGAAGGTGAAAGCTGAGGCGCACTCGGTGCGTGGAATGCTTTCGGCATTGTTCTGGGCGCTGGGGTATTCTTTTTCAGACATTCGAACTCATCTGGTTGAGCCGTCGCTAGTGCGAGGCGAGCCTGGTGATGGCTAAGTTCTACTGTAGATAAGAAGACGAAGAGCCCCTATAGATAAGAACACGAAGAGCCCCTATAGATAAGAACACGAAGAGCCAGCCCTTGCGCCGATCGAAGGCTACATTGAGCTGCTTTCTAATAAGCGATCCGCAATCATGTCGGACTCCGGGAGCGCCGGCTGCTAGCCGGCTTCTACTCCGTCCAGATCGGTACGTTGTCTTAAAAAGCTACCAGGATGGCAGCGCTAGTGGCTGTGGTCCTGCCTAAATTCATCGTTAGTGTCTACAAGTCCAAATTGTGTGCCACCATAAGTGGTGTCATTGATCGTAAATCCGGATCGTAGATCAAGTGAATATGGATTCGCTTTAGCACTTATATGCAAGCTCGCCAACGGCCGACACTGAGCGCAGTTGTCAGTTGCTTATAAGAATCGCATCTCTCTGTCAAGAGGTGGTCAATGCCCTACTTGCAAGCGTCTTGGCAGGACTTAACAAGGCGCTCAGACGGGCGACTCACCGTCTTTCTTATGCTATAAAGGGGGCATGCTTGATTTCTGTAATAGGAGTAGTAAGGAATGAAAGTTGAGAAAGTCACTTGGCCGCTCTTAGCGACGCTATTTCTAAGTGGAAATGGTGCTGCCATGGCAGGTTCGGCGTCAGCTCTCGATCCCTATGCCTACATCCAGGCACCGACACGGGCAGAGCGTGAGGCTGCGTTAGCTCCGAAGCGCACCAAGAAGATAAAGGCGAAGAAGGCTGCCGCCCCGGCACGCTCTGCTGAGCCCGAGACCCGCGCAGCCGCAAAACCGGCTACAGTAATTATCAGCGAGAATTCTCCCAAACTTAAAGATGAGAAGCCGGCAGCAAATAAAGCGACGACAGCAAGTGCTGACACCAGCGATGGTGGCTTCCTCGATGGTATCAAGCAGAGTACCGATGGAATTGCGAAGAGCACCAAAGCCGTTGGGAATTCTGTAGTGAACGGAACCAAATCGATGGGGTCGAAAATCGCCGCCGGCTTCAAGGTCGCGGGTGAGAAAGTCAAAGATGGAACCAGCGGAGTGGGCGAGAAGCTCGCAGTTGTTCCTAAGAAGATCGGCGAAGGCGCTAAGACTGCCGGTGAAAAAGTAAAAGATGGCAGCTCCGGAATGGGTGAGAAGGTCGGCAGTGGCTTCAAAGCTGTTGGCGGCGCGCTTGCAAGCATTCCTACTGCAATGGGAAGCGCTGCTGGCAAGGTTAGTGAATCGACTGCGAAGTTGAATCCGTTCCATAAAGATGGCAAAGATGCAGCACCAACTGCGGTGGCAGCAAAACCGAAGACAGAAGCGAAGTCAGAAGGCAAATCGCTGAAGGCTGATGAAGATGCTGCTGTCAAAGAGCAGATTGCTGAAGATAAAGCGGAGAAGAAAGCTGAAAAGATAGCCGAGAAGAAAGAGGCTAAGGAAGAGAAGGCTCTCGCGAAAAAGCCTGAGGCCAGCCCAACTAAAGTTGCTGACAAAGATGGCGGCTTGACGAAGAAATTGGTGCTTGCACCGAAGGTCGGTCTGGATAAGACCAAAGCTGGCGTCGGCGCATTGAGCCACAGTTTCGGTAAGCTGAATCCGTTCCATAAGGAAGATAAAGCGACTCAGCCTGCTCCGACTGCTACTGCTGCAAAGCCGAAACCGGAAGAGAATGCAGTTAAGCCGGCCGATGCGCCTAAGCAAGAACAAGTCGAGGATCAGACTCAAATTGGTGAACGCATCCAGCCAGATGGCAGCGTGCAGATGGAAGATGCAGAAGGGGCGGTTGAGAAGCAAAAGATTGCTGCTCCGGAAGGTGCTTCCCCCCTATAACATCCGCTGAGGATTTTGCTTTATATGCTTGCGAACATCCGTTTGCAAGCATATTTGTTATTTGCGCTGATTAAGTGACTCGGCCACGGCGTTGTCGAATTTTGCTTCTTCATCTTTTCCAAGATGCTTGTAGGCTTCCGCGCGACGTCTGAACAATTCCGCATTAAGTCCGTCTATTTTGATTGATTCGCTCAGTTCGTCGACAGCATGTTCGTAATCGCCCAAATTCAAATAAGCGTTTCCTCGTTTTTCTGTCGCCATTTGGTGGTTGAATGGTGATGCCTCATCCACTTTGTTGAAATCGTCAATTGCAGCGTTGTAGTTTGACGATTCGAAATAAGACAAACCCCGAAGCCAAATCGCACTCTGATTCTGGCTGTCCTTTTCGATTAGCTTTGAAAAATTCTCTATAGCATCCTTGAAGTCGCCCGCTTTATAGCAGAGCCAGGCCGTGTGGAAATTCAGCTTCTCATCGCTAGAAGGGGACAATTTCATGTATGTTTTCCAGTCAGCTAAGGCTTCTTTGTATTTATCCTGACTACGGTAGCAATTACTTCTGTTGCGATATGAGCTCGCAAATGCAG
Source organism: Obscuribacteraceae bacterium (SeqCode) (assembly GCA_044358055.1). Lineage (GTDB taxonomy): Bacteria > Cyanobacteriota > Vampirovibrionia > Obscuribacterales > Obscuribacteraceae > JAIEPM01. The sequence continues at coordinate 140,799 of JBIKOL010000001.1, forward strand.
GATCTAAGGCAATGGCTCGACTGTAATAGTCAATTGCTTCCAAGATCTTTTTGGCTTCTTGAGCAAGTACGCCGCGATTGTAAAAGCCGCCAGCATTTTTTTTGTTCAACGCAATCGTTTTATCGAAATCGGACAGTGCGCTTGCTGTGTTTCCCATTCTTGCGAATGCAGCACCACGGGTGCAAAAGGCCGTATCTAAGGAAGGGTTCATTGAAATGGCTTTGTTCGCGTCCGCAATAGCTTGCTTGTAATTTGATAGGTTTAGGTTCAGGAGTGCTCTCATATCATATGCAACTGCATTTGTCGAAGAAACTGATATTGCTTTGTCTAGCTCTTTCATACAGTTTTTTTGATCCTTCAAGTACTCGTATATCTTTGCTTTTGCTACATAAAGTTCGCTATTTTTTGGATCAAGCGAAATGGATATGGAAAGTTCGTGCAATGCATCTTGCTGTTGTTTCAACCCGCCGTATGCCGCCGCTCTGCATAAATGCGCGTGTGAAGATTGAGGATTTAGTCCAATTGCGTTTGAAAAATCGCTGAGCGCTCTTACATAATCGTGTAAGCTGAGGCTTGCTAATCCATGTGCGACGTACGCTTGGTAATTTTTCGGATCCAGCACTATTGCTTTATTGCCATCAAGCAGCGCATTCTTGTATTTGTGTTGTTGACCGAAAACCAATGCTCTCAAAGAATAAGCTTTAGAGTATGCTGGGTTTCTTTCTACCAAAGCATCCAATATTTTTACAGATGACATATTGTCGCCCTTTAAGAACTGAAGTCTTGCCTGTGCAAGTTTGTCATCCTCAGGAGAGCTCAGACAAGGATCTGTGCAGAGCAACAACAACATCATCGGTGCTAAGAAAATTGGCAGGCCGTAAGGGGAATTCATTTTTGTGCAGCCCCCTTCCAATCACCTGTCACTAGTTTCTGCATATAGCCATCCGGGGAACTACTCAATCCTGTATCACTTCTGAATCCCGCTACCGATTGATTCGATGTAGCAGTAGGAAATGTCATGGAACCTCCGACTGGAATGAATTGTCCGTTTACCCATTGACCTTGCTGCTGTTGGGGTGGCGGAGCATTTGATGGAATTGGAATTTGTGGATTGTTGTTAAAGCTGAGTGGACCTATACCGGTTTTTCCGTTAATGCTGTACAGAGAATATAGCCACACATCGCAATATTTTTTTCCATAGGCTGTGTTCAAGTAAACGCGAACGGTTTGTTTACTAATCCATCCACTATTCGGCCCATCTATCTCAGCTGAATACTGAGTAGGCCCCGGCGCGACCAATTGTATCTGCAATCCATACTGATTGTTTTGCGGATTGAAAGTCGTGCTCACCCTGACAGTAGCTATCGGACAGCTATTAGGTGGAACGTAGGGCGGGCCTAAGCCGCAACTTGCAGTAGCGGTGGAACCTGACTGGGCGGCTCTGACCACCGAGTAGGTGTCATTTGCTATGTTGTTGGAACCGGATACAGGCAAGTTGGTATTCTTGTCTATTTGCATGAAATTGCTTGAAGTAAAGCCGTCGTCGTAACTGCCGGTGTTGCCTCCACCACCGCCGCCGACACCGCCACCACCACCACCGCCACCACCGGTACCAGTGGAGCCCGTAGTGCCGGTACCAGTGGAGCCCGTAGTGCCGGTACCAGTGGAGCCCGTAGTGCCGGTACCAGTGGAGCCCGTAGTGCCGGTACCAGTGGAGCCTGTAGTGCCGGTACCAGTGGAGCCTGTAGTGCCAGTTCCAGTAGAGCCCGTAGTGCCGGTTCCAGTGGAGCCCGTAGTGCCGGTTCCAGTGGAGCCTGTAGTGCCGGTTACAGTGGAGCCTGTAGTGCCAGTTCCAGTAGAGCCTGTAGTGCCAGTTCCAGTAGAGCCTGTAGTGCTGGTACCAGTGGAGCCCGCAGTGCCGGTACTATTAGAGCCCTTAGTGCCGGTTCCCGTGGAGCTCGTCGTGGTTCCGCGGGAGCCAGTAATTCCGCTAGCACTTGCTGTGATGGTAGTACCGCTCTTGCTGGTAGCAGAGCCTGTTGTTCCTGCCATGACATCGCTTTTTCCTGTTGTGCTTGCTTGAACACCCGTTGTGGTGGCACCTGGTGCGGAGTTGGAATTGCTGCTTGCCTTGCTTCCGGTAGTTCCAGAATTGCTTGCTAGAGAAGATTCCGCGTGACCCGAACTACTTTCTATACCAGTCTGAACAGTGCTGCCTGTTTTACTGCTTGATGTTGAAGCTGCAGAGCCATTTGTAGATATATTTGTCTCGACGTTGCTTGGGCTGGTTTTCCCCTCGCTTTGGTTGCTTGTAGAACTTGAGGCCGGCGGATTCTCCATTAATTTTCCGTCGGCACCAATAGTAATGAGTTTAGAACTTCCAGCAGCTGGAATGATGACTCGATGTCCAGCAATGCTGATTTCTTGACCTGGATTTCCATAAATTACGGACGGCCAAATATTTTTGTCTTTGTAGAATACTTTGCTCGGATCAAACGGCTCTATTCTTGCGGGGTTAGCAACCAATCGTTGATCACAAAGTGGTGTATAAAGCGAGGTTCCGTAAATGGTTACTGACTGCCCATTTATCGTGAATATTTTACTCTCGCCTGCTGCTGGTGCCTGGTAATACTTGTTCGACAGCTGTAAGACATCGAAAGCTTTTGCGTAGATAACTGTTGGTAAACTCTTGTTCCCTCGCCCATAGATCACTGACATTCTTGTAGGGTCGTGCGGAAAGAGAGGTGCCTTCGAGTACACATTAGCTTTTGCAGAAGTAAATTTCGGTGCCGGAACCAGCCTACTGGCAGGCTGAAATTTGTAAGGATCAAAACTCGACCAGTTCGAACAATCATTCGGTGGGTTACTGCTTGCCAAGGCAAGAGTCCAGGCGTTCAATACTATTGAAATGAAAAGCGATGTCGCCGTTAACTTACTGAACTTCGGTGTTCTCGGCATTTTATTTACCGTTTCGTTTGGTTGCGAGCAGAGCTTATGTCATTATTACCCGACGGTTTCTATTCTCAAACTGTGTCATTGGCGATAGCGAAGACAAAATGGCGGAAGCTTCATGCCTGCTTTTTTCTGCGTTCACGTTAAGCGCAGTAAGCGATTAGGGGATCGATAATCCGAGCTTGCGGAACCAGCAAAGCATGACTCCCCGCTCCGAAGCTGGCTTCTATGAGCAGGCGAGCCGAGTGTGCTCCCGGGAGCTGCCGCTATTGTAAAAGCTTGAACAACCGAGCATGACCGGAAAAAACGAGGCTACCCTTGCAGATAGCCTCGTTCGATTCTTCAATTTGCCGGTTTAGTGACTAGCCTGCGACTACGCGCAGACGATCTCTTTCGACAATTTCAGCTGCTCTCGGTGCGCTGCGTGGAAACTCGCGTCCGCGCATGATGAGCTGCTTTTCGATGCGTTCTGGTTTGAAGTGTTCGCAGAAGTATTTGACCGCTTCGTCAACATCGAAGTCTCTGCAAGAGAAAATATCGAGAGTGACAAATCCCTTATCCGGGAATGTGTGAATCGAAATGTGCGATTCTGCGATCAGTACAACACCGCTGACTCCCCAGTCATCTGGCACTGCGCCTGAATAACGAAATACATAAGGTGGCATGATTTTCGTCATGTCCAGTTGCGTTGGATATGCATCGAGAACTTCAGCCATTCTGGTGAGATCACCGAGCGTATCTTTTGGGCAACCGTAAGCTTCTAGAATAAGATGTGGTCCAAACATGGTTCCTTTCCCCCTTGCTTTGCCTGCTTGCGCAGGCGGTGTGGATCCGAAAGAGAAGTAGGGGTACACGAAACGCCTATCTTTATGTCCCAGTTTTGGACTCTGTGCCGTCCTGGAAGTAGGGCGTTGTTGTGTCTCCTGGAATACCTCCTGTCAAGATTAGAAATACGAGCTTAGTATTTTACATAAAAAGTTTTCGGATCGCTCGTTTTGCCCCGTAAAGATCACATTTATTGCTGACTTATTACATCAGCCTTTTTGCTTGCTGACTGTGGCTTTAGAAGCCAATCTCGGCGATGAAAAAGCTGATATTCGGCCCTGGAGCAAAGATTAAGATTTCCAGAATCTCGAGCGGGTTTTTGCGCACGATGATCGCAGTATGTTAGTTCTGCTGGCTTGCGAAGCGCATCGGCGTGTATTTGTGTTCATGAGCGTTCCTCTTCGCCTCTGCTCAAATCTATGACAGAGATCTTGAGGCCATTAAGTAATTCATGGGCGCCCGTGAGGCGCCCCTACCAAAGAAGTGTTCCTACCAAAGAGGCGCTCTACCAAAGAAGTGTCCCAGAAATGGCCGGTACGCCACTTATCCACCAGCTTACGGTACGCCACTTATCCACCAGCTTATTCCATTCATTTATATAGTTCCGATATGCGCTGCCGATCGTTGTCACTGATCTGCCTGTCAGGAAGGTTAGTGTAGTACATGATGTCCTGTGGCGATGAACTGTGCGACAGACCAAGCGCGTGTCCAATCTCATGCATGGCTGTTGAGAGAAAGCGCGAAGCCTCGGCTCCAGGCCTTCTCGAAGGCAGAAGCAACAAAGCGATTTTATGTCTTACTGGCATGCCCCTTGAGTCGAACTCAGCCGATGTGCTTCCCACTGCAGATGAGTGCACCATTGTGCTTGCGTCGGATACCCAGTCTATTGCAATGTTCGCCTCATCTCTGTTGCTGCTTGTGCAGAAGGTGATTTTCCCTCCTGAAGCCTCTGTCCAGGCTGCACAAGCTTTGTTCAAGAGCTCGCAGTAATCAATGCTGGTGTCCGGGGCTGTCTGCCAGCTATCTGTTGCAGTTTTAGGATCGGGAACAAATAGTTTCAGAGGCATAAGGTTCTTGCTGAAATGTGCGTAGTCTCTCGCACCTGTCGCATTGCTTTTTGATTCGCGCTCTCTGGTTCTGTCAAAATCCTTCTGGTAATAAGCTATTTCCTTTTCCATATCTTTCGCGCGGCTATCATCAGGATATCTCTGGAGGAACGCTTTCTTGGCATTCAGCCAGTCTTCAAGCATCCCAAGCCGGTTATAGCAACTGATCGCTCCATACAAATATGTAGCCTGCGGATTTATTTCGTCCGCACGTTTATAAGAAGATAGCGCTTCAGTATAATTCTGGTTCTGAAAGTAGAGTTGTGCAAGCATTGAGATATTGCGATCGCTTTGAGGAAACCTTCGCTCCAGCTCTTTCGCCATGCCGATAGCATCTGCCAACCTTCCTGCCTTTCGCAGGTTTGAAATTGAAGATGACAACGCAATGTTTAAGGCGTGTGATACCATCAGCGGTGTCGAAAGAGCTTTATCGTCCCCAAGTTGAATTAGAAGTCCGTCAACCAGCCGCTCCTGTTCAGAGTTCAATTTTGAATTCCATTTCAAGTCCCACAGATAGCTTGCAGCTTTTGCATTGCTTTGCCCTTTCAGATTTGCCTTTAGTTGTTCGGGCAGAGCACCTAGCTGGCTCTTATCTTTATCCTTTAATTCTGAAACACTGAAGGAAAAGTCTGCGGATTTTGATGAACTTTCGTTTGATTCCAGGGCAGAGGAACTGTTATTTGTGTTATTTGCTGTTCCACCAGATGTTGCAGGCTTGAACGGAATAGGTATCCAGACTTCCGGTTTTGCTTTCGCTTTCGGTTTAGGATTTGTTGATTTCTCAACCGCTGAATCGCGAGGGCCGATGGTCCAGCTTGAGCTTTTAGCTCCAAAATCGAGGTCTTCGCAATTTCCATTTTGATTGCAGGCTAGAAGCAAGCAAAGCGCAGTTATGCATGGCGCCTGCCAGCAAAGCACAGTTACGCATGGAGCCTGCAAGGAACGCACATCGAAGACGCGATACTTTAGGAAATGAGCTTGCATTTTTTCAGCGGTTTGACTCATCTAGCAAAAACCCGGTGGAATGGTTTTGGCGCTGCATGTAATGTATGCCCTGTATTCGCCGCCGTCGATTCATTCCGACGTTAATTATTAGAAGGGGTTTAGATTTGCCAAAAAGAAGAAATTATCACATAATGGCATTTACCGTCTGCCCCCGGCGGCTATATAGATTGAGCGTCCCTAAACAAAGAGGGATGGCTGGAGGTTTATATGAGGACAAATAGTCAGGCGTCCGCCGGACCGGAAGTCCAATTCGCCGAGGAAGATGAAAAGTTAGCATCCGTGGCTGAATCGGAAATTGCCGTGGCCGGGCTTCGCTCGTTATCTCAATCAAGCGCCGAGCCGGAGATTACAGCTCGCAGAAAGAATGTTATTAGAGCAGTTCTCGCAATCGCAGGAGTCCTGGTTCTTATAGTCACAGGAGCCTTGATTTATAAGCTCGTTTTTCCTTCTCAGGAAAAATCAGCGCAGGCGTCTGCGGCACCGCCTGTGGTGACAGTCACTACGACCAGGGCGGCTCTTCGTCCTGTTGATGAAGTGCTTGCAGTTACAGGCACTGTGTCAGCCTGGGACGAACTCAAAGTTGGTTCTGAAGTCAGTGGCTTGCGAGTGAAGTCAGTAAAAGCCGAAGAAGGCGATCGCGTCAAGAAAGGACAAGTACTTGCTGAGTTGAACGGAGGTTTGCTTGAAGCGCAGCTTGCTCAGGCTGAGGCTCGTTTAAAATCAAGTCAGGCGAATTTGATCAAATCAGTGCAGCCTAACCGTCCTGAAGATATTGAAGGCTTGAAAGCTGCGCTTGCTCAATCGGAAAACAATGTCCTGCAAGAAGAAGCGCATCGCGATCAAGCCAAAGTGAATCTGGAAAGCGCTGAGCTTATGGTGCCGCGTTATGATAGCCTGGCCAAACTCGGAGCCGTCAGTCAGGTCGATGCGGAGACAAAGCGCTTCGCTCGTGACAATGCCAAACTAGAACTCGCCAGCGGAGAACAAAAGCTTGCTGCCGCAAAAAAGATGGCAGAGCAATCAAAGCACAAACTGCTTCTTGCATTGCATGGCGGTCGCAACGAAGACATTTTGATGATGCGAGCTACGGTGGAAGAAACCTCAGCGCAAATCAAACATCTCAAGGAGCAGATCAATCAAACAATTGTTCGAGCACCGGACGATGGTCTTATTTTGAAACGCGATGTGCACATCGGTGATACAAGCGAAATAAGCAAGCCGTTCTTCCTGATGAGCAGGCAGGGGCGACTCGAGCTGAAGGCTCAAGTAAGCGACCTTGATCTGCAAAAATTTACGCCAGGTCAAAGCGTAACAGTTTCTAGCGACGAACATAAAGGCAGCATTCCTGGCACCGTTCGCCTGATCAGCCCGCAAGTAGACGCAACGAGCCGCCTGGGCACGGTGCGCATCGACCTGCCGGCAAACTGCGGTCTGAAACCTGGGATGTTCGTTAAAGCCGAAGTAAGGCTTGCCGAGCGAAAAGCCCTCACCTTGCCTGTTAATTGCATGGTGACCCGCGGAGGCGAATCATTTGTATTCACGCAGGAAGGCAATCGCGCGATTGCGACTAATGTTGTGCCTGGTACCCAAACAAATGAATATGTGGAAATCAAATCAGGCTTGAAAGCAGAGCAAGTGGTTATCGAAAAAGGCGCCCGATTCCTCAACGACCGTGATGTAATCGACGTCGCACACTGAGGAAGTGTTATGAACTGGAATATTTCCGCATGGTGCATTCGCAACCCCATACCACCCATTGTGCTTTTCATTATGCTCACCGTGGCTGGAGTTGCTGCGTTCTTTAATCTCGGCATTGAGGCCAGTCCCAATGTGGACATGCCCGCCGTCTGGGTCTCCGTCAGCGAGAATGGCGCAGCGCCCATCGAAATCGAGCAGCAAATTACACGCAAAGTTGAAGAAGCCGTCGCCGGCGTTGCAAACGTCAAGAAAATTAAATCGACTGTGGGCGTCGGTTCATCGAGCACCGAAATAACCTTCGAGCTTGGCACAAATAGCGACAGAGCCGTCAGCGATGTGCGCGAAGCAATGACGCGCATTCGCAGCCAGCTTCCGCGCGGCATCGACGAGCCTTACATTCAGAGACTCGACTACGTCAATGATGGCAGTATTACCTACACAATTACTTCCAGCAAAAGAAGTGACTCAGAGCTTGGTTGGCTAATCGAAGGTACGATTTCCAGAGCTTTTCTTGCTGCGCCAAGCATCGGACAAGCAAATCGATTTGGCGGCGTGTGGCGTCAAGTGAATGTAGATCTGGACCCGGTGCGCATGGAAGCGCTTGGTGTGACGGCAGATACATTGAACACTCAATTACGCGCCCAAAACGCAGACTTACCGGGTGGACGTGGTGATGTAGGGCAGGCTGAAGAATCAATTCGAACTCTCGGCAGCGTGCACAGTCTTGAACAGTTGCGCGATGCACATATCATGCTTCCTTCGAAACGTTGGGTAACTCTGGGATCTCTCGGCACCGTCAGAGATGGTAATTCTGAACCGCGGACCATATTTTTCGTAAACAATAAACCCTCGCTCGGTCTTGACCTCGTTCGCCGCCGAGGAAAAAACGTCGTCGAAATGGAAAAAGACGCGAATAGAGTAGTCGCCGAAATCGAGAAAAAATTTCCTGATTTGAAGTTTACGCAGATCTGGAGTTCAGCCAAGTACGTCAAGAAGTCTTGCTCGGCGACTTTTGAAGCAATGGGACTCGGCGCAGTGCTGGCGGTTATTGTTATCTTCTTTTTCTTGAAGGACTGGCGCGCGGCGTTAATTTCTGCCCTTGCTATGCCCTTATCCGTCATTCCCACTTTTGCCTACATGCAGGCTGCCAATTACACGCTCAACGATATGTCGCTGCTGGGGCTTGCTCTGGTCATAGGCATTCTTGTTGATGACGCTATCGTGGAAATTGAAAATATTGTTCGGCATATGCGCATGGGGAAGAGTGCTTATCAGGCTGCGATCGAAGCGGCCGATGAGATTGGTCTGGCGGTAGTTGCCACGACTATGGCTGCCGTAGTTGTGTTTCTGCCAGTCGGTTTCATGGGCGGTGTGTCCGGGCTCTTCTTCAAGCAATTCGGCTTGACTGTTGCAGTTGCGGTATTTTGTTCACTGCTGGTTGCGCGTTTGATTACACCTGTGATGGCGGCGTTCTGGCTGAAGGCTAATGCTGCTCATGCAGAGGAGAAGCAAGGTTGGTTTGGTCGTCTTTATTCCGACATACTTGTTGTTGCTCTGGAAAATCGCTGGGCAGTTGTGATAGGCGGGATACTTTGCTTTGCCGCAAGCATAGCGTTATTCAAAGCTCTTCCCACCTCGCTAATGTCTCGGGTCGACCGAGGGCATATTTACATTCAGGTGGAACTGCCGCCGGGCTCTCGCTTGTCTGACACAGCAGAGGTGGTCAAACATCTCAACGAAATCTGTATGAAGCGTCCGGAATATGATTACATCTACTCGACTTGCGGGCAGGGCAGCGTAAACAAAGCTGATATTCATATGAGGCTTAAACCTCGAGAACAGCGTAATTTGAGCCAGGATCAAATCGAGGATATCTTGCGTCCGCAATTAGTCAAGACACCTGGAGCTAAAGTAATATTTGGCGGAGGCTGGGGTTCGAACAATGTTCAGTTGATGTTGACGAGTTACGATCCTGAAGCGCTGGAAAAAACAGCGCAAGAACTTGTTGAACAGATGCGCACCATTCCCGAGTTGACAGACGTGAAGTCGAGTTCTGAATCATTGCGCCCGGAAATCATAATCGAGCCCGATTATGCCCGTGCCGCTGAGCAAGGAGTGTCTGTTGAATCTATCGCCAAGACGGCCTTGATTGCCACCGTTGGTGATACCGATGCAAATGTGCCGAAGTTTGATCTTCCTGACAGGCAGATTCCAATCGTTGTTCGTTTGGCTCCCGAATACCGCCAGAAGATGTCTGTGATTTCAAACTTGAAAGTAGCCGGGAATGATGGAAAGTTGGTGCCGTTAAGTAGCGTTGCCAAAGTGAGGTTGGACAGCGGTATCTTCTCCATCGAGCGTTTCGACCGGGCGCGCCAGGTTTCTTTCAGCGCGAAGTTTGGATCTAAGTGGAGTCTGGGTCAGGCTTTAACTCGAATCCACAACTTGCCTGCCTGGAAAAACAAGCCCTCATCGGTTACTGATCACCTTACGGGTGATGCGGAAGATCAGCAGGATATGTTTGGTGGCTTTGGTTATGCTATTTGTTCCGGCGTGATTTTGATTTATGGGGTTCTGGTTCTTCTTTTCAAAGGATTCCTGCAACCATTCACTATTATGATGTCGCTGCCGCTTTCGCTCGGTGGTGCGCTGCTGGGCTTGTGGATGCTGACAAAGCCGATTGATATGTACGCGCTCATAGGCATCGTCATGCTTATGGGGCTGGTTACGAAAAATGCGATATTACTTGTTGAGTACTGTCTTGTTCAAATGGAAAAAGGCATTCCTCGAAGAGAAGCAATCTTCATGGCCGGGCGCACCCGTATGCGTCCAATTGTCATGACGACAACCGCGATGGTTGCTGGTATGTTGCCGATTGCCGTTGGCTATGGCGCTGGTGCTGAAGCCCGCGCTCCAATGGCTATAGCTGTTGTCGGTGGCTTGCTGCTCTCGACTATACTGACACTAATAGTGGTGCCGGTGGTGTTTACTTATATGGATGATTTCCAGAAGTGGGCGGCGAAGTTCTTCAAAGATCCTGCATGTGGTGAAGCTGAAGCTAAAGCACTGATGCAGCAATCAGCAGCTCAGAACAAGGCTGCTCAAAAAGGAAATGATCTGATCTCCACTGCTAAGCACGACTAAGATCCGAGTCGCACTCCACCAATTTTCTCCATAGCAATGAGTGAGAAGCGGAGCCCCGGGAGCGCCGGGATCGCCGGGAGCGCCGGGATCGCCGGGAGCGCCGGCTGCCAGCCCAATACCGTTAAGTTAAGGTTGTCAGCGTCAAGTCGACAATCCTGGAAATCCTTACTAGATGAGGGATTTACTATTT
>JBIKOL010000241.1:0-8465 GCA_044358055.1 Obscuribacteraceae bacterium (SeqCode)
TCGCTTTGAAATGGAGTAATGAAAAGGCAACCGACAATCTATTGCTTTCTGCAATAGCATTCCGAATTAGCGCTCAGCGAGGACGTTTCTTTCTGGGACCTTTAGAACGGGCAGCCTGACTCGCGTAGAAAATCCCGAGAATAAAACAACTAATGGAGGCTATACTCCCCTGCCAAAGATAACTTGGAATACCCAAGATATTAGCAGGGTATGCAATTGAAGTTTTTGGGTCAGAACGTAAGTAATACACCGGAATCAGCAAACCAGGTGCTTTGCCCTCTAACACTTTTGCTACAGGCGAGAGCCGCAGATAATCGCCGTCTTGAAACCCGGTCTCGCCCTGATACATGTCCTGACTGGGTCCGTAGTAGTAATACTTCAAGCGAAACATCGGGTGTGAGCCGCCGGGGGCTTTTTTATCTGCGAACCACCATCTTGCCACATCAGTAATATGGCCAGTCGTCTTTGTGTACCTCGTGTGGAGATCCAGATATACAATGACTGTTCCGACAGAGAAGAAGACAGCAAGAATTATTAGGACTATTGCTGCCGTTTCAGGCGACCATTTCTTTTCAGTTTTGGTACTTGTTGCTGTCATTATCTTGAGGCAGACACGCCTGTAGCAGATATTAGCTCTAGTTTACCGAAAAGAGCTTTCAAAAGCCAATTCACAACAGAAACTCTAGATTTGTACGATAAAATTAAGCCCAAGGCTCTACCTTGAAGCCGAGGTGAAAGTTATTTGGTAAATGCTAGCGACATACTTATCGTTGAGGATGAGAAGGACATAGCTGATGTGTTAGTGGATGTCCTGGGACGTCAGGGCCATGCCGTTCAGTGGACTCCCTCCGGAACCGAAGCAATGGACCTTCTAAGGGTGCGCGATTACGATCTCATCATTCTTGATTGGATGTTGCCGGGGCTTTCAGGCGTAGATGTCTGTAAGAACTACCGACGACAGGGTGGGCAAGGGCACGTATTGATGTTGACAGCGCGAACTTCTGTCGATGAAAAGGCACTTGCACTCGACGTTGGTGCCGACGATTACGTTTGCAAGCCGTTTGATTTGAAGGAGTTATTGTCGCGGGTGAAAGCTCTTCTCCGGCGTCCCGCCTTGATGCTAAACGAAACACGTACTTTTGCTGGATGGATTCTTGATCCGAAAATGGGAACTCTTAGCCATGGAAATAACGTTGTATCACTGTTGCCACGAGAAACCGAGCTGCTCTTGTTTCTCCTGAAATATCCAAATTCATTTTTCTCTGCCGAGACCCTGATTGAACGCGTTTGGCCGGCGTCGTCATTTGTGCAAGCTGAAACAGTTCGCACACATATCAAAACTATTCGAAAAAAACTTGCGCGACCTGATTTTTCTGGGTCGATTGAGCACAGGCGAGGCTATGGTTATAGGATTCAACAATGAAACCCCGCCTTTCTATAGCTATGTTTTTTGTATTGTTTAGCCTCGGCTTACTCTGCGTGTTCGGACTAATTAGTGGTCAGTTTTTTCTCACGTCACTGACCGAGATCCAGGACGATCAATTAAGGGAACTGGCAGCATATTTAAAAACTGAGATCAAGTTCGAGCATGGCAAACCGGTACTTCGTCTTGAAGAAGAAGAGGATCCAGTCGCTGTCACCCGTGGAGCAAGCATCCAATTGTTCGATCAAAATCGAAGTCTAGCGTTCCAATACGGTCGCATTGCGCCAGTCACCTTGCATTCCGGATTTAGCGATCAAATGGTCTCCGGTCATGTTGTTCGCGTCATGGGTACTCCTTTGGCGAATGGCACATGGCTTCAGCTAGAATTGCCGACGGCTGAAAAAACTAGAGCGCTCGGTGCTTACAACAACATGCTTAAAGTCTTCTTGCCCGTTGCGATGATATTGGTATGCATCAGCAGCTTCTACTTTTCAGGATTTGTTCTGGCCCCAATAGAACGAAGCTTGCAAGAGTTGCGGCGCTTCATGGCCGAGCTTGGACACGAGCTCCGCACGCCGGTAACCATTGCGCTCAGTAATATTCAAGCGATGCAGATTGATGTCGCTGAACCCAGATATGAACCTCAAAGGTTGGAAGCCGCTGAGCGAGCGCTTTTGCGCATGAAGAATTTGGTAGAAAATTTGCTTTTGCTCGCAAAGTCTCAGAATGCCAGTATTGTCTTCCGCATGGAAACTGTTGACCTCGCCCGAATCAGTAAAAAGATCGTCCAACAATTTGAAGAACTGTTCGCCGTCAAAGCGATCTCGTTAACGTATGAGGGAGACACTGCATTTGCCAAACTCGATGTAGAAGCAATTACTCGTGTAATAGAAAATCTTCTAGAAAATGCTCTGCGATATACCTCTGAAGGTGGTTCCGTGGTTGTAAATGTACGCTCCCAAAGTGGCAATGCTGTGTTTAGTGTTTCCGACACCGGCATCGGGATCTCTAAAGACTTGCAAGCTAAAGTCTTTGAGCAGTTTTTCCGCGTCGAAGAATCCAGGGATCGCCATACCGGAGGTGCCGGACTTGGTTTGTCTATTGTGAAAAGCATTGTCGAGTCGCATGGCGGACGTGTGTGGCTGGAAAGTGAGCTGGGCAAAGGCTCAAAGTTTTGCTTTGAGATTCCAGCGGCCGGGTAATTCACGTCGACTTCACTGTAGACAAATATGATTCACTTCAGGCATAGGGCGAAGCCAATGCCGATCGGACATTAGGAGAAAAATATGGAATTCACAAGATCGCTAGTTTTAGCCAGTGCGCTCTCTTTCCTGGTGCTGCCTGCATTCGCTGGAGGAAAGCTGCACAGCAGCATACAAGTGCCAGTTTCTGGCAAAGCTGAGTCAGGCAAAGCCGCAGAAGCTCATGAAGAAATCAATACGCCCCGCCTATTCAAGATGGCCAAAATAAGCAAAGAACAGGCCAAGGCAATAGCCTCTCGCAAATTTAAAGGAAAGTTTGCCGCAGTCGATTTAGAAAACGAAGATGGCAACCTGATCTGGTCGGTAGAAATTGGTAGCCATGAATTGGCTATCGATGCTGGCAACGGAAAAATCCTGCAAGTAGAGTAGTTGCCTTTTAAGACGCAAGAACGAAGTTCCGCTTAAATACGACCGCATTTGTTGACGAAACTTTCACCTGAGCAGATCGCAAATATGCAATCTGCTCAGGTTCTTCTTTTGTGCTTACTCCGTGTAGGAATGTGCCAATAAACGGGAGCATAAATAAAAGGTAGGGTCGGCTCTAAGACAGATGACGTTTTCCTGCTGTCCAGATGGAAAACGCCATGGCAATCTTTAATTATCTTCATCCTCCTATTCAGAAAGTATTCTGGGTAGCAAGAAAAAGAATATTTGCCACAGTTCCCTAGTTTTCCAGCTATGGGGCTACGCCTTGGCGGAAAGGAGTCAACATGGATATCGCTCAATTGCAATTAGCCTTTTTGAATGAATTGCCCTCGACCCAGCTAAATGACCTGGCTGTGTTTAGATTTCCTAGAACCGAAATTTGGCTACGAAAAGGGCAGCTTGAGGAACGCTTTGAGCCTATACCTGAGAACTGCTTTTCCTATTTGAAAAAACATGGACGTGGTTCTCTGGCATTTTCATCGCTACAGGATGGAATTGATTGTTTCCTGGCAAACGCAATAGGATATGTTCCTTACTCAAAAATCAGTGACAGTACACCAGTTTGCCTCTCTGATCCGATTTGCGCTGAAGCAGAAAAGGAATCACTTATTTTACAGTTTATTCGCCAGTGCAGGAAGGCGCCAATTTTCTTGCACATAAACAAGCACACTGCTGAGATTCTGCAAAAGCAGGGATTCTATATAACTGAATTTGGCACGGAAACTATCATCGATGTGCAGACGTTTTCGACGACAGGATCAAAAAAGGAATTTCTGCGCAGCCAACGTAATAGAGCTGAAAAGGATGGAGTTAAGGTCGTTGAGCTGAATTCCAGCCAAATAAGCAAAAATGAACTGCTGAGAATCAGCAAAGAGTGGCTTGAAGGGAAAGCCGTAAACAGCAACGAACTTGCCTTCCTTACCCGGCCGGTTGTTTTTGAAGACGAACCAGGAGTTCGCAAATTTTATGCGATGAAAGACAAGAAAATCTTGGGGTTTGTTTATTTCGACCCCATGTATGAAGACGGGAGAATTGTGGGCTACCTGGCGAATAATTTGCGAACAAACGCAAGCGTGTCCTACAGTGTCTGTGATTTCATCATTTTAGAAGCCTTGAAGAAATTTAGACAGGAAGGAATTAAGGAGTTGTCGCTCGGTTTTTCGCCATTTTCAAATTTGACTGGCAATGGCGATTTTAAATGCAGCAAGCCTCTGCAGGAACTCTTCCGGTTTACCTTCGAGCATTGCAATTACCTCTACAGTTTTAAACAGTTAGCATTCCACAAGCAGAGATACAGACCGGAATTGCCTGGTGCCAGGCAGCTTAAGGTTTACTGTGCTACTAAGTCTGCCTTCCCTGTCATCAGCATTTATGGAATATTTTTGAAAATGGGCTTTAAGCCGCTTCCTCAAACTATCAAGCACTTAGTTTCGGTAACGCACGAAATATTCGGTAGCAAGCTTGACTCGATATTGAAATTTGGCGCTGAGAACATCAAAACCAACCGACTGCTGAAAATGGCGACACCGCGCAGCGACGCCAATGCATTGCAGGAGCGAGCAGCATAGCGAAAAATCAAACTCCAGCTGGCTTATCTCACGTGACAGCTGCGTCTATCGTTGCTGTAACTGTGCCAGTACAAATGACAGTCTTAAGCTATCAGCTTCAGACTGGTTATTGCCGGGGCTCAGACCTATCACATGAAAGGCATTATTGAACACGCTAAGCCTGGATTTGGGAATAGTTGAAGCAGCGTAACGAGCATGGCACACCGGCACATCACCATCATTGTTGCCATGAATTATCAGTGTTGGACAGGTTATAGCCGAAGTTCCCAGGTTAAACTCAGCCATCTGTCGGACATCATTTAAGAATCCAGGCAATCTCGACTTGGACGGCAGCGACGATTTCACAAATGCCTTTGCAAACGAAAGCTTTTCGGGACAAGACATTATTTCCTGCAATGTATCATTCAGCTGTGAGTGATTGTAATTGCTTTCAATCTTGAGCAATGTTCTTACGCTCGCGGAAGGTACTTTGTCAACAAGCAAAGTCGATAATCCTTCAGCAAATACATTCGCCAACAGTCTGAACATCGATACGAGTTTGGCATCGGTCTTCAATGGTCTGGTAACTGCACTATCCAGCAATAATCCACATACAAGATCCGGGTATTTGTGGGCGAGTTTAACGGCTGCCATGCCGCCTGCTGAAAAGCCCAGCACGATTGCCTTTTTAACAGACAAGCCCGCAAGCAATTCAGCTACCATTTCAGCTTGCTCATCCGGGCTATACACTTTTTCTAAGGGCGTGCCCAAATAGCCTGGCCTTGACGGACAAATCAGCTTACACCCAGTGCGCAGCAATTTCCCATAGATTGCCAGTGCTTGATCGTATCCACCCGGCGCGCCATGTAAAGCTACTATTGCCGGACCCTGTCCTCCTAGCCAATACTCAAGCCTTCCAAAGGATGTTTTCATGAAATTCAGCCGTCCGGACACGACTGGACGGCTATCTACAGCGTTAAGGTTTATCTCAGCTTGCCAAAAGGGTGGTGCTTCGGTACAGTCCGGCTGGCCCCTGCCGATCGGCAGCTGCGACTGCTTATTAGTGGTGAGTACACGCATATTGCTCCAGTGTTAATCAAATCAGACGCAGCGCCTCTACCCTAAAGTATTACTTTTAGTTGTGAGGAATGCGCAAGTTAAATGCGGAGCATCTGCTGATCTTTTAATCTAATTTCCGGATGCGTTGATGGATTGATAAAGCAAGTCACACCTTATAACTTACTAAATAGATAAGTTAGGAACAGCAAGTTCTCCTTGAAAAAGGACAAAATTTTGAGTCTACATTAGGAAAAAGTCGGGTAAGAAGTAATTACTCTCCGATTTTCCGAAATCTCATGAAGTCTCACTCAAATGAACGACACTTTGAACCTTAGAATCCCAGAGAAAAAGGCAAGCCGCAGCTTAAATGATTCTGCCGCCTGCAGCATCTCTGGAAGAGATAAACTTATTGACTATCTGAAGGCTCATGGACGCAGCTCTCTTTCGTTTTCCTCTCTGCAGGCTGGTCTGGATTATCATTTGAGTGAAAACAAAGGCTATATCGCTTACACGCACGCCATCAACGGAACTCCTCTTTGTCTTGCCGATCCTGTTTCTGCTCACGAGCATAAAAGGGAGCTTTTAGTCGAATTCCTGCAGCACCATAAGCAGAATTCTCCCATTTTCATGCATGTAGGCAAAGAAACTGCCGATATCCTTAGTGAGCTGGGATATTACATCAACGAGTTAGGTACTGAAACCATAATAGATGTACAAAATTTCTCAACCACAGGTTCAAAAAAGGAATTCTTGCGCAGTCAAAGAAATCGTGCTCAAAAGGACAAAGTCAAAGTTGTCGAACTCGACTCAGAAATGGTAAACAAGGAATTGCTGAGGCAAATCAGCAATAATTGGCTGGAGGGGAAAGCTGTTAGCACCAACGAACTGAGCTTTTTAACTAGACCGGTAGTTTTTGATGACGAAGCAAATGTTCGAAAATTTTACGCAATCAAAGATATGAAGATTGTGGGCTTTGTCTATTTCGACCCAATGTATGAGCAAGGCAAGCTATATGGTTACATAGCCAACAACCTGCGCTCCAATGCAAACGTGTCATACAGTATTACTGATTTTATAATTTTGGAAGCTCTGAAAAAATTCAAAGAAGAAGGCATCCAAGTGTTATCGCTTGGTTTATCCCCTTTCCACAACATAACGGATAGCGGCAATTTCAAGTATAGTAAGCCTTTACAAATGCTTTTTCGGTTTACATTCGAGCATTGCAACCATCTTTATAGCTTTAAGAAGCTGTCCTTTCACAAAAAGCGATACAGACCCGAGCTTGCCGGTGCCCGAGAAGATAAGGTGTATGTCGCCACTAAATCGGCTCTTCCTTTTGTCAGTGTTTACGGTATCTTTCTAAAGATGGGCTTCGACCCATTTTTACAAACATTGAATCATCTAAAGCAATTTCTGATCAATCTGAGCGGCAGATTCAAACGGCATCAACAGTGCTTGCCGAGCAGAAAAGGACTGGATTGTCCAAGCTGAATTATTTCGTAGCGCAGCAAGAACTTGCAGCCATAAACATCAGAGTACAAACCGGGCTAGGAAGCCGAGGGAAGCGAATCATTAGAGAAAACAATCTGGAAAAGAATGGTTTAAGCAAAATGGGAAATTGCTTGAGTCATCAATCTGAAAAAAATCAATTTGGAAAAATGCTACTCAATGTAACGTAAGTGTACTGCGATGGTTACGAGAAAGAGAATTGTGGGCAAGTTGTCAATATCCGGCTTGGATCTCTCGACAATGCGCTTTCGCCGACAATTAGCCTGGATTTTAACTGCCGGCTCAGTTCAGCTGTTGGCTTTTTCGCCAGGGTCTTCTTACGCGGCTGGATCGACAGTTGCGGCGCATACGCCGGGCAACGTTCTGCCGTACACTGCAAGCGCATTTGCAAAATCGCAAGCTCCAACAGCGCCGCTGAGTCCAAATATCCACACGCTTACATCGGTGATTAACCACCCTTCGATGATTGTTCACACTTCGAATCTGCAGCAGTCCTCTTTCAATCCTGCTTATTTGCCGAACCTGTTGAGTCACCTTAATCTGAATCTCGGCTCAACGGTTCATTCACTTTCAGCTCAGCTTCTTAACCCAATATTGAAAAACAATGTGATGCTGACACCAGCAGAGTTTTTATCAATGGCGCTAGGACACAACGGCAGTTCCTTGCAGCTGGGAAGCAAGAGCGAGGCCGTAAGCGGAACAATCGTATTGCCTCCCGGATTGACAAGCCTGTCCAGCCTGATCATTCCAGCCGGTGTTACAGTCGTGGACAGGGCTCCTGCATTGACCATCGGTGGAACTTTAAGCAACTCAGGCACAATCCTCGTTGTCGGCAGTACCGGCAGTCATAGCGTCATTAGTGCCGCCGACATCGTTAACAGCGGCACTATAAGTGCAGATCCATCTATCTCGATGAGCCTCAATGCCGTGGGCAGCTTCAACAATTCAGGCACGATTCACGCGAACAATCTGACGATTCAATCGCCGAACATCAGCAACAGTGGTATTTTAAGCGCAACAGCCGGGCAATTAAGCCTTAATACAAACTTACTGAATAATTCGGGAATTATTCAGTCCAGTCAAAGTATCAACATTTCAGCTCTAGACTCTTCTTCTTCTTCTTCTTCTTCTTCTTCTTTGCTGATAAATCAATCTACAGCAGGACTCATTTCTGCCGGAAGTTCAATGTTATGCAGTTCAGCTAATGATCTCAGCATAAAAGGCGGTATGCTTTCAGCA
>JBIKOL010000189.1:0-15623 GCA_044358055.1 Obscuribacteraceae bacterium (SeqCode)
CAGACTATTTCTCTGAACGCTCCCAATGGCAAATTGTCTGTAAATTTGCAAGACATCCAGGGACTCCTCGATGTCAACGCACAATGTGCAAGCTTCAATGTGAGCAGCGGCAAACACGGCTTGAACATTCATTCATTCAATGTGACAGGCGATCCGAATCTGATTTATGTCGGCTCAGGTCCTTTTGTCAGCGCCGGATTCAATTCAGACGGCGGCGACGTGATCATCGACACTTCCCAGGATGAGCAAAACGGCTCCATTACTTTTACCGGCACAATTGACACTACTCCCGCAAGCAGCGGTAATGGCGGCAAGGTTATTCTCTTTGCCGGCACCACGTTAAACGTAGCGAATGTCGACACTAACGCCAACGGACAAGGGGACGGTGGCTTAATTGAGCTGCAAGCCTACGGCAATATCAGTGACGGAACGCTTGTCGCTAATGGACAGACCGGAAACGGGGCAATCGTCGTTACACCGGATATGCCGATTCCTCAAGTAAGCAACGTTGGCGCGGGGACGCTTACAATATCTGGACAGCCTTCATCACCGTCGCCGCCGCCTCCTCCTGCAAACATCGGGTTTGCCGACGAAGCTCTGCCGCAGCTCAATTCACAAACTAATTTCTACCAGGCTTCCACCGGCGTGGGCGCTCTTTCGGGCAAAGTAAGCTCATACGATGCGCCCTTAAAGAATGAGGCTTTAGAAGAGCAAGCCGCTCCGCTTAGTCAACTTTTTGTATTTGACGGTACCGAAGGCCCACAGGTAATCGGATTTGAGAACAGCGTCAATGATTTGCAAAACGTTTTTCTCTTGAGCAAGCCTTCAGAAAAAACAAACGGAAGAATTACTGCAAGCATAAAGCAGATTGCAGAACACACGATTGCTATAAACGGTGTCGACTCCGGAAAAGCAAGCTTAGAACTGACAGAGAACTTGCCGCCCACAATTAATTGGCAACAAGGAAGATTCGGCTTCGTTTGCGATCGCCGCTGCGTTATCCGGGCAAATTTGGCAAGCGTGGAGATACCCGGCAAAAGCATAGTGATAATCGATAGTCCGGATAAAAACAGCTTGCGCATATCCAACCTTGGCGGAGAGGATGCCGCCGTTACAGTTTCCGGACAAATTATTACAGTGGCAAGCAATCATGAGTTACTGATTGAGCAAGCTAACACTAATCCAGCTGAAAGCGACGGCTTAAAGCGGAGCATTACAAACCGGACAAGCCGGAACGGCATGATGATTTCTGAACTAAGCCTCAACGGGCAAATACCGGCATCCGCATTGATTGCCGCTTGTCCAACCCGCTGTACGTCTTTAAGAGTGAAACGCAGTTTGTCTGACGCCAAGGCGTCCGTACAAAAGACATTAATGGCAGCAGTTTCTGCAAGCCGAAAAAATGAGCACTCAAGTTTTTCCCCGATTGCTGCGGTAAACGCTCCCGCCGTAAATACAATGGGCACGCGCAAAATGCGCACAAACAATTGTCAGCTTCACTATCTCTCAGATCCAAGTTTCATCATGGATGGCGACAATCTTCATTTGCACGAGGGAGAGCTTCTAGTTTCTGCAGATAAACCCACTTCCATCAAAACAGCCAACGCACAGATCAATCTGCCTGCGCATACACTGGCACTGCTGAAATCAAAGCAAGAAGTCTTGCGTGTTTACACAATTTGGGGACATGGAGCCGGCGCTGTTAAAGTTGTCAACGACGGGCAAGAACATCGAGTAGCCACAGGCGAAGAATTGTTACTGGCGCCGGATAGTTCAACAGTGTCCGAGTTAATCGAAGCAGATTTGCTAGGACGCCGTCGGCTGAATTTGTTTGAATCAAGCCGTGAAGCAGGCTGTCTTGCTGAGGTGTCCATGGTTTCCTTGATTCAAAGTTCGCCCTTGCTGCAATCTTTAGTAAAAGGCATCGACCCTGCTTCCAGATGCATGGCAGAGAAAATCAAAAAGATTTCCGCTTGCATATCAATAACATCAGCGGCGCATGGACCCTTCTCACGCTAGAGGCTCTTTTATGAGAATGGACAGCTGCTCAAGAATTCGACATTCTTTGGGCTGCTTGTACCTTTCTACATTGCTCTTGCTTACAGTAACAATTTCCTGCTCGGCTCAAGAATACAAAAACGAGTGCAATCGAAGCCCGGCTTTACAATCAATATTTAAATATCCAGTCGGCAATGACAAACCCGCAGACATCAGCTGGGTGCATGAGCAAAAGCAAGAACTGGGCACAACGCCAGAATTTGCAGGATCGTGCAATTCCAATTCCATGCAGCCTCAGCCTGCGGTAGCACAGGCAAGAATTGAGCCGGTTAAAGATAAATACCTGCTGATCGAAGGAGTGCGACTGCATTATGTCGAAGCTGGGTCGGGTCGTCCCCTTGTCCTCTTGCATGGCAACGATGGATCGCTTGAAGATTTTACTTTGTCGATTTTCGACAAGTTGGCTGAGCGTTACCGGGTAATCGTCTTCGATCGCCCCGGACACGGTGAAAGCAAGATGAATTTGGACAAACCGGTGACTGCCGAAGATCAGGCTCGCATTGTGCATAAAGCCCTTCAGGAACTTGGCATTAAACAACCTCTGCTGGTCGCCCATTCATGGAGCGGCGCACTTGCACTTAGCTATGCATTGCAATTTAGCGATGATGTTTGCGCTATTGTACTTTTAGGCGGCATGGCATTCGAAACTGAAGACGCAGAACCCAAGGCATCGTATTTTGCAGTGCAGCTTCCATTGATAGGCTCTCTGGCAGCCGGCACATTTCGACTCACAGGACGCAAAAATATCGTGCGCCAGCTGGAAGCCGCCTTTACTCCTGATCCAGCTCCCCAACCGTATGTGGATAGTTTTCTGGACAGACTGTTTAAAACTTCGCAGTTAAAAGCTGCTGCCCGTGACGAAATCAGCTTGAACCCCAGTCTGAGGCGAATGAGTGTTCATTATGGAGAAATTGACGTACCATTGATTATCGTTTACGGCGACCGAGATCAAACCGTGCCAGCCGAAAACCACTCGCTGCCGCTGCATCGAGTCGTGCCGGATTCACGCCTGATTGTCATTCATAATGCCGGACACGAACTGCAGTTTACTCGACCAGATGAAGTACTCAAAGCAATCGCCATCGCATTTGATACTGCGTCATCACGCCGGCAGTTCCACGACATTCAAAGCTCTTTGCTGGAGAATAGTGGACTATCCAAACTCAACGAACCTAATCAAGCAGGGAAAAATTTCCATTTCCGTCGGCTTCCCGAGCGCTGAACGATAACTTGAAAAGTCCAGTATAACCCCGGATTTAGATATTATCGTTTTCGTCAGCTTATGAAGATCGCAGTTTGTCGCAGCAAACACTAAAGAAATACGGATTGCCATAGCTCTAATGCGCTCAGAAAATAATTAGATCAACCCGATTGACGGGCTGAAGAGCGTTGCCGGAGCCACAGTCGAGTCGCTACGGTTTGCAAAGTGTTTCTGGAGTGTAACAGTCCTTGGTATTTGCATTAATCTAGACTTAGTGGAAGGAGAACTTTATGCGCCGATTATCCAGACAACTAGGGTTGATCTTTACTGCGTGCTTGCCTGCCTTGGGTGCTTGTGCTGATGCAGCGCCAGAGAAGGTTCTTAATCCTGATCGTATCGCTCCCTTGTTTCTTGTTCATGCTCAGAAAACAGATGCGTTTATAGACAATTCAGGAAAAACAAGGATTTGTTTGCCGGGATACATCCTTGCGGAATTCAGCGAAGGATTGGCGCGCGTCCAAAAGGATGGGCGGTACGGGTATATGGACGAAGCAGGCTCCATCACAATTCCAGTGCAGTTCGATGCAATCATGGCAGGCGATTCTTGCAACTTTTACGAAGGACTAGCAGTCGCCCGGCAAAACAAGAACTTCGGCTATATCGATAAAACAGGCACGATGGTTATTGCGCCCAAATATCGCAGCGCCGGAAGATTCAGCGAAGGTTTGGCGCCAGTAATGATCGATGACCAGTGGGGCTACATCGACAAGAGAGGGCAATTGGTAATCAAACCGCAATTTAGCGGGGCCGAGGGGTTCAGTGATGGGTTAGCTGCCGTATGGATCAAATCGCACGGGGAGCATTTTGCTGGTTATATAAACAAAGAGGGCAATATTATTGTCAAGTTTGCATATAACTATGCTCACCCGTTTCACGAGGGTCTTGCCTCCGTCGGCATCCGGCTGTCTTCCGGGTCAGAAAAGACGCACAAATTTGGTTTTATCGATCATGAAGGGAATCCAGTGATTCCGCTAGAGTATGACGATTGCGGTAATTTCAGTGAAGGATTGGCTCCAGTGAAAATTAATAAGAAGTATGGCTACATTGAGAAAAACGGTAAGATTGCGATTAAACCTTCATTCAGGACTGCGCGCGAATTCTCGGAAGGTCTGGCAGCGGTACTCGTTGACGACACGACTCTTAGCCATAGCGGGTATATAAACAAGGCAGGGCAAATAGTTGTGTTGCCCAAATTCCATTACGTTTCTGATTTTCGCAATGGATTAGCATGTGTATGCGAAGGTCCGGTGATGATCAATAGCTTCAAATGCGGCTACGTTAATAGAGCAGGGAAGTATGTATTTGGCCCTTCGTTTTGAAAAAACTGATGAGTTCCTGCTGACCTGTTGGAAGCTAGAAATAGACAATGAAACTATGAATTTTGGCCAAACGGTTAGAGACGCCAGCTGAACAGTCGTTCGATCAATAAGTTTTTTGTGGGAGCATCAGGGACGCGCTGAGATTGGAATCCACCTTCCACTCAGCGTGTTTTCTCTGCTTATTTCTTGAAAAACCTCCTCAATACAATCTTCTTGCAATCCACTTTATTACAGATCATCATTTGATTTTAAATCGGTAGAGATTTATTATTCTTTAGACTTTCGAGGGATTTGAAACATGAGGAGCCGCAAGGCGTCTGGATCTTCCTAATCTCTTTAAAGGATTTCTCTATGAAGAAACAATTTTTACTATTAGCTCTTGCATTGATGGTTCCTGTATCAGCAGCTTCAGCAATTGCGCACGAAGACGGGGATAGCTATGATGCCTGGCATGACAGGCTGCGCTCCGAACATGAGCAAATTCACCAATTATTTGGCCAGGGTTTCTTGTCTCCTGCACAGCACGCTTGGCAGGACAGCAGATTGGCAAGCACACATGATGGTTGTCACCTTGCAAATGGGATGTACCACAATCGTCCCCGCTGCCATGGACAGTACTCTAACTATGGTTCGTACTATGGTGGCAATGATTGGTGGGGCCCACGGTATGCTCACCGGGTCGAACATGAGGCATTGCTTTCTCAACACAGGGAAGTGCACAGGCTGCTAGATGCGGGTCTCATTTCTCCTCAAGAACATGCCGCGCTTGATGCTCGCATTGAACAAGAACATGCGTACAACGATTACAATAATGGCTGGAACGAACCGTATAATATGCCAATGAATGCCTGGTATCGAGGTTACTGAGCCGGGATCTCATCGCGGGACTCTGAGAACGGGGACATAGATGCAAATGACAAGCTTCCTTCACAAACTCCGACTGCAATTCAATCCCATTACTAAGGCTGATCCGGACTTTGGAAAGATTGTCTTCATGTACATTCCGAAAAATCCCGAAAATTCTTATTGGGAGTGTGAGTGGATTTTTCCAAACACAGGCTCGAATGTAACTATATTGTTGCCCGGTGATGAAGCCGGTCCTTTCCCTGAGTCCCGCGAATTCTTTTTGGCGTTACCAGCAAAGTTTGATGAGATATTGATGCTGGCAAGACCCAAAATACAAGCTGTTTTTCACGAATGGCTCAATCGAACATTGCCCGAAAATATATTTACGGAGGTAAAATTGACCGGATTTGATTTGGAAAATGCTAGAGTCAGTTTAGTCAGATGGCACATTTCCTTTGAAACGTTGGGTGACAAATGGCTTGGCATAACCATCCCATTCGTGGATAACATCCCTCAGGATGCAGTAGTTGATACATGAAATATGATCCAACTAAACGCTAGGGCCAATGAGCAATCCGAAGATAATGTAGAACTATTAATAGCTTCATTGTGTATGGGGTTTTATAGCCATCTCAGTGATTGAAGGTGAGTAGAAAGATCCGCTGGGACCTTACGAGCTTAACTAAATCAGAGATATGCCTGGAAAAATGCAGGCATATCGGTCGCAAATTCTGATCTGGCCGCAATAATCGAGCTTTTAGCCATAGGCGCGCGCGGCAGTGTTTCCTGCAGACCTGATGGAAATCGAGAGCTTAGACTCTGCGCGTTCCACAAACAGAGGTCTCCTCAATGAATTCGAATTTGATTTTCAGCACACGAAGTCTACTTATGGGATTGGCATTATCGTTAGCCACAGGCGCCCACCTGCCTTTATCGGCTCAAGAAGAAGCGGTAGCAGGCGCAGAAATGTGCCAGGGACAGGGACAAGCGGCATCTGTTGGGGCCAGCAGCGGAAGCAACTGTGGCGGAGCTACCGCAGGTGCAGAGATTGTTCAAGGGCAGGAACAAGCTGCGTCGGTCGGTGCCGCTGCTGGTGGTGAGTCCGGCAGTGCTGCCGCAGGTGCAGAGACTGTTCAAGGGCAAGAACAAGCTGCGTCAGTTGGTGCCGCTGCTGGTGGTGGCTCCGGCGGTGCTGCCGCAGGTGCAGAGACTGTTCAAGGGCAAGAACAAGCCGCATCAGTTGGTGCCGCTGCTGGTGGTGGTGGCTCCGGTGGTGCTGCCGCAGGTGCAGAGATTGTTCAAGGGCAGGAGCAAGCTGCATCGGTTGGTGCCGCTGCTGGTGGTGGCTCTGGCGGTGCCGGCGCAGGTGCAGAGATTTTTCAAGGGCAGGAACAAGCCGCATGCGTTGGTGCAGCCAGTGCTGGCACTTCCGGTACGGCAACGGCTGGAGCTGCCTTATCACAAGGACAAGAGCAAGCAGTTTCGGCAGGTGCAGCTAGTGATGGTTCTGCTGGTTCATCTGCATCGGTAGCCGCTTCACAACAACAGAACCAAAGCACTGTGGTAAATGTAACTGCGCCGCCTCCAATCGTCATTCACGAATACACTCCAGCTCCGTCTGCAACACCAACTCCTGTGTACATTCCCGTTACTTATGGTGCTCCAGCTCCAGCCCCAGTGCCAGCGCCTTCCCTTCCCCCAAGCCAGCCGACACCTGTTTTCACTGGCAATCAAAATGATCTGAACAAACTAATCCTGAAGCACGTAATGAAAAAGCTTGCCAAACACATCTAGGCTTGAATAACAGATCTTAAGTTGGACAAATGATCAATCAAGTCAAATGTTCCATCCGGCAAAATGCAGGGTGCTGACCTTAGACGCGTATCAAGCCGAGTTCGGTTGGTTTGAAATCCGGGAATACTAGATCAATTCTCGGGTTGTTTAAGCGCCGACTGAGAATCTCGGCTAAGACTGAGCGGTAGTCGCTTGTGACCTTCAAATCAACGCCCTGATCTAGCTGTTCTGTCTCTAAGCCCGGCCATGTGCCTAACAATCTGCCGCCATTTATGTTTCCGCCTAATACCATCATAAGCGAGCCATGCCCGTGATCGGTACCGGCGCTCTCGTTTTGCTTGAAGCGCCGGCCGAACTCGCTCATGATAACCACGGTGGTTCGATTTTTGAAATCAGATAGATCTGTATAGAACGCATGTAAGGCACGTGATAATGCGTCGAGCTGATTTGGGAAAACGTAAGCCTGGCTCTGGTGGGTATCCCAGCCGTCGAAATCCACCAGCCCAAGTTCCAGACCTATGTCCATTTTGATTAATCGAGCGATAATTTGCAGTGAAGAAGTCAATCCTTGAGCATAGTCGTCAGATGGATAGATCGCCTGCTTGCCCGCTCGATATGGGAGAACGTTGCCCTCCGAGTCTCGTTTCACCCGGCTATTGATAAAATCCAGAGTTTGGAGCGTTCTTGTCCCGGCTGTGGCCAGTGGGGACTTCCCCTGATAGGCGGTGCGCAAAAGCTGTTGCTGCTGGGTTCCATACTTCCAGTGTCCCTGGAACGCGAATTCGCCTATTTCGGATATGCAACAAGCTTTGCCGAATCCTGCTAAAGATTCTGGGGTGGATTCCGTGGAGGACACAGCCGGTATTACTCCATCTGGATTGATTATGCTCAGATGTCTGGTAAGCCAGCCGCTTCGCAGCGCCCTGGCATTGTCGTGTGATGTTCCGCGTTCAATCAAGCTCTGTGCGTCGAAATGACTTCTGGTGCCATTGGGGACGCCACAAGCATGAATAAAAGCCAGTTCGCCTTCGTCGTAGAGCTCCTTTAATGGCGCGGCTTTCGCATGTATGCGAAAGTCGAAGCCAGGGTAAGCATTTGTTAGATGCAAACCTGCATCGTTTCCCTTTTCTGCAATCCTTGTGTCGGTACCCCGTGCAGATTTGTAATTGTTATCGTCAACAGGAGCGATTACGTTCAATGCATCATAACCGCCGCGCAGAAAAACAAATACCAAAACGTCTCTATTAGGGGAGCTTTCAGCTGCAAATACGAGCTGATTTATCTGTCCAAGTGCTAAGGCAGCTGAAACGCTGCTTATCAAAAACTCTCTTCGCGAACAATACATCCTTTTACCTCAGTTGAAATTCCGGAAGCATGGCAATTAGCGCCACCATGCTGTTAAGCCTTTGCACCAGATCACCATCATCTTCGCCAGTCGGCACCGCATTCGGGTTGCCGGACTGTGCCAAGAATGCAGTCAGTGCTTTGTGGTAATTAGATGGTGCGTAGCCGAGAAGACGATTTAACCAGTAGGCGGCGATTTGCTCTGAAGTTCTGACTGTTTCAGGATCTTGTTGGGCAATATTGAACGTCGCCGCCTCCATCCAGTCACTCGTCAAATTTGAAACAATATTCCATCTTCGAACCATTACGTTTGTGCTCAACCAGTAATCGGCAAAATCAGGATGCCCGGTAGGAGCGTGATAATTAAATAGCCGGTATCCCATCTGGCTCAGTGCCCAAAACAGATTAGCATTCGGCTTGACGTCGGCGCCAGTTGAGCGCAAGAAAGATACCAGCAGCTCGAATGGGTTCTTTACCTTTTGACCGAAGGAGCTAAGCAACTCTGGTGAGGTAACTATAGTTCTAACAACTTTTTTTATTTGGTCTGGCGACGACTTCTCGGCCAACCATACATCCATAGCCCGTTTCACCAATGCCTCGGGTGGATTGTCGCTTACCAGGCGGATGCACAGCTTCTTGCATAATCTATAAGCTGTCGCGGGATGATACGCCACTATATCCAGAACGCGTCGTCCGTCTGCCATAGGACCTTGATTGGGGTCAAATTCGACACCGAGCACTCGCTTCTGATAATTATCGTGCCACCCTTCGTAATACTGGAAATGTCCGGTGTTCGGGAAATTTTCTCCTTTGCCGTCATCCGAACCGTCCGCTATTGTCCAGCCCGTAAAGGCTCTTGCTGCCTCATAGACATCCTGGTCGATGTAACCTATCGCCCGCCCATCTGAGGCGCCTGGAACCTCGCGCCATCGATTGTATAGATGATTCAAGTAATTTTCTGCTCCAAGCGTATGCAATTCGAAAAGCTCGCGAGCATAGTTCTCGTTTGCCGGACTGGCTTTGCTCAAGGCGTTGTCCAGGTAATACAGCATCGAACCGCTGGTCGCAACTGCTTCTATAAACTCGCGGAAGTTGCCCAAGCAATGTTTGCGGATGACGTCTCGGTCATAGACTGGCAGAAGTGCTGATATCTTTTCGTCTTTATCAATATTGATATTAAAGTGATTGTGCCAGAATTGCGTCAAAACCTCGTGTAACTGGCGAGTGCTATAAACTGCACGAAGCACGGTCGCTACGCGGATTTCCTCAGCTGGACGAACCTTTTCTTGCCAGGACAATCCGTTCTTGCCGTCAACCAACGTCCAGAGCGCATCTAAGGAATTGTCCAGGCAGACGAGCGGGCGATTCTCGGATCGATGCGGCCAGTTCTTGCCGTTCTCCGCGCCAGCCTCATACTCTATGTGCAATTTCGCCGCGCGGATCCGCGCTTCGCAATCATGATCCGGCAGGCTCTCCGGATTAAGCTGCTGCTCTACGAAGTGCTCCACACCGACTTTGCGCAAATATCTAAGATCCTCAGGCCGCGGACCATAAGTCACTTTCGACAAGAAGGCGTAATATGGTGATAAAGCACTTTCGTTTTTGTTGAATGCGATTTTGATTGAATTACTGCAGCCCTCTGGCAGTCTGCTCGAACAGCCTGCGGTGGCTGCACTAGCAATGCCTATTCCGGCAAGAAAATCTTTTCCTTTTGACATGAGGCAATCCTACAAAAACAGGTCAACTTACATCTGATATTTCCACTTATGGAACTGCGTTTCTATGCTGAAGCTCGGCGTGAGCTCTCGAATTTGGTAAAGCGAGCGAGGCCGCCTTTTGGTACGACTGACTCGCAAGAGCGTCTTGATGGAGGTTTCTATAACAATCGCCAAGCATCATGTGCAGCCAAGCACGGTTGTTTAGAATCTCCGCCTCTGGACTGTTTGTAGCGGCAAGGACTTTCTCGGATTGCGAATAAAGTACGATAGCATCGTTGTAATTACTCTTTTCTTTTGAGAGTTCTGCCAAATGGAAAAAAGCAGAAGCATTGTCGTCCTCAACCCAGTCCTTGCGCCTCAAAGTCTTGTAAATTGCTTTAACTCGATCAAGATCTTGTCTTTCAGCAGCTATCCGTGCTTCGTGTACTAAGTCGAGTGAATTATCTGAATTTGCTTTATTTTTTTGCTCTGCTTGAGCAGACGGAGGCGGAGTTAATTGCCTGTGATTTCCAGGCGGATTCTCAGCTGACCAATTGGAAAATAAGTAGATGGCAGCTGTAATTAAAAGAGAGATGGTGATTAGTCCAGGAAATACAAAACGCCGAATACGATTATGTTCAGGTTTGGGCTGCCCCGGGAGCGCCGGCGGCTCGCTGGCTTCTAAGTGTCGGATCGATTTTTTCGGAGCCGAAGCTGGGCTCACATCGACAATTGGAATGGTTTTATCTGAAACAGTAGATGGCTGCGTAGCGGCCAGGCAGGCTTGTTTGGAATTATCGAAACTGAGAGCTTCCCCTTTAATGATCTCAAGTTCCCGAGCTAATTCTGCCATTGAAGCCGGTCTCTGGTTTGGTGCTTTTTCGAGACATGAAAGAATAAGACTTTTCAAACTCTCCGGGATCTTTGCTTTCATCTCCAGCGGTGCATCAGTCAAGTGCTTGCAAACTGTGTCTGTGGCGCTGCTTCCTGTGATGGGATAGTATCCATTCAAGCTTCGATACATGACTATGCCTAAAGAGTAAATGTCAGCGCGACCGTCGAGTTCTAAACCCCTGATTTGCTCTGGGCTCATGTACAATGGCGTCCCCACCATCGTGCCTGTAGTCGTCAGGCTTTGAAGTTCTAAGCCAGTAGCAGAGATCATTTTTGCTAATCCGAAATCAACAATTTTCAAGAACAAATCGCTCTGTTCATCAGTGAAAATGAGCATTAGATTGCTGCATTTCAAATCTCTGTGGATCACTCCTCGACGATGAGCATGGTCAAGCCCGGCGCAGGCTTGTTTGAAAATTGAAAAGAACTGTGGAAGCTCGAGGACCTTTTGGCTGACCATCGAATCAAGAGTTTCTCCCTTAAGGAAATCCATTACCAGATAAGCCAGTCTGTCAGCCAGTCCGAAATCATGAATAGCGACGATATTGGGATGATTCAGAGACGCTGCTGCTGCCGCTTCGTTTTGAAAACGTTTGCCTTCACGCATCCCTGGATGCATAGTTTTCACAGCAACAGTTCTTCCTAAGAGCAAGTGATTTGCTCGATAAACAATGCCCATCCCGCCTTGTCCAAGCTTTTCCAGAATCTTGTACTTTCCGGCCAAGACAAATCCTATTGCTAAATCTTCATGAGCTTGATTGTCCAGAGTTTCTGTCATTAAAATTCCATCTAAGCTCTAGCTAGGATGCATATACCCTAATACTTCATCTAAGCCGCACGGGGCAGCGGCAGTTCAAAGGTGCGCCCTGAGGAACTCGATTGTTTTTTCGAAAGCCATGGCTCCGGCTGCCTCGAAACCGTGTCCTTCGCCTTTGAGTTCCAGATATTCCGCATCTTTATGAGCAGATTGCAGCGCAAGATAAAGCCGCTTAGACTGTGAAACTGGGACAAGATCGTCTGAGTCACCATGTACAAGAAGTGTGGGAACTGCAGTGCTCACAAATGATATTGGAGAAGCCTTTCTATAAGCTTCAGCCCCGGCATTGGCAAGATAACGATCGATCAGCCCGCCTCTTAAGGAATTCAGATCAGTTGGTCCAGACCAACTAACAACTGCGCAAACAGGTGGGCAGTCAATGGCCTCGCTAGCTCGGCAGATGGTCCGACCGGAAGCATAAGCGGCCATCAAGGCAAGATGCCCTCCGGCAGAGGTTCCCATACAGGCAATCTTCTTGCGATCAATTCCATAATTTCTAGAATGGTCTGCCAGAAAGGTTATAGCTTCCCTAACATCCACAACGTCGGCCGGAAAATTGCCACCTGCTGAGAGAAGCCGATAATTGATATTGAAGACTACAAACCCGTTGTCAACGAGTGCCTCCGCCATGACAGAGTCGTCCTTTTTGTCACCTCCTTCCCAGCCACCGCCATGAACAAAGACAACCGCACTCCTCAATTTTGCTTGCGTTTGTTTAGGAAGGTATAGATCGCCTAAACATTCCGGCTTATCAGAATACGGAAGGTCTTTAAGCAATGAATATCCATTTGAGCAGATTTCGTTAGCAGCATTACTGGGCGCACTCATGGGGTTGATGACCAGAAACAAGATACAGATGCTTGCAAGCAAGACAAACCTGATATCTCTAACCATTGTTCTCATTTTACTTACCTCGCTAACGCGCGAATGTCGTCAAGCCTTTTAACAATTTCAGCGATTGCATTTAGCAGATTATTGTTTTTCTCTTTCCAGCTCGTCAGCAGGAAATCTCAAACTTGTTGAATTCCTGCTGACCTGTTGGAAACTAGAAATCGACAATGAAACTATCGATTTTGTGAAATGAGCTAGAGAAAGTAGCTTTGGAGCCATTCGAATCGAGCAAACAAAGTTTTTCGCGGGAGCATTAGGACGCGCTGAGAATTCTCCTCTCAGCGCGTTTCTCTTTGCTTGTTTTCCCCTGGCATATACAAATCCAGGTTCGCATTCAAGCTGGGTCCAGATAAATTTCCTCTCGCTCTGATGAAAATTGCCATAGTACTGTAGCTAAGATTTTGGTAGAAAGATTGCGATTCTGGGCACGTTAATTACATGCCAGATCGATTGGGGGCTAGATTGATCATGAGCAAGATGCGTTGGTTTAAGGCAGTTTCCTCATGCCTTACTTTACTCCTATGTGCACCCGGCCAAGCCTGGGCTCAACCAGGCACAGGCGCTTTGGACTCACTTGTGGCAACAATAACTGAAAGCCACGGCACAGTTTATAAGCGCGGTTTTGTGGACTGGAAGAAAGCGGAATGGACCGATCCTGAACCAGCCAAATTAGGAGATGCGCTTTCCGAAGGTATGCAGCTTGGCACAAAAGCAGACTCTTGGGCACAAGTAAGCTGGCCTAACGTAATTGCGCGGGCCTGGGAGAACTCGGTATTTGCGGTGGCGCCAAATAAAAGGTTGGTTTATTTATGCCAGGGTGAGATGCTCCTAAGACTGGACAAGCATCGCAAGGACAAAAATAACTATTATATTTGGACGAAGACCATGCAAGCTAGAATTCATGGCACCACCGTACTTGTAAGGGCGACTCCCGAGATTTCAGAAATAACTGTTCTGGAAGGCTCAGTTGTTCTTCTGAACAGAATCAACCACAGCATTGTCAATCTCAACCCCGGAGTCGTCTTCCAAATCAACAATCATACCGGGCAAGCTGTGTTTCCTCCTAACACTGGCAGCACCGCCCAACCGGGTGCATCGCCCGCTCCCACAATTCAATCCGCGCCACAAGATCCAGCACAAAGTCCGAAAGCTAATGACCATCCAGCTGGTGCGCACGCACCTGATCAAAGCAACACTGCCAGCCCGTCGGCTGCGCCGCCTTCTACTGGCAAAGACACCGGCCAGCTTCATTTAATGGACATAAGCTCTAACCATAAACCGATGGAACTGTTCAAAACTGAAGCTGAAACAAGTTCTGTCAAACATGTCTCTTCTGAGAAAATACTTTCTCATCCGTTAGTGTCCCAGTTCGAAAATAAGCTTGACAGTGTTCCCTTGATAAAAGATGCCATGTCCAAGCTGCCTGCAGAATGTCGAACGGATGGTGCGCCTGTCGCCACTACTAATGGTGCCAATAACTCCAGTGGCATTGCTAATGATTCCACTGTTTCTAACACAAGTTCGGGTGCTCCAATCCAGGCGGCAAATAATACAGGTGACAATTCAAATCAAGCGACGTCAACTGCCAATGGCCATTCATTACAAGCAACCGGGTTTCAAATAACCCAGGTTCCTACAAGTACTAAGTATGAGATAGGTTCAGGAGCGCTGCAGCAGCTGAGCCTGCCTCCAGGCTGTCTCAGGGAATTTCCGCCAAGTGGATTGATCGCAGCGGGCACAAATTCGGCAGACACAGCTTTTCAGCAGACTGATAAGAGCACGAGCCAGAGCCAGAGCCTGAATAACGTTGCAGTAGAAACTCTTGGAACGCATAACTTAAACAATACGGCCAGCGATAATTTGGCGAATTCGAGCGCAGTTGCTACTCAGGGGCTTAATAATATTGTGAGCCAAAATTTGGCTGGTGTTGCCACTGCAAACGTAGTCAGCTCAGCAAATCAAAACCTGAGCGGTATAAGCACTCAGAATCTCACGGGATTTGCCGCGCTAAATCTGAACAACACGCTGACACAGAATCTTGCCACTGGCGTAACACAGACGTTGAATAGCATAAGTTCGGTAAATCTGGTTAATACAACATCCATAAACAGCGACAACTCAATCAATTGCATGAACTCTTGTCCAAATTTAGTTACAGCAATTGATTCATGTCCATTGAACACCAACGTTTGCGCTGATGCAGGACCATAAGCCAGATGCCTGCGTAAGTGAAGTCAATGGCGGCGGGCAACTGCCAAACAGATCGCCATTTTAACCAGCTTATCGAAGAGACGTCGATCTTCAACTGATGAACTATGATGCAAACTCTTGATCACATCTTCGTTGTACAGAGGTGGTTGAAGAGATACTTCCATTTGAACTATGCTGTAGTTTTCCTTGTGATCACATTTGACGACCTTTCTACTTCCCGGCTCGTTTTTGAACCTGGTAAAGATTTCCTCCATGTTCTTGCCAATACAAACTTGCTCTCCCACGGCCACCAGCGTTGTCATTTGCAAGAAATTTATCTTAATGGATTCATGTTTCGGCTCATAGAGATTGGTAAGGAGCAACATTCCATGATCCACTGAAAGTAGCGCAATTGTGCCGGGTCTGAATTCAATGCGGCATATCTCGCGATATTCGACACCCAAAGAATGCACATCGCTTCGAGCAGCTGCCTTTTTCTCAAAAGTCTCGCC
>JBIKOL010000140.1:0-23724 GCA_044358055.1 Obscuribacteraceae bacterium (SeqCode)
CAGTAGAACCTGTAGATCCAGCGCCTCCTGTCGAGCCACTGCCTGTGGCACCACCTGCGGGTCCAGTTCCAGCAGGATCCGTAGGTGTCCCGCCGGTCCCCGTACCAGAAGTTCCACCCATTGCAATAGTAGTGGAACCACTGCTCACACTAGCGTTGAGATTCGCAATCAACACCTTCATCTGCGGTGTATCCTGCCCGTTTATTGGTTCCACACCAAAAACATAACCTTGCCACCATGGTCCGGCTGACCAGTAGGCATAGCCATCCCACTGAGCTTTATTCGCCTGCATATATTGAATATCAGCGGCGATATCGTCCAGTCCACCAGCACTGACCGGGGCGCCGAATTCACCAAGGAATCCAGTTTTCCCATTTGCTTTCAACCAGGCATTGAATGCACTGAGATTGGCAATCGCCTGCGCAGTAGAAATGGTATCAGTATGCGATCCAGAATCATCATAATCAAAATACTCATGCACCTCATAAGAATAATTGTTCGCAGGATCTTTCACATTTGCATATATGCTTCCGCAAAGCTCAACAAAGTTGCAAGCGTGATTCCAGAACGGTGTCGTTACCAAAATCAAGTTATTGCAACCTTGCGCACGAATCGCATCAATTGCAGCTTGCGTTGAAACCAGCCAGCTTTGCGCAGTCATAGTGGGACCAATTGGCTCACCCATCAATCCCATGATCACTTTCGGATTGTTTTTGTACCTGGCGGCAAGCCGCGCCCAGAGATCGGCGAAAACCGTATTCGGCACGCCGCCAGGCACACCAACCGTTTGATTATAATAAGCACCGTGGTTGTGTATATCAACCACGGTGCTTAGTCCCTTTGAACTTGCGTATGTGATTGTGTCGTCCAATAAACCGGTATAGTAAGGGTCTAGAGGACCATTCGCCTGTGGTTGCAAACGCTCCCACATCAATGCAACACGAATGCAGTTCATTCCTTTCGACGAGAAATAATCCATTTCATATTTAGTTGGGAATACATAATCATATCCGTTGACTCCGGGCAGATCCTGAGGCGTGTCCTCGGCTCCAGAGATGCTGACTCCTTCGAGCGTCATTCCACCATTTGCAGCAAATGCACCGGCAGAACTAACTAGTATAAAGAGTAGCAAGTTCCAAAAATACAGCAATAATTTTGGGCGAAACATAGTAACCTCCTGATGGAAGCTCCTTACTCCGACCCAAAGAAGAGCTGAAGAACTATTCAAATTCGCATGGCAATGCGCTGCCCTGGATGCGCATTCGCTACTAACTTGAACACTAGTAATGCTCAGATTCAAACAGATACTTTTCCAACAAGCCAACGGGAAAAGTACTATTTAAATGTACGCTCTGATCGGAACCGTTTGCTAAAGCGGGCGGGACGCCCGCGATCCCGGGGCTACGCTCTCGAAATGAGATCTCAACTTATCAATTGAGATGGACTAGCGTTTGACGCCGCCTTTGATCAGGAATTGTTCGAGTCCTGATTTGCTATTGATGGCACCGTGATTTTCAGCGGTCTTTGTCAGGCCACCCTGTTCGTCAACTTTGAATACGCGGAGTAGTGGAACACTGCCACCACGATCGCGCAGGATTTCTTGAGCGAGCTTGGCATTTTCGCCGCGCAGGTTTCTTGCGTGATCAATATCGACGTGCAGCACTACTACTTTGCCTTGCATGGAACCTTTTCTGTCTGCTGTGCCTTCGACTGAGGGCCAGGTGTTGCGTTCCATCTGTACACAATATCCGCACCATTCGGCGCCAATGTGCACGGCAAGCGGCAGTCCGAGGTCTTTAGCCATCTTCACTGCCGTGGCAACATCGCTTGTTTCGTATTTGGGTTCGAGCTTACTGATGAGTTCTTCGCGATGATCGACCGGTTTGATCGCCGGTTTGTCGTCGATTTTTGGTGGCACCCATGGTGCCGGTTCCGGACGAGGTACTGGTGTGAGATCGCTAGGACGCGGTCCCGGAGGCGGAGGCGTCAAGTCATTCGGACGCGGTCCTGGAGGCGGAGGCGTCAAGTCGTTAGGACGTGGTCCTGGAACTGGTGGCGTGAGATCGTTGGGTCCCGGAATCGCGTCGATTGGTGGCAGGTTATTGCCGTTGCCTGCGTGACGTGCTCCCTGCCTGCGCTCATATGCCGCAACCACGGAGCTCTTTCCACCCAGAATATTGGGGTCAGAGATATCCGTCGGCGCGGGAGTCTTGTCGCGCGCATCTGGTCTCGGCTCTGGTGGCGGCACAGGAATCGGTTTCACATCCGATGGTGGGGTGAACGGACGAGGCGGCTCGACTGGTCCCGGCTTTACTGGCGTTTTGTCACCCTGGTGAAAATCAAAGGGTGGAAGTGTTGGTGATGGATCCGGCTTTGCTGGAGTTTTATCTGTAGTTTGCGACGGTGCCGGTTGTGCCGGTTTTTTGTCAGCGCCCTGATGGAATTCAAATGGATTAGGCATTACATGAATAGTATCTGCGCTGCGTTTTACATTATCGGCAGCACCTCTGGGCTTGGCTTCACCAGCACCGGCACCAGAATTCTTTTCTTTTGCTTCGCCAGGGTTAGCTGTTCCACTGCCCTTGTCTTTGGCAGTTCCTTTTTCTTCCGCGAGGCGAGCACGTTTTGCAGCGAGTTCCGCACGTGTAAGCTGTCGACAAACTCCGTTCTTGCATTCAACATCTTCAGGCATGTTACTCTTATCAGCATCCTTCGATGCACCCGCAGAAGCAGTGCCTTTTGCTCCTCTGCTGTCAGATGTTTCGACGCCCCTAATCAAGCTTT
Organism: Obscuribacteraceae bacterium (SeqCode); assembly: GCA_044358055.1. GTDB lineage: Bacteria > Cyanobacteriota > Vampirovibrionia > Obscuribacterales > Obscuribacteraceae > JAIEPM01. The sequence goes on from JBIKOL010000140.1 coordinate 2,785, forward strand.
TCGACAGAGCGTTGAGCCCCTGATGAAAGCCGTAAGGATCCGGAATATCAATGCTGCCCTTATCAGCAGGCTTGTTCGCCGTGCCGTTGCTTTTATCGTTCATCGCTGTTGGTCCCTGGTGGAAGCTGAACAGGTCGATAAGCGGCAGCGGCTCGTTCTTGGGTTTTACGTCGTCAATTTCGGGCGGCATCAATGTTCTCCAGACGTGCGCAAGCAAAGCTCAGCGACGGTGAATAATGACACCAGCGATACAACCCCTGAAATAAACTTAAGTTCCAAGCGTGAAATTCTCGTGACACCGGTGGTGGAATTACGTACGCTACTTATCGAAGGTTAAGTTCACATGAGCGGGCTCAAAATGTGAGAATGAGGGCTAGCTGCGGCTCGCCGGTCATTTGCCACAACGCCTTCTTGAAAAAACTAGCAACGGTCAAACGCAAGCATCTGTCCTATTGCTCAGACCTGATTTGGCGAGCGATCTGCCTGTCAGCATTCGCTAGGTCTTGCTGACCAATTTTTTCATAGGCATTAGCTCGTTCGTCATAATAAATAGCTGTTCTTGAACTGAGCTTAATTGCTTTCGAGTAATCATCGACAGCACTCTGGTAATTTCCCATGTCATAACAGGCCTTACCTCGAAGAGCGACAATTTCAGGAGGCGAATCAGTAATGATTTCTTTCTCAATATAGTTGCAATCAGCAACGGCTCTGGCAAAATTTTTCAATTTGCTATTTGCAGAGGCTCTGATCAGATAGGCATCTGCTCTCAGCCTGGTATCAACCGATGGATTCAATGTTCCTATGAGCTTATTGCAGTCAGCAAGAGCTTTTTCAGGCTGATGCACCTGTTGAACTTTTATCGAGCGACAAAGCTTTCGAAGCATCATCGATTGCACTTTTGTACTCACGACGCTTGTAATTTGCCTGGCTTCTCTATTCGAGTGCTTTTGCGTTATTGGGCTCTATTTTTAAGGCCGAATCTATGTTGCTTAGGGCTTTGTCGAAATCATTGTAGAACAGGTAAATAGTTCCCCGCGCAACCATTACTATCGCAAGATTTGAATCAGACTTATCGATTGCCTGAGCTTTATCGAGGTCAGTGAGTGCTTCCTTTTTTCGTTCCATGCTGAAGTAGGCCAGTGCACGATAGAAATAGGCATCGCTGTAATTGGGTTTTAATTTCATAGCTTCTGAGAAATCTGTAAGTGAAGCGCCTGATTTACTCAAACTTGAGCGTGCCAACCCACGAACCAAGTATGCATCAACACACTTTTTGTCCAATGCAATTGCTTTATCCGAATACTCGATAGCCTTTTTTGCATCTTTCGACTTTATAAACAAGAATGCTCGTAATGCATAGGCGTTTGCGTTTTGAGGTTCTGCCTTAATAGCCTTATCAGCTAATTGCTGGGCTTGAACAAGATCACCTTTTTGAAATAATTGTGCTGCAGTCTTCAATTCCATGTTAGAACTGGCGCCGAATACTGTTGCTTGCGACAATTGAAATAAACATGCAAGCGCGAGTAGGCTTGCGCTATCGGAGGAAAGGCTAACCCGATAGAGCTTGCTCATTTATTGCCACCTCCCAGGGCGTTCTTCAGCATTGAACCAGGTAAGGACAAAAGCGGGTTAAGAGCCTCACCAGAAATCTGCGCAGGAGACACGGATCCGGCCGTTGAGTGGGTCAGACTCCGCGAGGACACTGGCCATCTATACCCACTCAATTTGTGAAGCCAACACAAGGCTGCTTGTACAAAAATGTTCGAGGCACCATGCTGGCATGCATTTTGCGTGCTTACCCAAACCCAAGAATTAATTATAAGGCTCAAGCAAGCGAACTCAACAGATCGTTTAATCCATTCGTGGAACAAGAGAAATTCTATACAATTGCAAGTTCTATCAGAAGAGCCACTGAAAAGACAGTTAGGAATTTCAAAACCTTTGGAACGGCATAATTGCCTATACCGTAAATGCAAGGCAAGATGGTTGAATGGATCAGGTCATAGCAGTCGGAGGTTCGGGTAGAATTGACTTACATAGCATTCGCAGTTCCTGTGTTCGCCAATCATGAAAGAAACTCTCTCAACAAAACAGAAACTTAGTTCTTCACTGAGCTGCTTGATGTGGGCGGTGTTGCTCGGCGGCGCAATTTATTGCGGGCTTCATTTATTCTCTAAACACACGGTCCGCAGAACGCCAGATTATAAATACGGCTGCGTCGATCGCCGCGGCAATATGGTGGTCAAACCACTTTACGATGAAATAGCGCCGTTTAGTTGCGATCGCTCTTTAATAGTCAAATCTGGCAAGTATGGCTTCATTGATTTAAACGGAAATCTTGTGGTCCAACCCAACTATGATCTGGCACTTTCTTTTACCGACGATCTAGCAGCTGTTCTTAAAAATGGGAAATGGGGCTTCATTAGCAAGCATGGAGAATTCGCCATTCAACCTCAATTCAGCAACGCTGCGAGTTTTTCCGAAGGCTTAGCAGCGGTGACCCAAGATGGCTCCTGTGGCTACATAGACAAAAGAGGAAACTGGGTTTTAAAACCGCAATTTTTGAATGCAGGTCAATTCCAAAATGGCGTTGCTGTTGTCCGCGCTAAACCATATTGGGAATTTACAGATGCATCCGGCAAAATCCACAGGCGGGAAAACATCGAGAATGTCTACCCATCCGCAGCGGGAGAATCTCTAGCAGCCGCATCAATTCAAAGCGGCGAAGGTGATGCTTTTGGTCCCTATTCGCTATGGGGTGCGGTGGACAGTTCAGGCGCTTTTGTTATTCCGCCTGATTACAATTCAAAACCAATTATCAGGAAAAACAGATTGATATGTTCAAACTCGGAGTTTGCGTCAATACTTGATCGTTCAGGCAAATCGATAGCTGTTTTCAAAAACGTGCTTCCTATTCCTGAAACCGAGTTTCTGCTAGCACGGAAAGACGACAAATGGGGCATCGTTGATCTGGATGGCAAATTCCTGCTTCCTGCCAGGTATCATGATTTGGAAAGTATATCGGCAGACCTTTTCATTGCACAAGCTGACGAAAAATGGGGAATCTTAGATGCACACGGAACAGCCATTGTTCCGTTATCCTTTAAGAATAGAGACGACGCACTTTCAATCAACTTAGAAAAGCGCGGAGGACACTGGATTGCGGGAAAGGGAAAAACGGGATTCGAATTATTAAAAGCAAAAAGCACTCTTCAGAGTTTTTCATCAGGCACCAAATTCGGTGCAAAAGATAGTAAAGGCAAGATCCTTATTCCGGCAAAGTTTGATAGACCTGTTGTATTTGATGATGCATGTGAATTTAGCATCAATGAGACAGAAGGCAACTACGTTATTCTGGATACCGCCGGGCATGTCTACAATGACGTAACCGTAGGAAGCGGTCGAGCCCATAAATTCTCTAGCGCAGCAGGATTGGTTGATGTCGGTGGCCACTGGATTGTGCCACCGCATGTCGATGAAATCGGAGAATTTAGAAGCGGACTTGCTCCATTCAGAATAAATCAAAAATGGGGAATCATGAATCGCCAGGGGCAGGTTCTAGTAAAGCCAACCTATGACGGACTGAAATCATTCTCCAATGATGGACTGGCTGCGGTACAGATAAAAGACAAATGGGGTTTTGTGAATAGATTGGGTGAATTGACAATCTCCCCTCGCTTCTCGAAGACAGGCGGATTTTCAGAGGGACGAGCCTGGGTCTTTAGTGACGGCAAAGCTGGTTATATTGACACCAGGGGTGATTTGATTGTGGAACCTAAATATGTGTTGGCAGCTGACTTTTCTTGCGGGAGAGCACTGATTGCAGAGGCAAACGTAGGCAGAGCAAACAAACTGAATTTTGCGTTCATCAACATGAGCGGAAAGCAGATACTGGGTCCTTACAATCTGGCGGATTCATTTGTTGATGGACTGGCCCCCGTCAATTTGGATGGAAGCAACTGGCAAATGATAGATACAGCAGGCGAAGCAAAAATAAAGTTCAAGCACCTCCAGCTCGGATACGAATTTGAAAAACATATGCTTAAGTTCTCACAGGACCGCATGCCAGTGCTCATCGAGCGTTAATCTGCTTCCACAAAATAACTAGTGAATGAAGTTTCTAGCCCATTGAATAACCTCATTAGGAATGGTTGCCCCAGGGGCATTCCTGCCATTTGTTGTGGTTGGTATCACACCCAAATCCGTTCCGGGCATGTAGAATGAGCCCAGAAACCTATCTATTTCTGGAGAAATTCTCTGTTGTAAAATCCCCGCATTGATAAGCTTAGGCTTGAATACAAGATCGGCGCCGTCAACCTTTTCGGGTACAACGATCAGATCTATCATCATGAAAGTCCTGGAATTGTCTGGATGAACTAGACGGTAAGCTGAGTAAGTCACATTCACGGTTGAACTTCCTCCAGCGTTGCTTAGAAGGTTACCTTTAACTGTGCAATGGTTAACTGATGCAACGGGTGGATTAAAAGTTAAAGTAGCTGGTTTGTAGTCCGATTTTCTATACACGCAATCGCTGTAACTAACTGTTCCAGCTATTGTCGCCGGATTGACAGCGGGGGTCGCAGTATTGTTACTGCTGGCGCTCGGTCGAATATTTCTCCAGTCAGGCGTACCATTAAGATTTTGCTCAGCCAGAATTACTTCTTCAGGTCCAGAATAACTGTTTATTCCGAGCAGTCCTGGGGAAGTGGAAGAACCGGCGCTCGGAGACGAACTGGAACTGGAGGAGCCGCCGGAGCCCGAAGTGCTTGAAGAACCACTGGAGCCCGAGGTGCTCGGAGAACCCGGAGAACCACTGGAGCCGGACGTGCTTGAAGAACCACTTGAGCCCGAAGTGCTTGAAGAACCACTTGAGCCCGAAGTGCTCGAAGAACCACTTGAACCCGAAGTGCTTGAAGAACCACTTGAGCCCGAAGTGCTCGAAGAACCACTTGAACCGGAAGTGCTTGATGCACCCCCGGAATCGGAAGAGCGTTGTCCCGCAGCTTTTTCCGCTGCTGCCTTTTCCGCCGCTGCCTTTTCCGCCGCTGCCTTTTCCGCCGCTGCTTGTTCCGCCGCTGCCTTTTCCGCCGCCGCTTTCTCCGCCGCCGCTTTCTCTGCCGCCGCTTTCTCCGCCGCCGCTTTCTCCGCTGCCGCTTTCTCCGCCGCCGCTTTCTCCGCCGCCGCTTTCTCCGCCGCCGCTTTCTCCGCCGCCGCTTTCTCCGCCGCCGCTTTCTCCGCCGCCGCTTTCTCCGCCGCCGCTTTCTCCGCTGCCGCACCAGTCAAAGCACCGCTTGAATTCACGCTGGAACCAGAACCATGTCCTCCCAAAGCAGAAGCAAGTTTGTTGTCACCATTATTGCTTGACTTGTCACTAGCTCTTCCATTGGAATCTTGCGAGCCTGACTTAGCACTGTCGCCTCCGCCATCTTTTATCTTGCCATCACGGCTTATTGTGATGAGCACTGATTTCCCAGCAGCTGGAACAGTAACCTTCTGTCCCATGATGCTTATTTCTTCACCAGGCTTAGCATACACAAGAGAAGGAAAGTTACTTTTATCCTTGTAAAAAACCAGAGACGGATCAAAAGGTTTAATCTGAGCCGTGTTTGCCACATATCTTTGGTCGGCCAGCGGAGTGTACAAGCTGGTACCGTATATGGTGACAGTCTGACCATCTACCGTCAGTTCCTTACTCTTGCCTGCTGCAGGAGATTGATAATATTTTTCGCCCAGACGCAAGACGTCAAATGCTTTCGCATAAATTACAGTTGGCAGTTTCTTCGTGCCTCTGCCGAAAATTATGTTGGTCCTACATGGGTCATGCGGAAATACAGGAACCCCGCGCAAATACAAGTTAGACTCATGGGCGGTGTATCTCGGCGATGGCACAAGACGGGCTGAAGGTTCAAATTTGTAGGGGTTGAACTTACCCCAGTCTCTGTAGTCAGCCGATCCCCAATTGGACAGTTCGGAGCCAGCTGCAAAAACCGGCATCGAGCCGCTTAAGGAAATCAGGCATAGACTGAAACTAAGAAGTCGAATGAGATATGAATGAGCCATTGAGTGGGTCAGACTCCAGCGAGGACACTGATAATCTATACCCACTCAATTTGTGATGCCAACACAAGGGTGCTTGTACAAAAAATGCTCGAGGCACCCTGTTGGCATGCATTTCGCGTCCGTTCCCCAAAACCCAAGAATTAATTCTAAGGCTCACGCGAGCGAACTCAACAGCTCGTTTAATCCATTTGCTGCCACCAGGCTAAGGATTGCTTAGCTGATTTGGCAGCGTGAATTTTGGCCTTCTCCGCGGCAGCTTGCTCCGGAGTGAGTTCGAAACATTCTCCGCCAACGCACTCAACATCTTTGGCTGGGTGGCAGCTGGCATCGACCTGTTTCGCACCCGATTGTTCGAGGCGCGCTTTCTCAGCTTTTGCTTCTTCCGGAGTCAGTTCAACGCATTCGTTGCCGACGCATTCAACGTTCTCCTTCATGTGGCACTCGGCAATTTGCTTCGCGCCGGCAGCTTCAATGCGGGCTTTTTCTGCTTGAGCTTGCTCTGGTGTAAGTTCAAAACACTCTCCACCTACGCACTCAACATTTGCTTTTGGATGGCAAGAAACATCAACTTGCTTGGCGCCCAGTTCAGAAAGACGCGCTTTTTCAGCGGCAACCTGTTCTGGTGTCAGCTCGATGCACTCATTGCCTACGCATTCGACATTTTCTTTCTTGGGCTCGCAACAATCCATTGCCGGTTCACAACAATCTGATTTTGGATTACAACAATCGTCTGCAGCTTTTGCTGCGCTCATTCTTGCTTTCTCAGCAACAAGTTCTTCCGGTGTAAGAATGCGGCATTCATTGCCAACACATTCCACGTTCGATGGCAGCGTTCCACCTTTTGGAATATAGACTTCGAAGTTGTGACCTGATGCTGCGATTCGCGCTTTTTCCGCTGCCACCTCTGACGGTGTCAGCGTGCGGCACTCATCGCCCACACATTCAACATTGTCTTTAAGCTGAACAGTGCTGCCCAGCTTCACTTGCGGAGAGCCGGCCAGACGAGCTTTTTCGGCAGCCATTTCATCCGGAGTCAATTCGCGGCATTCGTTGCCGACGCAAACAACATTATCTGGAAGAGGCTTGCTGTGATCGATATCGATAGTTTTACCGGATGCTGCAATTTTTGCTTTTTGCACGGCAGCATCTTCTAAAGTCAGAGCATGGCATTCGTTTCCAATGCACTCTACGTTATCCGGTATGCGCTTGCCGCCAGCCTGCACACTGTCACGGCGGAGTTGCTTGGACAACGAATCAAGACCTCGGTACATACCAGCAACATCGTTGAACTGGATTTGGTCATTGGAATTGCTAGATGCTCGATTGATAGAAGACTGGTGGTCAAAGTCATAAAAGTCGATCAAGGGGATGAGCGACTGCGGCTCTGCCTTGGAGGCAGAGTCATCAATTTCATTGCGCATATTTTTCTTCCTTCCCTGGGGGGATAATGGGTGGTAGCCACGTAAGTCGCACATGGCAAAATAATTTCAAATGCACAACGCTTGATGGAAGAAACTAGTTTCCAACTGTGGAATTCTCGTGTCATCAATTGGGTAGAAATACGTACAGAGTCGAGAGAAGTGTTGCCAAGCGGGAATCTCAACTTGAATTTAATGCAAAAGATTGAACTTATTCGTGTTTGGCAACGTATTAAAGTCATACGGGCGTTAGAATTGAACTAGCAAGACACCCGCAATATATACACTCGCTATGCGCCCCCGCCGTGGGCGCAAATGCTTGACCTACGGAGTCAGATATACATGCCACGTCCATACGTGCCACTACATTTGCATACCGAATACAGTCTGCTTGACGGCGCGACTGTAATGAAAGATCTTGTCAAAAAAGCGAAGGCAGAAAATATGCCCGCTGTTGCCATGACAGATCATGGTGTTATGTATGGTGCTGTTGAACTGACGAAGGTTTGCAAGGAAATGGGCGGTGTTAAGCCCATTCTCGGCATGGAAGGCTATGTCATCGATGGTGATATGTATGATAAATCAACCAAGGTTCCGATTTATCACCTTACACTTCTTGCTCGCAATCAAGAAGGCTATAAAAATCTGATCAAGCTCTGTTCGCGTGCGCATCTTGATGGGTATTATTACAAGCCGCGCATGAACCATCAATTGCTTGAAAAGCACAAAGAAGGGCTTGTGGTGCTGTCAGGCTGTTTGGGTGCCGAACTTTGTCAGGCACTTTTGCGTGATGACTATGATGCTGCGAAGAAAACAGCAGCCTGGTACAAAGAAACATTCGGCGAACACTATTACATCGAAATTCAAGATCACGGACAGTGGGAAGATCGCAAAGTAAATATTCCACTGGTGAAAATTGCACGCGAGCTTGGCATAAAACTCGTTTGCACAAACGACAGTCACTTTACCTGCAAAGACGATGCAATGGCGCACGATGCCATGCTTTGCATTTCGATGGGCAAGCAGGTGCTTGATACCAACCGCATGAAATTTACGGGTTGGGAATACATCAAAAACGGCGATGAAATGGCCTGGTTATTTCGCGATCACCTTGATGATGAATTCATTGAAGAATCACTCAAGAGTACGCTGGAAATCGGCGATAAAATTGAAATGATCAAGCTGGGGAGCGACCCGCGTTTGCCGGTATTTGAGGTGCCTCCAGGGCATACAGATCATACCTATCTAGATTATCTCGTGTTCGAAGGCTGCAAACAGCGTTATGGTGAACTAACTCCAGCTATTGAAGAACGCGCACGTGTTGAGCTGAAAGTTATGATCGACATGAACTTCAGTTCCTACTTTTTAATCGTGCAAGATTTCATCAATTACGCAAAGAAAAGCGGCATACCCGTGGGTCCCGGACGAGGCTCCGCTGCAGGCAGTTTGGTGGCGTATGCACTCGGCATTACCGACATCGACCCCATCAAATACAATTTGCTCTTCGAGCGATTTCTAAATCCCGAACGTAAATCTATGCCAGATATTGATACCGACTTTTGTATCGAACGTCGCGATCAGGTAATTAAATATTGCCGCGAAAAATACGGCGAAGATAAAGTCGCGCAAATCGTCACCTTCAACCGCATGACCAGTAAAGCCGTTATTAAAGACGTTGCGCGCGTCTTGCAATTTCCGCTCTCTGAGTCAGCAAAATTGGCGAAGATGGTACCTGTGGTTCGTGGTAAACCGACGCCATTAGAGGAAATGGTTACAGAACACCCGGAATTTAAGAAGGCTTATCAAAGCAGCGAAGAAACGAAGCAGGTTATAGACCTTGCTCGCAAACTCGAAGGCGTAAACAGAACATTTGGTATGCACGCAGCGGGCGTCGTGATTTCGGACGTGCCGATGGACGAACTTGTGCCGCTGCAGCGCAATAACGACGGCACGATCATCGCGCAATACTACATGGAAGATTGCGCCTATGTCGGACTGGTGAAGATGGACTTCCTCGGTCTGCGTAACTTAACGATGATTGACCGCGCGATAAATATCATCAAGGAAACGCGCGGCATTGAAATCGATCCGTTGAAAATACCAATCGATGACGCACAGACATTCCAGACAGTCAGCAATGGCGATCTCGCAGGAATATTTCAGTTAGAAACTTCTGCCGGCATGCGTCAGGTGGCGCGAGATATGAAACCGAGCGGAATTGAAGACCTTTCAGCTCTTATCGCACTCTACAGACCGGGTCCGTTGGACTCCGGAATGATCGACAAATTCATCGATTGTAAAAACGGCAAAACGCCGATTACGTATATGACTCCACTCCTGGAGCCGATACTAAAAGACACCTACGGACAAATTGTCTATCAAGAGCAGGTCATGCAGATCGCTCAGCAGCTCGGTGGTTACAGCCTCGGACAGGCAGACTTGCTGCGCCGTGCCATGGGTAAGAAGTTACCCGCAGAAATGGAAAAGCAGCGTGGCATGTTCGTCGGTGGTTGTGTAAAAAATGGAGTTAAAGAAGAAGTAGCAAATCAACTCTTCGACATGATGGTGCAGTTTGCTGAGTACTGCTTCAACAAGTCGCACAGTCAGGCGTATGCGTTTCTTACTTATCAAACGGCATATCTAAAAACTCACTATCCTGTCGAATACATGACGGCACTGCTTTCCAGTGTGGCTGGTGAACAGGATAAAGTTCAAGGCTACATCGCAGAGTGTCAGGCGATGGGCATTGACATATTACCGCCGGACGTAAATGTATCCGGACGCGATTTTACTGCCGACGGCAACTCAATCAGATTTGGAATGGGCGCCGTTCGCAACTGCGGCGAAGCAGCAGTAGAAGAAATCGTGGCTAAGCGGACGGCTAAAGGCAAGTTCGACACTATTCATGATCTCATGACCAGCATTGATCTTCGAGTCGTCGGCAAGAAGGCGCTTGAAGCACTTATCAAATGTGGTGCCATGGTCAACCTTGGTGTGTCGCGAAAACAGGCTCTGGAAAATCTCGATTCGCTGGTGGAAAGTTCTCAGCGTCGTGCCAGCCAACAAGCTGCGGGGCAGATCAGCTTGTTCAGCATGGCCGGCGGCACGGCACTAGCAGAGACGGTTCAGCAACTTCGCGGGGACGCAACGGAATTCGCTGAAGCCGAGCTGCAAACCTTCGAACACGAGCTGCTCGGATTTTACGTTACGAGTCATCCATTAAAACGCGTGGCAAATCGCTTGCGCTGGTTGACTACACATACGTGCAAAGACATCAGCGAAGCATCGGATGGATCTTCGGTTATCATCGGTGGCTTAGCAAATTCCATTGAGAAAAAATTGACCAAAACAAACAAATTGCTGGCAATCATTCACATGGAAGATCTCACTGGCAAGATTGAAGCAGTTGCTTTCGGAGATATTCTGGAAAAAATTGATACAAGCATATTGACGCCGCAGTCCTTGCTGCTGGTTAAAGGAAAAATCCGCAAAGGCGACGAAGCGACTTCGGTGTCAGTGAATTCCGTGCGCAGAATTGCAGATGCGAATCTCGTCAATATTTTCTTCACTGAAGATCAAAGTTTCACCGACTTGCACAAATTGAAGAGCATTCTGACCCTGCACAAAGGTGATGACCCGGTACTGCTGCACTTCCCTCAGGGCAAGCGCAGCCAGGCGATTTTGGTCGGCTGTCAGTTTTGGGTAAACGCTTGCGAAGCACTTTCACTGGACATCCAGAAAAACTTCCGCGACACCGCCAAAGTACTCGTTAATCGCGTGGCGGTTTAACTCTTAGAGAAGCAAACAGACACCCGGAGGCGTTGTTGTTAGTCTCGCAAAGAAACAAGCAGTCCCGGTAGAGGTGTTTTACTCAACCGGGACTTGCGAATTTCCGTGTGCGACACTCGGATAGACAAAGAAAAAAGTTCGAATGCTGAGCCTTCTTATCTCAAGTTCCGCGAATCATGCGTATTTTAGTTCTGTCAGGCCCTCCTTAAACCAGCGCATAAATTTCTTACCCAGACTCCTCAGCTTGCCTTGAGACAAAGCAATTTCCTTGGTCTGCGCGGCGCGAATGCTCACGTATGGATTTGCGTCATTCATGAGTTTTTCTAAAAGCTCAATGGGAGTGTTCAGGTCATCGGCCAATCCCAGCCTCACGTTTAGATCCTCATCAAACGCGAGCCTGTAACTAATATGGGCTGGGGTAGATGGGTTCGTGCCTACGGCAACGCGCACATCAGGGCTCTTGTCGCTTACCAACAGTTCCAGAATATCCACGGGAGTTTTTGGATTTTCTGCTACTCGCAAACGAATTCTATCAATTTCGCTCTTAGCCATTGCTTCCAATAATTGAGGAGAACAGCTCAGGCTGCCAATTTTTACATAATTAGTCCATAAATCTCCGTGTTGTTTTGCTCCCAACATATCTCGAAACCTCCGTCAGTCTATTTAGCTAGAGTCAGCATTTCTGCCGATTGAAGGAAAATAGCCGTCGAGAGATGCGCTCAGAACAGAGGATCTCCTAGGCAGATCTGTATTGAGTGTGGCAGCCTCAGATGCGCTGAGGCTGCCATTTTTTCTTTGTTCACCAGCCTGGCGGGCCGGTATTTCACTTTTGGTCTATTCAATTTTACAATCGTTAAGTTCGCGCGCAAACCCTCCTTATTAGCAGAATTTGAGCATCTTTCAAACGAAGGAAATTGAACCTTCCAATATTTTTTATAGCAAAAAGTTTTCGGATTCGTCAAGCCTTAATCTTTCCTTTATTATTCTCTAAGCCCTGACTGGGAAGCTGTCTTGCTCGCAGCAGCAGGGCTAAATTTCGTCACAGCAGCAGAGCTAATCTCGTCGCAGCAGCGGAGCTAAATCTAGTCGCAGCAGCATCAGCGCTAGATTTCGTCGCAGCAACAGAGCTAGATTTCACTTCTCTCAACATGTAACAGGTTCTTCTGTTTTCGGAAGGTAAATTGAAGGCTAAGCTATCAAGTATATTTAGTCGAATTATTGCTTTGACTAACTAAAGTTGATTGCTCCTGGCGCTCCAGTGATACTTATATTTAGTCAAAATCGATTTTGAGCAAACAATGAACTTTTTGCCTAATCAAGCAAGGTCATTCCGTTGAGTTTCTTGTTGCCAGGATTTCGTATTGTTGCTTAGGTTCTATCCAGCGATTCAAAAATCGGGGCTTAAATCGCTCTCTCTGCCAGGGCGCCTGTTCTACTGCGTGACCGAACTGCGTGACCGAACTGCACGACCGAACTGCACGACCGAACTGCGTGACCGAACTGCAAGACCGAAGCCTTTGCGGAAATCGTGTGAGTAGCTATGTTTGAGCAGCTATATTAAGGAATAAATTTCGGAAAATCTTTAAAAAATCGTGCAAAATCTGGACTCAATCCAGCTCTTGTAAGTAATTTATTTATTGGTATTACTCAAGATTATTGAGCGAACCAAAAGTGATAGACCCTTGGCTTGGTGCGGGTCAGGACCTCAATCTCATAAGGTGAATATACCTGATCTGCATTCCACGTGATCTGTGTAAGGAGGACGTAGAGTATGTTGTTTCAGAGGGTATCTGATAATGATTTATTCGCTTCAATGCGCGAGATGCAGCGGCTTCAGAGTTCGCTGAATCGCTTGCTCTCACAAAGTGCAGCAAATCGTGCAACAGAGTTTCCACCGATTAATGTATGGACTTCAGAAAATGGCGCACTTGTTAGGGCCGAAATTCCCGGTGTTTCTGCTGATGATGTCGAAATCTCTTTAGTAAACGACACGCTCACGCTTAGAGGTTCCCGCAAAGCAGAAGAACTCAATGAAGGCGAGTCTCGCCACCGGCAGGAAAGAGCTTTCGGACATTTCACGCGCTCTTTGCAATTACCTTTCGGCGTAGAAGCGGACAAGGTGCAAGCTAAATTCACAAATGGTGTTTTGCAAATCACGCTTCCACGCGCAGAAGCAGAAAAGCCCAGAAAAATTAGCGTTGTATCTGAATCTTAGGATTGAACTCGATTGAACTCGTGTCTAAGGAGAACTGCCATGCCTACTGAACTCATGGAAATGAACAAACAAGAAATTGACGCACGCGACTCTAATGCAGAAGAAACGAGACCGCAAGTTCTTTATACGCCGACCACCGACATTATCGAATCAAAGGATCAATTGGTTCTGCTGGCTGATATGCCCGGAGTTAAGCAAGACGGGGTCGATATCACCTTGGAACAAAACATATTGACTATCTCAGCTCACGTTGAAGAGCCAGAATTACCCGGCTACAAACTTAGCTATGCCGAATATGGCACAGGCAGCTACAAGCGTGTCTTTGCCCTGTCCAACGAAATCGACAGAGAAGGCATACAAGCTTCGGTGAAAAATGGAGTACTAAAACTGGTACTGCCAAAAAGCAAACGGACGCTGCCACGCAAAATAGCTGTGCAGACCGAATAGCAAAAATATTTTGAAACCTGGTGGCAGGAAGATTCTTCCTTATCAGAAGATTCAACTGAAGTTTGCCACTGTCTAACACCTAATGCTTCTGTCATCGATGATTTCTTTAGAAGGAGGTTTTTATGAAATCAATCGTGAATTGGTCGCAATTGCAAAGGTTGGGCAAACCAAAACTGACACTACTGCCGGTCGCTCTAGGTTTAGCCGTTGGATTTGCTGGTGGGCAAATGCTTCACACGAATGCCGAAACTAGCCCGAAAGTCAAATCCGAACCTGAGACCGGAACCCAGATCCGAGTACACTCCGGTTCATCTGGGGCGACTCACAAACTTTCAGATCTCGATGATGCGATCAACAAGCTGCGTGCATCTGCCTCGCAGCTTAGCCTGCCCTCAAGCATGTTTGAGCCCTGGTGGAGAACAATGCAACATGATCCGGATGCAAGCTGGATGCTGAAGAACTTTGATGTCATGTCCTCCGATCTCGACCGCAGCTGGAACTTCCCTGTCGGTCTGGGCGCATATATTCCACGCCTGGATACAACCGAGCATGATAATCAGATTGAAATCACTGCTGAAGTTCCCGGAATCGACGAAAAGAATCTGGATGTTTCCATAACCGATAATGCAGTTACCATTAAGGGTGACAAGAAGAGCGAAGTAACTGAAGCAAAATCAAATAAATCCTCTCACTCGATTGTCGAGCGCTCTTATGGTTCGTTCGAGAGGACAGTGTCGCTGCCATGCAGAGTCGAAAGCGATAAAGCACAAGCAACGCTGAAAAATGGTGTCCTGAAGATAACGGTCCCTAAAAGCCATTTGGCGGAGTCGGAAGGAAAGAAGTTGAGCATCCGCCCGGAGTAGTAATTAAGACGAGCTGCTGAGCCTCCGATAGAGTTCAGCAGCTCGCAATTTTCCCAGAACAAAAGGGATTATTTTGTTGAGTCGCTAATATCAAATGATTCCATCGAGAATGGCTTATCCCATGCTTTATTGATGGTTTTTCCGGCACCATCCAGAGATGAATTAATGGCTCCGGCAGCCATGCCCAGAGGAACTGCGGCATACTCGAAAATCAAAGTATCAGGAGATTGATCCGGCATATTGTTTTTTGCAGAATCAATCGCACCTTGAACAGTTCTGACTGGTGTGGTGACGGCGAGGGCGGAAACAATTGCTGCTGTCCTAACAGGCAGAAGCATAGTGTCCTGCAGATATTCGCCGGGTTCTGCAGCTTGTACCTGGGGAACGAATGAGAGACAAAATGTGAGTGCAAGCAAGGCAGACATACTTTTCATAATTCAAAAACTCCTCGTGACGAACATTTTTATCCTAGTGTCAAATCGCCAAGTGAATTCATCTCTGCGTACACTTTGAACACTGTTCTGTTTCTTGATGGAATGACTTTTCTAAGGCCTGCACAGCGCCAGGCATCTTGCCAGCCAATCCTTAGATAAGCGGAAGCATGAATTGCCTAACTCATTATTTCTTATCAACAGATATCTTGCTTCCTCTAATCAACAGTTAGCTTGCTTCCTTTTTGCGTTCACAAGGGTCTTTTTGCACTCACTAAGTGCCTAAAATTCCGGGTTTGTTGAATCCTTTCTGAGTGCAAAATACCGTTTTTGCCCTCTTGTGAACGCAGTAAATGCCGCAGCTGTGGGGACGCACCAGCATTGGCTTTCCGGCACCATTTTTTCGGCAAGAACCCGAACAGAGGCAGCAGCAACAACAGCATGCAGCAGCAACAACAGCATGCAGCAGCAAGAGCAGCATGCAGCAGCAACAACAGCATGCAAAAATCGCAAATTGAAGCCAAGCTTAAGTAAAGCTCACAGGCCAATTTGCGGTAGTGCGCAAATCATTTTGAAAGATGTCGAAGTTCTTTTTAAGAGGGATAGATTACCGTTGCAGATGAGGGTCTGCTTTTAAGGTGAAGGTTCTTTTGAAGATTCGGGTGAAGGCGAATCTCAGAGGCACCCCCCAATGAATGAAACTGGAAGAATTGAACTGAGCAAATCTGATTTGCTCGGCAAGAACGGCTCGCAACAAAGCGAAGGTTTAATCGGTCATGTAAACGACTTCTTTCGAGGCGCGGCGTATGCCTCGATACAAGCACCGGTTGACGGCATCACTCAATTTGTCAATCATGTTTCGCCTGTCGAACTTCCACATATGCAAATTGTGGCAGCACCGGCCAGTGATTCCATCTACTCAAATGCGGGGAAATTAGCAGGCGCAGTGGTGGATTTCGCGCTGCTGCAAAAGGGACTCGGAAAAGCAGCGCCAGACTTCTTTGGAGCACAGGCTGCAGCACCGACCTGGCTAAAGATGGGAGCGACAGGCGCCGTATATCAATCATTGATGCCCACAAGCGAGAATGGAAATTACTTCCTGAACAAGGGTCGCGACATCGGGATCAGCTTCGGAACTTTCGCAGCCATGGGTGCAGTAAGCGAATACATGGCACCGAAAATGGGGAATACATTTCTTGGTCGGGTTGGAGCAGGAGCAGAGGGTGGGTTTGCCGGCGGTTTCACGCAAGTTGCATTAGCAGACACACTTTACTTGCAAAAGCCCGGCTTGAACGATTTGCAAACGATCGGTAAATACACCGCATTTGGTGCTGCCCTGGGAGCTGTGGATTATATGCAAGAGAGCCTGCAGAATAAGCTTCACGAACTAAAAGTGCAGCAATCAATTCAAGCAAACCAGGACATCTTTAAAGAAGCAACTGATTCCGTTCAAACTGCTACAAAACAACTTTACGATGTAAAATTCCGCAAAGTAACAAATCCGGCCGGTGAGACTATACCAACCCTGGAGAACCCAGCAGGTGAGGCTGTTAAGACAGGCGATTGGATTGCGCAGAGATTGGATGCAAACGGAAAAGTGGTGATCGAGAATGGACAGCCGAACCAATGGCCAATCAAAGAAGGTAAAATACCTAAAACGTATAATGTGACACCAGAAACGATGGCAGGCAAAACAGAGTTCATTGCTCCTACACGCATCGATGGACCTCCCGTGCACATGGTCAAACTGGATGAGCCCATAAAGATATTGACTCCCTGGGGATCAATGACTGGAAACGCAGGCGACTGGCTCGCTAACTATGATTACAACCCGAAACTCAAGCTTCCAGGCACAGACTTCGCCATCATCACTGATACATCGTTTAAGCAGACGTACCAGTTCAAACCAATTGCGTGATGCAAAATATATGGTAGGGGCAGCTACAGTAATCTGCGGTCGTATCGAGAATGACACGAAC
The DNA here is from genome assembly GCA_044358055.1 of Obscuribacteraceae bacterium (SeqCode). Classification (GTDB taxonomy): domain Bacteria; phylum Cyanobacteriota; class Vampirovibrionia; order Obscuribacterales; family Obscuribacteraceae; genus JAIEPM01. The sequence goes on from JBIKOL010000140.1 coordinate 19,987, forward strand.
ATTAGTATCGGCAAATGAACCCCTAAAATCTCAGAACTGCTCGTAAACCTACCTGTGAGGTTTTGGAGAGTGGATCATGCCGGACACGACCAAGCAGGGCGACCAAGCTATTACTGAAGATCTAAAACCAAAGTCGGAAACGCCCGATCAAGCCAAGACCGAGGCGACGGCTGGCCTCAAAGATCAAACCAAAAGCGTTGTCGATTACTACCAGGCACGCAAAAATGGCATGCGCGATAAATCAACTTTTGAGTACCTCGGACCACAACCTCAAATTGTCGATGACAGCAAAGGCAACGTCAAAGGTAGCGAAGGAAAGAAAGATGCGGCAACGACCGATCTGAAGCCCGGAGAAACAAAGCCGGCTGAAGCAAGCAAACCAGTAGATCAATTAGATCGCAGCAAACCTGCGGATCAAACAGACCCCAGCAGAGCAGCAGACCACAGTCAAGAACCAGGTCTGGCAGACAAGGCGAAATCTCTATTTCAAGACGTACCATCAGATGCAGTGCTGGGTTCCGCAAGAGTAATGGGCTCTCAGCAAAATATCGATTATGACAAAGACTTCCACATAACAAAAGTCACGAGTGCAGATGGCAAAACCTCTGAAATGAAATACGACAGCAAAGGCGATTTGAACGAAGTCAAACTGCCAGACGGCAACACCTGGAAGAAAGACAAAGAGGGGTGGAACCAATTTGACAAAAACGGCAAGCAAATCAAACACATGGATGGCACCATCAATGTAACGGATGAAGGCGATGTCGTAGGGCTTGAAAAAGGACAGATTTACTGGCGTCAAAATCACGACGGCAGCAGCACCGTCACGAATAAAGATCATTCCATCGTAACAAAAGACACTGACGGTAATCCGACTGAAGTCATTTATCCTGATGGCAAAAGAACGGAAGTCCACTACAACACGAAAGGCGAACCGCTCACAATTAAGAAAGACGGGGCGACCTACGTGCAAGAGAGTGGCAAATGGTTTAAGGAAGATGAGCACGGAAACAGAGTTCAGGAAATGAACGGAAAGATGACCGTTGATAAAAACGGGGATGTTTCGTTCATTGACAAGGACAAAGGCACCATTACAAAGCATACAGACGGCAGCACCGAGAGAAAGCGCTCTGATGGCTCGGAGATGGTGACAGATATTAATGACCGAGTTACAAAGCTAAAATATCCCAACGGAAACACAAACGAAATCGAATACGACAAAAATGGTGATCCGACAAAAATAAAAGGCGGCGCCGGAGACGAATGGGTCAAACAAGGGAATCGCTGGTCGCACAAAGATGAGCATGGCAAAGAGATAGACCACCTCGACGGCTGCATCAACGTCACCAGGAGCGGCGACATCGTAGCTGTCGGAAAAGATGGCACCTTCCTCAAGCAAGATGCACGCGGCGGATTCACCGAAACGCAGAAAGACAAATCAATCGTAAGCAAAGACTCAGATGGATACGTAACCGATGTTGTTTATCCGAACGGCAAACACACAGAAGTCAGCTACGATGATTTGCACAATCCTACATCAGTAAAGATGGACGGTGAGGGCCGCTACGACAAGAACCCTGATGGCACCTGGACAAAATATGATGAGAATGGCAAAGAACTCAAACAAATAAACGGTGATTTCAAGGTTGGCGAAAATGGCGATGTCACCCTCAAAGACAATGATAAGGGCGGCGAAATTACAAGACACACCGATGGCAGCACTGAAAGGCATCGCGCTGACGGTTCAGTCACAATCAGCGACGCTAACGACCGCCCGGTCAAAGACGTTTATCCAAACGGAAGCTCAAACGAGTTCAAGTACGACAAAGATGGAAATGCGATCGGCATGAGAGATCAAGATGGAAACGTCTGGCGCAAAGAAGGCGAAAACAACTGGAATCGCTACGACAAAAGCGGCAAGCGCATCGCACATTTTGACGGACAAGTGAATGTTACGAAGGAAGGCGATATCGTTGCAGCCGGAAAAGACGGCAGAGAGTTCCACAGAAAAAATCATGATGGAACTAATTCAATAAGCAATGACGATCAATCAATCACCACGAAGGATGATAAGGGTCGCGTTGTTGAAGTAACTTATCCTGATGCAAAACAGAATGGATTCGCCTACGACGAGAAAGGGCAACTCAACCAGATTGATGCCAATGACGGAAGCCACTGGAACAAAGAAAACGGCAAGTGGGTGCACTACGACAGAAACGATAAACAAGTCGGCAACTTTGACGGCGACATTAAAACGGACGCCGATGGAAATATCACAGTCACCAACAAAGACGGCAACATAGTTATGTCGAAGTTGCGCGATGGCCGAACACAAAAATCAAAGGATGCCAACGTTCCTGATGGCATCTAACTATACTCCGCTTGGTCCAGGCACACTCAACTGAATTGTTCTATTATTCTGGATCGTCCTGAAATGCCTATGTGTAGGGGCGACGCCATGCGTCGCCCGCTTGACGTTCCAATTTGAGCTGTCATACGTTCACCTGATCCAGCAAAACCGATAAAATAATCTCTCTGTCAGAATTATTTTATTGGAAACGACAATGACAAAAGGCACAATAGTTCAAGTAAATGAACCTAAAGCAAAGGTCTCGATCGCAAGCAAAGATTACCCCGCTCCACAAGGACATCAAGTGCTTTTGAAGATTCACGCATGCGGTGTATGTCACAGCGATTCGTTTGCTCTCGAGGGAACTTTTCCCGGATTGAAATATCCGATAGTGCCTGGTCATGAAATTGTAGGAATAGTCGAAGAACTTGGTGCCGATGTAGTTCGACTAAAAAAAGGAGATCGGGTTGGAGTGGGCTGGCATGGCGGTCACTGTGCGGAATGTGATTCTTGCCGCAAAGGAGATTTCATCACTTGCCGTAATTTAGAGACACCGGGCATCACCAGGGATGGTGGCTACGCTGAATACGGACTTTTTCCAGAAAACGTGTGTGCAATGGTTCCACCTGAACTCTCGTCCGCAGAAGCAGCGCCTCTACTTTGTGCAGGTGTCACGACCTACAACGCCTTGCGCCACGCCGGTGCAATGGCCGGCGACGTTGTTGCCATTCTAGGAATTGGCGGATTGGGTCATCTTGGTGTCATGTTTGCAAATAAGATGGGCTATAACACTGTTGCGATTGCACGCGGAAAAGACAAAGCGGCTTTTGCCACAAAAATCGGCGCTCATCATTATATTGATTCAGAGAATCCGGATGCTGTGGATCAGTTGAACAAACTGGGCGGAGCGAAAGTAATACTTTCTACAATTACAAATTCAAAAGCAATGTCACCATGGGTAAATGGACTTTGCATTGGCGGACGCATGGTTCTCGTAGGTGCGGATTTTCAGCCTATGGAAGTAAGCCCGGTCGCGTTGCTTGCAGGAAGGAGATCGTTAACCGGCTGGCCGAGCGGCACGGCAAGAGATTCGGAAGATTGCCTGAAATTTGCAGCACTGAGTGGAATTCGCCCGATGATTGAGACGTTCCCATTAAATAAAGCAGAGCAGGCAATCGAGCATATGCTAAGTGGAAAAGCACGATTTCGCGCTGTGATTGAAGTGAGCAAATAGGCTTAGAAAGATGCGGATCGATAGGTTTAGAAGCCGGCTGGCAGCCCAATACCGTTAAGTTAAGCCAAAACGATCTCTACGATTGGCTTTTGGGCACATTTTTCTAAATGAATGCGGGTTTCATTGGAACCTGATTTCGTAGAATCTTTTTTTG
>JBIKOL010000141.1:0-23513 GCA_044358055.1 Obscuribacteraceae bacterium (SeqCode)
TCGTAATCAGACAGAGCGAGACTGCGAGGATTAGCGGAAACTTCAACTGCACGCTAATCCTCATGATCTGCTCCCATGCTTTCAGTCTAATCTAAGTCAGACAGCATAATAGCGCTTTATTTAATCAATTTGTAGACCCTCTCTAATTCAATCTCGGCCTTTTGCGCAGTGGCAGAATCCTCGCCAATGAATTTGTGGCAGAAGTCGATTTCACGTTTTAACCAAGCAGCTTCATTTCTTGGATTGATCGGTCCATAATGTAGTGCCGCTTGATGTAAGTTAGAGGCATATTTAGGTATGTTTGTGGGATCCTGAGCATTTGAATAATAGCCAATCACATCATCATTTATTTCTGTAAAAGGCAAAAGGTATCTTTGATCCGTTGCATTTGTTGGGAGACTGAGCTTTAACAAAGCCAAGTCTACGTCGTGTGCGAACTTAAAGGCAGGATTGTTCAGCAGAAGTGGACCCTGAAATTTGGGCCACTTGCTAAGCGTGGCTCCTGCTCCTAAAGTAGTAACTGCTAGAAGGAGCAATCGCTTGAAAAGAACTCGTAGGAAACATAATTCAGAATTCAAAGCAAAAGTCGCATTGGCTGCTGTCAAAGGCGACAAGACGGTGGCAGAACTTGCCGGGGAGTTCGGTGTCCATCCACATCAAATTCAAAGCTGGAAAAAGACCCTCCTCGAAAACGCAATCAATGTCTTCGAGAAGCCGACTAGCAAGGATGACAGCAAAACCGAAAACGTAGGCGAACTCTACGAAAAGATCGGACAGCTGACAGTTGAGCGCGATTTTTTAGCGCGGGTGCTCGGTCGTTAAGCCGCGAAACTCGGCTTTCCCTGATCGGGCGCGAAAATAAAAAGCTATCCGTGAAACGGCAGTGCGAATTGCTTGGTGTTTCGCGATCATCTCTGTATTACCAACCGGCTTCGGCACCACCGGCAGACCTGGAAGTAATGCGGATGCTCGACGAGCAGTATCTCAAGACTCCTTTTTTCGGATCGCGCAGAATGACTGAGACGCTCCGTGGCAAAGGACACGTCATTAGCAGAAAGAGAGTACGACGGCTGATGCGGTTGATGGGATTGGAAGCAATCTACCAGAAGCCGCGGACCTCCATTGCCTCGCCAGCACACAAGAAGTACCCATACTTACTTGCCGGTCTCACAATTGATCGACCGGGACAGGTCTCCGCTGCAGATATAACCTATATACCGATGGCACGCGGATTTCTGTACCTGGTAGCAGTAATAGATTGGCACAGCCGATTCATTCTTGGTTGGCGTCTTTCGAACACGATGGATCCGATGTTCTGTGTTGAAGCGTTAACGGACTCAATGGAGTACGGGCGGCCCGAGATCTTTAACACCGATCAGGGAAGTCAATTCACCAGCGATGACTTCATTTGCGTCCTGAAGGAAGCCGGCGTGGATATCAGCATGGACGGCAAAGGGCGCTGGATGGATAACGTATTCGTAGAACGTCTTTGGAGAAGTCTCAAATACGAAGAGATTTACCTGAAAGCATATGACACAGTTGTCGATGCAAGAAAAGGAATTTCCGCCTGGATCGAATTCTACAACTTTGAACGGCCGCACCAGGCGCTGGGATATCGCACCCCATGGGAAGTATTCTCCGGAACCCAAGAACCGGCTTCAGATGCTGATCTTGAAATACAATCAGTGCAGGTTAACGAAAATATGCTTGATGGATATAAACCAGACATGGTATCGTATGTAGTACCTGAACAAGAGCAGGATGTCATTCACACTTAGCTAACAGATGGTCTGGCCCAAAGTAATGGGACCACCTATAGCTTTGCATCGTCAAATGCTTTTTCAATCTCTGTGAATGCTCTATCTGCCGGGTATTCCATAAGTAATTTTCTCCTGAGTTTTACAAAAATTGGGACATCAAAGTGTGAATGGGCAATCAATCACCATCGCAGGATTACAAGTCAACATGATTAGAAAAAAAGCTACCGTGATTCACTCGCTTGCCGGAGCTTCAACGCTTCGATCTCTGCGTCGGCCTGGGCACCGGCCGTGCTGTCCTTTCCAATGAACTTATGGCACCAGTTGCTTTGGCGCTGAAGTACCTCTTCAGAGCTTCTGAAATAATGTCGTTTCGCAAGAATGTCAGCCCGCTCATGCATTAATTCGGCAACTACTGCAATGTTTGTAGGGTTAATACATTTATCCACGTTCCCATGTATGTCATCAACAAATTCGCATAAAGGAAGCAGAAATCCTGGCGGGTTGTCCTTTCCAGTAAAAATGGACGGCACGACTGTGAATAGATCGCAAATAGCTTCATCAATTTTGCGACCAAACTTGAATATCTCATTGTCTCGTTGAGCTTCCTCGCGCGTCCTTTCGAAACCATGATAGATTTTGTCGAGAGCGTGTTCCATGACTATTCCTCCGGGTCTTGGAAAAAATATAGGTTCCGATTCCGAAAACTAGTTGAAATGAGGCACAGTGCCTCTGACGCTAAGCTCTGATCAAGACTTACGAGAACTTTAAGCTAGTCCATTCTTGGGTAAACGGCTGGCAGTGCTCGCCAAAAACGAAACCATATCGAACAAGCCTTTAGGGCGCCCTCGCTTTGCCGCGGACTCAGTAGAATGACTGTAGTTAGGTACTTTTTCATCAATGCAAACTTGCTGCTGTTTTGCGCGGTCGGCAACTTAAATCAGGCGTCCGGCATCCTTCATTGCTTGGGCAACATGGAGAGCCGCCTAGGCCTTTGTTCTGCAAATACTCGCATTTCCAGCCCCCACCCTTGTCAACGCGGCGACCCGGGATTCTCAAGAATTTTTCAAACATCTGGGGAATAATAAGAAATAGGAGTTTACTACTGGTTTTTAGCAATGACGCAAGGATCACAAGGCGAAGATAATAGACTCCATCGCGCGGAAAAGATCGATGGATTGAGAGATCAGGCCGAGAAAAGCAAAGATCGAGCGGATTTAAAATCGAGCAAAGAAGCCGATAACGGAATGGAGAAGCACAGCAAAACTATAGCTGAGCAAACTCAAGAAAAGAGAAAGACCAGAAAGAGTGGTGTCACGGACAAATTCAACGAAAATCAAGATGGGAACAAAAAAGTTGCTTCAGCAGATGAATTATTGCCGTTAGAAGATTCGAATAATCCCAACAGAACTCATAAATCAGGCGGATCCGTTGAAAAACAGAAGAGCACCCAGGGTTCATTACACGAGAGTACCGAAGCTCTCAAACAAAAACGTATTGAGATAAATCCCGCTGGCAGAGACGTGCTTCTTGATCTTGCTGCACAGACAATAGTGCAAACGGCAAAACATCAAGTGGACGATGTGATTAGTAACGGCAACAAGTTCTTCACCAATATGGGCAAAGGCATGCAGGAAACAGTCAGCGACACCGTAAACAGCGTTGCTTCGGCGACTGACTACTACGGAAAAGTTCTGACAGGAAAAACTAAATTAGAATCTGACACGCAGCGATTTGGTAAAGCAATTGCCGATGGCACGGGACAAGCTCTGAACACCGCAAGCGATTATTATCTGAACAAAGTGCCCAACGGACAGAATGATTTTGGAAAAGACATTTCACAAGCAGGCAAAGCAGCCAGCGATCATTGGAACTCATTGGACTGGGAGCAGAAAGGACATTTTATTGGAAAAGAAGTAATTCCCTTAGCAGTGCCAGGCGCCGTTGGCATGGTGGCGAAAGATGCAGAAATAGCAAATCTTGTCAGCAAGACTGGCGATGCAATATCTAACTTTGCGAATGCCGACAAGCTGGCTTCAATAGAGCAGAAGATGAGCCAACTTCAAGGACATATTCAAAAGTTACAAGAACTTGCGCAACCACTTCGACCAACAGTCGCCACCGCCGGCGAAGCTTCCAGCCATGCGCACGTGCCCGCTGAGGCACCAAGACATGCAGATGGCTTTCTAATGAAGCATGGCGATAAGGGGCTGCCCCAAGGCATCAAGCCAAGTGAAAAGGTAACTCTTTCAGAGCGATTCGGAGTCGAAGGTAACGTAATACCTGAAATCAAAGTTCCAGAAGAAGTATACAAAGCGGCCGAAAAACAAGGATTTGATCGAGCAACTGTCGATATCAAATTAGAAAGATTAGGATCGGCTCTTGCACGCGCACATCAACGCCTGGGTGAATATGATCCGAAGATTCATGGCACAGAACGACAATATGGCACAGCATTGCATGAGCAGCTAAGGCAGAACATTGGTAAAGACAGCGTACTGCACACAGAAGAAAGTTACCTTAAAGGACAACCGACAAGTTGGGGCAAGCTTGGATCTTCACGACCAGATGTTGTGCTGGGAGACAAGGAAAATCCATTTGCCACAGTATGCTTAAAGACACTTGACGCTGTACCATCGGCACAGCAAGAACGGGGCTGGGTGAGAAATATTCCACAGTTGCTCGATGGCTCTACAGTTGCCAGACTTTACCTTAAAATAGAGAAAGCGGTGAAGAAATGACAGAGAACGAGGAAAAAATGGAAAACGAGCAAGCATCCGAAATTGAAATCTTACTGCCGAAAATCATAGCTGGACCAATTCAGCTTGATGATGGCAGCATGCTTGCAGTCGGAGAAAAGGTCCAGCATCCAACTTTCGGAACGGGAACAGTGGTGCGACTTTCGTTTTCTGAAAAGCTCGGTAATCTCGTTTATGTTGATTTCGCGTCAGGCAAAGATGAGATAGTAGGTGCCTCTTTCTTGAAGAAACTAAATTAGGAAAGAGAAGAAATCAAATGCGCAGGATGTGTTCGTTTGTTCTAATTTTGTTCGTCGCACAGGGTGCTCTGGCGGATTGGCCAAGAACCGGCAATGCAAAGCTGGATGAATTACTTACAAAAGCAAAGGGTGCACCTCACAAAGAAGCTTTCAAAATGTATGAGGAAGCAATGAGCATAAAGCCTGACTGTGCTGATATCTTTGCTGAGCGAGCAATTCATTACGATGAATCAGGCCAGTTCAATAGAGCGATTGAAGACTGCGACTAAGCATTAAAACTGAATCTGGAAGATGCAGTAACGTATGAAACAAAAGCGCGTGCTTATCTCCAGTTAGGCAAGTACGATGGAGCACTTAAAGCGGCACAAAAAGCCGCGGTAATCGGCAATCGGCACGATGAATTAGATCACGACGAATTACGAGTATGGGGAGCCGCTCTCTACCATCTCGGGAAGTACAAAGAAGCAGTCTTGCCGCTGACCTCTGGACTCAAGTATGTTCGAAGTAATAATGAAAGCGCTGATGCCTATTACTACCGCGGATTATGTTTTGAGAAAATGAAGCACTATACAGAAGCGCTTAATGATTTGAACGCCGCAATTAAAATAGCTCCAAAACGGCCAAAATACTACGAAGCGCGTTCGAGGACGCTTAAAGCTACAGGAAAAACCAAGCTTGCCCTGTCTGATGTAAAGCAGGCGGGGCTCCTTCCCAGAGATTTACACGTCCTGTTTTACTAAAACCACACAGTTCGAACCGTAAATTCACTTACCGCATTGCGCACAAAGAGCAGATGGAGTTCTGTATAAGCGATTGCTGAGAGTTTGTCGGCCGGTCGCTTGCATGGTTGAGTGATTTGATAAACAAGCTCATCTTCGCCCTTTACCGAGCCACCTTTTCCGAACATGTTCACAATTTCTGATCTGGTTTTACCTATTAGCGATTTTTCCTGAGACCGGAGTAGTTGCCAGCGCTCGTCATCAGTTTTTCCGGGAAGCAATGGTCCACCGGCAGACGTTCCTGCACGCGGTAAAGGACCAACTGGCGGTGCACCCTCCAGCCCTTGCGCTGTTGCGACTGTCATCTGTAGATTGCTAAGAAAATAAAGTGAAATTAGTAATATGGCTATTCCTCTCGATGGACTTCTCCTCAATATCTTTCTAGAATAGCCAGCCGCATGATAGTTGACAATACGCGAGTTCCCTCCTTTTTGTTCTAATAGTAGCTATGCTCAAGCGAACAGGCCGGTCTGATCACGGTCAATCTTTAATGACAAAAGCCATGGCTAACTACTGATAAAAACGGGTAAACTAGTATACGGTCGGGCGAGTATCAAAACTCGAAGTCCCGGAAACGCGACGCCCGATGACAAGGCTTTCCGCGATGTTCCGGGCTGTTCCTCTTGTTTCTGGCAGGTGTATTTAGTACACCTGCATTTTTTTTGACCCTCTGCTTAAAGGCAGGGGCCATTGAGCATGCGCTGCATGCAGGGAGAAACTATGCGCAAGACCACCAATGACGATCAACATCCGCAAGGAGAAGATTCCAAAGTGTGTCGGTTCCCAACGGAGCTAATGAGCCGCAGAGAGGCGGCAGTTTACTTGGGAGTTACAGAGCAGACACTGGCTATTTGGAAGACCACTGGTCGTTACTCCCTACCGGTCGTTAAGATCGGCAGGCTGGCCAAATACCGGAAGTCTGATTTGGACGCTTTCATTTTACGCCGGGTACAAGGCGGCTAAGCTTTGTCGGCCGGTGCTCCGAAAGGAGCACCGCCTTTCTCTCTTTTTTCGAGAACTACAATTCCAATAAGACGTAGGAGTTGCTAATCTGCAGAATTAGCAACTCCTGCGTGTCTGCGATTTTTGTTTTCATTGGTCATGCTCCCTCTTTGTTAAGAATCCTACTACAAGTGGAGAAAGAATCCGCAAGATCTTCCAGCCAGAGACGAAAACCACAGAGAAGTAAGTGTAAAAACCTGCCAGTCTGATTCTATAGACTGCTCAGACTTGGCCTGAGCCGGAAGTAATGGGGAACTGAAATGGGAAGCATGCGATCTAGAACCTCAAGCTGGCAGTTCGTCGCCTGAAAATCATCATACTGATACCATGCACCATAACGACAACCGCCGCCGCAGATGGGCAGATAAGCGCAATTGTTCTTGAGGCAATATTCCACAGCCTGTCTTGCCTTTAATGACTCTGCGTTTTTCTTGATATCGATTCCTTGTTCGACTGAACCAATTGAAGCAGCAGGCAGTAGCATGCTGAATGCACAAGGAAATAACTGTCCTGACCAATCCACAGCGAAGCTATGAGATTGCACAAAATTACAGGGTTTGCACAGTCCAGGAATTAAAGGAGTTTTAAATCCTCGTGCCATCACCTGACGCAGGGCGATTGCCAAAAAAGCTGAATGTGCATTCAAGTCGTGCTTCGATGCAGCTCGCTTACTAGTAGCTGCGGGCAATACGGGTTCCAGAATAACGTCGATTCTCTGCTTTAGCTCGGCTTCCTCTAACAAATCCAATAATTCGCCGACTTGCAGATAGTTCTCTGCGTCAATATTAATGCAAACCGTAATTGCAAATCCATCTAGTCGGGAGGTGCTTTTCAGGTTCTTCAAGATTTGATCAAAAGTCCCTGCTCCGGATAGGAGAGGACGTCTTGAATCATGCAAATCCGCTGGACCATCCAGAGTTACACGTATATTCTGGAGCCCGAGTTTTAGCCAGGTGGAAAGCAGATCCGATTGCAAATTTAAGCCATTGCTAGTGAGGCTGATGGCAAATTGTTTGCCTTTTTTGCTTGCCAGTTTATTTAGCTCTCCGGCGTAATAATTTGCCGTCTGTACATCTGTTAAAGGCTCTCCACCAAAAAGTCCAAGATGAATAGAGTTTATTTCCGGGTGTTCTTCGAGGTACTTTTCCAGCCATGCGATGGTTGCGATTTTTTGTGCAGCATCATGATGCTTATTCGCTGGATGTCTTGATTGAAAACAATAGGAACAATTCATCTGGCATGCAGACGTATACGACAAAGTTAGGTTTAATTCAGGGGAGTTCCAGTACCCCGAATTGTGCTCATCTAGAAGTCTTCGTTCTTGATCTTGTTCGACAAGTACGCCAAACCGGATAAATGATTTCAGCACTGAAGGCGGCAGTTCGGAGAGATTTGTGCAAGAGCCGGAGTCAGCGATCTCTGTTGGACCAAAGCGACGGTAGAATCTTAGCTTTGAATCAAGATCTCCCTCGTTTTTGAGCTGCGGTGGAACGATCAATTTTGCAATTTGTACCGGCAAGATCAGGGCACTGCTGCGCAAGGTATTGAATAACAGGACTTTCTCCCGCTCGGCGATTGGTATGATCACATTGTGCGAACTTCGTATGTACATCGTTTGCTCTGCACTAGAGGACCTATATCAGATTTTCCTATGGCCCGGCTTTTGATCACATTTATGAAATAAGTAAACACATTTGTGCAAAATCAACGATAAGAAAGCCCTTAGCATAAAATTCGCCCGTCGACAAAGCGAAGTAATATTCTCAGGGCATCTCCATTGCTGAATCCTTTGATTCAGGCATATTTCGCCATTTATACCAGATAACTTCATTGCTGCCATGCGGGTAAAAGAGCCTCTTAATCCAGCGCCACGGTCTGCCTGCAATCAGGTCGATTACCTGGTTAAAATTCGATTTTTTTGCCAACACTAATTCCTCACTGGTCATAGTATTCGCCAAGAATCGTGATTTGTGTTTGTACAAGTGATAGAGATCTTCGCGTTTCAGCTGCTCAAAGAAACCTCTGAACAGCCTAGCCACAAGTAGAAGTTTCGGTACTTCAAGACTTACCTGATAATCAATGAGATAAGGTTTTCCATCTCTGCCAAAGATTATGTTGCCGAGTTTGTTTAAATCAACGTAGCAAATATCTCTCTTGTGTATTTCATCAATTATTTTGCGCAGGTCATTGAAAAACGTTTCCGGCAAATCGATGCCTTCTCGTTTTACTTCAAACAGTGTTTTGCCCTCAATGTACTCGTGATAATAACCGTGACTGCCCAGGCGAGGTCCGAGCGGTGGTACTCCTGGAATACTCTCGACTTTTCGATAAATCTGGTATTCTCGCCAGGACATAAACATTGCAATTGGACGTAGGAGCTTTCCAAAAACAAAACGAAAATCAGAAAGCTTGAGAACATAGCGTATTTCAGTGTCTTCGCTCTTGTAGAGAACATTCACTGAATAGAAGTCTTCTTTCAAAATTCGCTCGACATGGTAATTATGTCCATTGAGGCTGAGTGCTAATGGGTAATTTCTGCTCATTAAGATAACCCCTACGTAATTCGTATTCTAATAATTTTGACTTGGCATCATCTGGCAATCAATCATCCCTTCGATTGAGCACGTACTTACCATGATTGGATGACAATGGCGAAACCAGACAAGGGCTCCTAGGTGTTCACAGTATCGGAAAGCAGTAGTTGCCGTGCTTCAGCGGCTACCATACATTAGGCTGCACTGCCCTTAACCAGCTAGATGTTCGTTTGAGGCTCGAATTCAGGAGTGAAAACTAATATAGTCATTATCCTGGGATAACGGCTCGTTTTATTTACTTGGATGCTTTTGTGCAAATGCCAGTACATGACCGTCAAGATCAAGGCTATATGCAACCAGGTCTCCCCAATCCCTTAAGCAGGGTTTGCTGAGTTCAATTCCACCATTCTCTAAAGCACGACTGTGATATTCATTCAAATTATCCACTAAGAGATATAGCTCGGCTCTTGGTATTCCGGAAGCGGCTGATGGATCTGGAATTACATTTCCCAGTAGCTTTTTGATTCCTGTTTCCGGCATTAAGCCAAGCACACAGTTATCGTTAAGCTCAAACTCGGTCATACCTGCCACGTCTAATGTGGCTTTCCTTTTCAAAACGGAAGAGTAGAATCTTTTGCTTTGTTCCTGATCTGAGACGTATAAAATGAAGTGTGCCTTTTGCATGATTCTCTCTTTGGGCTTTGCAGCAAACTCATCCAACTGAACAAGAATACTCCCATTCTAACTATCTGGTAAAAAAAGTTTGTTTACTTAGGGTGATTCTGGCTTTTCAAAACTCCATTGTCATACCAGGAGCATGATTGCGCTGTGTTCTGGCGAGAAAAAAGGGGTAGTTTCCTTTGGGCGCCTACTATTAACCTTGAATATAAGTGTTAGGCTTGAAAGCGTGGTGCAAGCAGGGCCAAATACTTGTCTGGAGCGAAAAGTAAATTGCTAAATCCAGTGATCATCCAGGGAGGAATGGGAGTAGGCGTATCGGGCTGGAAGCTGGCGCGCACAGTTGCTCAATACGGACAACTGGGTGTTGTTTCCGGTACTTACCTCGAGGGGCTCATTACCAGGCGACTCCAGGATGGTGACATGGATGGTGCTATTCGGAAGGCTTTCTCCCGGTTTCCTCACGCGGAAATTGCTAAGAGGGTTATCCAGCGCTTTTACGTCGAAGGCGGCAAAGACCAGTATAGACCGTACAAACTTGTGCCCAGGCACTCCCTCGCATCGGCAAGAGAATTGACCGAGCTTACCATTCTCTGCAATTTCGCCGAAGTCTATTTAGCCAGGGAGGGCCACAATGGATTGGTAGGCATAAATTATTTGAGCAAAATAGAATTGCCGACGCTCGCTTCACTTTACGGTGCCATGCTTGCAGGTGTTGACTTCGTATTGATGGGCGCGGGCATTCCCCGAGCAATTCCAGGCATACTTGATGGCTTGAGCCAAATGCAAAGGGTCAGATTGAGACTCGACGTCAAGAACTGTCAGCAGGATGACTGCTTTGAAATTGATTTCGATCCGCTGGAGTACAACTATTTGGGAGCACAAAATCTCAAGCGCCCGAATTTTCTGGCAGTTGTTTCGTCGCCGACTCTTGCTCAAGCGCTGGTGAAAAAAGGAAGCGGCAAGATTGATGGTTTTGTTGTCGAACACCACACAGCTGGTGGACATAATGCACCGCCACGTGGGACATATGCTACAAATTTACAGGGCGAGCCAAGCTACGGCCCAAGGGATGAATGTGATCCGGCGGAATTCAGAAAAATTGGCGTACCTTTCTGGTGGGCCGGTTCATGTGCCTCCCCTGAAAAGCTAAAGGAAGCGCTTGCGTTTGGCGCGGCGGGGATTCAGGTCGGAACCGCCTTTGCATTTTGCCGCGAATCTGGGATAAAAGCAGAGATAAAAGAAAAGGTAATAGCTAAAATTTGTTCTGGCAATGCATCAGTAAAAACAGATCCACTTGCTTCCTCCTCGGGTTTTCCGTTCAAGGTGCTTGATCTGGAAAATTCAGTTTCTAAAGATGACGTTTATCATGCGCGTTCCCGCATCTGCGATATTGGCTATTTCAGATCTGCGTACAAAAAAAATGATGGTTCTGTCGGATTTCGCTGCCCTGCAGAACCAGCGGAAGATTACGAAAGAAAAGGAGGGAATGCGCAGGACACAATAGGTAGAAAATGTCTCTGCAACGGACTCCTGGCTACTGTTGGCTATGCACAAGTGCAAGAGGGGAACTATCTCGAGCCTGCTCTAGTTACCGCAGGCAAAGATGTATCAAGCATAGGACGCTTTATCTTAGAAGGACAATCAAGCTACTCGGCAATTGATGTCTTGGATGTGCTTCTATCTGAGCAAAAAGCTGTGCTGAGTGCAAACAAACAAACAAACAAACAAGCCCTGACGAAGACGTAAAAGCGTGCTGCTGAGGGCCAAGTTCAGGCAACTTACAGATCAGTTTTTCCCAGCTGCTCAATTGATATTAGTTTTAGTGTAAGCGCCGCTTGCTCTTGGAAAACGAGGCCGAACAATGTAGAAAGGAAAAGCAATTGTGTTTTTTTATCGCCATGATTCTTGTTCTGCTGGCGATAATTCTTCATCATTAAGCAGCCTATGGAAAATGATCGATTGCTCGACGAGGGTGTTTCGACGATATGGTGGGATCAAATGCGCAGTTGATTATTGAAAGTTCATTACAAAAAAGGAGGAAGAAAAAATAATGACAGGTACAAGAGCACATGAGCGTAGCTTATTAATAGCCACACTCACAGCAGTTCTCACAGCAGTTTTTCTAAGTAGCTACGCAAGCTGCTTAGCCGACGATGAAACAGCTAGAAAAAAGAAGACTCCCGATCAAACTTGCTTGTCCATAATCAATCGCAAGAAAGATCCGCCTTCTAAGACCTGTGGAGGCGTTTTGCAAACAAATGAAGTCGCCAAACACATAGGGGAGCTTGCGACGGTGGAGTTTCTTGTCGATCACACACATGAATGCCACAAAGGTCTTGTGTATTTGAATGAGTCGAAAGATTACAAAACCTGTTTTGCTGCCGTGATTGCGCGAGAGAAGCGCAAAGCTTTTCCAGATGATACCAGCAAAGAATATTCAGGCAAGCGCGTCAGAGTAACTGGAAAAATCGAAATTTATGGTGCTACTCCCAAGATAATCCTGGATTCGCCCGATAGAATTGTGGTACTGCAGAAATAATCGGGCGTTCAGCCAGTGTTCTTTGTTGGACAGCAACAACCTTTCTTTTAGTGCTTTGACAGCAGTCTAAAGTATTTAATCGCTTGAACTAGAATTCAAAAAATCGCATCAGAGTCTCCTGAATCAATAGCCAGATTGAAGTAGCATATAGCTCCCACAAGCCACAGTATGAAGCCTATAGCAACAAGTGAAAGACTGGCATAAAGTAGCGTGGATTCGCCCGCCTTGCTCAAAGAGACATAGCAGTAGCATGCTATTCCAAGTAGCGAGATAAAAAAGCCCGCAACTACCATTCCCTTGCTCTGGCTTATTTTTGCGACTATTGTTACGGCGCCGGCCAGTTCGCTTTCATATTCAATTGTTTGTGGCGGCATTACACCTTCTATTCTTTTCTCACTCATTTTATTTTCCTCCTTGACGAATATGGGCAATGGCGGCGCGAAATGCCAGAACTACCGCGAACAAAGGACGTTGTAGCATGCTTAAAAATGTTGTTGCCCAGGCTAAGAGTGCGCAGACAAGAAAACCTTGTGCTACTACTGAAATTGAGGGAAGTGCAAGTGCACTGGCAAGTTTATAGCTGCAGACAGAATACATTCCCAGGGGAAAAACGAGGCCCCAATAGAGTGGATCGTATTTAAACTGAAACCTTCTTATTCCATGTCTCCATACGCCTAATACCAGTAGCATCGGAATCCACCATGTGGCAGTTGCCCAATAGAGCAAACTAACACCCTTGATGAATGGAATCAATTCGTTGATAGGATGGAGACCGCCAAGTCGTAAGACAAGTTCACTACCAGCCAAAGTACTGATGGCCATTGCTCCCATATTAATCCAATAGGGTGGTATCAAGTCAGAGGGCTCAAATTTAAAAAACATGTAGCGGTAAAATATGAGTGAGATTAACCACAGATATAGCATCCCGCCAAAAAGCCAGAAGGAAAGCAAAATCAAAGAACTTGTTTCAACAGCACCAAATAGCGGTGTGCCCAGTTGAGAACCCAACACACACAGTGATTGTGTTGCAACTACCGCAATCAGCCAGCCGCCATTCAAGCCTTCATCAAGGTTCGGTTTCTGCCGACTGATGATAAGAAAAAGAAAGATGCAGTATGTGCAGGCTGCCCATAAGAAAAGCGCTGTGTACCATAAGTCTTGCGCCATTACTGCATTCTTCTCTAAGAACAAAAACTGTGACCCTAATACATTTGTGCCGGCAACAATAGTGAAAAAACCAAATGCTCTTTTGTGCGAGAAGCAGTCCGCAATGAATTTGTCGCGATATAGGAAGACTCTCAATATATACAGCACGACAAGCAGGCAATAAGCAGGAACGTTGATTGCAAAAAGCAATCTGGCAAAATGGCTGAAACCAAAAAGAGAACAATCAATTGATACAATGCCGCTTGCCATTACAAGTGCAAAATAGGCCGGATGCAGGTTTGCAAGACCGTTTCGGACAAAATCAAGCGAGACCTGTTTTCTCAGGGAGGATGCAAACGAACCGGATGTATTCACTTCATTCATACATCCAGTTTCGCTTATTTAAGTCTTATCAGCTATCGGATAGAGCCGCTATTGTTTGTAGGACATTGGCCTACAAGCATAGTTGATCTGTCAGTATGCGTTTCGCTTGCGAAAGCCGAAGAAAAGGGCAATAGACTGAGGCAGAGCTTCGTCCCAGGATTTCAAAGGACAAATTGTCGAAGCAAAACTGCAAGGGCAGCCGAAAGGAGCCTGCTCAGAAACAGTTTCGCTAATTCTAGCCGTCACAGCTAGTAAATTTGTTTGTGGTTTCTTGAAAGAACCCTCCATACGGTTGATTTTCAAGAAAAGCTTGAATTCATTGAACTTTTTGCCTCCTGAGGGCGTTCAATATCTATAGGACAGGAAGCAAGAGAGGAATTGCCATGTTTGCAAAATGGTGGCTGCCCATTGTGGTCGTGCTCATTAGCGGATTCGTAGGCGTTGTTTTTATGGGTATCAGAACATACCAGGATGCGCCGCCTCTACCAGATTTCATCAACAAGTCAGGAGAGCTTGTCGTTTCGCACGATTCGATTCTTGAAGGGCAGCTCGTATTTCAGAAATATGCCTTGATGGATTATGGAAGCATGTTCGGTGATGGTGCCGGACGAGGTCCGGATTTCACTGCACAAGCGCTACATGAACTAGCTTTGTCCATGAATACCTTTTACGCAAACAAAGAAGCTAATCCCGGGACCGACCAGCTGGCAGCCATTGAGCATCATGTGCAGGCAGAACTGAAAGAAAACAACTACGATTGCAACAGTAATTCTGTGACCCTGTCAGATGTTGAATGTCTCGCGGTTAAAAAGCTTGATTCCTTTTATTCAGATCAGTTTCTTGCCAAAAAAAATGAATCAATGCATCCAGTTGCGTATATAAAGGATGAGGCCGAAATCAGCAAATTGAGATCATTTTTCTTTTGGGGTGCATGGGTCTGCGCCGCTCTGCGCCCCGGGCAGGACTATAGCTATACGCATAATTGGCCGTACGATCCAGCGGCAGGAAATCTGCCTAGCTGGCCTATAACCTTCTGGAGTGTCGCTGGCTGCCTTGGATTAATGCTTGGGCTGGGGGCTGTTCTCTATTTAAGAGGACGCCTGGAACCAGCTGCTAACTCCGGAAAAGAACAACTCAGACCTGTGATGACTGCTGATTTTATTTCTACGTTTACGCCTTCGCCCTTACAAAAAACAAGCTATAAATTCTTTGCAGTAGCTGCGTTGCTCTTCTTCCTTCAAGTGTTTTGCGGGGTCATCACTATTCATGATTTCGTCCACTTCACGACCTTTTGGGGCGTGGACATCGCCACCATATTGCCGATTACAGTGGTGCGCAGTTGGCATTTGCAGCTTTCACTTATGTGGATTACGAGCTGCTGGATCGGCGCTTCTATTTTTGTAATCCCTCTTTTGAGCAAGGACGAGCCCCGAGGACAAGTCGCCCTGGCCAATTCGCTATTCACCTTACTGCTCTTGACAGTTGCCGGGAGTGTAGCCGGTATTTTCATGGGCCCAATGGGATTCCTCAAAGAATGGTGCTTGCTGGGCAATCAGGGCTGGGAATTCGTAGAACTCGGAAAGCTCTGGCAGACAATGCTGTTTGTCTGTATCGCACTGTGGGCTTGTCTTCTCTTTAGAGGTCTGCATGGATCTTTAAAATTCGAACATCCAATAGCCCTGCCAAACTGGCTGTTTTATTCAGTGCTCTGCGTCCTTTGCTTATTCATTTCGGGATTTGTAGCAGAGCCAAAAACCAATTTTGTTATTGCGGACTTCTGGCGCTGGTGCGTAATTCACATGTGGGTTGAGGCCTTCTTCGAAGTTTTCACGACAGCCTTAATCGCATGTTTCATCTATCTCATGGGTCTTGTCAGCTTCACGAGTGCCTCGCGCACAGTTTATCTTTCAACTTTGCTTTTCCTTGGTTCTGGAATCATCGGTATCTCTCACAACTTTTATTGGAATGCCAAGCCTGTAGAAACGCTTGCGCTGGGGAGCATATTCTCAACTCTGCAGGTGGTTCCTCTGATCTTGCTCAGCCTTGAAGCCTGGAAAACGGCCGGAGCTCCTCAAGCAGAGATGCGAAAGATGGGGACAAACACTGCTGAGTTTGCGCATGCTGACGCATATTTATTTTTGCTTGGCGTGAATTTCTGGAATTTTTGTGGTGCTGGTGTATTTGGTTTCATAATAAATCTGCCTATCGTCAACTATTACGAGCACGGAACTTACCTTACTGTAAATCACGGGCATGCTGCTCTAATGGGAGTCTACGGAAACCTTGCTATAGCTGCAATGCTTTTCTGTCTGCGTTTCTTAATACCGGTTCAGAGCTGGAATTCACGATTGCTTCGCGTCTCGTTCTGGGCATTGAATGTAGGCTTGATGCTCATGGTGTTTCTTGATCTTTTTCCAGCTGGTGCCTTGCAATTGTGCTCCGCTCTGAAACACGGTTTGTGGTATGCTCGATCGCAGCAATTCATCCTATCGATGCCATTTCAAACTCTTACATGGATGCGTATTGTGGGCGGAGCTGTATTTGTATTAGGTGGCGTGATGCCGCTTACGCTGTTCGTTTTGACCAGGCACAAAACCAATCAAATTCCTTTGCTAGAGCCTCAAGCAGAAACCACAGCCGTTTGAAACCAGAGCGATGAGAAATATAGGATTTTGCGTATCTGTAGGACTCTATGTTCTCAGCGGTCCTAAAAAATATGAGTCTCACAGATCACTAACTAAGTTATTGCGCATAGCATAGCGGATTAACTCGGCGTTCGAGCCCATGCCCATCTTTTCTAGAATACGGGTGCGGTATGTGCTTACGGTCTTGACGCTCAATGAAAGCAGCGTACTTATTTCGGATACCTTGCGCCCTGCGGCTAAAAGATCAAAAACCTCTCTTTCACGGGCTGAAAGCAATTCGTGTGGAGCCGCATCTGAGTTACAGACAGTCAGATAGTCAAGGAGATTTTCAGCAACTGTCGAGCTGACGTAACGCCGCCGGTGGATGACCGCATCCATGGCGCTAATCAGTTCCTCGGCAGTGTGTTCTTTGGTGAGGTAACCAGATGCACCGCCTTTTAGAGCCTGCATAATAAACTGGCGATCGTTGTGCATGCTCAACATAAGCACTGGGGTTGAGGAGTGCATTTTTTTGATTTCCGGCAAAATTGCCAGGCTGTTTTGTCCTTGCATTGAAATGTCTAGAATAATCAGGTCTGGCTGGCACTGCCTGAGCAATTGCAGGCATTCGCCGCAGGAGGAAGCTTCTATGATTGTTGCTTCAGGAAATTGCTCGCGGATAATACGCGCCAATCCTGAGCGGAACATTTTATGATCGTCAGCCAACAGGATATGCATTTGGCCCCGCCTGCTGTGTTCGTGGTATGGTTGCTTCCACTGTGGTACCATGTCCGGTATCAGAAATGGACAGCTCGCCGCTCATCATCTTTGCGCGTTCTCGCATACCTATGATTCCCAGCGAGTCAATTGCCGATTCAAGATCTTTCAGCCCGACACCATCATCAGAAATTTGCACTTTGATGTTTGCTTCTTCTTGCACTATCGTTATGTTAACTTCAGATGCTTGCGCGTGCCGTACAACATTCGTCAGTGATTCTTGCACGATACGGTAAATGGTTGTTGAAAGTATCCAGTCGAGAGGCTCTTCCAGCGATGCTTCGACATTGATGCTCAAATCCGTGTTACGTTCGGTATTTCTAGCCAACAACTGTAAGGCTTTTACCAAACCCATGCCATCGAGCACCGGTGGGCGCAAGGATGAAGCAATGCGGCGAATAAAGGCAACCAGTCCATCCAGCTTTTGCCGAATTTGCTCCAGATTATTCTGGCACGGGAGTGGTTCTCTCTGCGGGCAATAATGAGCAAATCCGCTCAAATCCATCTTAATGCTGGTCAAGACCTGTCCTACCTCATCATGAAGGTCTCGGGCAATTTGCAGCCTCTCCGATTCGCGAGCAATCTGCAGGTGCCCAGTCAGGCTATTCAATTGATTATGAGCAGAGAGCAGTTCTTTGTGTCGTTCTTCAAGCATGTCTGCCATTGTGTTGAATGCGTTTGCCATTCGCTCAAGCTCTCCATAGTGGCTCGGCATTTTCACCCTGACTGAGAAGTCTCCCTCGCCAAAACGCCTGGATGCGCGCGCCAGCATGCGCAAGTAACGGAGCAAAGCAAATTCTTCCAGGAAAACTACAGTTGCCACCGTAGACAGTGTCAGCAAAGAGAGTACGCTTACAATGTGAAAGAAATGAGCATTGGCTTCTGCATTTATTTGTTCATATGGGATTGTAGAAGCAATGCGTAAACCCGGCAGTCCATCCAAAGGGACCATAACGGTGTCACTCCAGCCCAGCTTGGCTGGAGTGTTGGTCGAGTTGGCAAGGATATTTCCCTGGCGATCGACTATATGCAGTGCGTAGCCCGCAGGTAATTCGACCTGCTTCAAGAGCCGATTCATATATTCGAGATCGAGCGCTACGAAAACAACTCCTAACTTTTGCCCCGCAGGACTGTATACCGATTGCGCAAGGTGCAAAAGAGGGCGTTTAACAATCGGGCCGACCACATATGCGCCGGATTCCGGTTGCCTCGACTTGAGCGCTCGCTGAATTGCTTCGAAATGAAGCATGTTAATTGCACCGGTCATGGGGAATGCGCTGGTTTTCACATCACCATTGGGAGCAACAAATGCGATGTTTGCCAACTGCGGGTAACCGGAGAGCAGTGCCGCAAGATAAGTCTTATCTTCTAATGGAACTGCAGTTCCCTCGCTTTCAATCTTATTAGCCAGCCAGCGCAGAAGTGCCTTTGCGGAGCTGATTTGAGCTATATGTTGACGGGAGACGATATTGAGAACATATTTTCCTTCAGCCTCAGAACGTTGAAGTGTTCTTGCTCTCTCGTTATGCGCTATGTAAAAGGTGAAAAGTATTGCCGGTAAAGTTGCCAGACAAACAAGAAGCAGAAGGCGTCCCCTCAGAGTTGCGAAAAAAGATAGGAATGACACAGCTTTCATCGGAATAAATAGACTCTCCCACTGTCATGATTCCGGCTTTTATCGAGCCTTGCCTCATTCCAAAGAATGATTTCCTGACCATTGCGTGGCGCTGTTCCGTGGTATGCAAGAAAGTAAAAACATTCGCATTCTGGCTTAATAAAAGCCGGAATCCATCTAATGGGGGAGGCGCAATCCGTTTATTTTTGACATCATATAAGAAGTCATGAAAGGAATTTCCTGGTGAGTGCATCTATAGCAGCACCTTTTTCGAAAATGGATTTCGATAACTCACCTTACCTGGTATTGTGGGAGCTTACGAGAGCTTGTGCGCTTGCGTGCCAGCATTGCAGAGCACGTGCTTTGAAGCGCAGAAATCCACACGAGCTTTGCGGTAACGATATCTCACTTGTTCTAGATCAGCTGGAAGAATTTGGCAAGCCATTGATTGTGCTGACTGGCGGAGATCCGTTCGAGCGACCGGATTTATTTGATATCATCCGCGAATGCAAGCGAAGAAACTTCAAAGTCGCCATAACTCCCAGTGCAACACCTAAAGTTGGAGAAGCTGAGGTGGCCAGGCTGGCTGAGGCAGGCATAGAAAGACTTGCTATCAGTCTTGATGGGCATACTACTGAAATTCACGATGCGTTCAGGCGTGTGAAGGGCAGCTTCAAGCAGACTATCGAAATAATCACATGGGCTAGAGCTGCAAATATTCCTGTCCAAATAAACACAAGTATTTGCAAATACAATTTTGCCTATTTCGACAATCTGTCTTTCATGGTAAACGAGCTGGGCGCAGTCTTGTGGAGCCTGTTTTTTATAGTTCCAACTGGACGTGCAAACATTGAAATGCAGATTTCGTCCACGCAGGCTGAAGAGATTTTAAAAAAGATGGCGAGCCTCTCCGTAACATCTCAGTTCGACATTAAAGCTACAGCCGCTCCACAATTCCGCAGGGTACTTCTTGACACGGTATTCACAGAGGAGCATTCACATGATCTCGCGTCCATTAGTCCAGGAATGCGCCTCGGAGCTTTGCGCTCGTACCAGTCAGTTAATGATGGCAAGGGAATATTGTTTATTTCACACACAGGAGATGTCTATCCGAGCGGATTTTTGCCAATCTCTGCCGGCAATTTGAAGGAGCAGAGCCTGGCGCAGATCTATAGAGAATCCGAAGTCTTTAAGAATTTAAGAGATGCTAGCCTGCTAAAAGGTAAATGTGCTGCCTGCCGCTACAAGAAAATATGTGGTGGCTCTCGGGCTCGCGCTTTCGCGGAAACCGGAGATTATCTAGCCGAAGACAGTTTGTGCGTATACCAGCACTCTCTTACATAGTCTTTGACCAGCGGATCTTAAGCTTAGCGCCTTGTCGTCAGTTGTCTAAATTTCGCTTATCCGGTATCTTATGAGTTATACACATGGCGGATGGTAAGAACATGATTTCTCAAACAGCCGAATATGCATTGAGAGCGATGGTATTTTTGGCCATGCGTGGGTCCGCTGCAACTACCGAGCAAATTGCTGAGGTTACGAAAGTACCCCATCACTATTTGAGCAAGATATTGCAGCAGTTGGGACGAGCGGATCTCGTTCTTTCGCAAAGAGGCATTGGCGGCGGCTTTACTCTTGCTCATCCCATATCAGAAACCAGTGTTCTCGATATAGTTAATTCTGTAGATCCCCTGCAGAAAATTGAGACGTGCCCGCTCGGGCTTGAATCGCACGGAGTGAATTTGTGTCCCTTGCATAAAAGGCTGTCCGATGCCGCAGCATCAGTAGAATGTGCTTTTGCTAGCAGCACCCTTGCAGAGCTGGTTCAAGAGTGCAATGCACCGCTTTGTACTAGCGTGCCGCTTAACGCTAAAAAGAAAAAATAAGGTAGAAGAGATTACGAATTGGATCACTAGTTAGTTTAGCTTACCTTGCTTGATTTCAACTTGCGATAAAAGCCCTTAATAAGATGCGCAAAGCCCCAGTCCAAAAGAAGAACAGCAAGTGCAGCCAGTGCTAAATGCGTCTTGTTCCGGTCTATGTTCACCAAAAACAATTTAAGAGGATCTCCATGATATTTGTTGGTGGGATCAGTTCCATCCAGATACTCCTGCCCATCTGGTATGCCATCATCGTCAAGATCGCTTTTCTTGTCGAGCGCATCCGCTAGCTTTTCGGGATCGGAGCGAAGCTCAAGGAATTTCTTTTTGCCTAGCGTTCTGATGATACTATTTCCGAAGCGATTCAAAATGGGGCTGTCCTCTTTGAGCATGCCGGGATCAATTGCCGCTCTTGCAGCATTCAGCACCTGCATATCCTTTTCGTTGAGCGAGCCTACCTGTCCTTCTTCTTTGCCGATCGGTCCATTGCCATTTGTATGGCAGAGCGCGCAATTTACTGATTTCCCGGAGTGTTTCTCCACGAATTGTTGATATTCAGGATATGCAATGGCTGGGCTTGCACCTAAAAAAAATGGAATTGACACAAGCATCAGATATGCCTGAAACATTTTCTTGTGTGAATTTGTCGGTTTCATAATCTTGCTCCGTCAATGTTTAACCAGGTGATAAATTTGCTCACCAAAAACAGTCATGATGACTAGATAAGCGCTTGCGGCAACGGTTATCCACCTCAATGTTCTTCTGCTTGTTCCTTTGAAGATCCAGGGTGCAAGAATGAGCACGATAATGGCCGCATTTGTCAAAAGCAATATCAACCAGAAAGGCAGCATCTCAAGCGGATAGTACAAAAAGTAGAAATACCATTCCGGTTTTATGCCTTGCGGTGTCGAGCCGAGAGCGTTGTATGGTTCCAGCAGAGGGAATGGCAAGAACGAGTCGAAGGGCACGCACCAGGCTAGCGCCAGAAGAACCAGAAAAACGGCCGCCCACAAAGAAAGATCTTTGAAAACGAAAAAAGGAAAGAACCTTTCGTTTGTTTTGGGTGGATCATCCACGCCCTTGCTCATGCCATGCAATTGCACGGACATCAAATGGACTCCCAGCAGTGCAAACAAAGCAAGGGGAAGCAGCACGACGTGCATTGCGTAAAATCGACCGAGCGTGGATTGGCCGACGCTGGCTTCGCCCTGGAATATTTCTCGCAGAATGTGCGGCAATTGCGAGAGCGCGCCAGGCAAATAATTGCCTACTTCCTCTACTGACTGTAGTCCGACTTTTGTTGCGTTAACCGCTATTTGATTCCACGGTAAGAGATATCCGGTGAAGCCGAAAACGAAAGTAATGAAGAGCAGGAGTACACCCATGATCCAGGTAATTTCTCTGGGCTTCTCAAAAGACTTCATGGCAAACGCGGTGAGCAGGTGCACCATCGCAAAAAAGATCATGCATGATGCGGACCATGTGTGCATGTTTCTGATCAGTGCACCGCCGGCAACATGTTTGGTTATGTACTCCACCGAGAGATGCGCATCGGCAATAGTGGGCTGGTAATAGAAAAGAAGCAGAAGACCTGTGACGATCTGGATGACGAGAAAAAATAAAGTCAAGCCCCCAGTGTAGTATCCCCAGCTCATTTTATGGACAGGAACTTCCTTCTTCTCCACCATGTGGTGGAAATCCATTTTTTCAATGGGGAAACGTTCCAGGAGGAATTCGCCCATTCTGCTGATTATGCCTGGAGGAGCAGCTCTCATGATACTTTCACCTCTTCGCTTCTGCAAACATACAGATTGCAATTCTCGATTGCCTGTGCGCTGGTGTTGCCGCTCATTTTTCCTTTTTCGTCGCGGCTGGCTACTACATTGCCTTGTTTGTCCATAATGGCCCAGCTTAAGAATGGCAGCGGAGTTTTTGCCGGAGCATCGGCGTTAGGCATTCCTGTTTTTATGTCAAAGAAAGAGACGTGACAGGGGCAAAGAATTTTTCCTTCTTTATTGACTTCGTTTCCGACAGTGCAACCAAGGTGCGTGCACTTTGCGGAGATCAAGATCGGCACTCCGTCGTCGCCTGCAAATGCCATGGCCGGATTCATGTTGTAATCAATGAAGTATTTTCCTTCCGTTTTGCTCAGCTCGCCAATTGCCGAAACAAGAATAAATTTACTGCTTTGTCTTTCGAGCTCAAGCCGTCTTTGCGCTGTTGTTGACTCCAGCCTTTTTATTTTCGCTGTCATCATTTCTTCTTCTTCTTTTTTGCTCAGTCGAGGTCCGAAGAAAAAGGCAAATACTTTGTCGACTGCACCTGCTGTCAGCAGTAGTGTGCCTGCCGCGATGCCGACACCACCCTTGAGAAATTCTCTTCTGGCCTCTGCTGTAGAAATCTGTTCTGCAGCGGCTTCTGAGCGCCTTGAATTATTCCAGACCACGTTTTGTGGTGGTCGTGTAATGTATTGCAGCGGAACGGCGAACATATGGATGAGCCTGGAAAAAGGAACCAGGAAAATCAAGAGCCAGGCTGATACCATGTGCGCTTTTACCATTAACGGCAAGTCGGCGACATAGCTCAAATCAGGCTGTAATGTGAATAGACTCCAGAAGTAAGGAACCACCGTGCCGACTGCCCATGCTGCTCCCCAGCGGTGCGCTACAGCCACTCCAATTCCCAGGAGCACCTGAACTGTAAGTAGTGCGAGCACGAGTAAATCGGCTGGGCTGGTAACTGCTTGAACTCGGTCTGAAGTAACCCGGCGGATGATAAGGAAAACCAATCCAATAAG
>JBIKOL010000252.1:0-6908 GCA_044358055.1 Obscuribacteraceae bacterium (SeqCode)
AATTTGATGCGGGCAAATTAAGTGAAGCACTCGCGGATCTTAATGAAGCCATCAAGCTGGATCCTTACTTCAAAGAAGCATATGCATTACGCGCTGCTGTAAATGGAAAACTAGGTCGCGGCGAAGCGTCTCAGCAAGACTGGAATCTGAGTCAAAAGCTTGCTCCTCATCCGCAGATGCTGCCTTAGAAAACGAAGAATAGCTAAGCTCCATAATTTTTTTTTTGCTAACCCATGCCAATGCCAGTTCTTTGATCCTGGCTTGTTACCATTGCTCGTCTCGCCGGGGCGACATTATTTAGCCCGGAATAGTCTCCCACTTGCTCAGGGACATCGGATACTGGTCATCAATCATTTCAGAGAAAATGTCATTTAAGCTGGAGTAGCTCGGTGAGTCGTTCTCTGTTTCCTGAATTCTTCGGACCAGCTCAAACGAGCGCTGTGCTTGATGAGCCGGCTCAACTTTACTTGTCGTGCTTAGTGCTTGCGGTCTGCTAAAGCTAAAAAACATCTTGACTCACTCCCTTTGGAATCGATGATCAAAGGATATTTCTCGTTCGTGACCCTTTTGGTTCTTGTTTGGGTCGCGCTCGGGGCGAAAGATTAACTCGGTTAAAGACTTTCGGATCATCCATTTTCGGCATCTGGACTTATTTTTGCCTCCGGCAGGAACTGCAAGATTCCCGGAGGAGAAGAGGCAGAGAAATCCAAGTGCAATCAGTTAATAGGTTCCCAATCTCGGTTTGCCAAACCTTTGCCAAACCGAAAGTATTAACATGCCTCTACTCAGGGGTGGGCTAAATGAATGACAAACGAATCAAGACAGGAACTACACGAATCAGCTTCTCACAATTTCGCTGAATCATCAGATTCTCGGCAACTAAATGGATTAGAAAGGGAGGCTCGCGACACTCTTGCCAGCGGGAGCGGAAACGCCCGTACGAGTTCAAATAGCCAAAACATAGAAAGCACTAAAGATCTTGAAAAGAAAGGGGCATTGCCTTCCCTGAGCCTGGAGGATGCCGCACAGTTTTCCAAGCGGGAGCCGACTTCGATGAGTACAGCTGCGAGAACGGACACATCGGGTCGTGAGTGTAAGTACCTTGACACAAGCGTCGCTGGCGGACGACATATACCAAGCCTCGAGGTGAACTTAGCAGGGCTTCCCGCCTCGGAATCAGGTGGATCACTGAGCGCCTTTCCAGTCAACAACAAGGATAAAGCGACTGAGCAAAGCTTTGCAACCGCAGCTCACGGCTTTACCAAACTTCCCGATCAAACAATGAAAAACAATTACCAACTCCTGGATGACGGATTCAAGCGCGCTGATTCAAACCATGATGGCAGTTTGAGCAAAGAAGAACTCCAGAGCAAGTTAAGGGAGCAAAGTCTCAAGCTGGCTGATCTGGACAGTGACCATCAAGCTAAAGATCTTTCAAAAGAAGAGAGTCTAAAATTCCAGGCTCAGTACATTCTCGATAATTACGACAAAATCGCGCGCAAGAGTAAAGAGTTGGATCCATCATCAAAAGGAGTCACAAACGAAGGATTAGCGCAGCATTATATGGAGAGTGCTCAAATCACAGTGCGAACTCATGATGGAACGTCGTTTCCAGCACATCTTGCAGCGGCAGACAGAAACAAGGATGTAGCAATACTGAAAGCTGATGGGTTAACAGCAGCAGAAAAGGCTTCAGTTGGAAAGAATTTTGAAGTTTCTGGGAAGGACGCAAGTGTTGGTGATTTTGTAACTGGTTACGGTTTTGATGGAGGTGCTGGCGCCGCGGACAGACATTGTCACCTGCCAGACCAAAGTAGCGGACTGATCTCCAGCGGCAAAGAAAGAGGACAATTGATGCCGGGTGAAGTACAGAAAGCTAGAGTAAATATGGCAAGTGGCATGTCCGGTGGTCCCGTGGTGGATGCACAGTCTAATAAGGTGATCGGAATGATTCACGCAGGTGGTTATCAATATCGTGAGAATTTGATCGTGCCGGCTTCGTCTATCAAAGAATTGATGGAAAAAGCCAAGCACAAGAAAATTTAGTAAGAATTTTTTTGCCTCCGCCTAAAATATACAGGTTTTGAGTTAACTAGTAGCTTGGGGACTAATTAGATCAGCGTTGGGGGAGGAAACTGCGTTTTCTCTGCGGTCGCTAGGCAAAGGTCATCGGTTGTGAGCTGGTGATCTTTGGAATCTTTCATTTTGGGCGTCCGGCAGATGCCACCGCCCGTGAAATAGACGAATCGAAACTAAGAGCATAATCCCATGAATCAGAATGATCCTTCTGAGCTGCCTTTGGCTAGACTTCATCCTGCGACGTCGTCAGTTCGGAAAGATCGGACTGTGCGCGGCCGAATGCTTCAGTCAAAAGTTCCAGTCACGATGCACGCTTCAGTAAATCTTGATCGCGACACAATCGAGCCTATAGCTTATCTCGATCAATACAACAAGCACAGAATTCGTAGCCTGGTTCCTATTCGCTGGGGACGAATGATGCGCTCGCCGTTTTGTTTTTTTCGAGGCGCTGCTGCTTTAATGGCTGCTGATCTAGCCAAAACTCCACGCATAGATCTTCAGGTCCAAGCCTGTGGTGATTGCCATGTACTAAATTTTGGCGCATTTGGTACCCCGGAACGGAACATAGTATTTGATATTACTGACTTTGATGAAACATTACCTGCTCCGTGGGAGTGGGATCTGAAGCGGCTTGCCACCAGCTTTGTCTTGATAGCACGGGAGAATTCCGTCGCCGATGAATTCGGATTCAGTGCAGCATTAGCTGCGACGCGGTCATACAGAGAGACAATCGCTAAATACGCCGAGATGTCGATTCGGGAGGTTTGGCAATCACGCTTTGACTGGACCGAGGTTGTATCAAAAACACAGGACAGGTACCTGGCCGAAGCGCGGCAAGCTCGTCTCCGCCAGGCTATTGAACGAAACTCTCAGAATTATGTTTCTCCAAAATTGATAGTGCAGCATAACGGCGTCTGTCAGCTAAGAGATAATCCGCCAGTAATGTACCATCCCAAAGACCATTGGCTTGCAGATGAATTCCGGTTGGCGCTGCCGATCTACAGACAATCCTTGCAGGAAGACAAACAGAGGCTTTTCGACCGTTACAAACTCCAGGACATAGCAGTTAAAGTGCTTGGGATAGGAAGTGTCGGAACTATGTGCGCCATTGCCTTGTTTCTTGCTCCGGATAATGAAATTCTGCTCCTCAAGATTAAAGAAGCAAGCAGATCTGTGCTTGAGGCTTACGCTGGTAAGAGTGAGTATGCCAACAGCGGGCAACGCGTGGTAGCCGGACAACGAATTGCACAGTCGGCCAGTGATACGTTTTTAGGATGGACATGCTTTCCAGGAGGAAGGCATTTTTACATACAGCAATTGCGCGATACGAAAGTGAAACCAGAGGTTGATCTGTGGACCGGCAATGATACAGTGGAGTCGGCTGTTCTGATGGGTGCTGTACTGGCACGAGCTCATGCGCGTTCAGGGGATGCGGCGGTGATTGCAGGATATCTTGGAGATAATGATTCTTTCGATCAGGCAATTTCCGAATTCGCCATTGCTTATGCCAATCAAACAGAAAAGGATCATTTTGCCCTTCTGAAGGCTGTCAACTCTGGAAGGATCATCGCAGCTGACGACGCTTTTGAGAAATGAACCTATGGTAGTAGGTTCAGCATCAGTATAAACACAATTTACACACGAGTTTACGGATTAATTAACTTACTATTTTTTATGCTCAGTTCCGTAAGCCCTATGCAGAGGAAAGAACATGGACTCATTTAAAGATGCACTGCCACAAGGCACGGAAGAGAAAGAAGCAACAATGAAACTGCAGGCCGAGGCAAGCCAGCTATCAGGCCAACAAGCAGGCCAACAAGCGGGTCAGCAGCAATGTGTCCGTGAGAATTACCAAACAGTTGTAGGTGGCCGCGGCGGTGGACCTGACTTGATAGTTTGTCACCCAATCGATGAATTACAGAGATATTTTCATCCGCAACCCGAGATTAAGCTCGCTCCTCCTGGACGCGGTCTTTAATAAAGACCCATGCATCAGATGTGCTAGGAAACCTAACCCGGTCCGCAACGTTCGACAATGATGCGTGCTCGGGCAAACAGCACAAAAAACGATTTGACACTGTTATGGAAACTCTAGTTGGTTAAGATCAACCGACTAGAGTTTCCTTGTTTCAATTCTCATTCATATGTTTTCGTGGAGTATATCTCTGCAAAATATGCTGATGCAAATATGACTCAGAAAGCGGCTTGCGTAGAATCGCATAGATTGCCGCTTTCACGAATTATCCACTAATTAGCCAACTGAAACTACTAAGTTTGTACCGGACGGCAAGCCAACTGAAACAACTAAATTTGCTGTTGATCGCTCCTCTATTCTCGGGATACCGAGAAAAAGTACTGTTCATATATTAGATGCGGGCGGTGAGCGTGAGAGCGAGTTCGATCCGAAGGCGAACGAGAGCCAGAAGGAAAAAAATGAGCATTACACAAATTATTGGATCGTGAACTGAGCAATCTCATTTACTAATCCATTTGGCTGCTAAATGCTCGTACAGATTTTCTCTGGCAGCGTTGGCTTGAGCAGCCGAATGGTCAATGGATATCGGTAAGATTTTTCGGGATCGGCGCAAACCGACACGATAGCGATTATTGGCAAAACAAGGGACGCTAAACCCACGTAGGCAAGAACCAGAATGCCTAAAGGGATACCAATGACTGTAAACAAAAGCGCCACGCCAATTATGGTGATGAGAATCATACTGATTTGAAAGTTGATTGATTCCTTCGCACTGTCCCTGACCAGTGGATCGTTACTCATCAGGAGAGCCGCGATTGGTACCCCAACAGTAATTACGGACCAGCTTGCCAGAGCCGAAGCATGACACGCAGCACGAAGAAGTTTTGTCTTTGTGATCTCTTGCATTTGTTTAGATATCCAGAAGGATCTCACAATTCCATTCTATTCAAACTCATGCAAGCTTCGTCCGATCTACCAAAACCATTTATGAATGCTGTTAATTCTTGCGGAATGCTTAAGGTTCGGAAGCTGTAGCCACCCACTGCGTCCGAGACTGGAGCCAGCACGTCGACTCAGGCGTCAGTTCTGCTGGTATTTCTCGAATTCTTCTTTGGTGCGATGAAAAAATGGCAAATTATGGACGCGCAAAAAGAAAACTAGCCTGATCCGCTACGAGTGGAGTGAACTTGGACTGCAGAATTTCTGAAGAATTTCTCGTCAGGTTTCGTGCCAAGTATCCATCCCCCTTCTGAAAATATGATTGCTATCATATGAAGAGAAAAGAGAAGATTTTGCAAAATCTGTTGCCAAATTATGTCCTGGTGAACCTTGTGAGTGTGGCGCTCATAGATATCTGGCAAAGCTTAAACGCATCCGTGAATGCCAGATCTGAAGATTAAAGGTGTTTTGAGCTGTGAGTATTAGCAGTGAAGCAGCAGTAGTATTACCGAATGAAAGAATAAATAGGAAACTCCAGCCTTCCCAGTGGGAATCTCACCAATGCAGCTTTTGTGGAAGCTGATAAATTCGACGAAGGAACGAATTTGGTGATAAATCATGAATGATCAAGTTGAATTCAATGTGGCGAAAGATGATTCACGTGCGAATACAGAAGCTGAACAAGCGCGCGCTAAACTAAGCGCCGATTTGACACCCTTTGTTGGGAAGCTTTCAACTGATACCGTTAATGGAAAAACGATATACGAAGCTCCTGGAGTAAAAGACGATTTCCTCGGCAAGTTCTGGTCTAAAGATTGGGATGAACTGCAGAGCCATAAGGTCGGGGCACCAACTGAAAAGTACGACAATAGAATCTATGGGACTTACATAGTCACCAGCCAGTTCCAATCGAGCGCTCAAGATGCAAGCCGGGAAAACGTTATTTTTCGCCCCAATGGAGAAGTCGTTGGCATGTGCGTTCAAAAACCAAACGCGGACGGCGTACTTAATCAAGTTGAGTGGAAGGGATCTGGCTGGTCGGCATCGCAATATCGCAATAGCTGTGGCGACGGCGCCGAGGACATAGTCGAACGTTTTCGAAAGGCTCGCCGAAGAGCCAATGGCGACGAGCAATAGCTGCCCGGGATGATGGCATAGTATTCTGTCGAGTCTAGATATTGCCAAAGCACAAGCTTGCACAGTGCTTTAGCGATTTTATTCGGAGATAAATGCTGTGTTCTAGGTTTGCGTTTTAGCCATACTCAGGACTGGGAATAGTCCATAATGACCCCAAGCACCTGAAAAAATGCAATACGAAGAACAATTGCCTCAATCTGCCGACCTTGGACTCATTGGTAAATACCTGGACGGAAAATATCTGATTCAATCGGTGTTGACTGAGAGTGGCATGGGCGTGCTCTACAAAGCTCAGCAGGTTTCTGTTGAACGAACAGTATTGGTGAAAATTGCATATGACGCCCTGGTTTCAACGCCAAATGAAATCGAACGATTTGTCCGTGAGGCTAAAGCCTTAGCCCGCCTGAACCATCCGAATATCGTTGCGATTCACGACTGCGGATTTGTCGATATGAAAATTCCGTATCTGGTTATGGAGTACATCAATGGTCAAAACCTTACTGATATGGTCAAAATGCATGGTCCACCACCAGCAAAAGTAGCTGCCCACATAATGGTGCAAATTTGTCGTGGTCTCAATGAAGTGCATAAGGCAGGAATTGTTCATAGGGATATTAAACCCGAGAATATCATTTTGCAGGAGAATCCAGAGCGACCTGATTGGGTCAAAATCGTTGATTTCGGTATCGCTTATTTAATGGAGTTTGAGAACAGGCGCCTGACTGGACGCGGCTCTTTAGTCGGCACTATGGAGTACGTTGCGCCTGAACTCCTCAAT
>JBIKOL010000023.1:0-71609 GCA_044358055.1 Obscuribacteraceae bacterium (SeqCode)
GCTGCAGCTTAAGCATTGGGCGAATTAGCTCGTGTGAGCCAATTCCCTAAAGATCCCAAATACTTCGATCTGGCTTGACAAATATCAGGGAATCTCCCGGGGAAAACCAACTTGACCTGCTCTGCGGCAGGAAAGGATGAGATTTGCTAAACTCTATCTCTCTTATATCAACTGCATACAGGGTAGGCACAATGACGAAAACCGCCGCGTATGGTTCTTGGGAATCGCCCATCAGCGCTGAAATGCTGGGATCTGCCGCCGTTAAGCTTGGGCAGACGTATATCGACGCTGAACACGTGTACTGGATTGAGGGGCGCCCGTCTGAAAAGGGGCGCAGTGTCCTCGTGGCATCTGATTTGAACGGCAAGCATTTCGATATTAGTCCGGCTGAATTTAACGTTCGCAGCGGTGCGCATGAATATGGTGGCGGTGCTGCCATTATTTCCGGCAAAGATCTATTCTTCAGCAACTTCGCCGATCATCGCATTTACCGGCAAGAAATAGGCAAACAATCAGCTCAGGCTGTGACCAAAGCTGGACCATACCGTTATGCTGATTTTTGTCATGATCCAAAACGCAATCGCTTGATTGTTGTAAAAGAAGATCATTCGCTCGAAGGCGAGGAGCCTTTGAATTCGCTTGATGTGGTGAGCCTGGGCGGCGGAGAAGTGGAAGCAGAGATGCTTCTTGCCGGAAGCGATTTCTTTTCTTCGCCACGCATAAGCCCCGACGGGCGCCTGCTCGCCTGGATAACCTGGAGCCATCCAAACATGCCCTGGGATGAAACGAAGCTGTGGACCGGCAATCTCGGAAATGATGGCTCGCTCTCAAACATTCAGCAAGTGGCAGGTGGAAAAGGAGAATCCGTAATTCAACCAGAATGGGGACCAGATGGAGCTCTCTATTTCGTATCTGACCGCAACGGTTGGTGGAATTTGTATGCTTCCTACAGCGGGCTTGTGGAGCCACTTCTGGAGATTGAAGCAGAATTCGGCTATCCTCATTGGATCTTTGGCTTGTCCAATTATGCAGTAGTATCAGCGAACAAATTGATTTGCTCATATTGCCAGGATGGCGTTTGGAAGCTCGCCGAGTTCAACCCCGAGTCTCGTGAATTGAAAGAGATTTCGACGCCATATCAGGACATAAGCAATGTGCGCTGCCATGCTGAGCGTGTCGTGCTTCGTGGTGGTGCTCCAGACCGTTTTGCGGAGATTGCCGCTCTTGATCTGGCAAATAACAGCTGGAAGGTAATCAGGAAATCTAACGAATGCAAAGTTGATTCATCCTATTTCTCGGTGGCAACTCCAATCGAGTTCCCTACTAAAGATGGGAACACCGGACACGCTTTCTACTATGCTGCAAAGAATCCTGATTACATGGCTGCTGAAGGGACTCTGCCACCGCTGCTGGTGAAGAGTCACGGTGGACCCACGGCTATGTGCAGCAGCACACTTGAGATGTCTATTCAATTCTGGACCTCGCGCGGATTTTCTGTTGTCGATGTAAACTATGGCGGAAGCACCGGATATGGCAAGAAATATCGCGAGCGCTTGAACGGACAATGGGGCATAGTTGACGTTGATGATTGCGTTAGCGCCGTGGAGTATCTAGTGCAGAGTAAGAAGGTCGACGGCAAGCATGTTGCCATCACAGGTGGCAGTGCCGGTGGCTACACGACTTTGTGCGCTCTGGCATTCCGTGGCAATCACTTCGCTGCAGGAGCCAGCTATTATGGCGTGAGCGATCTAGAAGTTCTTGCAACAGACACACACAAATTCGAGTCGCGTTATCTTGATTCACTTGTAGGCCCTTATCCAGCAAGGAAGGACCTCTACGAGCAACGTTCACCGCTATTGCATGCGGCAAATATCAGTTGCCCCGTTATATTTTTTCAGGGTCTTGAGGACAAGGTTGTTCCTCCATCGCAGAGCGAAGCTATGTATGAGGCTTTGAAGAAGAAACATCTCCCGGTTGCATATCTCACATTTCCGGGAGAGCAACACGGATTCCGTCAGGCTGAAACAATCAAGAAGAGCCTGCAATCCGAGCTTAGCTTCTATTGCAAGGTGTTCGGCATTGATAGAGCAGATATGGATCAGAGCCTGCCAATTGAAAATGCAGATAAGCTCACTTCCGTCGCTAGCAGTGCTGGCGTTCGATAACACTGGCCGGTGCATGGCATCGCCCCTGGACATAGGATCCCGGGGAGCTGCCGCTATTCTATTTTGGCGTCACGACCTAGCGCTTCAACATTGCCTTGCTCAGACATTGCTGTAGGGGCGAAGCCATGAGTCGTCCGTGGATCAATCGAGGACGAGATTGGGTTGTGTCTTCGCATAGTCGAAGTATGCATTTCCTTCGGACATTTTTTCGGCCTGATTCAGCAGCTTTTTCGCTTGTTCGTTTTGCCCGTTTACTCTGGCTTTAGTGGCAGCCCTGAGCAGGCGCATTGATTCTCTGGCTTTTGAAAGATCATCAATCGGGTGCTGCATTGCAACGCGCTCCGCAGCCGCGTTTGCTTCTAACGATGCTCCTTTGTCGGAGAGCAAATCCTTAACGTCTGAGCTTGATTCTTCCAGATCAAAACTATAGAGTCGCCTGTCGGTGTATGGTAAGAAAAACTCGATTTGTGCTCCATCATCAGTAATCGGACTTGATTCCTCGGTGAATTTTCTCATTGATTTATCTGAACACAGAAAAGTGCCCAGCAGAGCCCCTGCCTCGCCCAAACCAACATCTGACAGGCTTGCTTTGACTGAAGGCTCTTGCATGAGCTTCTTCAATTGCTCTGCGTCAATAGCCAGGGGGCTCTTAGTGCAAAGCAAAATGCATTCACTGTTGTTGGTTTCCCAGAGAGACACGTCCTTAAATTCAGACTGTGCCGCATTAACCATCATTTTCCACAGCTTTCCAGAAGCCGTGTGCATCGGAGCCCACTGGCAAAGAACGCCGCCTTCATTTAGATGTTCTCGAGCCAGAGCGTAGAACTCCCGTGAATATAAGTTACTGACGCCAGCTTCTGCAGGCGGAGGAGGCTCGAGAGTTATCGCATCAAATTTCTTATTTGCCATCAGCAGAAAGTTCCGCCCATCATCAACGTGAACTTTTACCTTGGGATTTTTCAAGACATTGAAATTAGTGTCCTTGAACAGCCCAGCATAGGCTATTACAAGCGGCGATAATTCAACAATGTCGACATTCTTGATCTGCTCCGGCAGGGTTATTGCACCGGATGTGGTGCCCATGCCAAAGCAGATAACACAAACGTCCTTCGCACGCGGATTCATCAGCACAGGAAGGAGCCCCAACATACGCATATATCTCCGACCGCGCATGATTGTGCTCGAGTAGCCTTCTCCATTCATAATCAATTGCTTGTAACCGGGGCATTGCATGACCAATACCGTGCCGGCGATGTCTTCTCCATATTGAATGAGTCCAAGCCCTTTCAAGTATTTGGAGATTGGAAATTGCACAAATGAAAGAAACAGCAAAGACAAAAGTAACGGAAGAGCCATGAGGGGAATCGAGGCGGGGCTGGAGTTCTTCTTGCTCGACAAAGCAAGGGCGATGCTGCCAGTTATGACAGTAACTACGATCGTGATTTGAAACGCTGTGTATGAGCCCACGATAGGAATCAATACCAGACCCACCACTGCAGTTCCAAGAACGCATGCAACAGTATTGGCTGCATAGGTGCTCCCAACCGCGCTAGAAACATTCCGGCTAATGGACGTTGCCATTGATGTGAGCAGAGGAAATGAAATTCCGATTAGCGTAGCCGGCAAGAGCATAAACAGAAATGCTGTCAGGTAGAGTTGAATTGAATGATGCAATTGCCAGGGAACAAGCGTGCCCAGCAGACGTGGCACTGAGTCTCTTAAAAGGAAGCTTGCTGGCAAACAAAGCAAACTTGCCGCGCAAAATATCGCAGTGAAATACTGCAGGTGTGCAAACCATTTGAGTTCTTTCATGAACTGAGATTTGTA
Source organism: Obscuribacteraceae bacterium (SeqCode) (assembly GCA_044358055.1). Lineage (GTDB taxonomy): Bacteria > Cyanobacteriota > Vampirovibrionia > Obscuribacterales > Obscuribacteraceae > JAIEPM01. Next base: position 3,993 of record JBIKOL010000023.1, read on the forward strand.
TTTCCTGGAAAGGTATCTGTTGTATAGCAAACTTCCCAGGGCAAGTCCTAGCAGAAATGTAGTGAGCAAAGCACTGAATGCGTATGTAGTTGATGTGGTTGCAAAACGAAGCATTCTTGTCCATAAGATCTCATAGGCAATTGCTGTGTAGCCGCATAATGCTGAAAGCGTAATCAGAGTTGATAATGGAGGCATTTCATCAGCATCTGGCTCAGCATGCGCTGACGGCGAATCCTCCGTTGGGCTTGCTTCAACTCTATTTAATGATGAACGCGAAAAAGCAATCGCACAGATTCCAACAATAATATTCATTGCAGCAGCCAGACAAACGGTTCCAAATAAACCAAGCGTTGGCATCCCGAAATAACAGGTAGCAAAACTTCCTAATGCTCCTCCCAGTGTATTGATGCCGTAGAGCTTGCCGAAGAATTCCTTTGCATAGAGCCCTTGTTTAACGAAAAAACGGGTGAGGAAAGGCAATGATGCGCCCATGAAAATAGTCGGAATTAAAAGCAAAATTGAACAAACGACGAGGCGCAATGCGATTATTTGACCTTCGTTATCGCTCATTTGTTTGGCAAGTGAGGCTACGAATTGAGGCAAAGATGGATTGACAGCCGACACCAGCAAAGCCGAAATACCTACTAGAATTTCGGCAGCTCCGTAAAACAAGAGGCTCTTTCTTGGGTATCGATCGGCAATGCGTCCGCCCGCGTATGCACCAAGCGCCAATCCGCCCAGGAAAACGGCAAGAATGCAACTGGTTGCTTCTGCTGTGACTCCGAGCGCCAGGACAAGCTGTCGCATCCAGCAGACTTCGTAAACAAGGGCGCTGAATCCGGAAACAAAAAACAGCAGCATTAAAAGCGCGTTTAGCATAGCTGAATTTTAGCATCAGCTGGCGGATTAGCGATTTTTGTCTGTCTTTTTGCCGACAATATCGACATCGTTGTTCTGGCGAGCGCTTGCCAGATAAATGATCAACAAGGCAAACAGTGCTCCGCCAAGAGCATATGGCAACCATGAATAAGAGCGGTCCACTGCTTTCTTGGTTTCATTTTGCAAGGCAAGATCATCTTCTGTCGGAATACCAAGTCTGTGGCTCAATTCATCTATTCTGCCGAGCGTTTCTTTCAAAGCATCTTGATCCGCGTCATCAATTTTAGAAGAGATGGCTAGAACCTTTTTATATTCGTCCAGAGATTCCTTCAGCTTTTTTTGTTCGTAATAGCAGTCTGCAACGTCTTTCTGCCGCAACATTACTCTGTCGGTGTTTTCGTCGCCGTCCAATTTTCTGGTTTCTTCCACAACTTTTTTGTACTGATCTGCAGCGAGATCATATTGCCCATTTTGCCAGTAAGCATGACCGATGCCGTATTTGATATCAACAATCAACTCTTGAATGTCATTGTCATCGTCCTTCTTTTGGACTTCTTCCGCATTCTTGAGTGCCTCATTCAGAAGACTCATGACGTCTTTTGTATGGTCCTCATCCAGGTACAAAATCGTATAGCCAAGATCTCTCTGCGTCGTGGCTATTGCCCGCTTGTCTTTTCCGTTTTCCAATTCTATGTTGAGGCAACGTTCATACAAGGGCTTCGCAGAAGAATAATCGCTTTTTCCATAATAGACGTCTGCTAATCCGGATGCGACTTTTGCTTCCAGAGCTTTGTCATCAACCTTGTTTTCTAGAAGATCAAGAGCATCTCTGTATTGGGTGATTGCCTGGCTGTCTTTTTCATTTTCCGCATAATAGCCGGCTAGTTCAAACTCTGTTTCTGCAGCTTCTTTTATGCTGCCATTGCTTTTATCTCGACCAATTTTTTGTTTCAGCTCATTTTCTCGGTCTCTCTTATCTTTGCCGTTGGCAAAAACGTTGTAATCGAATGTGAATTGAATATCGACTACATCCGGAGCGCCTTTAGGAAGTGGGCGGAAGGGAGATGCGTTGCGGACTGCATCAAGAGCTGCTTCATCTGCCGCTGCCATTCCCGAGGATTTATCCAACTTTATATCAGATATCAAACCGTCCGAATGAACTTTGAACATGGTAACGACTTTTTTTGTTTCATTTCCTCTTGGCGGAAACCATGAGCGTTTGATTCGCTTTTGCAAATCGGCCATGTACGGGCCGAAATCAATATCCGCGTTTGCAGATTTACCGTCTTCCTTCTTGTTCTCGTCTGAAAGCCATTTCTTCCAGTCGTCGGGAATTGTTACCAGTGCCAGCTTTTTCTTTGCATCGGCGTCATCACGCAAACTAAGCGCGGCTTTGTATTCCACAATTGCTCCTGCAAAATCGCCTTCAGTCTGAGCTTTATCTGCAAGCACTATACGATCAACAAATGATTTGGGATCTTTGCCTAGTTTTTTAACTGTTTGATCAATATTCTCAACTGTAGTTTTATTCTCTGGTTGAAGCCAGGCTGCCATATGAAATAGTTTCAGGCATTTTTCGGGTTTCTCAGATTCCTTGATTCCATAGTTGTTGTATGCGATTGCCATATTCTCTTTAGCAAGAGAATAACCATTGGTCGTGTTTAATGCGTCTTTAAACTTTTGAATAGCCGTTTCGAAGTCATTGCTCTTTAGTGCAGTCACGCCTTCGTTGTTTAGTCGTGTGGATTCTTCCCTTCCTTTCGCACTGTACGCCGGCGTAGCCAGCAAAATTGAAAGAAAGAGAGTGCCGGCTAAAGCCGCTTTGCCTGACCTTGAAATGAACCTGTAGGCGAGGAAACTCATCTGAAGCTCCATTGCTGGTTAACCTGCATCTTATATGGAACATTTAAGCACAGGAATACGAAATGGAAATGAGTTATCAGTGCATTTAACAATGGTCTTGCCCAGTCTTAAACTCGCCCGGGTCCTTTAAGGAGGACTCGCCCTGAATCCAGCCTGCGCGTGATTTTTGCATCGTCGAAGTATTGCAGCAAAGCCATGGCATACTTGCGTGTCACACCGATTTTTTCCTTGAAGTCGGTTGGCGTTATATTGCGCTTTGCGTTCCAGAGATCTGCCAGAACCTGGTGCGCTTCATTGATCTTTTCTTTGCTCGCAATGAAATCATAGCTGGCGATTATTAGCGTTCCATTTTTTGTCAAATTCTGCACAATCTGTTTGCATAGTTTTAACTCAACATTTGCGGTCTGCGAGAGTTCATCAAGCTCAAGACACCAGTGTTCCTGAAGCGTTTTCAGAAGTTTTGCTTCGGCATCAGCGTGTAGCGGTGATGCAGCTTTCTGCGCAGGGGCACCGGGCAGCGCAATCTTATCGCCTTTCTTCACTATACGAGACTGCGCCGATTCTTCTTCGATTAGCGCTTGAAATGCGGTTCTTTCCAACTTAGGCTGAAGTTTCAAACGCAAAGCCTCAAGCCCCACTCCTTCCGATGCTTCCTCGCTTGATTCAAGCATCTGCTTAATGGTCTGGCTAATTTTTTTGCTCAGTTCGTTCCGCGAATTCTTTGTGATCAGGTTATCCCCGAGCCTCAGCAGATTTCCTGAGGCAATTCCGTCGGCTACAAGTTTCTGTCTCACAAGCTCCGGGTGAATTGCCGAGAGCTGTGCTTCCTTCAGCATGAGCTGAGGAGAGTCATCCAGAAATCTGTGCAAAGCTTCCTCGTGCTTCTCTTCGTCCAGCAGCGTTGCCAGCTGCAGAATTTCGCCTTTGCTCAACCAGCGAGGTCTTTCTCTCAAGAGGATAACGCCACCGTATATGGTGTCGTCTGTCAGTCTGATTACGAAACGATCTCCAGCAGAAAGTACTCCATCGTCTTGCAACGCAACAAATCCAAAACCATCTTGCTGATTAGCCTGTTCGGCTTCCAGCTTGCGGTCTTCAACCCAGCGAATGAAGCCCTGATATTCAGCGGTTCCGTGATATAGCCTGATTGGTTGATCCGAAAGTCTGTCACTTAGTGGCTGTGTCAAAATACGCGGACGATCGAACAAACTTACGATCATCGCTTTCGTCGGGCTGATTGCCTCACCTGCAAGAACAAATCCTCGCTTGAGCTTTTCGCCCTCTTTAATGACTAGATTACAGGCAACACGCTGGCCTGGCATAGCTTCATTGACCTGTTGCCCATGAGTTTCCAGTCGTCTCACTCGTGCCGATATATCTCCAGGTTCAATGAATATTTGATCGCCAACAGTAAGCTTCCCATTCACCAACGTTCCGGTTATGACCGTGCCGAATCCAGCTTTGCTAAATACACGATCCACTGGCAATAGCAACGATGCGCTTGTGTCTCGTGCCGGCATTGCCGAAAGAACCTTAGAAAATGCTGCTCGTAAATTATCGAACCCCTCGCCCGTTGTCGATGCTAACGGGCAAAATGCAAGCGCTTCAATGCCGTGCGCTTCAAGCATTGACTTCGCCTCATCAATCACGAGATCAATTTGTTCCTTCTCCTGCACAAGATCGATCTTTGTAATCGCAACAATAGCCCGGCGTACTCCGAGCAAACTCAAAATGCGCACGTGCTGCTTCGTCTGTGGCATAGGACCTTCATCGGCTGCCACTATGAGCAGTGCCAGGTCGATTCCACCTACGCCCGCAAGCATATTCTTCAAAAACTTGCCATGACCAGGAACATCTACAAAGCCAACGACAAGGTTCTCTCCCAGGGGCAGATAGGCAAAGCCTAGGTCAGTCGTCATCTGCCGCTCTTTTTCTTCTTTCAACCTATCCGGGTCAATTCCGGTTAGTTTTCTCAACAGGCTGGTTTTGCCATGATCGACATGCCCAGCCGTCGCGATGGTGAAAAAACGTGTAGCTACTTTTGCATTTGCTAATTCGGGCATAGATCCTTAGTCAATCCTCAGCTTAATGTGAGTCCCTTGCGATGTCCTAGTTTTAGCAGCTCGAAAGGCTCTTGAGATCTCGATATCTGAACTTAGTTTCCAGTAATTGTTCCAAGAAAACGATAGAATGCGAAGCGGCAATGGCGGGAGTCTTCATTAGCCGGCTCGGCATCAAGGCAAGCTTAATCCTGCCTCAAATACTATCAGAGGTCAGACATGTTACATCAGTTTATTGATCCCATTCTCCAGATGATTAGAGATGCCGTAGCCAGTTGGGGTTATCCCGGCATCATACTCATGATGGCTATTGAATCGGCCAATATCCCTCTGCCAAGTGAGGCAATCATGCCAACTGCAGGTATTTTGGTTCAGCAAGGAAAAATGGATATCCATCTGGCGGCATTAGCTGGTGCCATCGGATGTGTTATTGGTTCAATACCTTCTTATTTCCTTGGTTTATACGGAGGCCGGCCCTTCGTTGAAAAATACGGAAGATGGTTCCTTCTGAAAGAGAAAGACCTTGAACATGCCGACAAGTGGGTAGACCATTGGGGCGACTGGGCGTTTTTTGTTTGCCGAATGCTGCCCGTGGTCCGCACTTTCATTTCCTTTCCAGCCGGAGTTTTGAAAGCACACTTCTGGATGTTCACGCTATTCACTTTTGTGGGCTCTCTTGTTTGGTGCTATTTCCTCACCTGGGTTGGTATCAAATTCGGTGAAAACATGGAAGTCTTCACCAGCCTCTGGCATAAATTCGACATAGCGATAGTCGCTGTCGGTGGCGCAGGTTTTGCTTATTACCTGTACCATCACCTGAAGCGTGACTAGACCATTTATTTATTCAGCTGGAACTATCCTGATGGAGAGCATGTCCCCTCCGATCTCTTTCATGCCATAGGCTGATTCAGTCACGGTGCAGGGGCTCTGGAAGATTACTTTGTACTTTCCTGTGAACTGATCTGTTTTACGCAAGTTTGCACCAGGGTACGAGTTTTGAATTGCTTCGAGAGCAGCCTTATCTGCACTGGAGTTAGCAGAACTGCTGTCAAGCTTCAAAACAGAGAGCTTGGCTGCTTCGCTTGATTTTGTTTTTTGAAGCAGAACAGATACGCTTATCTCTTTTTTTAATGGGAGCTCGCCTTTATAAAGGGCCGGAAGACCTCTCTCCCAATCTGCAATCGATGAACTCACTCGATCTTTTAAGTACTCTGATACGGGACTCTTTTGTTCTGTCGGAACTGTCATCTCCAGGAATTCAACTAGTTTCCAGACTGGCTCTTTAACAGAGTCTCCATGCCAGCTTAAATCCACACAAGGATCGTTGCCGTCGCCAGGCAAAATGGTGAGATTATACTTCCCGACTCTTTTGCCGTTTCCGGTTATTTGATCAATTTGGCTGAACACATTGTAGTTTTTTGTTTCGGGCTTGGTCAATTGAGCTTCTTTGAGGTCGAGCACTCCACTGTCATGCAAAAGTTCAGCGAGAGCTTCTGCGGATTGGACGGTCATCTTGCTCAATTCATAACGTTTTTCATCAGGAATTACACACGGTCCAAAATCACCGTAGGGATAACGCCAGTAAATTACTGTCATGCTCTTTATTCGCTTTTGCTGAGCTTGAGAAAGTGGCGTAGTTTTATGCTCGGACTGGCTTGTATTAGTGCAGTAAATGAAGCCTCCCGCGAGTGCAGCGACACTTAGCAAGATTAAGCTCACACGTTTGATTTGCATATTGTTCTCCAGCCGTTAGTTCTTCAGTAACTGTCGAGTTTCTGGAAATTAGGGCATTTACTCAGGTCATTGCCTCTTTCGTGACCATTGATTGGGCATCTTTCTTGAGCATATGCCAAAGGTCATAGCAGCAATGTTTTCAGAGCTGATATTAGGGCGTCAATTTCCTGTTCTTTGTTGAACACATTGCAGGAAATTCTCATTCCATGTCCTGGTGTTTCAGAGGCATAGTCCGGTTGAACCCATATTTGATGCTTTTGCCAGAGTTCAGCCCTCAAATCATCTACCTTCAACTGGTTCTTATTCCAATGAATAGCAAGCAGTGCAGAACGTTCGCCGTCTGCATCCGGAGTTCTTATAGTGCCGGCTGGAAGCTCTGAAAGGCATTTTCGCAAATATGATTGCAACTCTAATTGTCTGTGTGCAATTTTCACAGGACCGAGTTTCAGCTGAAGATCAATTGCGGCACGCAGCCCAGCCAGTTTGACGACATCACCCGTACCATGCCATTCCAGCCTGTGAGCCAGGTCAAAATCTTCATCGTAGTAGCGATCGCCAATTGAAAGAGGCTTCAATTTCTCCATCAACTCTGGTTCTGCTTTGAGCAAACCTGTTCCGTTCGGTGCACCCATCCACTTATGACAGGATGCAACCCAGAGCGGATATTCCTTCAGACTCAATGGACCCTGACCAGGAGCGTGGGCGCCGTCCACAAGTAGTGGAATCTTTGCGTCTTTTAACTCTAGGCAGAGTTGGGCAAGATTCGGACGCCAGCCAGTCAGGCAATTGATCTGACTTACAATCACAAGCCGGGTTTTACTATTGATGAGATTGAGAATGCCCTGGCAAAATGCCTGCGAACCTGCTGCAGAATCCATCGTATGTTTGCGTACAGTTATTCCCCTCGATTCTTCAAGATAACGCCCCAGCGTGTTTACGCATCGATGTTCTTGCGTGCTTGTGACAATCTGATCACCTGGGTTTTGCAAGAAACTCTGCATTACTAATTGAATTCCAAATGTTGAATTCGGAATGAAAATGAGCTGGTCTGAAGGCACGTTGCAAAGCCGACTGGCGGCAGACTTAGTAGTCTCCCAGACCTCTTTGTCAAGAAAGGTCGCCAGTGTAGGGTTTTCGTTGAGCTTATTCCAGCCCGTTTGAATTGCGTCCAGAACGCTTCTAGGTTTTACGCCACAACTGCCGCTGTTTAAATAGACTCCTTTATATATGCCTGCCGGCCATTCGGAAATCAACAATTGCAAGTCTAGTTCTTCTAATTCGGCTTTTATCCCCTGGTTTACCATCTCATTTTCCTGGATTTAATAGTTTGTTTTCCTGATTACTTTTCTCAAAGTCCCGTGCTGTGTTGATTTCTATTGTAAATATTAGTTCAAATTAATCGGGGTGTCTGGATCAAAATAAATCCAGCCTCGTCAGTCAAATCTGTAAGTTCAAATTCGCAAGACCAAATTATTTACTCCCAGAATTTGAATTACTAGTTAATCGCAACAATATTACTCAACTTGAAGACAGCTGTCGTGAAAGACTCCGGCCTCAGGCATTGTTGCGCCTGCATGAAGGAATACACTGAGGAGAACATCATGATCGATCGCAAGCATTTATTTAACGTAGCTGTTGCCGGCTTGTTAATTGCAGCGCCAGCGCTGGCCGCTGATACCACATCTGGTGCCCCAGGAGCCAAAGTTCCTGTCGCAGCAAAATGCGATGGTGGCGCCTGTGAAAAAGGTGGCGGTGGGCATTGGAACCGCGGCGGTGGACATCACATGGATCTGAGCGATGCTCAGCTCGAGAAAATGTCTACGCTTCGCAATAAATTCCTGGACAGTACTGCAAGCCAGCGCACAGAACTCGAAACACTTTATCGTCAAATGAAAGGTGTATTCACCAGGGCCGATGTTGATCGCAACCAGGCGCTGGAAATTCAGTCAAAGATCAACGCGACGAAGGCTAATCTTGCAACAGCAAGACTGAATTTGAAACTCGAAGAGCTTTCAGTTCTAACCCCAGATCAGCGTGAAAAATTGCGTCACAGAATGCTGGTTTCTGAAGCATTCGGCGGGTTTCATCACGGCGGACCGGGACGTTTCGGCCACGGAGGTCCTGCTGGTTTTGGACATGGCGGACCAGGACAAATGCCCCCTGCTGGTGCTCGTTCACACCACATCGGTATGGAACAGCCCCAGAGCAGCCCTGAAAAGCGCACGATGTAGTGAATGCTTGCAAGTGGAGTTTGGCAAGTGAGCCCGCTCCGTTTGCAGAAGCCTAAATGATTTAATCCGACCACCCACCAAACAGGCACGCGGCTCCCCTCGGTTGCGTGCTTGTTTCATTGAAACAAAGCCATAAACAACGTCGGGACGCCCTCACGGGAGCCCTTTTGGTACTCGCCACCGCGCTTATCAAGACAGATTATTTTGCGCACTCACTGCTTACGATACTGTCTGCGGCGAGTGTTCTCTCGAATTTCCAGCAACTGCCTGAGCAGCTGTGCCTTCTCCGGTCCATCCCAGCGCTTAAGCCATTCTGTGATTGCCTGTTGGATGATACCGCTTTTGTCAGGGGAATGTGTGCCGTACATGCGCTTGAGTTCAAGCCAGATCAATTGCAATGCAGCAAGTTGCTCTGAAGGAAGCTTTACCGTATAAGCAACATACTTACGGCTGCCTGCCAGTGCTTCCTCGGCAGAAATTGGCGGAAAAGGAAAATCATCCGCTTCAGACTCATCATCAACGTCTTCTTCTTGAGTCTCAGAAACCGGTTCTTTTAATTCTTCTGTGTTGTCGCCTGACACTGTTCACCATCGATGTGTGAAGGCACTGCAAACTGCATACCTTGTCAGAAGCAATTTGGCGTGCCTTCATTCTAGTTCTGTTAATTCTACATCTTGCCGGTTTTAATGTCTCTGTCTGGCAGCCAAAATCACGCGTAATGGACATGGGAACTTCACGATTGATTTTTATCAAAAAATTCACACAATTATTATTAGATGAGTCAGATTATTTTGTTCTACGGGGCTTTCGATGTTTTACGAGCTTATCAGAGCCATAGTTCAAAAAATATTTCAAGACAAAATCCTCGCCGGACTTGTCATCGTGGGCTTGCTTGCAATTTTTGTCGGTGGATTTGGCGGAAACGTGACCGACCGAATCGCGTCCGGCCCCAGAGAAGATCGTAAGGGGCAGAAAGCAGGTGCAGAAAAATCTTTGCCATCTGCCGCTAAGGAAGCCAAAGCGGAAACGAGTGGGAAAGCTGCCGCAGCAAAGCCTTCCGTGCAGGAGAAACTAGAACCGGCTCTGGCCGCGCAATTTGTTGGCTGGTGGATAGGCGATGCTATGGATTTTAATCCGGCAACAGTAATTCAAAAGCGCCAACAGGCAATGACATGGATTGTGCCTGAGGTTGCCCAGTCTTATCAGGCGGCTTTCTGGCCGTCCGAGATAGCAGATGGAGTGTGCTCTGGACGTATACGCGGAAGCTTTACTCCGACGTCAGTTCAGGCTGTGGCGTCTAATCCTGACGGCAGCATTGTGGTAAACGTTACCGGTAACCTGACATTGCAGCAGGGACCTAGACCAGCGGTGCAAATTTTGAGCACCGACTACCTTGTTAAGCGTGAAGCTGGTGGGCTGAGAATTGCTGGTCTTTTCAACAGGTCTACTCCCGTGCCCAGTTCAAGCATTTACTGAGACTATAGCCTGCTTTCATTAAGAGTTACGCTTGGAAGGCTGTCAAACATGGCGCAATTTGGACCTTCTCGTATACAATTTAATGTTAATCATCAGCAGAGTGGGCATTAAACTAGTGTCAGTCTCATTGAGACGCAGTTTAGTCCACCGTCAGGACAAGAAGCTGTGCTGGTTATTATAATGATCTGTTGTTAGTAAGAATAGAATAGAACGCTATTGAACAACTTCTTCGTACGACTGCTTCTGATAATTTTTGTCGGTTTCTTTGTAATAACCGCCGCGTTTAATAGTGTCTTTCCTTCGATGGTTTCGAGCCATCAAGACAAAATCGCTCAGAAATTAGCTGCTGAGCTGGCACAAAAGGTGGTTAAGCCGCAGGCTCCAGTTCCGGCTCCTGCGCCTGTGACTGCGCCTGGCAAAAAGAAAGGCAAAAAAGCAAAAGGCGGAGCAGCGGATGCACCAGTTGCTACTCCGGTTATCGATACCAAACCGAATTTGCCGGCCGTCCCTGTGATCCTGGAACGCATGACTGAGCACCATTTGTCCTGGTACTACCTCACTGATGGGCAGGGACATGTCAACCCGCTCACCAAATCGTTTTCTCCAGATCTAGATTCTATTCAAGAAAGCTCAAGAAAGGTTGTCTGGCGTACTGGAAAATATTATGAATCCGTCGCACCAGTGGCCGCTGGTTACAACCTGCACGTTGGTTTCTATAGCGGGGATCCTATCGGATTGTCGCGAGATCCAATTGAAGAAGAAGTACCATTTGCCGCCGCGATGGTGTTGCTGGGATTTAGTGTTCTCAGTGCGGTAATTCTATATCTACTATCAGTTGCGCTGCCGACGATGAAGCTGGCAAATTATTGCAAACAAAAAGATAGCGGCACTGGTATTAGTCCGGGTAGATTATACCTGCCAGGAGCCGTTAATGAAGTATTGCATGCCGCTGCACTTGTAGAGAGCAAATATAGAGTTATTGATGAACGCGACGAGGCTATTAGAGATCGTGATAATCAGCTTCGCAAAGCTAATTCCAAGTTTGAACAGGAAATGAACCAGGCGAAGAAAGAGAAGACAGTACTCTATCTCAAAGAAGCCGAAAATCAATTTGTCGATCGCTTGAGTGGACTTTATGAAGGGCTCACAAACGTAGCCAGTATTTCTGATGCCCTTTTGACTCAATTGCACCAGGAATTTCCCAGCTTGTTTGAGTACGCACTGTTCTTTTTTATGAACAAAAAGCAGGAAGCAAGCCTCGTTTCGCATATTGGCTTCCAGAACAATCCGCTTGAAGTTTATAAAGGACTTGGATTGATAAAAGGGCTCGATCAGGGAGACTCTGAAAATGCTACCGCTTTTGAGCCAGCGAAACTGGGTGTTTCTCAGTTCAAGGAAATTGCAGAACTCACATCGGCAGACCAAGTAATTCTTGTGCCCGTTCGTTATCAGGGGCGTAGACTGGGCTTAATGGTAGTCTTCTTCCGTGGACCCGCTGCAAGTATGGAACACATTATGCGTGTGCTTGGCAGAGCTGCCCATGCCACAGCTAAATCCATGCATCACATTGTTGTATACGAAGAACAGGTCGAAGCAGCACGGACCGATGAATTGACAGGACTGCCAAATAAGGCTTATCTCCCACACCTGCTGCCTCAATTGCTCGCTGCCGTAGATGGCGCTGATGGCGAGAAACGCCCCTTTTCTATTTTTCTTGTTGAAGGTCACGACATTCTTGCAATCAATGAGAAATATGGTCGCAATGCCGGGGATGGTGTAATCCAAGAACTGGCGAAACGCATCAATAAATTGTTGGAGCTGCGTAGAACTGAAACTATGGGCAGCTGGGGAGATCACTTGCTGCGGTATCAGGGCGCACAGTTCCTGGTTATTCTCCGTCAAGTAGACTCCAAGAAAGGTGTAATCTTTGCTCAGCGACTTCGTCAGGTTGTTGAAGATCAAGACTATCCACATGGTGTTGGAAGATGGAATGTGTCCATTGGTATCACTAGCTTTCCTGAAGACAGCACAAGTCCTGATGAGCTGATCATGAATGTGGAAACTGCACTCTCGTACGCGCGTGGACAATCTGAGCGCAACAAGATTGCACACATCACCAATGTTCCAAAAGCATTTAGATCTGCAAAACTGGCGAGCAATCTTGGTGGAACTCTCGATGTGTTCGACCCTGCAGCACTGATGCAATCCTTATCTATAAGCCGCAAAAGTGGCATTTTGACCGTCACTCACCCGGAAGGAAAAATGTTTTGGTGCTTCCTTGAGAATGGAAAACCAACCAAGGCTCGAATGGGTAAATTTACAGGTTCGGCAGCGATTATCGAATTTCTTGTTTTGTTTGATTCTGGCGAATTTGCATTTAGCGATTTGACCTCGATCGATAAGCAAACATTAGATGATATAGGCAAGCTGCCCAAGTCATTTGATGTTCCTGGATCGCTTGAACGTGCCCTCATGGATGGTGCTCTTGCTCGCGACCATTTCACATCAGCACAAGATTTGATCAAAGAAACCAATCTGTTTGTGTGGCCTCAACCGAGAGCAAAAAATGGTGAAGGTTTTGCTGCAATGAAGGCAATGAAAGATCCTCCGTCGCCCGAGGAAGAGAAGGCGATGAAGGAAATTCTTGCTGTGGCAAATGGCAAAGTGCAGTTAAAAACAATTATGGAAAAGCTGGATAACCTGCCAACTCACACAGTCTGGCGTGGTGCGGCTCTGCTCGTTCAAAATGAGATGGTTCAACTTAAGAAACTGGCGACCAGTATCGCTCTTTAAATGAATGTTCTAAAGCCTGTCAAATAAGGCATTTTGCCAATAAGATTAGCACTGCCGCGGACGTTTCGGGAGCGCCGCCTGCCAGGCGGCTTTCGCTTCGGCAAGATCGATGATCAATTGCTGGAAGCCTCGGCGCTCTATGGATTTCCAGACTAATGTCGAAAATTTGCAAAAGTTAGCTTATAAAGCGACTCGCTTTGCTTTTGTGCTATATTAGTCCCCTGAGCACTCAATGGAGTGCTGCCTTGATTTGCCAAGTGCCGAGGTAGCTCAGTTGGTAGAGCAGAGGACTGAAAATCCTCGTGTCAGCAGTTCAATTCTGCTCCTCGGCATTTTTTATTGTCAAATTGAATCAAGAGCCGATTTGACCGGCCAGATTATCAGGGTGGATGCCGCCAACCGCCATGAAAGTAGTTGCTGTTAGCGACATACATTTAAATGATGTGAGAACACCAGAGGCCGACCTGCTCTTGGTTGCTGGTGACATGACTTTTAAAGGGGCGAAGCACGAGCTGGACTGGTACGAGACCTGGCTCAAGCGGCAGCCTCAGAAACACAAAGTCTGGATTGCTGGTAATCATGAAATGGGGCTCGAACAAGCGCCAGATCTTGCGCCTGCAATAGCGAATCGTACTAACTCGATTTATCTGGAAGACTCAGGTGTTGAGTTGGACGGAGTCAGCATTTGGGGCTCTCCAGTCACTCCTTATTTTTTCGATTGGGCGTGGAATAGGCAACGCGGTGAAGATATCCGCCGGCACTGGCATATGATTCCGGAAGGAACTGATATTTTGATGACTCACGGACCGCCGTTTGGTTATCTGGATTTGAATCGCAATGGGGATCCTGTTGGTTGCGAAGAACTCCTTGATGCTGTTAACCAGTTGTCTTATCCGCCGCGCGTAATGGTCTTTGGGCACATTCACTCAGGCTACGGAGAATGTGTACACAAGCGTCCTGATGGCAAAACGATTTTGCTCATCAACGCATCAAGCTGCGACGAAGAATATCGCGCCATAAACGAGCCAATCGAATTCGAGATTTAACTAGATCCGACTCTCGACGAATCCCGGGAGCGCCGGCGGCTCGCCGGCTTCTATACCGCAATCTCGATCGATTTCCTTAGAAGCCGCCAGGATGCGGCGCTCCTAGCGCTCTGCTTTCTAAGTTTAAGCCTCATAGCGCGGAGTGAGATCCGGATTATCCTCATCAAACATTTCCGCCGGCATCTGCACTTTTCGTGTAGACTTCTCCGCTACATACTCACCACAGGCGGTGCAAAATGTAGCCTTCTCCGGTAACACATGCTTGCAACTAAGGCAAAGCTTAGTCGCAGGACTTGCCTTCACCTTCAACTTCTCCCCGCAGCTCATGCAAAATCGATCGGCATGGCGCACCCGGCGTGCACAACAAGGGCAGCGATCGCGGCTGTCCTCTTCGGCAAGATGATGAGGCGCGCTGCGCCTTTCTCCACACTGTCTGCAAAAGTTTGCGTTCTCTCTGTTCTCGGCCGAACAAGCCGGGCAAACGTACATCTGTCCACCTCACCTATTTACGATTTGCAAGCTTTTCCTTCATAGCCAGAAGTCGCTCTCTCGCGCTCTCGAGAGTTTCCGGTTTCTTGGCAAAACAGAAACGAATAAATTTCTTGCCGCGATCGCCGGGGCGGAAAAAACTTGAACCAGGTACCACAGCCACTCCGACTTCCTGCACTAGAAACTCCGTAAATTTCACGTCATTTTCAAAACCAAATTTGCTGATGTCGCAGAAGACGTAATATGCGCCAGAAGGCTTAAAATAAGGAATCTCGATTTCGTCAAGAATCTTCAGCATTGCATCTCTTCTTGTCTGATAGTCAGACGAGAGCCTCCTGTAATACTCATCAGGCAAGCTCATAGCGAAGGCCCCTGCGCGTTGCAGTGGCGCTGCTGCACCTACGGTGAGAAAATCGTGCACTTTGCGAATTGCATCAGTCACTGCAGGCGCTGCGCATACGGTTCCCAATCTCCATCCTGTAACGCTGTATGTTTTCGACAGGCTGTTGATTGTTACTGTTAGATCCTTCATCCCTGGCAGTGAGGCCATCGCGACGTGTTCGGTTCCATCAAAAAGAATGTGTTCGTATGGTTCGTCTGTGAAACAATAGACACCCCATTTTTGGCAGAGTCGAGCTATCTTTTCCAGTTCTTCACGGGTGAAAACCTTGCCCGTAGGATTATGAGGTGTGTTCAATACAATTGCGCGAGTTTTGTTGTTAAACGCTTTCTCCAACTCTGCTTCATCAATTGTCCAGTGCGGTGCTTGTAGGGAGACGTAGCGTGGTTTTGCACCGGCAAGAATTGCATCTGGACCGTAGTTTTCATAATAAGGCTCAAAGACGATGACTTCCTCTTCAGGATCAACAAGCGCCAGAGTGGTCGCCATCATTCCTTCCGTGGCACCGCAGCAGACTGTAATTTCGGTCTCCGGCTCATACTTCACGCCCAGATATTTTTCGTTTTTAGTGCTGATTGCATCGCGGAATAGCTTATCGCCCCAGGTAATAGCGTACTGGTTGATGTCATCGTTAATGGCTTTGCATGCGGCTTCTTTCAATTCAGAAGGACATGGAAAATCTGGCATACCCTGAGCTAAGTTCACTGCTTTATATTTGGCAGCCATGCGCGACATTTCACGAATCACAGACTCTGTGAACGTACTTGCCTTTTGCGAAACGATTTTTCTAAGCCCAGGCGAGATGCTCATGATAACCCCCTGCCGCGTCCATTGTAGACAGCTGATCATACTCGATCTGGCCTGCGAATGGGTGTTCTCTAATCCTTCGGCTTGCGGAGCTCTTCTAAATGCTGCGGGACAAAAACAAAAATGAACCACAGCAAAAGCCCTGTGGTCAACACCACAATTGTAATTTCAAAGACGAAATCAAGAGAGAGATCCAACTCTAAACCAGCCAAAGAGAACCATTACATTATAAGGGCTCATCTGCCGCATTCGGCGGAAAGCCAGCCTGAATCTTGTATATACTTCAGTGCTTTTTTCCTGGAAGCTTCAGGCTAGACCCTGGAAAATAGTGTTCCAGTATTTTTTTGTAATCCACTCCAGACCTCGCCATGCCGGCTGCTCCCCACTGGCAGAGCCCCACTCCGTGTCCAGCCCCGCTTGAGCTGAATTCTATTTTTCCGTTCTTCAGATCGGTGACTTCAAAGCGAGTTCCCGGCATCAAACCCCATCCGAATCGTTGTCCGATCTTTAACCAGTACTGATAGCCTGATTCATTTAGAGTCCGCTTCGATGAGTATTTGACTGATGCGGGGCGTCCAGCGCTATCCTTTGAGCATATTTCAGGCAGTCCTTCAGGAAATTTTGCCTGGTAGCTTGCTTTTCTGATTTGCGTTTTTGTTGTTTTCCAAAATGGTGAGTCCTTGCAAAAACTACAATCGACTGCTTTGTCGCAAGGCAGCCCAGAAGCTTTTCCTGTGAACAAATCGCTGGCGCTGGTTTTTCCCGCACAACAAGAATGAAAAAAGATTGGGACGGGTCTTGAATTGCAATACAATGACTGCCCCCACGTTTCCTCGACAGCTTGTTTCACAGCTGCTCGTTCATATTCTGTACCCAGATATGCTTGCTTCTCCGTGCTGTCGTTCAACTCGTCGCCTTTTCGATATCGCAGCATTGCTGTTTGCACTAAAACAGATTGTGCTTTTAGTGCTTCTTTGGGAAATTCTATTCGACTTTCGCTTCCTACTACTGAGTTGACGTAATCTTTCAAGTTGACTTTGTTTGTGCAGACCAGATCTCGTCTGCACACAAGCACCTCGATGCTGCCGCGGTACTGCCGCAATTTTTTCAACTCAGGTCCAATAGCTATTCTGCCGGTCACCGGAAAAAGTTCAATGTGATCACTTTTGATTTTTGTGGCAGGAGCCGCAGCATTTGTCTTGCTCCGCATTGAGAACGAATTATTGTCGTAGCTCAGTGTGTAAGTTCCAGCGCCTACAAAAATGTTTGAGCCGCTATTTCTATTACTTGAACTTGCTGCGCGGAATGGCCCCTGCAAGAAGATTTCATGACAGGGACCATGTGCTTTAAAAAGTGATACCACGACTTCTTGTTCAGAGGCGTTAACAACGCCTGCCTGCATTGCCAAAATGGCAGCTGCAAAAAATGCCAGAGCATGCAAAGCCGAATTCCTACGCATGGTGCTATAGTATTCCATTTACATGGCTTATTTCCAATCGTTAGCAAAGTCAATTTTGGCATTACCGGACGACTCAAGGCGACTTGCAGCCTTCCGGGCAATTGTCATTGGTCTGGCGGCCGGGCTTTCGGCGCTTGCTCTGGAGAATGGAGCCTACTGGCTTAGTTATTTGCGTGTGAAAGCTTGCACGCTTTATCCTGCCTGGATTGTTTTGCCCGGATGCGGCTTAATAGGCGGCTTGATTTCCGGATTCCTGGTTCAGAAATATTCTCCAAGCGCATATGGCAGTGGAATTCCTCAAGTTCGTGCCTATCTGCTTGGAGCGAAGCAGCCTCTTGATATAAAGCTTGCAATCGTGAAACTGATATCGGGAAGTATCGCTCTGGGATCCGGACTCTTTCTGGGAAGGGAAGGTCCGACGGTGCACGTTGGTGCTGCAATTGCGGTGCACTTGAACAAGATTTTTCCTGATTGCAGCAAGGAGCATAAGATGCAATTGGTTGCATCCGGAGCGGGAGCAGGATTGGCCGCGGCTTTCAATGCACCGGTAGCCGGTGTACTTTTTGTTGCGGAAGAACTTTTGAAGGACGTTTCAACAAGCACAATAGGAACAGCTATTTTGGCTTGTTTTGTTGCATCGGCATTGACACACGTGTTCAATGCTCCACACAGAGAAGCTTTCACACAAATCCAGTCAATTCCTTTTCAATTCACTTTCCACGATATATTTTTCTGGGTCATGCTTGGTTTCGTGTCTGGTATTGTTGGAGTCTGGTTCAATCGCGGAGTAATTTTATTTTTGAAGTTATATCGTGATTATGTCAAAATTCCACCCGTGGTTCGCGTGGGACTGGCTGGGCTGATATCGGGACTTATCATAGCTATTATTCCTGCAGACGCACACTTTCGAGATTATGCTGCCTTGCGCGATGTTATTGTTGCCGGAAACGAAGCCTGGTACATGGTGCCATTTGCTTTCGTGGCCTTCTTCTTCCTAACTTTGCTTGCGTACGGATCCGGAGCTCCCGGAGGATTATTCGCACCGGCAATTGTGCTCGGTTCGGCTCTTGGAGTTATGGTCTCATACGTGGAGAATTATTTCTTTGGTGTTGGTTCAGTCGAAATGATGGCAATGGTGGGCATGGGAGCTTTCTTCGCCGCCGTAGCCCGAGTGCCAATGACCGCAGTCGTTATTGTAACCGAAATAACGAGACACTATAATCTGGTGCTACCACTTATGGTGGCAGCGGCAACCGCTTGCTTTGTCGGTTCAAGAATGGAAAAAGGATCCATCTATGACATGCTGCGGGAATACAGCGGGCTAGATGAAGAGATCAAGCGAGTTCAGGCTGAGGAAAACCAGCCTCGCGCCCGTGATTTGATGAGAAAAGAGTTCGTTCTGAACATGAGCGATAGTGGAACCGACTGGAAGAAGTCCTTGCTCGATAATATTCAAGTTAATGAATTTGCAATTGTACAGGATGGAAAATTCATTGGGCTCATTAATGCGCATTCCGTAAAATCATGTGCTCAATTCTTGTTGGCCGATGATCTTGAACTTTCGCAAGTTATGGAGACAGACCTTCAGACAGTCGCCCCAGAGGCACCTTTATCCGAGATTAGCGAGCTATTCAAAAGTACTAATAGAAGAACTCTCGCGGTGGTTGAGAATAGCCAGGTTTTGGGCGTAATTCATCATCGAGATTTGCCCCAAGACAATGGTTGAATCAATCTGGATCGCAACCGATCGGACTGTTAAAAACAGCTCAGGGTTCTAATAGATCGCGGCTGATTTCTTGCAGATTGCTGCACCCGCTCAATGCCATTGCAAGGTCGAACTCTTCGCGGAGCATTTCCAAAACCTTGCGAACGCCGCACTCCCCTTCGGCAGCCAGCCCCCACAAGACAGGGCGTCCTAGAAGAACAGCTCTGGCTCCGAGCGCGATTGCTTTTAGAACATCTGTTCCGCGTCTGATGCCACCATCTACGAAAATTTCGGCAGAGCCGGCAACTGCATCGGCAACTCTTGCAAGAACATCAATCGTTGCGGGACCGGTGTCTAGCTGCCGACCGCCGTGGTTGGAAACAATGATTCCTGCGGCACCATATTTGACTGCAAGCTTGGCGTCGTCAGCTCGCAGAATCCCTTTCACAAGTACTGGTAATTTCGTAATGCTGTGCAGCCATTCGACATCTTGCCAGCTCAAGCTTTGATCATATAAAGAGGCGATGTAGTGCGCGAGCCCTGAATCCCCGATCTGTCCAGGCAGAACGTCGATACCGGCGGGTACCAGATTTGATGCATGGAATCCGTCAGGCAAATGGAATCCATTGCGAACGTCGCGTTCTCTTCGTCCAAGAATAGGTGAATCGACCGTGAATACAAGTGCTTTGTACCCAGCGGCTTCAGCGCGTTCTACCAGTGAGCGAGTTACGGCGCGGTCTTTATATACATACAGTTGGAACCACAAGTTGCCATCAGCAACACTGGCCACTTCTTCGATTGAAGATGTAGCCAGTGTGCTTACAAGCATGATCGTTCCAACTGCAGTAGCGGCTCTTGCAGTGGCTAATTCTCCGTCTGGATGCGCGAGGCGTTGGAACGCCATAGGGGCTACCATGATTGGGGTGGATATTTCTTGCCCGAGCACTGTTGTTGAGCAAGAGCGTGAGCTGATATCGCGAAGCATGTGTGGATAAAGAATTATTCGTTCGTATGCTTTGCGGTTCTCTTGCAGGGTTATTTCGTCGTTCGCGCCGGATGAGTAGTAGTCATACGCCATCTTGCCGAGCTGCTTTCGTGCGAGCTCTTCGAATTCAAAAAGGTTTATCGGATCTGTTGAAATGGAATTAGCTACCACGTTATGCTCCAGATTGCGTTCTGTACCGGACTGCCGCTTCTAAGCTCATCTGCTGGAAATGCGGCGACCGACGAGGAAACATTGCATACAAGCAGAAGACACTACTGATCTGCAAGCTCATCAGTAACTGTCTGCAGTACATGTTCCTCATTATTTTAGTCTGCTTGA
Organism: Obscuribacteraceae bacterium (SeqCode); assembly: GCA_044358055.1. Lineage (GTDB taxonomy): Bacteria > Cyanobacteriota > Vampirovibrionia > Obscuribacterales > Obscuribacteraceae > JAIEPM01. The sequence goes on from JBIKOL010000023.1 coordinate 24,259, forward strand.
ATCTCTGTTTGGTAGGGGACGCCTTGCGTGCCCGTCACGATCCCTTTCTGTAAGCGGACATACAAGGCATGCTCCTAGCAAATCAGAATGCATGGCATGCATCTAGCGAACCAGAAAGGCTGAAAAGCGGTTTATTTAGATGCCGACTCTGGCGACAACGCCGGGTATACCCAGGGAGCATCGTAATTGGAAACATGTTGATTTGCAGGATTTAACCACTGTGGTGCCGTGCTGATCAGCATGGCTAACATAACCACAAACCCAGCTTTCTTCAGATCTTCGCTGCTCATAGCCTTCTCTCTTGACAAGAATCGTCTTCTCTGGATTAGTAGTTCCCTATTTCCGTGATGTTCAAACTTTGTGCGCTCCGTTTTACAATGCAGCAGTTGGCGAAATTCCAGGGTTCTACTCGCTTGTAAAGAGCGCGCTCCTTAGCGGAAGTTCCTGGATGCAGAATGCAGCTGTTCGATCAGCTGAAGGAACAAAGTGGACACTCAAACCGAAAGGCAGCCTCAGCAATTGAATGCCGCAGAAATCAAAAGACCCTCCGGATTGACGAGTTATCGCTGGGTAGTTGTAGCACTCAGTTTCGTTATCATCATCATCAATTACATGGATCGCACTGCAATCTCATATGCGATTACCCCTCTGGAAAAGGAATTCGGTTTAGATAACAGAACCTTCGGCAGCATTTCTGCCGCGTTCAATCTCGGTTACACAATCATGACCCTGGGTGGCGGAATTATCGTTGAGATGTGGGGCGCTCGCAAATCATGGGCAACTGCTGCAATTGCGTGGTCGGCCTGCACGGGCCTGCTCTCAATTTGCCGTGGTTACTGGGACCTGTTTGGCCTCAGAGTAATGCTCGGCATTACCGAAGGACCTTGCTTCCCGGCTATGACTCGCGCCGTCACAGACTGGCTTCCGGTGACTGAGCGAGCACGCGCATCAGCAATTTGTCTGGCTGCCGTGCCACTGGCATCGGTACTTGGTGCTCCGCTCATTTCTCATTTGATTGTGAACCTTGGCTGGAGAGCAATGTTTGTTGTTCTTGGTTCTCTCGGCATAGTCTGGTCGTTTTTCTGGTGGTTCATGTTCCGCGATTATCCGCAGAACAGCGCCAAGGTTTCGCAGGCTGAACTCGATCATATTCACGAGGGACAGGCTGCTGTACATGGCACCGACGAAGAAATTCGCAAGCACAATCTAAAGGTTGGAAAAACAACCTGGAAGTTTCTCTTGCTCAGTCCATCTATGGTGGCAAACAATTATTCCTTCTTCTCGTTTGGCTACCTGCTTTTCTTTGCGATTACCTGGCTGCCCGGTTATCTGGAGCAGACATATCATATGAAATTGAAAGAGGTAGGTATTTATTTGATACTTCCATGGTTGACTGCAGCAATATTCGTGGCAGCTGCAGGCATCCTGTCTGATTGGCTCTATGCGCGCACCCGTAGTGTACGCAAATCGCGCACTCATATTATCTGGGTAAGCCAGGTGATGTCCGCAATTTGCTTCATCCCCGTAACCATGGGATTGCCTTTGAATCTTGTAATTGTATTGATGTCTCTGGGACTTGCCTTTGGGCTAATGCCCAACGCCTGCTTCTATTCCATCAACTCGGACCTTGCCAAGGATCGCGCGGCAATCAGCCTGGGCTTGATGGATTGTTTCCTGGCTGCCGCCGGTATCCTCGCGCCAGTATTAACAGGATGGATGTCTTACGTTTCGGGTAACTTCAACTCAGCTATCCTGCTTATGGCGGGACTCACGTTCTCGTCGTCCATTATGGTGTTATTGCTGCAGCATCCAGACAAGGAAATTGCACGAATGTGTACGGAAAAGGAAGCAACAGCATGACACTAAATACGGTATTACGCATTTGCTAAAGGTTGGAACATGAAATACTTGGAAAAAGCATTACTCACGGTGACGGCAGTTTGTCTGAGTCTTTCCATTATCTCACCGGAGAGCCTGGCGAAACGCGCAGACAGCATAAAGGATTCGCCGCATGCTACAGCTGCAGAAGGAGACAAACCAATCGACAGCGTCGACGCTTTGTCAGCCTGGATGACATTCTATTATATGCATCCTCAACCGGAATTGATGGTTCCGGCATTGTTGTTTGCAGATAAGCAAGGGCTGTTGACTGGTGATGCTGCTGCACCCATGCAGGCATTTTCCAGCCGAGTGTTTGCGCAAAATCCTGATAAGGTGAAGGACTGGTTTACGCAGCTCGGTCAGTTGAGCGAGACTGGCAAGACTCTCGTTATCACATCAATTTGGTGGTCAAATACAAAAGAGGGGAAAGAACTTCTCGACAGCATCACTGCGCAATTGCCAGATAAACCGAAGGTCGAATTTAAAAAGCAAATCGATAAGAGTCCGCCCGAAGTGGACAAAATGGATATCGAATCTCCAGATGTGCTCGATATGCTCTGGGCTTGCTACAGTGCTACTGGAGATGAGCGCTATGTGAAGCGCTTGCTCAGCGTCCTGGCCTGGTCTGGCACTGACTCGAAAGATTTGCCGAAGATGCTGATTGTTAGCGCTGCGCGCTGGTCGCTGATGAGCAATCTCGAGCAGCATCCGAAAGTAAAAGAGATTTGTGATTCGGTGAAAAAGCAGGATGCCGATCTCAAGCCCTATATTGAGAAACTTGAGGAAGAGCAGGCTGCGAAGCTTGCTGCTCAGAAAAAAGAAGCCGCCGATGCGGCCGCTGCTGCTGCCACTGCTGAAAAAGAGAAGAAGCAGAAAGGTTCTAAGAGTAAAGACGAGAAAGATATAGAATCGCCTGAAACAAAAACAAGCGCGAATCCTGAGACAAGCAAATAATCTCTATCCGGGATTTCTTCAATTCAGAAGCGGGCGGGACGCCCGCGATCCCGGAATTGAATGATCGAAGGTCGGAATATCGATGCGTGCTGGTAGGAGCATGCCTTGCATGCCCGCATTCGATTACGATTTACGAAAAGATGCCGGATTGGCGAGCTACGTCTACGGCGTGAACACGTCCGCGTGCGTGTAGCTTTTTTGCAATAAGCCACATGTAGCAATTGATTGTTTCAAGGCTCAATTCCATGCTCAGCGCAATTTGCTGATTGCTAAATCCAAGTGCGGCAAGTCGCAGAACCTCTGTTTCTTTCTTAGTTAGTGCCGGAACAGAATCCGCCATTACTTCTCTTGACGGAATCAGATCCTCATGCGGGATTATGGAGGAATCTTCGCCTGTTTTCTGGCGATTTCCCTGCTTCAAGTAATCGCGCCAGATAAGCTCGTCGATCCAGCATTTGCCGTCTGCCAGCGCACGCACTGCTGCTGCAAGTTCGTGTGATGGACTTGATTTGGAAATGAGACCGTCTGCTCCAGCGCGCACTGCTGCAGACGTACTGTCATGCGATGCAGCATACAGGAAAAGAAATCTCGTGTTGCATTTTTCACGCAAAGCTGCAAATGATTTTGCAGGCTGACGGCTACATGTCTCCATGTCTGTAATGACGATATCTGGAGAAAAATCAAAGAGCTGATTCAGATTGGAGAATTTTTTGTCGAGAACGATTACTTCGATGTCTCGTTCAGACGAGAGAATGCTTTGGACGGTCAAAGCAGAAACCCGTTGCTTCATCAACACGAACACAGAGATAGTTTGGTTGAAATTCATTGTTTAGTGTACCCGCAGGTGAGTTCTATTACTATCAGTGTAGTAAGTGGTAGGGTTTTCCCATATCCACCTGTGGTTTATACTACATCATCCGTTCGGATGATTGTTGTCGCTTCCTTGCCCCCTGCAAGGTTTTCAGCGCTCGTCGTGACGACCTTCTTATGCATCCAGCAGTATATAACCGGCAAAACAATAAGGGTTAGCAAAGTGCTGCTAATCAATCCTCCAATTACAACTGTCGCTAATGGACGCTGCACTTCTGCTCCCGATCCTGTAGATAGCGCCATAGGAAGGAATCCGAGCGATGCGACTAAAGCCGTCATGAGCACAGGTCGCAGTCTTTTTTGAGCACCCACTCTAATTGCTTCATCCTGGGCCATTCCATTTTCAATCAAACGATTAATATAAGAAATTAGTACAAGTCCATTTAACACTGCTACACCAAACAGCGCGATGAAGCCGATAGACGCAGAAACGCTCAAATACATGCCTCTTATCCACAGCGCAGCGATGCCTCCGATAGAAGCGAATGGAACGTTCAACACTACAAGCAATGCATCGCGCACTGATGAAAAAGTTGCAGCAAGCAAAACGAATATGATCAATATAGATAGAGGAACTGCAAGCAACAATTTCTTGCTGGCACGCTGCTGGTTCTCAAACTGCCCGCCCCAGCTAATGTAGTAGCCCGGTCGAAGTTTCAACGAAGCTAGTTTCTTCTGGCATTCCTCGACATATCCGCCGATATCCCGACCTCTGACGTTGCATTGCACTACAATCCTGCGCTGGCCAAATTCCCTGTTGATCGTTTCAATGCTCTGAGTGGTTTCTACCTTTGCTACCTGGCTGAGTGGAACGCGCTTACCATCACCGAGCTCGAGCAAAAGATTTCCCATGTCCGCCGGTTCCATCTTGTCGCCTTCGGGGAATTTCACGCGCAAGTCGAAACGTTTGCGCCCCTGCAAAATTTGCGAAACAGGGGTGCCCATGATGGCTGTTTGCGCGATATCTTCCACATCCGATATATTCGCTCCATATCTGGCTAGCTTGGTTCTATCTGGCGTAATAAGTATCTGCGCCGAACCAGAAAGCCGTTCCACCTGCAGGTCTGTAGTGCCAGGAACATCGGCGATGATCTTTTGAATTTCCTGCGCTTCGCTCTGCAAATAATCCATATCTTCGCCAAATAGCTTAATCGCCACATCTGAACGAACACCTGAGACGAGTTCATCCACACGCATTGCTATTGGCTGGGTGAAATTGAAACTCGCTCCGATTATTTCCGACTGTAGACGTTCACGAAGCTCTTGCGTGAGCGAGTCCTTACTAACTCCCGGCCGCCATTCAGCCCGAGGCTGCAACATAACAAAGCAGTCATTTTGATAAACACCCATGGGATCGGTAGCAACGTCCGGGCGTCCAATTCTTGTCACCACGGTTTTAACTTCAGGAGAGCGCTTTATCACCCGTTCGATCTTTCCTGAAGTTTCGATTGCCGCCGGTAAAGACATGCTTGGAAAATTGCGGACCTCGATCAAGATATCTCCCTCGTCCAGCTTGGGCAAAAACTCCGTTCCCAGAAACGGAACCGAGGCCAGCGCTCCGCCAAGCGCAAGGATTGCCAGAAACACAGTAAGAACTTTATGTCGCAGAGCCAAATTCAAGAAGAACTTGTACGGCTTGCGTACCAACATAATAAGGAAGCTTTCCTTCTCTTTCACTTGCCCCCTCAGAATCACGCTGCACAAAAGCGGCACAAGCATAAGCGAAATCAAGAGAGAACCAAGTAGCGCTGAGCAAACAGTCACAACCATCGGCGAGAACATTTTCAGTTCCATGCCTTCAAGACAGAGAATTGGCATATAGACAACGGTGATGATTAAAATGCCGAAAAGAATCGGTCGAGCAACTTCATGTACTGAGCGCTGGATAATTTCAAGCTTGGAGCTCTGTCCATGGTCTTCATCTAGGTTACGTAAAATGTTTTCGACCATGACAATGGAGCCATCGACGATCATTCCAAAGTCGATGGCTCCAAGACTCATGATGTTCGCGCTTACACCCAGATAATGCATTCCAATGAAGGAGAAGAGCATCGAAAGTGGAATCGCCAATGCACATATGAAGCTTGCTCTCATGCTGCCCACCGTGAGGAGCAGCACCAGCACGACAAGCGCTCCACCCTCCAGCAGGTTTGTTCTGACTGTATCAATTACCTGATCGACAAGTCTTGATTGGTCGTAGAACGGTCGCAGCTTTACTCCATCAGGCAAGGATGGCCCGATGTCTTCTATGCGATGTTTCACCAGATCTATAACATTGCGGCTATTGTCACCCTTGAGCATCATTACAAGCCCACAGACGACTTCGCCCATCCCATCACGCGTGGCGGCTCCCTGGCGCAATGCTTTTCCATGACCAACGCTGCCGATGTTTTTTATGCAAATCGGCATGCCTTTATCGCTTTTGATCATTATGTCTTCAATGTCGGAAATAGAGTTTACTCGCCCTATACCGCGAACAATGTATTGCTCTGACTCGTGGTCGATAATTCCAGCGCCGAAATTCTTGTTGTTCTTTTGCAGTGCTTCGAAAACGTCTTTTATAGTAAGGTTGTACTGTTGCAGGCGGCGAGGATCTACCGTGACGATATATTCGTCCGTGTAGCCGCCCCATGTATTGACTTCAGCCACACCGGGCACGGTGCGTAGTAAATATTTCACTTCAAACTCATGCAGCGTTTTAAGATCGGTGAGTGAATAGCCTTTGCCTTCAACAAAATATTGATAGACTTCGCCCATTGCTGTAGTGACCGGGCCCAATTGTGGAGTCACATTTGCCGGTAGACGAGAACGTGCAAACTGAGTTTTCTCCAGAACAAGTTGCCTGGCAAAATAAATATCCACCTGGTCTTGAAATACGACAGTGACTACCGATAGTCCGTATTTGGAAATTGAACGCACCTGGGTTACTTTTGGCAAACCATTCATGATGGATTCAATTGGGATTGTTATGAGCTGCTCTACTTCAAGTGGTGCCAAACCGGGAGCTTCTGTAAGAACCTGGACTTGATTGTTGGCCAGATCTGGAAACGCATCGATAGGCAACTTGCCTAATGCGTTGAAACCAATGGCGAAGAAGAGAGTGAAAACCAGAAAAACAGGAAGACGAAATTTTAGCAGCCCGGCAAAAAAGGATTCCATGCTATTCGTCCTGACCTACTTGCGATTTGAGCAGCTCAGATTTCAGCTTGAAACTGCCTTCACCTGCGACTCGCTCTCCTACCTTTACACCTGATTTCAGCAGGTAGCCATCCCCGAGTCTTTCGTCGAGATCAAGAAGGCGTTTTTGATATCGGTTGTTACCCAGATCTACAAAGGCAAATGTTTCTGTCCCAAATTTTTGGATTGCGCTATCAGGCAAGTAAGCCATTGTTTTTGAACTGCTTTTCTCAATTGATACCTGACCAAACATTCCTGGTTTGAGTATAAGCTTTGGATTCTCTAGAACTGCTCTGGCAGTGAATGTCCGCATATTAGTGGCGCTGGGCGGAATGTAATTGACGGTACCTTCAAAAACTTGTTTCGGAAGGCTGTCGCTACGGAAATAGACCTTTTGTCCAATCGTTATTGATTCCAAATCTTTGTCGAAAACCGAAACGTCCAACCAGACCTTGCTCAAGTCAGCCACCACATATAATGGCTGGTCTGCGGTGACCACATCGCCCATGGTAATGTTTTTCGCCACTACAACACCCGAACGAGGAGCTCTGAGCGGGCTGCCGGTCTCTATATAGTGGGCATCGGTGCTTTCTTTGAGTTTTACGCCATAGGCAGATAGCAATGCTTCAGCTTCGGCCTTCAGATGAACGGTGTGTTCAGTCAATCCGCTCAACTCAATTTCAGTCAGGTTCACCTGGTTTTGCGCCTGTGTAACGTCTTTCTGCGCGCCTATGCCTTCATCGAATAACACTTTTGCTCTATCAAGGTTTTTCTTGTAGAGATCTAGGCGTTCTTGAGCTTGTCTGATGGCAACATCGTTCTGGTGGGAGTCGTGAATAAATTGACCATAAACTTTGGAGACTTCAAGGTTTTGGACTACGGCGAGTATCTGGCCTTCTTTGATCATCTGACCGAGCGTAACAGCGTCCTTAGTGACTCGCCCGGACACGATGGAGTTTATGTGAAATACTCTCCCCTCATCTGCTTTAATTTCGCCTGTCGTTTTGATTTCAGCAGACTGATTCTTGCCCTGCACATCTAGCATCTGAATCTTTGCAGTGGCGGCTGCCTCTGCGTTCAGTGTAACTGTATCAGACGTCACTTGAGGCTCTTGTTTGGGTAGTCGAGATGTTGCTGCCGTCGATTCGGGAACTTCCGTATTATGGTGGCAAGCCGTGAGCGCTTGCAATGACAGGCATTGCAAGACAATCATTAAAGCTGTTGTTAAGCGGGTGCGCACGGATGACTACCTGAAAGCTTCCTCAATACTAATTCTTCCCTGATCAGAATGCCAACAACTGAGAATCATTCTTATAAAGTTCATTAATGCTATGGTGTGATCCAGCCGGATTGCTTGCCCCAAATGCCTGATCTGGTAGGGGCGCCTCACGGGCGCCCATTTAGCTCCACCCCCAGCAAGACCTTGGAAAATCCCCCAGATCCTTTAGAATGAGATAAGCGAGGTGTAGTCTTTGTCAGGCAATAGGAATAGTTTTCATATTCACTTCGTGGCGTTTGCAACCGCTTTGAGCTTCGGACTCGACCACCCTACTTTCGGCGCCCCCGCAGGAAATCCATCCCAATTAGATCTGTTGCGGCAACAACAAATGTACGCGAACTGGCAAAACAGTACCAACACAAGCCAGCATTATGGGGTTGTGACAAGCAATATTGAACGAATCGAAAATGCGATAAATAACGCGCAGAAAAACTTATCCGATACAGACTATTACGATTTCCAGAGCCGCCTCTATCGATTGAAACAAGATGCTTCGCTCGAACTTTCCCGCGGAGCCGATGGATCAACGCAACTGGGTCCGGCACAGAGCCTGGAAACTGAAATCACCAATCGCATCCGAGAAGCAGCGCCGGTAGCCGGAACAAAGAAAAACACGCTCGAAGCATTTGCGATCAGACTTGAGTCAATCTTGAATAGCAAAGCTGAACGACTCAGCTCTGATGTCCTGGATCTTTTTCGAAGCCAACTGTCCGAGTTCAAAACAAAAATTGCTCAGCCTTCAGCTTATTCCGATGAGATGCAATTCAATAATCTAATGCGAGAAGGCACAGAACTCGAGTCCTCTATCAGAAACCGTTCAATGTTTGGCATAGGACGCGGGCATTTGACCTTCACCAGAGATGAGGAACCGAAAAAATCGGAAGACAAAGATTCCTCTGCTCAACAATCGGAGACCAAAACAACGACAACAACAACTACTACTACAAGCACAAGCTCGGCGACACCAGCAAGGGGACCGAAGAAACCACCAGTACCTCTGCACAAGCTAATCGAGCAAATCGAAAATGAATTGATGGAGTTCCACGACAAACGGCAACTCGGTTCGTTTGATATTGATTCATTCAGCGGAAAACTTCTGGGCATCAAGCGCAACCTGCAAGTAATGATGTCCAAAAACGGTCGGCTGTCTATCAGACAGGAAGCCGTAGTAAGAGAAGAACTCGAATCGCTCCATCAGGAAATCACTGATCGTGTTCTTGGAAAAAACTAGATAATAAAACTGTTTAGTCGCTCTATAAATTTTCACTAAAAGCGTTAGGTTTACTCTCGCATCTTTGCAAACTCAGCCTTAGTATCAAGCGGAGCTCCGTTAAGACGAAGCTCCGCTAAGCTATCTGCAATCAGCTCATTCAAGAATTATTGTGAAAGCATTTTGCTAGCTGTCTTATTTAATACCAGTAAGGATCGTAGTCACGGTCCCAACCTCCAAACATGCCTCCAAAAAGTCCTCCCAAAAGTCCACGGTGATGATGGCGGTCAAGATCAATTACGATTGGGCTGCTAACCGTAACGTCGCTACATGGCATTCCGCAAGAATTACGTACAAAACCACAAGATCCATATCCGCCATAACCATATCCGCCATAACCAAGGTACTGCGCGTTTGCTTGTGTTTGCATTCCGATTCCCAATAAAACAGCGAACAGTCCAGCAGCCAACAAGCTCTTCTTATTCATAAAATGAACCTCCCTATCTAGCGTACTTTTGGTTGGCAAACGACGGGGAATTGAAGATCGAGTTCCGGTAAAATGTCGTTCGGAGGCTTGCATTGGCTTGATGCAGAGCTGTCACACTTTTGCCCAACTCACAAAAGATAATTTGATAGTCGTGTTTTTCAACAAGATCACTTGCACATGAATCAAGCAGAGTATGATCTGTGGGAACCAATTATCCGTTCAGCAATAAGCGCTTGAGATGAACTATCTCTTGAACAGCTCTTCCAGATTGAAGGGAGGTCTGTTCGTTGGATCTCCAACTCGCGTTGTTTCATCCAAAACATTGCGATTGCGAATGAAGTCAGTTGCGGCGCGACCGGCAATGCCAATTCCAGCTATTGCAAGTCCATACCCGCGCATCTTTGATGATAGCATCATGGCGGCACCTCCCACGGTGCCTAAATCGGCTGCAGAAGCAAGTCCATATTTCCAGCTGTCAGCTGAATCTGTACTTTGCAAAAAGTGATTCGCATCTGAACTCAGCTTTACCAGACCGTAGCCGCCTGCTGCTAGTGTCCCGGCAAGAGGCAGACGGGCTGCGCCTTTGTATGCGATTCCTGCAAACACCCCAGCCATGCCTGTGTCAAGCGCGGCTTTGCTCAAATTGTTTTGCCACTCGGATCTGTACTGCTCCGCCCAATCAGCTCCAACCGATTTGTATTTGAAGCTATATTCTCCACCATCTTTGAGCAGGTCTTTTGCTGCATCAATTGGTGCCACAATGGTATTGCCGCTGCGGATTTCCATAGCATTACTCATGGTGGTCAAACCGACAACTTTCGAATCTTTATCCAGAACCGGACTACCGATGGACCCAATCTCCACATGCATTCTTGTATCAAGCATTGGTTGCATTAAATAATTTGCTGCATCTTCTGCTCTCGCAGGGTCGTCTCTGTGCAGCATCTCCAGCTTCTTCATGACGCCGGGGTCAAGCTCACCCACAATTTCTAATGGCATGCTGAGCCCGCGTACATATCCTGGTGAAACGTAGGGCTTTAAAGACTCAGTTGCATGTGGAACCGATACCGTCCATACGCGATCATCCGGATTCAGACTTTCAAGATCGCCGAATTGAAGTGGCTTGGTTCCCGGAATTTGTCCGTTCTTAATGCGAAGCACAGCGACATCTGCAATATCATCAAGCTTTTCCAGTTCGAGTTTATATCGCTTGCCGTCAGGACCGAAAGCAAACTGCTCTTTCGAACCGACAACATTTCTTGCACTGGTGAGAACGTGTGCACCGTCTTCAATTACGAATCCTGTTGCTGGGCGCGCCTTGTCTGTGGCAATCTTCAACACACCCGCACGCACATCTTCATATAGTTTGGCTGAGGCTTCATCAGCCTTTGGCTGTGGCTCGTGAGGCAGCGACATCGCTACTTCGGGTTTCAATACAGGTATTTGCTCTGGACTCATTTCTGGCTCTCCTTAAAGTCCTAGCTTCTTTTCAATATTTTGATCGAGCGGTGGCAGTGTTGGATCCGACTTGCGCTGAATATCTGTCAGCACAAGGCGTGTGGGAATGAGCTCAGCAGCCATTCTTCCGCCAATTCCAACTGCAAGTCCGATTGCACCACCAACTCTGTAGCGAGAGCTTGCCAGTGCAATTCCGCCTAACACTCCGGCGACATCCGCTGCGCTGGCGACTCCGAATTTGAGTTTGTCCATTCTATCTGTTGAGTTCAACAAGTCTTTGGCATCATCGAGAAGTTGAGAAGTCTCATAGAGTGATGCACCTATACCGATAGCACGTGGATAACGCATCATGCCACGGTATCCGATGTAACCCAGACCAGCCAAACCTGCTGTCTCTGTGGCGGCCGTAATTGGTTTGTTCAACCATGCGTTCTTATAATCGAGAGCAAGTGAAGGTTCGGGCAATCGATTGTATGTAAATTGGAATTTGCTGTCGTTGCTGTTATAGAGATCGCGCATCTTCTCAATCGGGACAAAGTAGCCTTTGTCGTGGCCTTTGCCGCTGATCATGTCATTTACGCCGATGACTTTTCCGTCTTTGTCGAACATTGGTCCACCAGAATCCCCCTGGCGGATGTGAACGTTGCCGAAAAGCAATGGGCGCTTCAGTGCCTCGAGCATCTGCGGAAGTTCTTTTGGTGTAAGTGTTTCGAGTCCTTGATTTAGACGGTCATCCACCGCGGGGTCAAGCTTTTTGAAAAGCTCTTGCTGAGTGAGAGACTGATTGAATGTTCCAGGGGAGATATATGCTGGGCGCAATCCCTGCGGGTGTCCCATAGGATAGATCGCGTCGCCGTTCTTCAAACCTGTACTCGAGCCCATCTCAGCATATGGACGTGAGCCTGGTGTCAGGCCAACCGGCTTTAATATTGCCGAGTCGTGCACGTCATCGAGCTTAACGAGTTGCAGTTTGTATTTCGTTCCATCGCTTGTGATGGCAAATTGTTCGCGGCTGCCCATAATGACGTGTGCAGCAGTACCGACAGTGCCATCCTTATCCATAAAGAATCCACTGCCGACACCATTGTCGGTAGTTATTTGCACCGTTTTCGGTAAAGTGTCTTCGTAAAGTTTCCGAGTCGCATCATCGATCTTCGGTTGTTCGTCGCCCGGCAGCTTTATTTCCACGCCAGGTTTTAGAACCGGGATTTCTCCCGACTTGTCTCCCATATCAAACGCTCCCTGTTTGAGGTCTTAATTACCCTGCCTCAATCGCAATATTATTGACAACCGCTATGCAGAGGAATGGGGAACTTCCCCTCAAGGGGCTTACGGAGGTTGCGCTAGCTCTAAGGCTTTTGCAGCAACGCTCTGTGACTCTGTGCCAGTGGCAAAATTGGCTCTCAGAATTGCCAAGATTAAACGTAGCTCATTTTGCCTTTTGCATTGAACTTTTTGATCGGTTCTGACGTTTATCACTTGGAGATCGGAAATGACCGAACAACAGAATCTGATCCCCCACGCTGAATGCCAACAAATGAGCAGAGCCTGTTGAAGCCCCCTTCAGGCTCTGTTCATCCTTTATTGCTTCAGATAACTTTCAGCTATCCCTGGAAGCGCCGCCTTCCAGGCGTCTTTTCCTCCGGCAAGAACGATCCCGTCCTTAAAAATCGGGCAAATTTGCCAGAACACTAATTCTCATTCCTAAAAAAGCGCCAGTCCACAATTGCGGCTATGGTCTGTTGAACCAGCGTGTAAAAAATCATCGGCAGCAAAACCGCCGGATGATCCGTCAGCGCACTGGCAGCAAGCACCAGTCCCGTACCATTGTTATTCATCCCCAGGCTGAACATAAGAGACGCCTGGTCGGCCTTATCAGTTTTAAAGGCTCTTGCCAGAAGCCAACCGGCAAAGAACGCCGATGCACAAAGAGAAATCGTAATCGTGATTATAAACGCAAGCAAATCCCAATCCGGATGAGAGAAAACTTGAGGCAAACTCACGCACGCATTTGAGTAATTCAATAAAAGCAAAACTATAAAATTCGCAAGTTTCATTTGTGATTTCAACGCAGTGGTGCGCTCCTCGCCAAGCAAATAGTGCGCCAGCATTCCCAGCAAAGACGGCACAACTACAGTCAAACACAAAAATGCATCCGTGCCTTGTTTTGCCATTTCATGCAAATCTTCTGAGTAATCTCCTTTTGTGATGTTTCCAAAACATTTAAGTACAAGCGGTGTAGTAAATGGACTCAAGATGGTTGAACACAGCACCAGCCCGAGACTTAAGCCAAGATTTCCATTTGCATTTTGTGCCCAGTTCGCCGATGAGCCTGCAATCGGCATTGCGATGATTAATGCTAATCCGACAAGCAAATTCTGCAGTTCTTCATTGTTATGCCATTGTGCAAGTAAGCCACGCAGCGCAAGAACAAGCAATATCGGAATAAATGTGTTCGCAAGAAAACCAGCAACCAGTAATTGGGGGCGCGTGCGCAAGGAAAGCAGTTCCTTTGTTTTCAATCCAAGCCCAGCATTGAAGAGAAGAAACGAGAGCAACAGGAATGAAAGCGAGAAATTCGTTTGACTCATTCCTGGCAGACTGACGGATCCAAGCGATATCTTCCTCATCGCAAGACCCGCTTGAGGAAGAAGCCCCGCGGCTAAATAGCTGAGCAAAAGCAGCTTCAAAAAGTGCTCGTGAATGAAATGACTGATTGCGGAAAGAGACAGTTTCTTGTGTTCAGTGTCAGTCACAATTGAAGCTTAGACGCCCAGTTTGGCTCTGTTTTCGGTTTGTGTTTGTGTGCTCTGCATCTCAGCATTTTGTGTCGCCTGCTGAGCATCATTTTGAGCTTGCTTGTCCGCACTGAATTCTTCTTCGAATCCAGGAGCAGGCGTGTCGTATTTGTCTTTCATCAAACCCTGCGCGCGCAGCTTATTTTGAAAGGTGGCGCAGGCAATGAATGCTGCTGCTAACAAAGTCACGGCTGCACCGATAACCAGCCAGCCGAGCCCATAACCTTCGCGAATCAAAAACACTCCGGCCGCGCTCATGACGCAAGCAATAAACATCGCAACAGGTATGAAATATGCCTTCAGCGCTTGTATCAGTTCTGCTTTATCAATTTCGTCCATGCGCCAGTGCTCCCAGTCGTTCCGCAAAGCAGACTGTTTTCTGGAGATATTCTTAAGCTCTCCGTCCTGCCTTTCGGATGGATAGAATCATAGCACCAGCAGGCTTCCATCAATGGCGACATGTCAACAAATAAAGCTGAAGCCGAGTTAGTGAAACACTAGCTGACAACCGTCCTTTTATTCGCTATTCTCTTATCGCGCTTAATCGCATCGATAAGACCCATCCTTATATGTTTCTCAGATGGGTCAATTTGGCGGGAGAAAAACTGTGCCCATCTCACTAATTTGTCGCAGATGTGGAACCGAAGTTCATCAGGATGACGCTTTCTGTCAGGAATGCGGGCTGAAATGTCCAGGTGCCGATCTGGCGGAAGGTCTAAGCGTTCCTGCGGCTTCAGCTGCTACGGGAAGCCTGGCAAAAGCCTTCGCGCGCGCAACTCTAAGCGATGAATCTGAAACGACAAGAACAGCAACTGCAGTTGAACTGCCTTCGTTTGCGGCTCTGTCCGCTTCAACTGCTGAGGCTTCCTCAAGCGCGTCTTCTTCAAACGCGACAAGGCTAAATTCTCCTTTGTTCAACAAAGCTGAACATCCGGAACTTGTACCAAACAATCTGGGATGGCGCGGTGGCTGGCACATTGTGCTCACCGATCTTGCTGCAATTGCAGTTGTAATTGCTTTTGCTGTTTTGCTGTCCAATTTTGCAATAAATACGTTCAAGAAAGAACAGCAGGCGCAAATCAGCAAGCAAGTTAGCAGTCTGTCCAAAAAATTCAAAGACGCTGCTGCGAAAAGAGATTACAAAAATGCCTTGCAAGGCCTAATGGAATTAAAAGCGACTCGTCCTCTGAATGCTCGGGAACAAGCACTTCTTGATGAATCAGCGTTTCGGCTTGGGCAAGAAGAACTAAGCAAAGGTGAAAAGAAAAACGCCATTGATCACCTGAAGCAAGTCAGTGTTCTTTCTGATTATTATGTAGGTGCTCAAGAAACACTCTTTAATGTGATGCTACCTGCGGTGCTGCCATCACAGCCTATTTCGGCAACAAAAAACAGGCGATCTCGCAGAATGGTGGCTGCGGTACCGGTCGCGGAAGCTGGCTCAAGCGCAAGCACAAGTTCAGCCGCAATTGGAACCACAACGTCATCTACGCCTCCTGGAGTCCAGCAAGGCGTTCAGTTAAGCGATGAACCCGTTCTTTCCATTCCATCAATTCCCGAAATTGAGTCTCACGCCGGGAACAATACTGGTGGAGACACCTCTGCTGAAAAGCCAGAGGCAAGCCCTCTGCCAAAATTCAGCGAAAGCGAAATTTCACAATACAACCACTTACTCGGTGCTTATTTCTCAAGGCGAAAAGTCACTAAGCCTGCAAACGAACCACCTTCTTTCAAAGAGTGGATCAAAGACGGAAAGCCGAGCTTCTAAGATGCCGATTCTTGTAAAGCGTCTCCAGCCCGGCAAAGATATCTACGCGGAATTGCAATCTCTAGTTGATGAGCATAAAATTCAAGCAGGCGTCATCCTGAGCCTTGTCGGCTCACTAAAAGAAGGCTGCCTCCGCTATGCCAACCAGGAGCAAGGTACGAAGCTCGCTGGTCCGCTCGAAATAGTATCAGCCACGGGTACCCTGGGTCTTTCCGGGCTTCATGTTCATGCAAGCGTTTCCGATAAAAATGGGCAAACCTACGGCGGGCACTTGCTGCGCGGTAACCTGGTTTATACGACATGTGAAATCGTGGTTCATGACTTTAGCAACGAATGGAAGTTTGAGCGCGTACTGGACGTGAGTACTGGGTATCCAGAACTTGTGGGGGTTTCCTTGCATTTGAAATAGCCGGACCCCTGTGATGGAAAATTGCTGGAGCTTCCATGGGGTTAGGGGTCGAAAGGCGTGGTCTTAAGGTCTTCCACAAAGGGTTGATCCTTGTTTTCACACCCCTGCTAATCGAAATCGCCTTCGTCGCCAGCCTCGCTTATGTGCTGCTTCAGCTTGATAGTGAAAGCGTGAGAGAGACACGCTATCGCCGGGTCGCTGCCAGCTGCGCAAAAGTGGTGGCGCTTTCAAACGATTCTATTGTTTCAATACTTGCCTATATTCATTTTGGATCAAAACAATTTGCTGACGTTTATCTGCTGGACACAAAGCAAATTCAGCAGCGCTTGAACGAATTACCAAAAATTTCGCACGGTGATGCGCTCTGTGAAAAAGCAAGCCAGCAATTGATCGATTCAGAAAGAGACATTCGTCCCCTCGTGGATGATTTATTTCGTCATGCCAAAGAGGGGATGGGCGGACTTCAAACGATTGACGCCATCAATCATACCAGAGCCAAGCTTAACGAAGTCCGTGAGAAAAACATAGAGCGCATGTCTTCTGTGTCCAAATTACTTGAACAGATGGCCGAAGGAAGCAAGCAGCGGCAGAAGAGCATGGAGCACAGGCAGGCGCAGATTTTGCGATTTGCCCTCGCTTTTAACATAGCGGCTTGCCTCGCGCTATTCGTGTTTTATCGCCAGAGTATCTACCAGCGACTTCGAGCTGTAAAACTCAATACTTTAAAGTTGGCGGAAGAATCGCCACTGCCAGCGGTGCTCAAGGGAGCTGATGAAATAGCTGCACTTGATCAAGCATTTCACGAGATGAAACTTAAGCTCAAAGAAGCGGCTGAAAGAGAGTCGTCTCTTTTTCAAAACGCAAGTGATGTAATCTGCGTTTTAAGCGAGGAGCTGCGTTTTGAAAAAATAAATCCTGCCTGTCAAAAGCTGTGGGGCAAAAGTCCTGCCGAGCTGAGTGGACAGTCTCTAGAATCGTTGATATCCGGCGGGAGTAATGAAAACGAACGGGCTGCTTTCCACAGAGCAATGGAGAAAAGCGATGCGTCCGAGGTTGAGCTGAGGCTGTCACATCCAAACGGAAAGTTTGTTGATACGCTGTGGTCAAATTATTACTCTAAGCAGGAGAGAAAACTCTATTGCATTGTTCACGACATAACAGAACGCAAGCAAATTGAAGAAATGAAAAAGTCTTTCATCAGTTTGATGAGCTCTGACTTGCGCTTGCCTCTTTCCAAAATCTCTGCAGACCTCACGGAACTACTGGACAATTGGCAGGCAGAGTTGAGTGCTGCTGCTTATGAAAAGTTGGGCACCGTAAAAGGAAACTTGAGCAGACTTCTGCGGCTTGTGAACGATCTGCTCCAAATGGTGCAAGTTTCGGATGGAAAAATCGTTTCGCAAAGAGAGGAGCAAGCGATAGAACCTCTTTTTCGACAATGCGTAGAGGAGCTTGAAGGTATCGCCAAAAAGCAGCAAGTAAAATTTGAATTCAGCTGTGCTGCATCCTCTTGGTTTGTTGATCAAAACCGAATTATGCAAGTCATAGCGAACCTGTGTTCGAATGCCGTAAAGTTCTCGCCCAAAGGCGGGACAGTGCAGCTGCACGCGGCTTTACTTGACGATGGGTTTGTTGAAGTTTACATTGCTGATCAGGGCCGCGGAGTTCCGCTGCAATTTCAAAATTCTATTTTTGAGAAGTTCAAGCAAGTAGAAGCTGCAGACGGAAAGAGAAAATCGGGAACAGGACTTGGGCTCCCAATCTGCAAGGAAATTGTCGAGGAACACTGCGGCACTATTGGCGTCAGCAGCGAAGAAGGGAATGGAAGCAAATTCTGGTTTCGTATACCAGCTTCGCGCAATAAATTCGACGAAGTCTTTTCGCAAAAGCAAGTGAGAGATGCGCAGAAAGAGCAGCTTCGGCCATCGCTTCAAGATACCGGTAACGTCATTCATTTGCCGGATAGAGTAAGTCTTCTTGCTAGAACAGGAAGAGGCTTGTCGCTGATGCAGAAGGGCTTCTTGCTTGTAGGGGTGCCGCTGCTTTTTGAGCTGGCATTTGTGGGCAGCATTGCAGCAGTACTTGAGCAGACCAGCAAAAACAATATTGGCACTGCTTGGAGTTAAGACTCATTCCATTGAAAACTGGCGATTGTTTGATCAAGCATCGAGCGATATCATCGAATCTGCTAATAAGTTGGAAAAATTACTTGCTGCCGATCCTGTAGCGCATGCACAGTGGGACGGCGTGAATAAAATTCATAGCAAGTTCCTTGCGAAAATTACATACTGCCGTAGAGAATACGCACGCAAGGGCTTCTCCAAAGAGCTTGCCGATGAGATAATGCCGCAGCGATTTGAGTGTTTTACCTATGCTGTGGCAATAAGGAAGAAACTAAGCAAGATTATTGATGATGCTGAGCAAAAACAGTTTCTCAGTCCCGAGAAACAGCAAAGACTTCGCCAGATACAGGCGCTTCTGTTGCTGATTGGGCTGGGCGCAAATGTGGCTGTTTCCTGGTTTCTTGCTCGATTTTTCAGCAGCGATATTACTGCCCGCCTGGCAGTTCAAGCTGATAATGCTTCGCGACTTGCGCGTGACGTTTCACTCAATCCTGTTGTGCCTGGGCAAGACGAAATTGCGCAGTTGGATTCTGCGTTCCATCAAACTGCGGAAAAGTTAGCGGAAGCCAGACGTAAAGAGCGCGCCGTGTTTGATAATTCTCGCGAACTTATATGTGTGCTTGATCAGACCGGAAAGTTTTTGACGATAAATCCGGTTGCAGAAGAAATTTTTGCTTGCAGCAGGGGAGAACTTCTCGAAGTGAGCCTTTTTGATTATCTTGAAGAGGAAGGAAAGAAGAAGGCTGCTGAGCTGCTTGAGGAGAACATCAGTGCAGGAAAGAAATTGGAGCTGACTCTGCAGCGTGACGATGGCAAGTTGGTGCATATGTTGTTTTCTTTCACTCGTGAAGCTAATGGCGGGCGACGCATGGCCGATGGGGACGAGCGCATTTATTGCATTGGGCACGATATAAGCGATCGCAAAGAGTTGGAGCAATTGAAACAGGACTTTCTTTCTGTTGTAAGTCATGACTTGCGCACGCCGCTTACTTCTGTGAATCTGGCGGCAAATCTCATCGAAGAAGGTGCCACGGGCGCTGTCGGAAAAAACGCCTTGCCGCTTGTTCACGATATTTCAGTACAGGGCGAGCAGTTGATCGAGCTCATCAACGATTTGCTTGACCTGGAAAAGCTGGAAGCAAAAAAGATGGAGCTTGTTCGTGCTGAGAAGGAAGCATGTCGATTGATCGAACCAGCACTGGGTGTTGTTGAAGAGCGCTTCCCCGACATCGTATTCATTGCTAAGAGCCAAAAATCTGATGCGCGTATTTTTGGCGACAGTGAAAGAATTGCGCAAGCCTTCACCTATATCTTGAGTTACCTAGCAGCAAATTCTGCACCCGAGTCGGACATATATGTTCAAGCCAATGAGATTGACGGCTCGTTCCGCTGGCGCATTACGCAAGAAGGAATGCCGCTGAATGAAGCGCAGAAAGCGCAATTATTTGATCGCTTCTCCGCTGCAGATGCCAAAGGCAGACAAAGCGCAGGGCAGCTTTCCATTTTAGCTATGCCGCTTGCTCGTTCGATAATCGAGGCTCATGGAGGCCGAATTATGGTGGAAACGATTCCTGATGGCAATTCGTTTCAAATCGAACTTCCTCTTGCGCTCAAGGAGGCCAGCACCTCTTGAGCACAAAGATGATTGGCGAGCGGAGACATGGCTTCAGTGTTTTTCACAAGGGGCTTGTGATTGTTCTGGTCCCCTTGCTGATCGAAATCGCACTAATAGCTTTGCTCGGAAATGTGCTTCAGCAATTGGATCGCGAAAGCGTTAATGAGTCGAGAAATCGCCGTTGCGCAGCGATTGGCGCCAAGCTGATCGTGCTTTGCGACGAAGCTGCTATTCACATTATGGCTTGGTTTCAGTCCGGCGATAACGATTTCCTCAGGCGCTATGACAATGAGATCGATCTTCTAAAGAAGCAGGAAGCAAAATTAATAGATATTGCCAAGACCGATCCACTATCTCGCGAGGCTGCTAATGATCAGATTAGCGCCTTGAATTATATGATGGCTTTACTTGATCGAGTCGCCGTTCTAGCTAAGAAGCGAGACCTCGTATCCATGGCGGTTGTTATTCCCGAGATGGATAAAGAGTTCAAAGTAAGCAAGAGCACTCACATTGCCAGTATCGGCAACGTTATCTCAGTGCAGGAAAAGTATGCTCAAGCCAGTGCGCTCAAGCAAGTTCAGCTGAGGTCACGAGAGCGAAACATTTTGCTTTGTGGGTTGATCGCAAATGCGGTAATCGCTGTTATGTTGTTTCGCTTTTTTAGAAACAGAATTTCTGATCGTCTGAAAGTTGTTCAGGAAAACACTAGATTGATTTCTGAAGGGCGTGAGCTAAAGCCCACGGTCGGAGGAACCGACGAGATTCGTCTGCTGGACGATGCTTTTCACCAGATGGCAAATGAGCTGAAACAGGCTTCAGAAAGAGAAAGGTCTCTATTTGAGAATGCCAGCGATGTTATTTGTGTGCTCGATGAAGACTTTCGCTTTGTTCGCATAAATCCGGCTTGCAAGAAACTGTGGGGACGAGAACCTGACGAACTGGTGCACACATCGCTCACTAGTATTGTTGAGTCAGGCTCACAAGTAAACGCAAAAGACATTCTCCTTGAAGCTCAAAGAGGTGGGCACTCGTCACGTTTTGAATTGATCATTCACGTCGCGGAGGGTAAAACATTAGAAACGCTATTCACGAGCTATTGGTCAAACGAAGAGAAACTTATGTATTGTGTGGCGCATGATATAAGCGAGAGAAAAAGAACTGAAAGAATAAAGCAATCATATTTGAGCATGATCAGTTCGAACCTTCGCAAGCCGCTTGGTCGGATTGCTGAGAATGCAGATCGATTATCTGGAGACCTTAAAGGATGTCTTAGTGAGAAGGCTTTGCAGCGTGTTGAAATAGTAAAAAATAATCTAGGGCGTTTGCTTGTGCTGGTCAACGATCTACTCGAAATGTCCGCACTGGATTCGGGTAGCCTCTCGCTTTCGAAGGCGGAAAGTCCTGTACTTGAGCTTCTGCAACGTTCAGCAAATGATTTGGACGGACTCGCCCAACAGCGAAAAATCAAATTTCAAATTGACTGCGCGGCCAGTACCTGTTTTTTGGATCCAAATAAAATTATGCAGGTTATTGTGAATCTCGCATCAAATGCGCTGAAGTTCTCACCAGAGGGCGGTGTCGTAGAACTCTCAGCTTTGTTAAAGAATGAGAGCCTGCGAGTGAGCATCAAAGACCACGGCCGTGGTGTCCCTGCATCGCACAGGCAGACTATTTTTGAAAAATTCAAGCAGGTTGAGGCGAGTGATGGAAAGAGGTCTGCTGGCACTGGATTAGGCTTACCAATCTGCAAAGAGATTGTTGAAAAACATGGTGGCAAAATTGGAGTTGACAGCGAAGAAGGTAAAGGAAGCGTTTTTTGGTTTGAAATTCCATTAAACGAAAATGACCAGATTGCAGCAAAAAAAGATCTTCCGCTGACCATTTCTGATCTTACGGTATCACAAAATCTAAGTCAGCTTCTTAAACCGCCTGAAACCAATTCGATTCAGGAAAAGAAGAGAGCTGGACTTTCGAATAAGGGATTGCTGCTAATCGGTGTCCCCCTTTTGTTTGAATTTCTCTTCGTCCTATCGGTTTTGAGCGTAATTGTTCAAACGGAAAATAGCCGCGTTGAAGAATTGCGCCAGAGGCAGATTGCCAGTGAATCGTATGTGGTGCTAGATAAATTCTTTAAAATGGTTTTGCTCATTTCAGCTTCTTCTAGCAGAGCATCATGGCTGGCTTATGATGAGTGTTGCGCTCGCTTGCAAGAAGCCCGATCCACAATCAAGCGCCTTGTGAAAAACGACCCTGTAGGAGCCCGCATTTTTCAAGCTTCAGAAAAGTTCAGCTCGAAGCTTGACCCAATCATCGAGCATGGGCGCGATGAAATGGGACAAAAAGGATATACACACCAACGGTTTGACCACATACACGTAGACCGCATCGAGTTGTTTGCAATCACTTCTGGTGCGGCGCGCAGGCTTTACATGTTGATGGACCTCGCGGAAGGTAGAGAGGCTGTTAATCCGGCTAAGCAGGCCGCTTTGCGTAAAGAGCAATCCGTAATACTTTTGGGCGGTCTTGCGCTAAATGTGTTGCTTTCTCTATTTATGGCAAAGTTCTTCAGTCAGAATATCACTACCAGGCTTGCAACATTAGCTGATAATACAGTGCGCTTTGCTCGTGGGCTCCGCCTAAATCCGCTTGTACCGGGCAACGATGAAATCAGCCAGATTGATCGTTCATTCCATCAGGCGGCGTACAAAATTGCAGAAGCCCGAAAAAAAGAACGTGCAGTTTTTGATAACTCGCAAGATCTTATTGCCACGCTTGACTCAACTTTATGCTTTTCGAGCATCAACCCCGCTGCAGAACGCTTGCTCGGGCGATCGCAGGATGAATTGCAAAACAAATCGATACTTGAACTGCTTGACGTTGATGACCGAACGCTCTTACACGACCTTCTACAGTCATCTGACCTGGCTGCGTTAAAATCTCTTGAATTGAAAGTAGTACATCCAGACGGCAACATGAAACATATTCTGTGCTCGCTATCAAGAACTTCAAAGGAGAGTGAAATTTATTGCGTTGCTCACGATATTACAGATCGAAAGCAGCTCGAACAATTGAAGCAAGAATTTATTGCGGTGGTGAGTCATGATCTCAGAAACCCACTTGGTTCTGTCGTTGGATTTATCACCTTGATCAAAGCAGGAGCCATGGGAGTGCCTGAGGATGAAGCTGTGCCCGTTCTTGATGAAATCATTTTGCAGGCAGATGTTTTGCTGGAGATGATAAATGACCTCCTTGATATTGAAAAGCTGGAAGCAAAAGGCATGCAGTTGCAGCTTGAGAGCACAGCTGTCGAAAAGCTGATTTTCGCTGCGACTGAACTCGTTTTGAAGAAGTATCCCGGAGTTTTATTCAATTACGACATAAATACAGATATCGAATTGAACTGCGACTTAGAACGCCTGGAGCAGGCAATTAAGAACATCTGCTTTCACATTTTGAAGCGCCTTGCGCAAAGCCCAGGGGCTCATCCGAAGATTGATATAGCAGTGGAATCTGCTGCCAATCAGTTGGACGTTTTCTTTTCAGCAGAAAAGCTTGCATATACAGAAGAGGAATTGCTCACTCTATTTGAAAGATTCAAATCTTCTGAAACTGATGATGAGTCAGTCGACAGCAGTCTCAATTTGCCGCTGGCGAAAAGCATCATTGAAGCTCATTCCGGAACATTGTCCTTTTCTTCGACTAACGGTAACAAATTTATCGTTCGTCTTCCTCTAAGAAAGACATCAGAAGTCGCAAGTGAAAAAGTGATTCATTGAATTCGTATACGCGATTTCGTTGAAATTCAGCTTTGAAGCGGCTTTTAACTGTTCAATTATGCAAAATGCACTGTTAATCTACGAGTAAAATGCTGATTCTCAGATAGGCTTGGAAAAATTTCACAATCTTGCCACGGCTCAATTGTTATTCTTTGCGCAGCGTTGGTTCCTTCTTTGATCGGGCATTATGAGGGAACTGGAAAATGGTAAATCTGAATAATTGGAAATTGTTACCAGGCATTGCCTGCAAATTCTTTTTTGATGAGAATCAGAAGAGCATTTTGCGGGTCATTCATTTGTAGCCAAATAAAATTGTAAGAGCGTACTGACGGCATTCTGCGCCGTCGCGAGCGTTCTGCCGACGGTTTGCATCGTCGCGAGTTGGGCAGCGAGTTTCTCGCTGTCTGTAGTTCTGTGTGGATTCAGCTAAGGGCACAGTCGTTTGTAATACATAAGAATGGAGCGCGAGGTCAAATCGCGCGCTGCCGCATTTCTATATTTTCTGGGGAAACACAATGGTCGCATCAAAAGACAAAACGGACGATTCCAAACACGACAAGCCGCAGGAGAATCATGTTGCTTCTCCATCCGAGGCGCTGAGCCGGTTGCAAGAATCAATCTGGGGACCCCAGCGTGATGCGGGCAAAGACAGTTCTCGTCGTGATTCATCAGGAGCTGAAAAAGGAGCTGGACAAGGAGACCAGAAGAATGGTCTTCCTTCGTTGAGCATCATCGATGGTGGCAAGAAATCTGGCGAGGAAGATGACTCGGCTCCAGGGCATTTTAAAAAGGTTGCAGATAAAAAGCGCGAAGGAACCGACCCCAAACATCCTGGTGTAGACCAAAAGCACGGCGGCGCGGATCAGAAGCATCCGGCTGCGGATCAGAAGCATCCGGCTGCGGATCAGAAACATCCGGCTGCGGATCAGAAGCATCCGGCCGCGGATCAGAAACATCCTGCTGCGGATCAGAAGCATCCGGCTGCGGACCAGAAACATCCGGCCGCGGACCAGAAACATCCTGCTGCGGATCAGAAGCATCCGGCAGCGGACCAGAAACATCCGGCTGCAGGTCAGAAACTTCCGGCCGCGGATCAAAAGGCTGGTGTAGAGCAAAAGCCAGGCGCTGAAGTCAAGAAAGTCGAAGCAACGAAGCCCGAAGAAAATCAATCGCGTGGCTCGTTTGTTGATGGACATCTGAAAGTCAATTTGAGCACAGCCGAGAAAGAAGCTATAGGTGTGCGCATTCGTAAAAACGAATCAGGCACTACGAATGCCGATGGTGGAAAAGGACTGACGGTCTGGAATAACGGCGAGGCCTTTCCTTCACTGGGTATTGTTCATGCAATCTGGCAACCCAATGGGTCTAATTCGCAGTTTGGTGACAGCTTTAAGTCCATGATCAAATACATGGAAGACAACAAAGTTCAAGGCATGCCTTCCTGGTTGAATTCGGAAATGTCCAGCCCATGGAAATCCAAGGAACAGTTCAACTCCGAATATGATGGCAAGAAAATGACTGAACTTCGGGAGTTTCTTGCAAAAACAGTTCCGCAACAAACAGATTATGCCGTCAACAGATTGGAGAATTCTTTCAATAGAGTTCTGGCTGCAACAGATGATGATAAGCGCGGCAAAGTTCAAGACAATTTCGACAGAATGTTGAAGAGCGGTCCGTCCGGAGTGTTCGCGCTTGTGGACTACACCAATTTCAAGGGCGAAGGTCTGGCCAAAGATCCTGGCGACAACAGCGTCTCGTGGGGGCTGCGCCAGGTTCTCGAAAACATGAAAGACACTGGCGACCCGTTGAAAGACTTTTCTAATTCAGCCAAACAGGTTCTTACCAACAGAACGGAGAATGCCGGCAGAGCTCAAGACAGACAATTCTTGCAAGGCTGGGTCAATCGCGTCAGCGACTATACACGTCCACTAGAAGTGAATGAATCGCAACCGTCACAACAAAAACCGGAGCAAGTAGCAGAGAAGAAGGAACCCAAAGCTCCAGATAACACGACAAAGCCGGAAGAAAAAGCTCCAGAGAAAGGAATGGAGAAGCCGCAGCAGCCTGCTGAGAAGACTGCAGAAGCCAAAGTCATCGAGCACTACAAACTGGACCACCGCTCAGCAGATCACAAGACTCCGGATGCTGTCGTACGCCTGCCTGAGAACTTTGACCCGTCCAAGCCTATCAACCTCGTGGTATACAACCACGGATGGTACAGCAACGCACAGAGTGCCTACAAAGACAACAATCTCGGCAAACAGATGGAAAATGCGCCACCGAATACGGTGCTCATCGTTCCGGAGTGGCAGAAGACAGCTGGCGCCGCCAACAGCGACCAGGGCAGATTTTCTGAGGACAATCGCTTCCGCAACATGATGCAAGAAGTATTCGATAAGACGCCAGGGCTGCAGGGCAAGAAGGTGAATGATGTCGCGAGCATCGACGTCGTTTCGCACTCCGCAGGTTATAAGCCAAGCGAAACCGAAATCTATAAGAATGGCCTGCAAGACAAAGTTAAGAGCATCACACTGCTTGATTCAAACTACGATGGAACCGGATTCGACAAGTGGCTGAAGAGCAATGTGAAAGATCTTGCGTCCGGTGATAAGCAGTTCCACAACTTCTTTAATGACACCGCATCGGAGAGCAAAGCACAAGCTCAGCGTCTTGAGAAAATGATGTCTAATGCAGGATTGGACCCGAAGAAAGTTGTTAAAGACTACAACAACGGCGATCAGGTTATGGATCGCGATACGATCAACAAGAATCCGATCATATTTAAGTACAGCTCTGTTTCAAAAGATGGCGCAAGCGCGCACATGACTATGCCTGGACTGTACAGCACCCCACCAGAAGGGCATCAGAAGACACAGCCTGAGCAGAAGCCGCAGCAACCGGAAAAGAAATCAGAACAACCGGAGCAAAAACCACAACAGCCGGAACAAAAAGGTCCGGACAATTACGATTACAACCAGGGTGGACCGGCAAGACCTGGCGAAAACAACAAGCAGCCAGAACAGCAGAAGCCAAAGGGACCGGAGCAGAAGCCGGAGCAACCCGAGCAGAAGCCGGAAGAACCGAAACAAGAGCAGAATCCAAAACCGGAGCAAAAAGAATTCAAGCTTCCGAATTCCGTCATTGAAGCATCACAGCCAGGCAAAGGCGAAGGTTATTACCAGCCGATGAAGGCTGCGTTCAAAGAATTGCTTGGCAGAAACTTGAGCGAAGGCGAAACTCGTGCCGTCATCGCAGCCGCAAGAGCGATGAGAAAGGAAGAAGGCAAGCCGGTCAACTCGCTGAGCCAGAAAGACACACTGATGCCGACAAACCAGAAGGAAGCGCAAACCTTCCTCGACAATATCGGCAACAAGAAGTTTGGTTCGCAGATGCTCAATCACTCGAAGATGGAGCAATTCAAGAAAGAAGTTACGGAGAAATTCGGAGCGAGTGCAGCCAAGCCAGAGCAGCAGCCAAAGCCAGAGCAGCAGCCAAAGCCGGAGCAGCAGCCAAAGCCAGAGCAGCAGCCAAAGCCGGAGCAGCAGCCAAAGCCAGAGCAGCAGCCAAAGCCAGAGCAGCAGCCAAAGCCAGAGCAGCAGCCAAAGCCGGAGCAGCAACCGAAACCAGAGCAGCAACCGAAGCCAGAGCAGCTACCGAAGCCAGAGCAAGCACCAAAGCCAGAACAACAACCAAAACCAGAGCAGACCCAGCCGCAAGCAAAACCTGGGCAGCAAGAACAAAAGCCGGGTTCCTCAGAGCAGCCTGAGCCTCCAATCCGCGCAATGATTGAACAAGGTGCAGATGATCTTCCAAAGATCGCGCCAGGCTCCCTTGCACGTAATGTAGACATCATCAATCTCGCTGGTGGCGCCGACAATGCTGGTGCACGTTTGGTCAACGACAGAAACATACTCGTTCGTCCTGCAGTAAAGTCGCCAGAAGGGCTCGATAAAGAAATGCCTGTCGCTGTAGTTCCAGGAATGAAGCCAGGCTCCCTTGGTCTGCTCAGCATGACTGACGCTCAAGGCAAGCAGCATCAAGTTCCATTTGTTGCAGGTTTGATGCAGAACGGTAAAGGTACCATCAATGACGTCGTCATCAACAACGCAGCCGCCCGTGAACTCGGTTTAACCGAAGCAAAAGCAGGCAGCTCTCCAGGCTACGCAGGCAAACTAAATGTTATTGCCTTAAGCCCTGAATCAGGCAAAGAGCTTCCGAAGGACAAGGGCGAGCTCGGGAAACAGGTTAGCGACGGCATATTGAAAGTGGCGTCAAACCGTGAAGTAATCGAGAAAGCAGAAAAGAATCTCGAAGGTAAGGAAGTTACCGATTCTGCTTATATTCCAAAAGCTGATTCAACTTATGGTTATAGACGTACAGACAGATCAGCTGAAGAGTTGAACAAATTGCGCGATCACTTCAAGTCGGAAGCAGAGAAATACAACAAACTCGCTGAAGGTGTCAAGCCTGGCAGCCCCGATGCTGCAGGCATAATTCAAAATACAATCAAAGAAGCCAAAGCAGAGAAGGACAGACTCGCCAACGATTCTGCCAAAATGTCCCAGCTCGACAATTTGTTGAAAAACGGCACAGCAAAAGATGTGCCGGACAGCCTTTTGAAGAGCCTGCCTGCGGACGTTAGAAAGCAGCTCAGCAATGCCCAGTTCAACAGAGATGCATATCAAAAAAATATGGACGTGGTGAATAATCCCTTCTATTTATTTGTAGATAAGACTCCCTACATGCAAGCTGCCCAGTCTAACCTCGCTGCTGCTCAGCGTCAGGAAGCTACAGCCAGAGCAATCGCAGAACGCAGTGTGAAAACTGACGCAGATAAGAAAGTTCTGCAAGACAGAATTCTGGCTGATGCGACAAGTCCGCAAGCACAAGAACTCTTGCAGCATCGCTTTTCCATGAAAGCAGCTGCAGCAACCGTGATGGCAGCCAACCCAGATATGGCTGGAAACAAAAATGCATCGGGTGCATTGCAAGGTGCACGCATCGTCATCAATGGCGGCCATGACCCCATGCACGGTTCACAATTCACAGGCTTCCCGGCCTATGATTGGTCCAAAACAAACGACAATCCTAAGGGCTTGAGCGAATACGATCTCAACAAAGAAACCAGTGCAATTCTCGGTGAAATTGTTGAGTACTCCGGTGGAACTCCGATTTACGTGCATCAGGATGAGCTGTACAAAAAAGGCGACTCTTCGGCACAAGGAATGACCGGGCTTGCCGCCGCGATGATGGCACCAAAAGCCGACATCATGGTTTCAAATCATGGTGATGACGACACCGGCATCAAAGCCGGGACGCTGACACTGGTCAATTCTCAAAGCCACACACTCGGTGCCTTAATCAATCAAGCAAAAGGCAGCGTTGGCGTTGAGCCGACCAAGGGCGTGAGAGAGCAAGCCAGAGGTGTGCAGCACTACCTGAAAGGTAACGCCGTGCTCAATGAAATTTTGACTACAGCTCCGGAAGACAGATCCAAGCTCTTGAATCCACAAGAGCTGGCTAAGATGCAGCTTTCAGTAGCAATCGGCATGGAACGCTTCCTTCACCCACGTACCAAAGGCAAACTCGACGCCGAAATGGCTGCCGACAAGAACCGAGTGTCGTGGGATCAATATTGGAGCAATAATCCAGCCAGACCGACCTTCAAGTCCCATAGTATTGCCTATCCAAGATCCTGAGTTCTTGACCTGTTACTTTTGGAATATCTACGCCTAATTCCTTCCGCCAGCGGGTATCCTGATTTTGAGGGGGTTCTGTCCGGCTGATGCCATATATACGTATGTCCGGCGGTTCGATAAAATGTCCAATCAGGAACAGGACATAACCAAAGTAAGCAAAGTGCAAATTTGCGTTCTTTGCCAACGAGAAATCGTTGGTGATTACCCTGTTTGTCCACATGATGGCGGACCGCTGATTTCTAAGCGCCCTGACCGCATGCTTGGAAAACGAATCGCCGACAAGTATGAGATTGAAGAAGTCCTTACTCGTGGTGGCATGGGTGTGATTTATCGTGGTCGGCATCTCGCCCTTGGGCGACCTGTAGCCATTAAGTGCATCGCGGAAGCCCTGACTTATGATCCCTCCATGTGGAAGCGTTTTGAGCAGGAAGCCAAAAGCGCAAGTTCGCTCAATCATCCGAACATTATTACTATTCATGATTTTGGCGTGACATCAGACGGTGACCTTTACCTGGTGATGGAATATCTTGAAGGTGCAAGCCTCAATGATTTCATTGAGCTGAACGGACAATTGAATGAACGTACCTGTGGAAAAATATTTGCACAAGTTTGTGATGCGCTTGTGCACGCACATGGCATTGGAATTTTGCACCGCGACCTGAAACCGACAAACATCTTTATCAGTTCAACTTCTCGTGGGCCGCACGTAAAGGTATTGGATTTTGGGCTTGCAAAAGTTATGGTGCCTGGAGGAAAGGGCAAGGAGAAGATTACTCGCACCGGTGAATGCCTCGGCACGCCTGATTACATGAGTCCGG
The DNA here is from genome assembly GCA_044358055.1 of Obscuribacteraceae bacterium (SeqCode). Taxonomy (GTDB): domain Bacteria; phylum Cyanobacteriota; class Vampirovibrionia; order Obscuribacterales; family Obscuribacteraceae; genus JAIEPM01. The sequence continues at coordinate 54,581 of JBIKOL010000023.1, forward strand.
AACAAGCGCGTGGTTTGCAGACTGATCCGCGAAGTGATATTTATGCTGCTGGAATTTGTATGTACGAAGCGCTCACCGGACAATTGCCGTTTCGTGGCGCTGATATGATGCATACGCTTTCCAGACAAATCAATGAGAAGGTGCCGAGCTTCAAGGAAGCCGCTCCCGATAAGCAGATTAGCAAAGAAATGGAATCAATCGTGATGCGCTGTCTGGAAAAGGATCCGCAGCGGCGTTATCAATCTATGGCTGATCTCGGAGCTGCGGTTTCTGACTATCTGCAAAAGGCACCCAAAGAAGACGGTCGCAATGGCAATTCAGCAAAGAAGGCAGAAAAAACTCCAGTACTTCCTGATAAAGTGAAGCTTGCTCCAAAGACGAGCAGCAAGAACAATGCAAATGGCAATGAACTTACTGTACCTATTGCATCTCCTGTCAAAACTGCGGCAGTTCCACCAAAAAATGGTGATCTCAAACACGCAGAAGATGACCTTCCTTCGAAGATCAGTCGGGTAACTGGCAAGACGGCTAAAATGACGCTGTGGGGATTTAGCGCGGCAACAATTATTCTGATCGCTACTGCGACTACGGTGCTGATGCCGTCGAAAAAGGAACCGCCGCCGGTGCACACCGTCCGTGGTGTCGTTTATTATTACGAACATGTAGGCGACCAGGCATTTGCTGAACTAAACGTAGAAGGCAAGACCTTGCATGTTTCAATTTACAACATGGATGCTGTTAAAATTTCTCAGCCCGAGGGACTGCAGAATGGGGCCGAGTGGGACATGAACTACCACCAGGGTGCTAACGGCTTAGAACTTGATACGGCAAGTTTTATGGGACGAGTCGACCCACAGGTCAGAGACGCAGACGAGGCTGTTCGCCATCATTATGGGCAGCTAGGGCGCAAACAATGGGAAGCTGCATACGATAATATCGATCCTGATTCGACTTTGCGAAAGGCATCATTCGATGAGTTCAAGAAAGGCTTTCGCCTGGCAAATCACAATCCTGATTCTGAGGCGGCTCCATCAAGTGCAACAAAAGTGGTCAGCATATCCGAAAACAAAGCCACTGTTCTTGTGAACATGAAATACTTCAGCCGCGGAGGCAGCGGATATTATTCCTTCCAGCTTCTGCGAAAGAAAGGACGCTGGTTGATCAGTGCAGTAAAGTCCATTTCACAGGCGGAGTGGGAGCGCAGTTGATATGAGCGCACCACTGCGGAAGATTTGCATTGTATGTCGCCGCGAATTTCCTGAATTCGTTGTGGAATGTCCTGATGATCGTGTAAGACTTAGCGAGAAGGACACTCGCATTGGCACCATATTTGATGGCAAGTATGAGATACTCGATTTCATTGGAGCCGGAGGCTTGAGCAGAGTCTATCGGGCAAGACACACAGAACTCAACCGTATCATTGCACTGAAGGTTCTGAGATCTCTTAAACTTGTGGATTTGCAGCGCTTTCGGAGAGAGGCTGTTTCTTTTGCTAAACTGGAGCATCCTAATATCGCAAAAGTTTATGCGTTCTCTGTGTCTCCTGATGGTTGCCCCTACCTTGCAATGGAATATCTTGAGGGGCGAGATTTGTCCAGCTATGTCGCCAGAGAAGGACCGTTGTCAGTTCCTGAAGCGCTTAGCATATTCGAGCAAGCGTGCGCTGCACTCGAACATGCTCATTCGCAATCTATCATTCATCGAGACATAAAGCCCAGCAACATTGTTTTGCTTTCGCAATTCGAGCAACCTGGTAGCGTAAAAGTTGTCGATTTCGGTATGGCAAAACTTCTTCGTGATAACGCCGATAGTGACCAGAGGATCACGCAAGAAGGCGAAATCTTTGGCACCAGGCAATACATTAGCCCCGAGCAATACAGGGGAAATGTTTGTGATGAGCGCGCTGACATTTATGCGCTTGGTGTAAGTATGTACGAATCAGTTTTGAACGACGGTAAGATTCCAGAGTTGCTGCAAACGATAATCAACAAAGCCACTGAAGCAGATCCGCAAAAGAGATATCAAACTGCCAGGGAATTTAAGAGTGCCATCAGCACCCTGCGAGAAGCTATTTTGACGGGTTCAAGCGAGCTATTCAAAATCGCTGCTGCTGATAAGAAGACCGTAGATGTGTTTGGAACTTTTTATTTCTGGACAATGATCGTGGGTATGATTTGCTTCAGCATAGCTGCTGGTGTTGTGATTAAACAGCGGATGAACCTGCTTGACACCATGTCGCCAAAAAAGGTGCATGAGTCAATTCTGACGAAGAAGCCACTAAGCTTTGCTGCTACGGAAACGCAAACAACGGCTCTCAGCCAGGCTGGGCGGTATGACGAGGCGTTAGTCTTGTGGCAAAAGTGGTTTGAGCGAAATCAGAATGCAGACTGGCACGAAATGGTGATGGCCAAGAAGCACCTGGCCCTGTCATATCAACGACTGGGACAAGACGCAAAAGCTGTGGAGATTCTTCTTGATGCGAAGCGTATTTTTGAGGAGCACCACGCTGAATCAACGGGTGATTTTGGTGATCTGATTAACACTCTGGCCATATGTCAGATGAACGCGGGGCAGTATGATGCCAGTATTGAAACATCCAAGAGTATGTTTGCTCTTGGAGAGCCAGGGTTATCCAAGCGTGGTAAGGAACAAGAAATTTATGCGAACCTGGCTATAGGACGAGCTTATTTCAGGAAAGGTGATCTGGCGCAGGCAGAAAAATACGATCAGATAGCTATAGATAGTTCTCTGCAGGATTTTGGCAAGGAATGTTCGTCTTATGCAGAGGCACAGTCAGAACTTGCTTCGATTGATGTGGCAAGAAAGAACTACAAAACAGCACTTGAGCGTATTGATAAATCGATAGCCTGTTACGACTCCAATTCGTGCAAATATGAGCTGCAATTGTTTGACACTTATGCCAGCAAAGCGCAACTGCTAATGAACCTCAAGGACAATGCTGAGCTAGATAAGCTCTATCAGCTGATGAAGGAGCGCCTGGCTCATAGTAAGCAGCCAACTCGCGGCTCCCAGGTCTTAATGCACAAAACCCTGGCATCTATTGCAAAATATCTCGGGCGAAATGATGAAGCGAAGAAGTGGTTGGAAAATTGATCAAACAGAAGCGAATTCTTCCTGTTTGCTAAGGTCTTCTTTTGGAATAACAGTGGCTTTTAGCGGTCCACTCTTCACTCTCATAAATTGTTGCTGGCAGTGGTGGCAAACGTAATAAGTAATGAACGTTGCCTTGTCTTTTATCTCTTTGGTGACAGTTTCAAGATGCTCCAGTTTGCGCTTTTTGCATTGAGGGCATTTGCTTTTCAAAAGCACTGGAAAAAAAGGCGTGAGCATCACAGCTATTAGAACGAAAATCATGTAATTGTCTTTCATAACGCCTCTATTTCTTGCCGCTGTCCGCGGCATCCAGTTCCGGCAATGCATATTTTATAGCAATATCCCGGTCTATCTTTACAGCTTCCTCGTTGAATTTTTTGTATTCTTCAGCTTTGCCCACGTGTTTATAGAGCCGCGCCAGCAAATAGAGAGCCCTTGCGTCCTTCGGATTCTGGCTCAAGATTTGTTTGAGAATATCTTCAGCTTCGTCACGTCTGTCGGCCATTAAAGCGCTGCGAGCAAAGAGCAGCTTGGAACTATAGCCGCCGACAAGGTTGAGATTCATGCTGGCCGCTGTGTAAGCGGGGGCGAAATTGCCCATAGCCAGGGCGCTTTCAGCCATAGGGCGGTAGGATTCGATTAAGGATGGGTCGTTGCCGACGGCTTTATCTAAGTAAATAAGTGCCTTCTCATAGTTCTTGCCATTGAAAGCCGACATTCCGACCAGGTAAAGAAGTCTGGGCTCTTCGCGACCTTGCAGTTCGGGTGCAAGTTTCATGAGCAGCTCGTTGGCGGCTCTGTCCTTGTTCTGACCGATCAAGCATTCGAGCTGGCCGAAGAGGCACTCATATCTGGCTACCTGCGCCAGCTTTTGTTTTTCCGCAAGTTTCAACGCTGAGCCAAATATAGTGAATGCTTCTGTATATTTTGATCTGGCTTCAAGAACTTTTGCTTGTGCAATGCGTGCGATGACGAGCTCTGGCGCATAAGAAACGGCGAGCTGGGCGTGTTTGTCGGCTTCGTCAAGCTCTTCTCGTTTCAAAAGTTCTATTGCCAGGTTCGCATGTGCAAGTGCACTTTTTGGACGAGTGACCAGGGCTGATTGCCAGAGAGCATAGGATGAACTCCACTGTGCATCACGATAGATTGACAGCCCCATGAAGGTCACTGCAAGGGTGACAGTGATGACCGCTGCCCTGAAGAAATTTACTTCCGAGAGCTTGCAAATCGCGTAGGCCGGAAAAATCATCAAACCTACAAGTGGAAGATATGCCACCCAATCAGCCACCACATCTGGTTGTACGTATATAATGTGCGGAAAAATTCCTATAATTACAATCGTTGTCGCAAGCCAGAGTATAGGCTGTTTCGTTTTGACGATCAGGTAAAGGAGCGCGGCGATGATGACAATTGCTGCGATCGCGAAGTAATCCAGCGGGCCGTTCGCGATTGCCAGTGGGGGGTCGATTGATAATCCCAACGGGAAGAACGCAGAACGCAAGTAGTAGAACACAAATGCCTTTGCCTGCGAAGCCAGATATGCAGGTGTGGACAAAGTAGGTACAAAAAGGTAGATGGCTTTAGTAAATTCTATTCCCCTGAAGTAGAAGAAAGGAAGACCAGCCGCCAGAGCAAATGAGGTGGAGCAGAGAAAAGGATGCTCTTTCACCGATTGGTCCCATTTTGACAGCGGACCTTTAATAATGAGAAGGGAAAGCAGAGCCATTGCGGGCAACGTCATGCATTCCGGGTTGGACCATACAGACATTGCGCCGGTGTAAAGCGAGAGCATAAACATGAGCACCCTGGCGATAGGGTGCTTGATCAAAGCTGCAAGGAGGAATGTGTCGAGCGAAAGAAAGTAATTTACAGTGCCTAGAATGACTGAGCGAGTCGAAAGGTAGCTGACTGTTTCGCAGGTCAGAGGATGGCAGGCAAAGAGAAGTGATGCGACTAAAGCGAGATGATGAGGGTTGAGCTCAAGGCGGTTTTGATGTCTCAAGTATCTACCCATTGTGAGGATGTAGAAGAATACCAGCCCACTGATGAAGGCATGCCAGAATACTTCAGAGACGTGATACCAGTTGAGGTTAAGGCCGTATTCGCCAAAGTCGCCTATGAACGAAGCCTTGAGCCACGGTTGTGATAGTGGATTTGCGCCCAACATATCGACAAGTACGCTTTTGGAAATTTGCTCAAGAAATGATCTGCAAATCAGATAAACAAGATTGAATCTGTCGTTCAATACAAAGCCACTGTTGATGCCGAAGATATGCGTGCAAAGCCCAACAAGCATGCAAGAAACTCCGGCAATTATGGAGAATTTCCACGACAATTTTGGACCAGGCGCTTCCTTCGCGCGCCTGGTCGGGATAAAACTGCCTTTGGGTTCTTTCGAAGATGCTTTTGGCGCCTGCGTCGCAGAGCTGTTCTTCAACCTTTCGAGGTCTAGAATTGGAGCTTTACCTTTCGGCTTTGCAGCCGCCTTTGATTTTGCAGAAGGCGATTCACTTTTCTTTTCGCCGCTGTTCTCGGCTTCTTCTGTGTTGTTTTCCCTGTCTTTAGCCATTTTCGAACCTTTGAAGAACGTCGTTATTATCGCCGATTGGCGTCGAGTCTGCTGTAGACAGGTTTAAAAGAGCAAAGCAAAAGTAATATTCGTCTAATTCGTCGGGCTCTTTTCATGTGAATCAGATCAGCCTTCGAATATTCAAAATACCTGAGCTGCATATCTTAGCTACTCAACTCGGAACATTATGCCGGCTCATCCGTCTGAGACAGGGTAAGCCCGGCTCTTCGATTTAGCTTCTTGCATACTATTGCCACCATGGGTGGAGTACGAAAACACTTGCTGAGCTTGCCGCTGTACCGTAGACTAAGATGGCATTCCATCAAACCTGTCTTTTATTGGCGTTTAGTTAGAGGAAAAATCACATGAATCTCATAAGTTCAAAGACGAATGCACTCATACTTGTTGCTGCTGCTTTGAGCACTAGCATTGCTCCAGTATTGGCAGACCAATACCAGGGCGGCGTCACTCAAACAACCATTCAAGGACAAACTTATTTGCAGAGGCATCCGGTTGTGAAGCGCACCGCAATTGGTGCTGGTGTCGGCGCTGGTGCGGGTGCACTAACAGGGCTTGTCACACACAAGGGTGCGATGCGTGGCGCTGCTATCGGTGCTACCGCTGGTGGGGGCGTCGGACTCATAAAATCAAGCAAGACTTTGAAGAAGCACCCTGTTGCCACCAAAGTTGCTGAGGGCACCGCCATTGGTCTCGGTCTCGGACTCGCTGCCAGCCGCGGTCATAACACGACCAAGCGCACTCTGGAAGCCGGAGGCATCGGTGCGGCCATAGGGCTCGGCGCCGGTTTGCTGAGAAACGAATTCAAATAAAATCGACCCCGCAATCTTCGGAGGTGAGCATTGGACGGCAATAAGCGTAAGCTTGCTGGAATCCCAATTTTGCTCGCGGTATTAGTCACTGTTTTTCCTTTTCTCTCGTCGTATTCACAGCCGATGGTGCCATCTCCTGCTGTAACGCCACCCAGCAGCAAGCCGCCAAAGGCTGTGTCGCCTCCTGCGTCGACAACGGCAGCTCCTGCTGCTACGGCACCGGCGGTTACGAATACGGCACCGGCAGCTACGACGACTGCACCGAAGCCCAAAAGTGAAGCGCTCGAGAAATATTGCACAGCTACTGAAATGCGCATCTTGCCCGGCGGTTTCAATGAGTCGCCATGCTTCAATAGCAATTCGCCGGAAATGGTACTGAATGACGGGATTTTGCTTTCAACATTTCCTCCGGACTGTATGGCTCATCCTGAAGCTCATCTGAATTACCAGTTCGATGGCGATTTCAGCATTTTTTCGCATCATGTCACTCGCAACGACGACATTAATGACGATCGATTGTTATACATCGGATTTGTTATGCGCAATCCGAGCAACAAAACCGTGCATGTAAAGCTGCGAGCCGGTGGGAGTTATTTAAGCCAGCCTGATGCTCCTTTTAAAGACATGCCGGAGCTTTGCCTGAACGATGATGGGCGACTCTTTGCAGGACCTGGTGATCGCTCAACGAATGACGTACTCCGTGGCGAAAAACCAACGTTCATGAATGATTCATTTTCAATTCATCCAGGCGAAGATAGAGTTTTTCTCGCGTTGCCACTGCCGGTGCGATTGCTGCGACCAGCATTGAATGGACGTTCTACCCTTTTGAAGTTTCATACAAGTGGGCCGGTTTACATTGCTTCTGTTGCAAAATTCGTACATCAATTAGAAAATCAAGATCCACCAGCACCGCATGAATGGTTGACTTTGCTTTACAACGGTGCTCTTTGTTCTCCGCGTGATGAGGCTCCCACGGCGCCGGGGTCTTCCGGAAAAGTAAAATATGGGCGAGTCTCAGGAGTGTCTAAAGGGACTGTCTGGTCTGCAACTCTTGCAGATCCCCGCGTCAAAGCTGGCGAATATGCCGACTATCTTGCGGTTCCTGAGCCAGGTAAGAGTTATACCTATCCACTCAGTACTGTGCAGGGTGGGACTTTCGGCACCAAACAAGTGCAGAGTGCGCAGATGCTGGTCCGTTATCCGGACACTGCATATGAGGCTCATGGAAATTATGGTTCGGCTTATTCCATCTCCATTCCTCTAATTAATCCGTCGATAAATCAGGCAAATGTGCAGGTGCTTTTTCAATCAGCGCTAAAGACGGACGAAAAATCGAATCAAACTTGCTTCTATGCTTCGCCGCCAAACAGAGCCTTTTTTCGCGGGACTATTTTTGTTGATGATGGAAGCGATAGACATTACTGGCATCTGGTTCAGAAGCAAGGCGCAGAAGGTTCTAAACTTGCTGAATTCTCTATGAACCCGGGCGCGATTCGAAATTTAAGAATTGAATTTCTCTACCCGCCCGATGCGACTCCGCCGCAAGAGTTATGCATCAGGGCAATTCCTGCAGAGAAAACCGTCGAAACATCGACGAAATAGCGCTGATCTGTTTTTCAGCAACAATCCTCATTATTACCAAAGTCATAACTCTCGAATGACTATCGCTGGATGGAAGATCCCTGTTGATGGATTATTATGAGTTTATTCTTGTTCAACTGATAATTTTTGAATTCAACTTGCTTCCCTGGTATTTGTTAGAAACTGGCGGGACGCCCGCGCTCCCAGAGCTAGCCGCTGTTTGCCTCTTACTACCGGCTTCGCCGGAGTGTACCATTTTTTTCTAACTGGAGGCAGATACATGAATATAGTTGCGCTCGCCAAGGAATTTGTTTCAGATGAATCCGGACAGGGCATCACCGAATATGGTGCCATATTGGCCTTCGTCGCATTGCTGGTTGCTGTTGTGTTCAGCTTCGCGTCAGGAAGCCTTACATCGGCTATTTCCCAGTCCTTCAGCACGATCGTAAATCAGCTGAATAAGATGACGTCTATCGCTTCCAAGTAGAATTTAATTATCCTCGAAGCAATTGTTGCAGAGCTTGTCGCAACTCGCTTGCATCGGTGATTGGTTTCTGGCAGGCAAAGTTTTCGCAAATGTATACGGATGCTTTTCCATTTTGCAGTGGGCGATCAGCCAGCAGTGGGCAAATCTTTGCATACTCGGCAAAATCTGCAGATGATTGATCCGCAATAGCAAGAACTGCATTCGGCAGGTAAGTTTGATGCAGTACCTTCAAAAGATCTTCCGCTTCTGACTTAGTGGAAGAATCATAAACCAGCGCGATTTCAACTGGTGCCGAGATGGAGAAATCCAGCGCGCAAAGCATATTCGAGAATTGATCTGGGGCTTTGCGATAATAGCTTGTGTATAAGCTCATAGTCTTTGCGGCTTTCTCGGCAAATTCATGTTTGCCGAGAAGTCGAGACAGTCGAAGCAAGTTCATCACAGAAACAGAACTGGCTGACGGAGTAGAGCCGTCGAAGATATGTTTTGTTCTCGAAATCAATTCTTCGTGATCGTCGCTGGTATAGAAAAACCCGCCATCTTCGTCGTCCCAGAAATGCTTCAAAACAATCTCGTTCAGTTCGATTGCCGTGCGCATCCAGCGAACGTCTGCGTCGCACGCGGCGAGATCCAGCATTGCTTGAATGGTGTAAGCGTAGTCCTCAAGATATGCATTTAACTTTGCCAGTCCGCGCCCATATGTGCGCAGCAGGCGCCCATCCTTGCTTAATTTCTCAAGGATGAACTTTGCGGCTTTGCGTGCAGCGTCTAGATACTTCTGCTCGCGTGCCACGCGATAACCATCGACATAAGCTGAAATCATCAAGCTGGTCCAGCTTGTGAGCATCTTATCGTCTCTACCTGGGCGAACGCGCTTAGCTCGTTCTGCAAGCAGTTTGGTTTTGAGTGCGTTTACGCGAGCCCAGAATTCGCTTTCCGACATTCTTAATTTCGTCCAGCACTCTTCCGGTCCCTCCGGAAAATTCAATGCGCTAGTGCCGTGTTCGAAATTACCTTTGTCTGTAACGTCGAAAACTTTGCAGAAGAATTTGCCGTCCTCCTCTCCAAGAGCTTCTTTAATTTGCTCTGGAGTCCAGACATAAAACTTGCCCTCTTCCCCTTCGCTGTCTGCATCCAGGCTGCAGTAGAAGCCACCCTCGGGCATCTGCAATTCGTTCAGTACAAAATCGAGTGTATCTTTAGCCACATCCAGCCAATATTTATTGCCGGTGATTAAAAAACCATCGAGATAATTTCGCGGAATCAACGCGTTGTCGTAAAGCATTTTTTCAAAGTGCGGAATCAACCAACGTCTGTCCACTGAATATCTTGCGAAGCCGCCGGCGAGCTGGTCATGTATTCCGCCCCAGGCCATGCGATCTAAGGTGGTCGAGACCATCTCCATGTATTCTAAATGCTTGCCGTCTTTTTCACTCTTGCCAGGTTTCATTCTGCGCATGCCGATTGCGATGCTTGCAGTGTGTGGAAATTTTGGTGCGCCGCCAAAGCCACCCCAGGTTCTATCGAAGACACGTACTAGCGGCGTCATTGCCTGCTCGAGAAGATCTTCGTCTAGCTCGGCATCGCCACCTTTTACCGAATCGAGCAATTTCAAATGCTTGGTTATGTCGGCAGAACTCTCCTCAACTTCCGATCGCTGCGACTCCCAAGCGGTCTTAACACCGAGCAGAACACGCTTGAATGAAGGAAGCCCATGGCGATCTTGCGGTGGAAAATATGTGCCAGCATAAAATGGCTTCAAATCCGGAGTCAAAAACACCGTCATAGGCCAGCCACCATGGCCGGTGAGCATCTGCACCGACTTCATGTATATTTCGTCCAGGTCTGGGCGTTCTTCTCTGTCGACTTTTATATTGACGAAATGCATGTTCATTAATTGTGCGGTAGTTTCGTCTTCGAACGACTCGTGCTCCATGACATGGCACCAGTGGCAGGCTGAATAACCGATTGAAAGCAAGATCGGTTTATCTTCCTCGCGCGATTTACGCAGAGCTTCCGCGCCCCAGGGATACCATTCCACAGGATTATTGGCGTGTTGAAGCAAATATGTGCTCGTTTCGTTCGCGAGTTTATTCGGGCGTTTCGTCTCTGCTGAATTGCTCATAAGTCGACCTGTCTGATGCTCGGATCACCACCAGTAAAGGTACAGCATATTCAATTGGATACGGACGCTTTGCCGGATTTCTTTAAGCTGAGTGCTATCTCATAAGCCTGGACTGTACTTTCCACAGTCGCATCCCAGCTTAGCTTTTGGGCTGTTTTCAAGGCATTCGCTGAGAGCTTTGTGAGACTTTCCCTGTCGGTCATCAATTTTTGCATGTGTTGTGCAAGCTCGCTTGCGCTTAGATGATTTTGCAAAATTAGTGCATTTTCTCCATCGTGCAAAGTTTCCGCTACACCTGAGATTTTGCTGACTATCGGCACAAGGCCGCGCTGCATTCCTTGTATTGGCGCCATTCCAAAGGGCTCGACTCTTGATGGCAATATGGTTACAGACGCTTGTGCATACACCGCATCCATATCCTTTTGAAAGCCAAGGTATTGTACGCAGTCTTGCAATCCCATCGCATTCAAGCGCAGGCTGTCCAGTCCTTTTTTCTTCAAGCCTGCGATAAGCAGTTTGAATTTGCCAGGATATTGCTTGTTTAGAATTGTGCAGGCTTCCAATAGAATATCCAATCCCTTTTTTCGAAAACCTCTACCGACAAAGAGGAACTTAAAGCCGCCCTCAGTGGAGCCTATTGTCTTATTCTTAGCATCTAATTTTTCTAGATCGCTTGCCATGGATGCCCCAGGGTGTGCCACCACATATGGTTTTGGTGGAGGACCCTGCAAAAACGGATAGGCTTCATAAAAATCTTCTTTCATTACTTCGGCTGGAAAGATCAGGCAGAGGGCTTTCTGGAGGAGAACCTTGTCTTGCTCTGCTCTTATTTGATAAGCAGGAATAAAATTGCGTTTGAGATCGTTCAGAGCTTTTTCCCAGGACAAGCCTACTTCGCTGAGCCTGCGTGTACTGTGATTGTGGAATGTCACCACATCTGCGCCATCGCAGGGGCAATGTTGAGAATGAACCAGGTCTACATCGTTCAACCCTGCTATTGCGCTGCTGGCTTCTTTATATAGCGCCCTAAATTTCGCCGCTTTGCCGCTTGCTTTAGCTTCGCCCGCAAAAAGCTTGAAGTGCAAATTCTCATCTTGAAGTTCGCTAAGGTTTTCCTGACAAATGACGGTTACTGAAACGCCCTTCTGCAAGAGCCCTTCGACCACCTTGTGAGCATACAGCTCCAACCCACCATGAGGTGAGAATTGCCTGACAAGCATCGCGATTTTGAGATTCTTCACGGCAATATTATAAGCAATAAGTACCGTCTGGATGGTATTCTGTCACTTGTCTAATGGCTTCCCGGGTCTGGAATGGTCAGCGATTTTGAGTTTTGTGTAATCGGTGCGGGCGTTGTCGGCTCTGCGGCTAGCTATATGCTTGCGCGCGAGGGTCATTCGGTTGTGACTTTCGAGCAGTTTGAGCTGGGTCACGAGAAAGGAAGCTCGCACGGTGAAAGCCGGATCACTCGCTATTCATACGATCATCCCTACTATGTAGAGATGGCCAAGCGGGCTTATATTCTCTGGGATGAGATTATTCGTGAATCAGGCGAGGACAAACTTTTCCTGAAAACCGGCGGTATTGATCTCGATGAAGGCGGCGGACAAAAATTGTCGTCACTTATTTCGAGTCTCGAGCAGTGCAAGGTGGTATTCGAAACTCTCGATGCTTTCGAGGTGCGCAAGCGTTTCCCCCAGTTTCAGATTCCTGGTCACACTAAGGGGCTTTACCAGGAAGATACTGGCATTTTGAATGCTGCGCTTTGCGTTAGAACAATGCAGAAACTGGCGACAAAGCACGGTGCGGTTCTCCATGCAAACACAGCTGTCGTCAAAATAGAGTTCGAGAAGAAAAGTGTACTTATAAGCACGCCTGCGGGAAAGTTCAAGGCTAAGAAGCTGATACTTTGTGCCGGTGCATGGATGGGTCCTCTGCTTCGCGGCTTGGGTGTGAGCTTGCCATTGAATGTTACCCAGGAGCAGTATGCGTTTTTCCAACCATTGAAAGCAAGCGAGTTTCAGCCTGGCAAGTTTCCAGTGTTCATCCACTATGGTGGTATTGGCAGTGGTGGCATAGGCTGGTACGGATTTCCTATATTCGGAAGAGATGGCGTTAAATCTTCAGTACACCACACAGGTAAGTCAGTTAGTGCAGATAAGCGCGATTTTGTGGCAGATACAGCCAAGTTGGCTGATTTGCATAAGCGAATGCGCGAGCTATTGCCTGATGCGGCCGGCGAAATTTTCCATACTGCAACCTGCTTATATACAAACTCGCCTGATACCCATTTCGTCATCGATAAACTTTCAGGCAGAGATAATGTCGTCTTCTTCACTGGCTGCTCTGGTCATTCGTTCAAATTTGGTGCTGTCATTGCTGAGATATTAATTAAGATGCTGCAGCAGGGTGAGACGCTTGTTCCGCTTGATCTTTTCTCAAGCAAACGATTCACGGCGATGACTGTTTAGCATTAGATGATCTCTTAGCATTCGGATGACTTTTTAGCATTTCACCGATTATTTCGGATAGTTTGCCATCGGCGCTCGAATACCGAATTGGCGATCATTCAACAAGTTTTATTCTGGATCTACTGCTTCCAAGTGATAATTATCAAGAACGATTACTAGATAAAGGAAGCAACGCATATGTCCCTAGGTTCCAAGCCAGGTTTTTCCAGGCAGCGCGTTATCATAGTCGGTGTAACCATGCTGGCTTTGTCGGTTGCCAGTACCTGTATTTACTACAGCCTGAATGGTTCTAAAGAGACAATCAAGCAAGCTGCCAAGATTGAAACTCCTCTTGCAAAGCCGCCGGTGCTTGACAATGCGCAGACCGCTGCCATTACGGATGTAACTGTTGACCCGGTCCCAGTTCCGACTGCGGAAGAAAAAGCACAGGTTGCGGCAGCACCGAAACGTAATGCTGAGCGACGCAATAAATTTCGTTCATCTCGAAATAAAGTTGCCTTTTCATTTCCGGCACCGCCGAAAGTAACGAAAGGCGGGTCAATTCAGGGACCCAACGGCACAGTCGAAATGTGGCAAGGCGATCGCCGCGAATTCATTTCAGTTCCGCCTGGAACAGAAGCTCATGCGCGCCCACTCCCGAAATATGAAGAGCCAGCCAGCAAGTTCACGTTTTAATAGAACCAGGCTCAATTTATCGGTCATCGCTTGCGATCTTATCCAGAAGATTGTTTAAGTTAAGCCGCCCGTTTAGTTATTCGTTGCTCCAGCGTGGCACGAATAAGAAGGCGGTAGCTTCGTACAGGAGTTTGTATGAGATCAGAGAGTCTGAAATATTTGACCTTGGCTGCATCACTGGCTGTTTTATGTGCCGGGACGCTATTGGCACCTGCAGAGGCTGGAAAATCGGCTAAATCGCCAGCCGGAGCGTCGGCGAAAAGACCGATGTCTGCTTTGCTCAAGGAAGCAAATGCGCTCTCGGTGCAAAAGAATTATCCTGCCGCGGTAGAGAAATATAAAAAAGCTTGCCAGGCAGAGCCGAGCAATCCTGATTGCTTTCACTTTTATGGTCGAACACTTGCTCAGATGGGGCTCGAGACAGACGCAATCGAGCAGTACCGCAAAGCACTAAAACTGAAGCCAGGAGATGCAGAATTGTTCAACGACCTGGGTTGTGCTCTTTACGTCAATGAAGACTACAAGGAAAGTGCGCGCTATCTCAAGCGAGCCACAGAAATAAACGACAAATATATTGGGGCTCTGAACAATCTGGGTGCTTCCTTGCAGAAGCTAGCCGACTACAAGGCCGCGCAAGAAGTATTTTTGAGATCCCTTAAACTGCAGCCGACAAATTCGGTTATTCAGAAGAGATATGCAATTTGCAAAAGCAAACTTGCTGAAACGAAGCATTTTGATTTCGGTTCTGCAGTAGATGCTGCTTCTGTGCCAGCGACTGGACCAACGGAAAACATCAGTACTGGCGATAAGACTTTGCCTGTTACCAGCTCGGGAAGCGCGCAAACTCCTGCACAAACGGAGAATACTGCAGAGGAGAAACCCGAAATCAACAGGGAGGCTTCAAGCACCATCAATAGTGGCAGCAAGAGTTCTGCAACAGAAGTGAAGCCTGCAAGCAAAACTCAAACTGCAAAGAGCGGAACTTCTAAGGCAGTGGTTAAGGCGTCTACTCCTAAGCCGGCAAACAAGCCTCCAGTCAGCACTTACACTGCAGATCATCCGCCAGTTAGCAGTGGCAAGACGGTTGCCCCAATTGAGGGAGTGAGCACCAGTTTGGATGATGGTTCGTCGTCGAGTAGCTCTTCTTCGAACAGCTCGTCGTCGAACAGCTCATCGGGCATGGAGACTCCGAGTACTACAAGCACCAGCACCAGCACCAGCACCACGACAAGTACAAATACAAGTACAAGTTCAAGCTCAAGCTCAAGCTCTTCCAGCACAACGAGCTCTGGCTCAGATGGAGGCGGAGCCTCGTCCAGTACTTCGCAAAATTCGTCCACTACCACCACTGATGGTGGCAGTGCCGAGCCGCCTAAAAATCAACCTCATTAGCTAGTTGCTAAGCTGCCAACCGCCATGTACATGGAAGTCCTCGTATCTGATTGGCCTGGGCAGAGCAGTAAGTTCTATTGCCCGTGTCCAATTGCGCGTTTAAGGTACTCAACTCGTTCATTCATTGAACCTGGTCTTACCTGTCCGACGTAATCAGTTTCGAGCTGCTCAATTCGTTTCATAATAGGTAAGCTCGGATTTTTCTTGCCATACACTTTTATCTCGAGCGCGCCTACTTTTTCGTCAAGAGTTAAGCCGTCCGCCGTAGGCGTGTAATTCGTTGCTGTCGGCAATGTCGCGTTAGTGTTGTTCACTGCGTTTGCCCCCAAGCTGGTTGACTGCGGCGCAGCATTGTTGACGCTCTCAGCAGCGGCGCTTTGCTTCGGGATGGTTGGGCCATCGCTTGCCTTGGCTGCGGCGCCTTCTGTGCTTGCCTTAGCTGCTGCGCCTTCTGTGCTTGCCTTAGCTGCTGCGCTTTCTGTGCTTGCCTGTGGCGGGTTTGGTACATTAGGGTTTCCCGGAGTGTACGGCGTAGAGCCTGGCTCGAAGGCATCTCCGACGAAAGGAGCTGGATTCGCTTTCGACACTGAACTTGCGTCCGCATTCGCGCTGCCACCGCTGGCGGTGGCAGCTGCGGAACTCTGTCGCGCTGAACCCACGGAAGTCGATCTGCCGGTACCGCCTGTAGAGCTTGTTGCACTTAGACTTGTTGCCCCTGTTCCGCCAGGTGCCGCCGTTGTGACTTTGCTACCCGCTGGTGGAGCAAATTGGACAGTTCTTGCATTTACTGCAGTCGGGGTGTCAGAGTATTGCGGATACAGACCGCCTGTTGAATATAACTTTGCGCCGCCAGCTGAGACAGTAAGTTCTGGCGCAGAGCCTCCGGAAACTTTCGGGCTGCTATCTTCCTTTGCTGCTCCAGCGCTCTCTTTGCCTTTCTTCTTATCGCCGCCTGGAGGACCTTCATTGGCTGGACCGCCTTTGTCTTCAGCTCCCGACGGAGCATCAGGAATGCCTTCAATATTCATGCGCTGCCGGCAAAGATTAATGTTCTGGCGCGCCTGCGGGTGCCCAGGATTTACTTCCAGACAATGCTCGAATTCGACTATCGCATCAGGATAATTTCTTTGCCGATAAAGAGCTACACCCTTGTTGTTGTGGCATTCTGAGATATTGAGCTTAACCGTGCTGTTTTTCGGATCGATCGCCTTAGCAGCTTCGAACTCCGACATCGCTGCATCGTACTGTCGAGAGCGCATTAAGGCGACTCCGCGATTTACATGTTGAGCCATCTCATTATGTCTGGAATTGTCCACTCCGCCCTGAGCCAGGACAATATTGCAGGTGAATGCAATCGAAAACACTGAGCTTAGTAAATAGAACCGTTTGTTCATATATTGGAAGAATTAAACTGTTTGAGCTCTTTGCATTCTATCAGCTAGCACTTACGAACACCAGTCACGCTTTCGCCCATTATTTGTACGGGCTTAATAAAGAAAATCATGCTTGGGGCTCACGTCGCGGGCGCACTTTGGGGATTTTGAATTTTACGGGACCTGATGAGGAATGCCTGCCAGTATTGCCAGCCCGCGCCCGTATTGCCTGTCGGCATTGCCTACTGGTATCGCCTGCCCGTTCGTTAATTGCAATATGCGTAGGGGCGACGCCATGCGTCGCCCCAATACCGTTAAGTTAAGGTTGTCAGCGTCAAGTCGACAATCCTGGAAATCCTTACTAGATGAGGGATTTACTATTTTGGTTTAAAAGAGGAAGAGCAAATGCCGC
>JBIKOL010000021.1:0-72522 GCA_044358055.1 Obscuribacteraceae bacterium (SeqCode)
GATCCACGGAAATGATAAGTGTGAGCCAGTTCGTTTTCAAATACGTAGAGGAAGAGCAAATGCCGTTGATTTCAGCGGCATTTGCTCTTCCTCTTTTAAACCAAAATAGTAAATCCCTCATCTAGTAGGGATTTCCAGGATTGTCGACTTGACGCTGACAACCTTAACTTAACGGTATTGGGCTGGCAGCCAGCGCTCCCGGGGCGTCCGCTATTTAAATGAGGATCCGGTCATGTGCCAGTTGAGGATCCAGCAAGGAGACAATTGCGGTCCGGACGTGTTTATCGGCGGCGTCACGAATTTGCCCGTATTTACGGAAAATACACAAATCTGTCCGGACTTGTTCACTCAGCGAAACCTAAACTACTTCTCATGAATCGCCAAAACCGCATCGGGCAAGCGGTATGGGAAATGGGATGGCGATGGGTGGAACTGTGAGAGACTGGCAATGGCACCAAGAGCAGATAATCCGGCAGCCGCGCAGGCAACAGCCGGCGATAATACGAATGATCTTGTAAATAACGGCGTTGCGTTTCTAGAAGCAAACAAGAATTCGTCGCAAGAAGTACAAAATTACGTCGAGGATCTCTACAAGAACCATCCCGATCAGTACCGCAACGTCATCGATTCAGTTTTCAACAAAGTCAATGACGATGCAGCCAGCGACCAAACACTCAAAGGTCTTCTGCCGCTGATTGATCTTACCGATAACAAGGTCGATGCGAAGGGCGCCGCAGACGATCGCGCCAACTTCAATGAAATTTCTGTCGACGGCGTCCAGACGAATTCGGACGGCAAAGCTCTGAGCTATTCGGCAACCGCGCAAGACGGCAAGAGTGGAATGTCGATGGACGACAAAGGCAATGCTATCGCGTTCAGCAAACAAGCAGATGGCGTGCATGTCACCAGCTCTTCGCAAAATGAAGTTACAGATTACGTCCACACCGATGTAGACGCCAACTCGGTCAAACTAGACGATAAGGGCAATGTCACAATGGACCGACTCGATCCGAAAAATCCGCAAGCCGGAAAAATCGGCGAGGTAACTGTAGCTCCAGGTGGTGCGGAAACCACACACTTCGACAAGAACAACACAACGATCACCCGCGATCAATCGGGTGGACAGATCACTGGCTTCCAGAGCGATGCACCAGGCTTCCAGAACATTGCTAGCGGCAAAGTTCCAGGACTCGATGGTGTGCACGGCAACAAGGCGACGCAAGACAATCTTCCGCAAAATGTCCAACAAGACGCCAACGGCAATCTGACCTACGACTTGCCGAAGGGCATTCAAGGTCATGAAGGTGCAATGCATGTTTCAGTTAACGCCGAGACTGGCGTTGCAAGTTTCAAAAACGACAAAGGCGAAATTGTTCAATATGAAGATCCAAAGTCTGGTCAAGTATTGGACAGACGCGATGACCACGGCGACGGAAATAACGTCTGGTGGATCGACAAACCAGGACAAAGCCCTTCCCAACTGGAGCACGGAGTTGAGAATGATCCGAAGCTGAGTGCAGACGGCAAAGTCACGTACGGCAAAAACACACTTGGCACATAGCTGAGTAAAAGAGCTGAAAGCCAGGCCTCTAAATAATTGGATTCGCGGACCGCTCTAAAAGTTTGCCAGATCTTCGAGGTAGACTTGCTCAGCCTTCTGCGTCAGCAATCTCGATAGGGAACTGTCGTAGACTCTTCCTTGTTTAACCTTTGCTGGTCGGCTCGAGGGCGCGCGATGTCCGACCTGTCGAGAAATTTCGGCAAGCGCAATGCTGGCAAACAAGCGATAATGGTAGGAATATTTTGTTTGTGGAACTTCAATTCTGGCAAACTCTACCTTGTGCGCATATTTACTCCAATCTTCTTCTGCTGCGCTGATACGGCTTTCGTCTGGTATTACAATCAGATTTTGCGGACCATCAGCCAGGTTAAGCAAATGAAGTGGCGTTCCTGAGTCGCGCGTAACGACGATCGCTTTGCTGAAAGAATATGTGGCAGGACTGGCTACGGGCACCAGTTTCATTGCACTGCGAGCATCATGAGAATCGGATTCAGTTTCCATCGATTGGAGAGCACGATTCTGACCAAACCACACACGTTCGCGATCGTCCACAAACAAACGCTCCCAACCAAAGGCCGCAGCAGATCGAATAGTGCAACCTAATTCAAAGTAGTCACTGCCACCAATTAGAAGAACCTCGGGGCGCACGCGTGGCGGGTCAGCCCGCATCGGCATGCGCGCACCAACTCCGGCGGTCAAATAATAAAGAGCGATAGCAGCAGCGGCGGACACATTTATCATGTTCAATGACGGGCCGCTCATCGGTAAATGCAAAACGTGCTCAGCAGTTGAAACCATATCATGTGAGATACCGAAGCGTTCATTGCCGACAATCAACGCGGGTTTATTTGTTGGAGCCAGCTTGAAGGCAAATAAATCCGCGGAATAAGCCACATTATCCAGAGCAAGAATGGGCGAGTAGTTGCCGGCCACGTGCTCGGAAAAGGCCACCCGCAGCAAAGCAGGATCTGCAATCTTCGAAAACGCTTGCCTGAGATTCTTCCTGTCGTGAAAAAAACAGGTTGATCCAAACATTTCCGTAGCACTGATCAGCGCCATGGCGTTAAGCGGATTCTCTATGCCATCACAAATGAGGTCAATTTTGGCGATGTGCTGATTGTTCGACAAAAAGCAGTCTGCTTTCTAATAGACCCGACGGGATACCTGATACCGGCTGATTAGAGACCCGCAGGGGCTCCAGACTCCAGACCGGAGAGATACTAGACCCGTCTGGACATACCAATCAGATCGGAGAACGTATCCCAGATGATGGAGAACTTGCCACCGGATGCTCCTTGAGAGAGTCTTGGCAGATGCTCGATTGGAATTTCGATAACACGGAAGCCCGCTCTATAAGCACGAATACAAAGTTCAGCATCGACAAACGGTGTATTTGATTCCAGAGTTATGCGATCAAGAATTTCTCTGCGGAAAAGCTTGATTGAATTCACGTCTTTATATGAGCAGCCATAGAATATGCGAAGCATCAGGTTGTAGATAGCGCTTTGCACTTTGCGGCGCGGTGGATCGTTACGCTTCACGCGGTGTCCAATAACGAAATCATGCTTGCGCAATCCTTCAGCCATGGTAAGCAATTCTTTCGGTGCAAACTGGTAATCTCCAGGCAATGAGAAAACGAGGTCCTTATTGCCAGCCAAGTAGAGCTCTTTTATTGTGCGACCGTAGCCCTGGTTTACTTCGTGATTGATCAAGCGAATGTTCTTGTTTTTCTTCGCCAGCTCTTGCACCACTGATAGTGTCGTATCCTTGCTGCCGTCATTGATAACGACGATTTCGTAATCGCTCGATATCTCTTTCAACAAGCAATCCGTGTCTTGAATCAACCGTGCGATGGTTGTTTCGTCGTTATACGCAGGAATGACAGCAGAGATTGAGGTAATTGGAATGCCTGCTCGGCTTCTTGCATTTGCGTTTGATGTTTGTGTGCGATTCATGATGTTTGTTCGTAGTTGGTGGGATTACTTGATGATGGTTGAAGAAACCGGAGCGGACTGAAATACGTTGTTTTGAACGAGTTGAGCTTTCGGATTTTCCAGAAGATATTTGCGAACCAATTTGATGACATATCCAACTTGCTCGTCAGTGAGTTCTGGATACATCGGTAGGCTAAGAATGCGATCTACCATTGTTTCGGTAACCGGCAAATCGCCTTTCTTGTAGCCACGGTATTTGTATGCATTCTGCAAGTGAGCCGGCACTGGATAGTGAATCAATGTGCCTACGCCGTTATCTGCCAGATACTTCTGAAGCCCGTCCCGATCATTAGTTTGAATCACATATAAATGATAGACATGGGAGGTATAGCTGCTTTCTTGCGGGCAGATAACCAGATCTTTCAATGCTGTTGTGTAATACTGCGCGATATCGCGTCGACGCTGGTTCCATTCGACCACATAGGGAATTTGGACCGCAAGAATTGCAGCCTGTATTTCATCGAGGCGGCTGTTGATACCAATTTCGTCGTGATAATAGCGTTTAGATTGCCCGTAATTGCGGAGTTTCAGCAGTTTCTCGTAGCCTTCTTTAGAGTCTGTGCAAACTGCACCACCATCACCGAAGGCGCCCAAATTTTTGCTGGGGTAAAAGCTGAACGCACCGAATGCGCCGCTTGTACCTGATTGCTTCAACTTATATGTAGCGCCGGTTGATTGAGCGCAATCTTCAATTATAGGAATGCCTTTGACTTTGCCAAGCTTAAGAAGCGGCTCCAGGTCTGCCATTTGCCCATAGAGGTGAACAGGAACAATTGCTTTTGTCTTCGAGGTGATTTTTGCTTCTACTTTAGTAACGTCCATCACATAAGTGACAGGATCAATATCCACAAACACAGGTTCGGCACCTGTCATTGAAATTGCCGAGATTGTAGGCACTGCCGTGTGGGCTACAACGATGACTTCATCACCTGGTCCTACTCCGGCAGCAGCCAGCGCAAGGTAGATGGCTTCAGTACCGGAAGCGCAACCAACCACATAATTGACGCCGAGAAATTCAGCAAACGCTTTCTCGAACTTCTCCAGTTCTGGACCGAGAATGTAATAACCGCTGGCGACAACGCGCTGAACAGCCTCGTCAAATTGTGCGCGATGCGCCTCATAACGAAGCTTCATGTCGCCAAAAGGAACATTCAAAACCACGGCAACTCTCCTTACTAAGGGTCGTCAATATGTGCAGTCCTAATAGTAAGGGAAAGGGGCTATTCCTTGAATTAAGTAGCCTTCACGTGCACCTGAAATCTCGGATATCGGCCGGATATTACCGCGATTTTAGGCTCCCTCCAGGACAGCAGACTGCAAATGTCAGAGCGAGCTAAATGCGCGAACTTCAGGGCGATCAGTGAGCCAATGCTGCTGAGGGAATGCCCGGATGCGAGCTCTCGTTTTTCGGAGGCAGCCTTGTATTAATTACTTCAACTGACAACCTCGTCATCTTACGTAAAAATGTGCTTTTCCAGCTCTTAGCAAGACTTGTCATGGTGATCATTTAATGCAAGCCCATTTCGAGTTTTGACTGCTCAAGCGAGTACTGGCGCCAACTATCTGACAAAACAAATGACCGCTACCTGTTCAAACGAACTCTCGAACGCCCCTTTGCAAAATTGAAATGGATCAAAACTTCGCACAAATCGCATCAAAAGCGCTTGTGCTAAAATTCGGCATGCATGAGTTTTTCATGTGTTCAATTTTTTTAAGTAAGCGGGAGCTAAGCAGATGACTGCTATTACTGCGGAGAGTTTCTCCGGTAAGTCTGTACTCATAACTGGCGGAATGGGCTTCATCGGTTCAAGTCTCGCCAATCGCCTCGTCGAACTGGGCGCAGAAGTCACAATCATGGACGCGATGATTCCTGATTATGGTGGCAATGAGTTCAATGTATATCCGGTAAAAGATAAGGTCCGCATTAACTACTGTGACATTCGTGATGAGAATGCAGTCATTTATCTCGTTCGTGATCAAGACTTCGTTTTCCATCTGGCAGGCCAGGTCTGCCATGTGATGAGTCTTTCTAATCCATTTCCGGACATCGAAATCAACATCACCGGTACGGCAATTCTCATGGAAGCGCTGCGAAAGCATAATAAAAACGCAGTCGTCGTATATACAGGCACCAGAGGTCAGTACGGAGAAACAGTTTCATTGCCTGTAAATGAAGAAGCTCCGACCAATCCTAAAGGCATATACGAAATTTCTAATTTAAGTGCCGAGAAAATTATCAAGGTCTACAACGATGTTCACGGAATTCGTTCAGTGCTTTTGCGCTTAAGCAACATTTACGGACCGCGCTCGCAGATGAAGCATTCTCGCTTCGGCGTGTGCAACTGGTTCTGCCGCGTTGCCCTCGACAATGACACGATCAAAGTTTTCGGCGACGGCAGCATTCTGCGCGACTTCCTCTATGTGGATGATTGCGTTGAAGCCATCCTGATGTCAGCGCTTACCCCTGGAGCTTATGGCGAGATTTTCAATGTCGGCTCTCCAATACCGGTCAGCTTCCTGGAGCTTGTTCAATCAATCATCAAGGTTGCAGGCGAAGGGAAATGGGAATTTGCAGAATTCTCGGCAGAACGCAAAGCACAGGAGCCTGGCTCGTTCTACTCGGATGTGAGCAAAATCGAGCGCATTGTTGGATGGAAGCCAACTACGACACTTGAAGATGGACTCAGGAAAACTTGTGATTATTACCGCAAGTACCGCGACATGTACTGGACCAAAGATCCCGTGCCTAGCGGCCGATAAAGCTGCAATGATAGGTGATGGACCTTAAACTGCGGACGCCCCGGGATCGCGGGCGTCCCGCCCGCTTCTACTCCGGCAAGCTCAATCACGTTGGCAAAAAAATACGCGTTTTCGCCCCTTGACTTGGGTGGACAAAAAGAGTCAAACTTAAATCGCATAATATCGGGTTCGGCGATGAATCAATTTTAGATTCAGCCTTATGCATTACCAAAACCACCAATAATGTACACGCCAAACCGGCGCGTACTGCTGGGCTGCTTGTTTATTTGCCGTACCTGATGATCCATTCATTACTGAATTGATCGATTCTTTCACTGGAGCGGTTATGAACACAGAACTTCATTCCGATTTCTCAGCTGCGACACAATTGCAAAACGATAAGCACACGGTTCTTGCCCAACAAGAATTTTTCATCCGTCTCGGCAATATGGCCGAGTTGCAACCCGATGAGCACTTCGTCGCCTTGATGAATCTGGGCAACGCTTTAATTGAAGGCGATCTTCACAGAATTCAAATTGCACTCGCTTATTACCGGCAGCACGACAAACTGATTTACGAGCACGTCGAATTTCTAAGGCGCGCCTTTGCAAATGCAGAAGTAAGCTTTCAAGATCCTGCATTGCTCAAATACCAGGCACCGAATGGTCAACACAAATGTGATGTTATGATTTCGATTGTGCTTGAACGCGCAGGAAAAGTAGCGTTCATTTCAAGCGATCAGACCGCTCCATCAGAAGTCCACGCATTCACGCGCGGCAAAAACGGCATCGTCACTCTGGAATCGGTAAAAGAAGATCCGCGCTTGTTGCTTAAACAGATCAGCCGGATAATCCGATTACCCGATGTAATCGAACCACCGCCACTCAGCATTATTTGAAAGCGCCTAACAACAAGTCTCAAACCTTGGTTTGAGTTTCTAGGTTCCTGAGCGCGATTTCTTCAAATTAGTTTTGGCCTGAGCTGTTTCGTAACAGGGCCGTAGATAAACAGGGCTTTTTCAATAAGCTTCGTGTTCTCAGGAGAGAGATCGGCAAGTTCTTGCTCCAGCTCAGAAGTCTGCTGTCTCAGCGTATATATTTTGCTTATATCAGGTGAAGCACTCAGATACTCCGCAAAGAATTCATTGCTGTAAATCCGGAGGTATCTTTCTATGATCGATTTTGCCATCTCGTGATCGTTTTTCGGAGCATGCTTTATCTCTCTCTTCATTGCATCAGTCATTACCCATTCAATGGAATCAAGCGTTTCTTGAAATAAAGGGCTGCTCTTCTCAAGCTGCTCAGAGTTTTCTGCCCGAAGAAAAATTTCCTGCACAGGACAGTCTATTTCGTCCGGCTTCCCGTCAAAAAGGATGTTCCAGTATTCATTATGGGGAGCTCTCGTTTCAGGATCCTGATAATAGCCGCGCATGGATAAAACGGCGTTTCCGGAAATTGTAATTAACTCAAGCTTGCGTAAATGAAAATTTGGCCCCCGGTCGCCTGCATGTTTGTTGATCACCTGGTTCATTTTGGCATTGCCGAGAGCTTCCTTAAGTTGCAATAAATCCCACTTGCCATATTCATCGCCGTCGCCGGAATCTTCACTAAACAAGACGCCCTGAGGCCCGGCAAGATAAGATCTAAAAATCGAGCTATCTTCCGGCGACAGCGGTAACCCTGTGTAGAATAAACAAATTTCCGTCTTGCTCTGTTCAGGATTGCAAAATTTGTGCATATACCGAAAGCCTATAGCACAGATTCCTTCCTGCGAGTTGTCTTGCACGGCAACCCATCCGGATGGCATTTGAACTGATTTAATCTGTCCGATGTTCGAGAGTTTTAGGCGGGTGGCAGTCATGATAGCTATTCCATGGACAACAACTTTCTTAGTCTACTAGCAAATGCCTTTTCGTGTGTTCACAAGAACTGAACAAGTCGGAGAATAAGGCTGGCAAGGCTCCCGCGGTCCCACGGGTTCAGCCCAATACCGAAAGGTCCTTCAACAAATCAAGAAGCACCCCTGCAGACTGAGGGCGATTTTTATAATCCGGATCTGTACAAGATGCAACAAGCTGATCGATCTGTTCGCTCAGCTCGCCGCGTAATTGTTTCGGGTGTGATACCGCCAGCGGTTCTGGCTCTTCGCCGGTCAAAAGAAAATGCAGCGAGCTGCCAAAAGAATAAATATCACTTTGCGGAACTGCCTTCCCCCGCAACTGCTCCATGGGCAGATACGACTGCTTACCTATAAGCGTGCCAGTCGCCGTGCCCAGGAATTCATTGGCCGCACCAAAGTCGATGATTTTCAAGTTTAGCGCCTGATCAAGAACAACATTGTCTGGTGTCAAATCGCGATGAATGATCGGCGGCTCCTGGCTGTGCAAATATTGCAGGACCTCAGCCAGCTTGCTTGCCCATTCGCGCACTCTATATTCAGGTTGAGGACCGTGCTGACGCACATATTGTTTGAGATCCTGCCCGTTAATATGCTCGAGCAATAAATAATTGCGTCCCTTTTCTACAAAATAATCCAGTACTTTGACGATATTCGGATGTTGCAGACGCATCAAGAATTTCGCTTCGCGAGCAAACAATTCCTCTGCTTTCGCCTTTAGCTCCTCACTAGAGCCCGCCGGCACTACGGACTCCTTCAAGACAACTAGTTCGCGTTTATTCTGCTGGCACAAGTAAACAGCAGAGAGTCCGCCAAACGAAAGTTGCCGCACAATCTGCAATTCGCCATTCTTCAAGACTGCATCAGGCTCCAGCACAACAAAAGCGGTGCTGGCAAATCGCCGTTCCAGCTCTTCTTCCCACATGGCAGTGTAGCTCTGCTCTTTCGAATCTGTGATCGCAAGCTTGGCTTGCAACTGCTCTTTCAGTAGCGGCATCCGTTCATCAACCTGCGCTGAGACGGCCCAGATTTCTATAGCCAGTAAGACCTGCTCAATTTCAGCTTCAGAAAGCCTTGACCAGTGAATGCGAAAGGTTTCCCCGTTCTTGCATCTAAATGTAAGAACAAAGCGCCGTGCCCCAGCATCAAGAGAACCACCCAAGAGAACATTTTGAATGTCGTCCCAGCTGAAATCACGACGGAAAAATGTTTGCAGTGAAGCATGAAACGGAATTCTGATACCACTCTTGCTTACTATGAGTTTGTCATCAGCAAGAGCAATGGAGGCAAGAGCCGACGTTGTGCTGATTACAAACAAACCGCCCAACCAGCCAAAATTGAAACTTGTAGAGCTAATACTGTTTGGAGCGAAAAACATGAATACAAGAGTTACAACTATAACTCCGGGGGCGATAACGCCCCAAAGCGGCATAGTCAAAAGCATTGCGTATAAAAAGAGTCGGCTCCAGAGACTGCGATATTTTGCCCGAACTTGGATTTCGCTCATCCGTTGATCGCCTCCGGCATTTCGATTTTTATTGACTCGGGTTCGCCCTCGTCCTCGTCCCCGTCTTTCTTTGCCGATTCAGAATTAGCACTATCTCTGAATTCTTGCAGCTCAGCAGAATCAACGTGAGCTTGTGGTTCAAGCAGCGCAAGGATCTCTGCGGCCGATTTAAATCGGCGGCTCAATTCCAGTGAGGTGCAGCCCATAATAATTTGCCCCCAAACAGGATCCAGATCCACGCAATCGGGCGGGAGTCCCGATTCGGAGAACGGTTCGGGATCAGTTCCTGAAAGAATGTAATAGAGACTTGCGCCCATCGCATAAAGATCGCTTTGCACGCATGGTCTGCCAGCAAACTGCTCGGGTGGCATGTAAGCGTGCTTTCCCACTACGGTAGCTTTGGAGTCGTTGGCAACGCGATGAGCAACATTGAAATCTATCAACTTCAATTTACCGCTGGAATCCAGAATCAGATTATCAGGCGCGAAATCGCGATGCACCATAGGCGGTGACTGCTCATGCAAATGCAACAAGATGTGGCACATTTGCAGCACAATATTTCTCAACTTAAGCTCGTCGCGCAGACCGCCCTTTGCCAGCTCGCGCAGAGATTTGCCATCAATATACTCAAGCACGAGATAAGCTCGGTGGTCCTCAATAAAATGATCTTCAAGAGAAACTATATTGTCGTGATCAAGCGAGCTCAACAAATTTGATTCTTGTTCAAAGCGTTCGAGAGCCTGTTTCCTGGCACGCCGATCTACATAAACAGGCAAGATAAACTCCTTAACTACTATGCTTCGAACCGATTTACCCGGCTCACGCCAATCAGCCAGGTAAGCGACGCCCTGCCCTCCTGCACCGATCATTCGATTCACTACGATGTCTCCGCCTTTTAGTCGATCACCGGAAGAAAGCGGCGTCAAGCGGTCTCTCTTCGGTGGCGTGTTTAGCGAACGTAACAATAGTTCAGTATATGATTCTCGTTTTGCAGTTTCAGCTGTTTCGACGAAGGATGCATCAAGTTCCGCATTGGGAGCCCAGGTCTCTAAGGCTTTCTTCAACATCATTCGTGAGTTCCGTTTCAGACCGGAAAGTTCAACCTGAGCAAGATGTCCCGAGCCGCCTTCGAAAACCAGAACCTGTTCACCAATCTTGCCTACTTCCTTTCCAGATTTGCAGATAACTCTCGTGCAGTCAGCCCAACGAAAATATCCGCTGTGCATGAAGCGAACACCGAGATTGGTTGAATTCATGCAAAAATCTCGCGCCGTCAACATGAGCTCAGTGGGACGGGCGAGAAACCACAAGCAGCGCCCTACCACCGCAAGGGCCGCCATGGCGATGACGAACGTATATGACTGATTTCTGTCAATCCAATCGTAATACCATTGCAGCGGAGTGACCGCATTTTTGGTGCCATCTATCAATGGCTGCACCCATCGCAGCCAATCTTCAAAGAAGCTGGCACTGGCATAACTCTGGTTCAAGATATAGCGCTCGAAAAGAGCGAAAGGCAGGCAGAGTAGTGCCGGAAAGCAAACCAGGAAGAAAAAGAAGACGCCGCAAGCCGCATATATTTTCCAGAAGGTCGGCTCGTAATTTGACAGAATCTCATAGAAGGCCTTCAGCCTGGAGTGGCTTTCGTAAGGAAGGCGCAGGCTCTGCGTCAATTCATCGGATTCGTTGAAGTCATCATTTGCAATCAAGCGCCGCGTGCTTTCACTTATGATGCACGACGGCTGCTTGGTTTCGACAAACTCGATCAGCTTCCAGCGCTCGTTTACCTTAATACGGTGCAAATCAATACTAAGCTTGCTTGTTCGTTCCGTCGCTTCCTGCACATAGCTTTCCTTTTTGCTCTTATCGGGAACCTGAAAGCAAAAAATTATTTTCCCGGATTCCACTGACAGCTCTTTCAAATCTTTAATCGGCATACGCTTTCGCAAGATCCCGGGAAAAATCAAGAAAAAATCGTTCAGCTCCAACTTATTTCTCAATAAAGCGAAAGTGCTAATAGGACAGACGAGAAGTGAAGCAGCACAAGCGATCATTAATGACACCTTGTCGTTCAGGCTGTACCGCAGCCCGGAGAGCCAGAGCGGCGCTGCAAACACAGCCCAAAACGGAGCCAACACGCCCAGAATTCGCAGAGTGACTCTGCGCCGCAAGTCGTTACAGCTGATTATCAGCGAGTTCTTTCTCGGCACATTCGCTCCGCTTTTTCACCTGGCTCACCCGACCCTTTTTGCATTCTACCCAGCCAGGCGATACTGAGCATAGGGATTTTACCCGGTTATTTAAGAGCAGAGAACCGTGCTTCCGACACCAAATTTTTTCGCCAGAGCCACAGAATCGCTATCTTAGGGTTGCCATGACTCTAGAATAAGTGGGTCACCCGGAGGCACGATATGACATCAGAGGCAAGCTCGCATCCACCGACGACTGAAGGAGCGGCGGAGGGACAATTCCACCGCGCACTCGGGCTAGTAGACGCGGTCGCAGTTGTAGTCGGTTCGATGATTGGCTCGGGCATATTCCTTGTCTCCGCGCAGACCGCGCGCGATGTCGGTTCCGCCGGATACATGCTTGTCTGCTGGATTTTGGCTGGAGTCCTCACTATTGCTGCGGCACTATGTTATAGCGAACTGGCATCGATGTTCCCCCAGGCAGGCGGGCAATACGTCTTCCTTCGCCGAACATATGGACCGCTTGCCGCATTCTTATATGGATGGACTTTGTTCAGCGTGATTCAATCTGGAACAATTGCCGCAGTTGGCGTGGGATTTGCTAAATTCCTTGGCGTCTTCGTTCCCTGGGTATCCAATTCGAATGTTCTACTAACTGTGGGTCCCTGGCATTTAAGCGTGCAGCAGGTAGTGGCTGTGTTTTTGATCACGCTCTTGACCGCGGTTAACTGCCGCGGGGTTGAAGCCGCAAAAGTCATTCAGACGACATTCACTGCTGCAAAAGTCTTTGCACTTGCTGCAATCGTTTGCCTCGGATTTTTCTCTTTCGATAAATTTGCCGGAGCAAGCGTCAACTTTCCGAATTTCTGGCAAGCGATAAATGACAAAGGCCAGACTTTAGATGGGTTCGCACTGGTGCTTGCAGTGGGCGTTGCAATGGTTGGTCCGCTCTTTTCTTGTGATGCATGGAACAACATTACGTTTGCAGGTGAAGAAGTAAAAGAGCCTGAAAAGATTCTTCCCAAGAGCCTTGCCGTGGGCACCTTCATCGTTGTCGGTCTATATTTGCTGGCTAATTTGGTTTATATTTGCATGCTGCCTTTGCATGGAACAGCAGACGCAGCAACAATTGCAGGACGCGGCATCGCGCATGCTGCAGAAGATCGCGTAGGCACGGCAGTAGCTGAAATGATTTTCGGCTCTGTCGGCAAAAGTCTAATGGCAGGCGCCATTATGATCTCAACATTCGGCTGCTTGAACGGGCTGATTCTAGCCGGTGCACGCGTGTATTATGCGATGGCTCGTGATGGATTGTTCTTTAAAGAGGCAGGCAAACTGCATCCGCAAACCGGCGTGCCCGTTTTTGGACTGATCCTCCAGGGCATCTGGAGCGCTGTACTTGCCACGTCAGGAACATACAGCAATTTGCTCGACTTCGTTGTGTTTGCCGCCTTGCTCTTTTATCTGCTCACAGTGGGGGCAGTAATTGTTTTGCGCATTAAGGAACCAGATTTGCCGCGCCCATACAAAGTAATCGGCTACCCGCTTCTACCCGGATTTTATCTTGCTGCAGCAACGCTTGTGATGATCGGGCAAATTTATAGCCGCCCGGACTGGGCTGGTTTCGGCTTGTTGATCATCCTGGCCGGATTGCCGGTGTATTTCTTCTGGAAAACAAAAAACCGCTCACAGAGCAGTTCATAGGGGTCTTCGACTCTCAAAACACCAAGAAACGCCCAAGCTTTCCCTTGACATGTGGATTTGCTTCGCTTAATCTAGACCGTTAGAATTACTATTTGTACGGCGTGGAAAGATAAATATGTAGGTTTGAGGGCCTACTATCAGGCAAGGTCTTTCGACCTGGGCGCATTCACTACCAAATGCCGCTGGCAGCGGCTGGGTGAGGAATATGGTGCAATCGTTCAACGAAGATATGCGCATTGGCGACCGTATTGGTCGCTATGAAATCCTCTCCGTCCTTGGTTCCGGAAGCATGGGCATGGTCTACAAATGCCGTCATGATGTTCTTGGAAGAGTTGTAGCGATTAAAACATTGCGTCTTCGTGCCGCCACCGACGATCGCACGCAAAAGCGTTTCATTCGCGAAGCCCAGATGACTAATCGTTTGAATCATCCGAATTTGATCGGCCTCATCGATTTCGGAAATATGGAAAACGGCGATCCGTTTCTGGTCATGGAATACGTAAGCGGGCAATCGCTGTACGAAGTAATGAAGCGAGAACGCTATTTGATTCCGGAAAGAGCAGTGCATCTTTTCGCACAGGTTTGCGACGGGCTTTTTCATGCGCATGAACGCGGCGTTGTGCACCGCGATTTAAAACCGGCGAACATTCTGGTTATTCCGAACGAAAACGCGCCGGAGACAGTAAAAATTGTGGATCTAGGCGTAGCAAAGATTGTGCACGGCGGTCAGGAAGAAGAAGCAGAAGCAATTACGATGACCGGTGAGGTTTGCGGAAGCCCAATTTATCTGAGCCCTGAGCAGTGTATGTACCAGGAGCTAGACGCAAGAACCGACATTTACTCACTTGGCGTTTGCATGTATGAATGTTTGACAGGAACGCCACCACTGCGAGGCGCCACCGTATACGACACCATCTATATGCACGTGCACGATATGCCTCGTCCGTTTGCTGCTGTTTCTGCCAACCCTGATATCCCGCGCAAGCTGGAAGACATTGTATTCAAATGCCTGGCTAAAAGGCCTGACGAACGATATTCATCCATGATGCAGGTAAAAAACGATTTGCTCCATGCCCTGAAGTCCGGTCCGGAAACAGGAATAAACGTTCTGCCTCCGGAAACCTTTTTCCCGAAATCGAGTGGCAAAGTATCCGTCGAGTTGCCGGTGCCTGACAGTCGAAAGTCATCAGCGGCCAATTCAGCTATTGGCTCAGCGCAAGCAGATTCCGTACCGCCGCAGCTCTCGCGCAAAGCATCACAACCATTTCCCGTTCAAAAACAGCAGCGGGTTGAAGAGCCCATCACTGAAGATCCTGAAGAGCAGACCAGTCCCAAACCCGCAAAGCGCCACACTGGTGGAAAAGCAAGCAACAGCAAAACAAAAGAGCTACCGGTCGGCACTGATTTGACAAAAATGGTGATACTGCTTTCGGTGGCATTTCTTTTGATTGGATTAGGCATCGGATTTGCTTTTGCCTATTTCTTTAGCAAGGAACCTGAACAACAGCGTTCAACCGTTATCGAAACTCCGCTGGCATCACAAACCATCCGCAACAACGATAAATCAGAAGCGGCGTCAACCGGTCTTGCCGACAACACAGCAGATGCTTCGACAAATCCGCCAAAGAAGAATGGTGGCAAGAAAACAGCACCGGGCAAACAAGGAAAAAATGCCGCAGCAAATTCCAAGGCCCCAGCAAAGAAACTTTCACTGGAAGATATGGAAAAGCTGGCTGATGGCAACAATGGATCTCAGAGCAAATATTTTTCGATTGTGCAAAATAACAACGCATCTCCACAAATGAAGCCTGGAATGCATATGATGCCAGGCAATCTGAACTCAATGCCGCGCGGCAGTTCAAATCAGCAAATTCTCAATAACATGAAAAATCGGTTTGGTAATATTGCCAAACAATTGATTGCATCACAGACGGGTGGTCCGCAAGCGGCTCAACAGGGTCCCTTTGGCGGCATGCAAGGCGGACAACAAAATCCATTTGCCGCGATGTCGGGACAACAGAATCCGGGCATGATGCCCGCTCAGCCTCTGCCAGGACCAAACATACCTTTCGGGCAAAACCAAAATCAGTTCGGCGGCATGCCTTTCAATCAAAGTGCTGGGCGAATTCCATTTGGAACGCCGCAACAGCCGCAGGTACAGTTCCACCCCAATCAATACGGAACGCAACAACAATCGCATCATTCCGGCAAATCAGCATCTGAAGAAGCTCTTGCACTTCACCACGCCGGAGTCGAACTGGGCAAACAAGGCAAATTCGCCGAAGCTTGCCAGAAGCTGGAAGCAGCTTATAAACTATGCCCATCCCAGCAAGGCGTGCGAGAGATGTATGGCTGGGCGTTAAACTCATATGCGGTTCAGCAAAATAGCAATGCTAATTACGAACAAGCAGTAGCACTTGCACAGAAAGCCACGAATGTGGTGCCTGAGAAGCCGAAATATCAAGAAAATCTCCTCAGGTTCCAGCGCAACCTGGAAGACAACCGCAACGCAGGCAATTAACAGCTTGCGGGTTCTGCAAATTAAAGTGATTGTGGGTACAGTTTTTCCACAATCACTGCGTATTATTCAATCACCAGCCCAATCAACCCAATCCTGAAAGACCTCACTGCCCTGTGGGGTCTTTTTTTGGTCCTGGATTCTTCTTCAATCACTTGTGCGAAGGTACAGATCTTTCACAAACCATGAGTACTATTCAATCACCAGCCCAATCAACCCAATCCTGAAAGACCTCACTGCCCTGTGAGGTCTTTTTTTTGGTCCCCGGATTTTTCTTGAATCACTTGTGCGAAGGTACCGATCTTTCACAAACGCTGAGTACTATTCAATTACCAGCCCAATCAACCCAATCCCGGAAAAACCTCACAGCCCGTGAGGTTTTTCTTTTACCCCCCCCCTTGGAATCCCTCCCCCGCCAGCTAGTTTCCCAAGCAAAAACGCACCGAACAAGCTGTTCAGTGCGTTTCTACATCGGGTTGGTTGGGCTGGTAATGCTTAATATAGAAAGCCGAACTGACATCTTTGTGGATTTCCTAAGATCAAGTTTATTTTGCCCGGATGAGCAAGTGGCTGAGGGTTTCAACGCATCCCAGCGGCTGCGCTGCCTTGTCCGGCGAGGAACAGGGCAGACAACACGAGAAGACTAAATGATATCTCTTGCTAACTCGGTTGAGCTATGGGAGGATGCTTGCTTCCGACAAATGAGTGAAGCTTTTTGGGGCACCGAATGTCAGTCCTGAAAACAACTGATGACAAAACGCCTGCACAGGCTCCGGCAACTGAGGAATTGTGCTTAAAGGCAGGCGAGCCCTCTCAATCAGAGAGGAGGGCTGAATCGGGCGCTGTAAGCTACCTGCCTTTCCTGGACGGGCTAAGGGCGATTTCAATTCTTCTTGTTCTCGGCTTTCATCAACTTGGTCCGCTAAGCGGTTGGCTTGGAACTCAGTTCAATGGGTGGGTAGGAGTTGATCTATTTTTCCTGATCAGCGGCTTCCTCATCAGCTCAATCCTTCTGAAAGAACAAGAACGACGAGGAAAGTTCAGCCTCAAGAATTTCTACATTCGCAGATGGCTGCGCATATGTCCTGCATACTACGCGTTTCTTGCATTCATGCTTGTGTTCACGATCGTGCGAGGACAACACGATTTTGCTTCGTTTGCAATTGCCGGACTATACCTGACCAATGTCGACATGTGCTTCGGTTGGGGATTGTGTACTCCTTTATCAGGCTTGATGCACACATGGTCGCTGAGTGTCGAAGAACAATTCTACTTGCTCTGGCCCGCCACACTGAAAGCTTGCGGCAAGAAAGCTATGGCTGTTTGCAGCGCGCTTATCGGAGCGGCCTATCTGTGGCGAGTATATCTTGCCACCGTAGCGGGTGCCGGCTGGATTCGCCTCTCAAGCGGGCTAGACACAAAGCTCGACTCAATCATGCTTGGTGTTGCTGTGGCACTTCTATGGCGCAACGAAAAATTCCGCCAGGCAGCCGAACAAATCTTTGCCGCGCCTCTCATGCAACTAACAGTAGCCTGCACGCTACTTGCAGCATGCCACTGCCTGGGGCATCCAGCCACGGAGACAAATACAGTTCTCTTCTGGGCAGTAAAACTTCCATTGGTACTTGTGCTCATGGCGACATTGCTTGTGAGCCTACTGGCAAATCAGGAATCACGAACCGCAAGAATTTTATCCAGCAAACCGATGATCTGGATCGGCAGACTGTCTTACAGCCTCTATCTCTGGCATGTCATAGTAAACTTTCCCTGCACAGATGCGCTCCTACAAACGATTTGCCACCACAAGCGTTATATCGTTGAAATCGCCAAACTGTCTACTTGCTTTGGCTTTGCAGCGGCATCTTATTACTTGATTGAAATGCCATTCTTGAAACTTAAATCTCGTTATTCATAGCATGAAAAAATGGCTACGCCGCAGTCAAAGACTTGCTCGGTAAGTCTTAGCTGCGGCGTAGTCACTATCGGGTTGATTGGGCTGGTGATTGAATAATAGGTACGATTCGTGGAATTCTCGTGTCGTATTTTCACGGTATTCACGTACACATAAATGCACTGGCTTAGCGTAGCTCACGCAAAAAATAAGAATACCGCATGGACAATTCTCCATTGCGTTCCTCACGAGCACTATTTGTTCACAAGAATGTCAGATCATCTTTCTATATTGGGTATTACCAGCCCAACCAACCCGATGTAGAAACGCACTGAACACGCATGTTCGGTGCGTTTTTGCTTTTTCCTCTTGTTTCTTCTTGCATCTTCACACTGATGTCAGATCATCTTTCTATATTGAGTATTACCAGCCCAACCAACCCGATGTAGAAACGCACTGAACCCGCATGTTCGGTGCGTTTTTGCTTTCCGAGTTCTCCCTGGAAGCTATTTCAGCATTGACTTGAACTTTTCAGCCTCAGTACTCTTGCCTTGTGATGCATATAAATCAAAGATCTTTCTTGCGCAGTTTTGATACACGGCACTGTCCTCTGCCCAGCCTTTCTCAACAATTTTCCAAGCACGCAGCAGTGATTGTTCCGCAAGGTCCATTTTGCCCTGTTTAGCCTGTGCAACAGAAAGAAACTGCAATATTGTGACTTCGCCAATATCCGGCGGACGCCCAGTCGCCTTAATTATCGCCAGAGCATCAACGCATAAGCGTTCGGCCTTCTGGTTGTTCCCTCGGTGTATGTATGCGGAAATCAGCCGATTGTACTGACCAAGCGCGTGGTCTCGCTTATCAGGAATATCTCGGCATATTTTTATCACCAGCATTGACGCAGGCTCTAACCCGGCAAGATCGCCGAGATTATTACAACGCTCAATATGCGCTTCCAATTCGGCAATTACTTGATTCATCAGAAGCTCGCTCTCTGCATTTCTTCCAAGAGCAAGATAAGACCTGGCGATTCGTGCAAGATATTGACTGCGGGCCAATGAGGGCGCCATCTGGTGCACCTGCTTGTCGAGGTCCTTCACCATAAGGAGCGCCGCGGTCTGATTACCCGTTTTGGCATCAAGCTCGACAATCTGCAAACCCAAATGTACCTTTTTTGCAATCGAATTAGTATCATCCGCCTTGATTGCTTTAAACTCGTTATTGAACTTCTCTATTTTGGTCTCAGGCACCAGCTGCTTATAGATTGCAAATCCGGCGCAGCCAAGCAGCGCGATTCCGGCTATCGGCATAAGCCAGGCCTGAAGAATCTTCAACCTGAATTTCTTAAACGCTTCAAGTTCCTTTTTCAGTTCCTCTTTTAGTTCCTGTTTCAGATTATTTTCTGCAACAGATTCGCTTCCGATCTCTTTCAAATCATTCAGCAACTCAGACATATTCTGGTAGCGCTGTTCCAGCTTTTTGGCGAGACAAGTTCGAACTATGGCTTCCAAAGACTCCGGAACCTGGAGTTCAGGACAGACCGAGCGGAACATGCGCGGAATTTGCTCCACATGCTTTTCCATCATTTCTATTCTGGAATTTGCGCGAAACGGCCGCTGCCCAGAAAGCAATTCGTACATCATGCAACCGAGTGAATATATATCTGAACGCTCGTCGACCGGTTCTCCCATGCACTGCTCAGGACTCATATATGGCGGACTGCCGCAGGTAGTGCCGTCAAGAGTGAGCTGTTTTATTTCTTTGCCTGACTCTGATGTAAGCCTGGCAATTCCAAAATCAACAATCTTGGGAGTTTCTTTGCCGTGTTTATCAATTTGAATAATGATGTTACTCGGTTTCAAATCACGGTGAATAATCCCCCGGCTGTGCGCATGCTGCAGCCCATCTGCGATTTGCATAGACAGATTAGCTACACGCTTCCACGAAAGTGCGCCTTCCGCTTCAAGAATTTCCGCGAGACTTTTGCCATCGAGAAAATCCATGGCAAGATAAAGTCTATTGCTGTCGGACAAGCCAAATGCGTATACCTTTACGATGTTTGGGTGATCGAGAGAACTTATTGCTTTTGCTTCTTGTTGAAAGCGATCCACACTATTTGCTTTGGCTTCCTGAAGCGGCAGCAATACCTTGAGTGCCACCATTTGCTGCAGAATTAGATGCTCGGCTTTGAAGACCTCACTCATGCCACCTTTGCCCAGGCGTGACAGAATACGAAAGCGCTTGTCGATGGTTTTACCAATTAGACTTTCGTCTGAACCAGCAGACCGCTCTCCCGCATCGGAGCGCAATTTAATCTCGGGCAAAGTCCTTGCCGAATTTTCTTTAAGTAATCCGCCAGATAGAGGTTTAGCGGCAGATTCTCCCGAATCACTCGTAGGCATGGTCAACGTCTCATAATTCCGGATGCTATCGAATATGGTGCACAACAATCATCATATTTGATACCACTATTTTTTCATAGGGGAGTCGGTAGCGATAGCAAGAACGAAGAAAGATCCAAGAGATAAGTCCTCAGAGCAAGCTATCAGTGTTCCTAAACAGCCTGCCTGTGATGGTTTTGCAGCACGGATTTTTTTTGAAGCAATTTCAAGAGAATTTCAAAAGATGTCATCAAGCTGATAAGATCACTAAGATAGCTTTGCTAGCCTTTTACATTGCAGACATTTAGTAACCAAACTCAAAACTTGCTTGATCTAAGCATCCGCCCCAGTAGAGAAACCAAAATTCTGCAAATAATTGCGCAATGAATTCATTTTCCCCTCAATGTCGCCTGACTTCATCAGCGACTCTCTGAGCGGCTCCGTCAATTGCTCGTAGCCGGCCTCTCGCAAGATTTGCTGAATACTCCAGCAGCCATATTCTCCAATGGATTCTACAAAATTGCATTCGTCGCTGGTAATGCCAATAATGCTAAAAACTCCAAACTGTCCGGATGGCAATTGATAAATGCACTCTGGCGCTTCATCTACGTACCAGACCACGAAGCCGCCCAGATCTGATTTATCTTCCGGGAAAAGAGGCGCATCTATTCTAAGCATTACGCCAGGGCTCAAAGTGCCGCTGTAACTGATAATGTAATAGACGATCCGTCGCAAAAGTTTGATTGCCCATCGCCCTGGCATTTTTGTTTTCAAAACGAACTCGCAACCAAAACCCGATACGTCCTCAGATTGGCCAAACCATGGATTACTCAGCCCGGAAGTCGCAAATGTCCAGTAGGGCCGTAACTCATTAGGCTCGTGCGCGACAATATTAATGTCCTTGACCTTCAGCGTAGTACCGCTGAGCACAGCAAGTTCGATTGGTCCGCTAATTGCAGCAGTATCAAGATCTGTAGGTGGCTCGTATTTCTTCGGCAAGGTAAATTTTGATGGACCGAACATCTCTTGATAGAGACGATCTCTGGCATGCCATGCACGCTTCAATCCTTCATTTGCGTCCATGTTGCCTTTCTCCGTTCAACCGTTTGGAATTGAATTTTAGAAGCCGCCTTTTACTCATCAAGTTTCAAAAGCGCCATGAATGCTTCCTGTGGAATATCAATCTTTCCGACGGACTTCATGCGCTTTTTACCTTCTTTTTGTTTATCGAGCAGTTTGCGCTTTCTTGAAATATCGCCGCCGTAGCATTTCGCCAGCACGTTTTTACGTTGAGCAGATAGAGTCTCACGAGCAACAACCTTGCCGCCAATAGCTGCCTGAATAGGAACCTCGAACAGCTGACGCGGAATCAACTTTTTCAATTTTTCCGCAAGCATGCGTCCATAAACCGGCGCTCGGTCGTGGTGCACAATAGACGAAAGCGCATCAACCGGTTCACCATTCAACAGAATGTCGAGCTTTACCAGCCTGGATTCAACATATTCTTTGAAATGATAATCAAGGCTTGCATAACCGCGAGAACGCGATTTCAGTTGATCGAAAAAGTCGGTGATAATTTCGGCCAGCGGAATATCGTAGTGCAGCATCGCACGCCGTGGGTCGAGATATTTCATATCTCGAAATATGGCGCGGCGCCCCTGTGCCAGTTCCATGATCGCGCCAACATAATCATTCGGCACAAGTATGTTTGCCTCAACGAACGGCTCTTCGATCATTTCTCTGTAGTTCGGCGGCGGCAATTTCGCAGGGTTTTCCACCATCAAAACAGTGCCGTCGGTCTTTGTTACACGATACACCACAGATGGTGCCGTCGTAATAAGCGTCAAGTTGTATTCACGTTCGAGACGTTCTTGCACGATTTCCATGTGCAGCAAGCCGAGGAAGCCGCAGC
This sequence comes from Obscuribacteraceae bacterium (SeqCode), assembly GCA_044358055.1. Classification (GTDB taxonomy): domain Bacteria; phylum Cyanobacteriota; class Vampirovibrionia; order Obscuribacterales; family Obscuribacteraceae; genus JAIEPM01. The sequence continues at coordinate 22,293 of JBIKOL010000021.1, forward strand.
GGAAACCGAATCCAAGCGCATCTGAAGTTTCAGGCTCGAAGAAAAGAGAAGCATCGTTCAGCTTCAATTTTTCCAGGGCCTCACGCAAGTCTGGATATTGATCGTTATCCACGGGATAAATGCCCGCATAGACCATGGGTTTGGCAGGGCGATAACCAGGAAGCGGCTCGTCAGCTGGCGCTTCAGCATGGGTGATGGTGTCACCGACAAGTACGGCAACGTCTTTGATTGATGCGGCAAGATAACCGACTTCGCCGGGGCCCAGCTCATCTACCCTGACCTGCTTTGGCTTCAAAACTCCAAGTTCAATAACATCAAAATTCTTTTCGTTCGCCATGAAGCGAATTTTGGCCCCTTCCTTTATAGAGCCATCCACAACCCGGAAATAAACAATGATTCCGCGATAGGCATCAAAATAAGAGTCAAACACGAGCGCACGGAACGGTTTATCGGCGTTATCCGGAGGCTGCGGCATTTGCTTCACGATTGCTTCGAGCACATCTTGAATCCCGATGCCCGCTTTGGCACTTACGAGAACTGCTGTATCAGCAGGTATCATCAGGACATCTTCGATTTCTTTTGAAATTCGCTCGGGATCTGCACTCGGCAAATCTATTTTGTTGATGACAGGTACGATTTCAAGGCCATTGTCCAGTGCAAGCTGAACATTTGCCAGAGTTTGCGCTTCTACTCCCTGAGTGGAATCAACAACCAGCAGAGCGCCTTCACATGCGGCTAAACTGCGTGAAACTTCATAGCCAAAGTCCACGTGTCCCGGAGTATCGATGAGGTTGAGCACATAATCTTGCCCATCAAGCGCCTTGTAGTCCATGCGGGCAGCCTGAGCTTTAATTGTGATACCGCGCTCACGCTCGATGTCCATGCTGTCGAGCACCTGCTCTTGCATTTCGCGCTTGGTGATTGTGCCCGTGTACTCGAGAAGGCGGTCAGCAAGTGTAGACTTGCCATGGTCGATGTGAGCGATAATCGAGAAATTTCGTATATATTTCGGTGCTGTCGGCACTGACTTAACCCGGTCTAAACTATAACAATTGCTTATCTACCGCTGCACAGAGCGGTGATACGCGAATTTTAGCAGGGATTTCCGGACTTGCATGCTTGCGAACCCTTGTAGCTAAGAGAATGTAGCAATTGAGGCAAATGCCCGGCTTTCGTTATCCGTTGTAATGATCGAGATGTCAAATGGTGGCTAAAGAATGCAGCTGATTGATAATTTTAGCTTTGCTACAGGAGCAAGTTAATGACTCATCCATTCCTCGAAGCCCTGAAGAAAGCGCCTCTACTGGCCGATGGCGCCATGGGCACTGTTCTCTATGCTAGAGGAGCTTCGCCCGAAGCCGGCTTTGAGAAACTGAATCTGACCGACCAGGCGCTCGTTCAGCAGGTTCATGTCGACTACATTAATGCCGGCGCGCAGGTCATTGAAACAAACTCCTTTTCAGGAAACCGCTTTCGTCTTGCAGCTTATGGACTTGAAAAAGAAGTCTGGCAGTTGAATGTATGGGCAGCCAAAGTTGCCCGCAATGCGCGAGAAATAGCAGGCATGCCGGTATTCGTGGGCGGGTCCATCGGACCAACCGGGCGTCTGCTTGCGCCAATTGGCGACCTGAGCAAGGCTGATTTAGACGCGGCGTTTCGCGAACAAATGGAAGGGTTGCTGGCAGGCGGTGTTGATCTTTTCATGATTGAATCGATGGGCAACCTCATCGAAACTGCAACAGCTATACGCGCAGCGCGGAAATTATCGCAACTACCTGTGGTGGCGCAATTCAGCTTCACAATTGAAGGCAATACTGTATTTGGGGCGACACCAGCGGATCTTGCACGCTTGATGAAAGAACTGGGCGATGATATGCCTGATGTTCTGGGTATCAATTGTGGCGCAGGACCGGGTCCTTCACTTGATACATTGAAGAGGCTTTCAACAGCGCTCGCCCAACAAAACATCACACCAGACAAAATTTCGCTCTCATGTCTGCCCAATGCAGGTATGCCCGGCCGTGTCGGCGATGGGTTTATGTACATCAGCAGACCAGATTATTGCGCCTCGTTCGTAGAACCGTTCCTGGAAGCCGGCGCACGCATGATTGGCGGCTGCTGCGGTACAACTCCTGAGCACATAAAAGCGATGCGCGCGGCAATGGACAAATATATTGCCGAGCACGCCGAAGGCGAAGCACGCACGAAGTTTCCTGAAAGCGAAGGTGGGCACCCGCACGTCGAGCTGGCAGAAAGAGAGGACTCAATCGAAGTTAGCAGTGCAAGCCCACCAACGGCAAGAAAGTCCGTAGGTGTTTCCAGCAAATTGCAAACTAACGCCCGAGAGAATTTCTTCGTCAGCGTTGAACTTGATCCACCAAAAGGTGCCGTCTATAAGAAGTTGCTCGCGGCAGCACAGCTGGTAAAAGACGCTGGTGCAGATTGCATCAATGTCGGCGACAGCCCGATGGCGAAAGTCCGTATGTCCAGCATGGCGACCTGCTTAATCATTCAGCAACAGGTCGGCATTGATACCATCATTCACTTCACTACTCGTGACAGAAATTTGATGGGAATACAGGCTGATTTGCTCGGCTGCCAGGGTCTGGGCGTGCGCAATGTTCTGGCGCTCACAGGAGATCCGCCCAGCATCGGCAACTATGCACACGCAACAGCTGTTTACGATGTCGATTCAGTTGGTCTGATCAAAATCATCACTGAGCTGAACAAGGGCAATGATATCGCGGGTAATACCATTGGCTCCCCGACATCACTTTCGATAGCCTGCGCACTCAATCCGACGGCTGTTGACAGAAAGCTTGAAATTAGCAGATTCAGCAAAAAAATTGGCGCCGGTGCGCACTACACTATGACACAACCTCTCTATCAATTGAGCGACCTGACTGATTTCCTCGAAGATTTCGGCGACTGCCCGATTCCGATCGTTGCAGGAATCATGCCCCTCAACAGCCACAAGCACGCCGAGTATCTGCACAACGAAGTACCTGGCATAACGATTCCAGATCACATTCGGAACGCCATGGCTAAAGCCGGAGACAAAGGTGCACAGATCGGGCTCGAGCTTGCAGAAGAAATGCTGGAAGAACTCCGTCCTTACATTGCGGGGGTATACCTCGTTCCGTCTTTCGGACGTTACGATGATATTTGCCAGCTTACGCGCAAGTTAAAGACCGCACCCGCGCAAGTCAGCGCCAGTTAAGATTGCGCATCATCCTGTCACTGCAGTGTCACTTGCTTTCATTTAAGACTAAGCAAGTTAGGAAGACAGGTGTTTATGAGATGGCAGAGAAGAGTAATGATCAAAAAGCAGAAAAGCCAGCAGTAATCGCCAGGGAAGAAGGCGAGGCGGTCAAGAATTTGAGTAATGAAGCTCAGCATTTGCTAACACAGGCTTCAAAAGACAAGCAATCAAATAAAAGTAGCGAAACGAAAGACAGTTCGAAGAATGAGAAAAAAGCACCCGGTCTGCCCGAACTGGAACTGACAGACAAGCAGAAACCGAACCAGGAGCCGAACGCCGGCAATATTGAACATCCTTCTCTCAACGTGAACGGATCGCTGCGCTGCGGATCCAACGTTTACGACATTCGCAGTGGGGCTCTCTACCAAAAAGGTGAGAAAAATCCGTGCGGGCAATTGAACCCAGACCTGAGCATAAGTTTGAAGGAAAAAGGAACAGTCAAGCTCGCCGAGCAAGAAAATGTTTTGCTGCAGTTTAGCATTGATGGCGACAAGTCAGGAAAAGTACATCGCATAATCGGCATGGGGCCCGTTCAATATGGCAAGAATGGTGAACCCATTGCCGGTGGTCTAAGGGACGCCGATGCACTCTTATCGCAGGTCGATGGTATTACAAAACAAGCCGGCGGCATTAAAGATGAGTATGTACACGGCCGCACGTTGCTAACCAGGGTCTTTGGCTTAGACGGAGCAGCTAAAAACCTCGAGCAGATAACAGCTGATATGAATAACAACGGACAGCTATTGCGCAGGCAGTTAGATTACACGTTTGCAAATGGTTTTGATGCAAAAGCATGCGACAAGCAAAAGCTTGACCGCTGTGAAAAAAATATTGACGGTCTGATCAAAGCATTTGGTACAGATGCAGAATCAGTAAGTGCCGTTGCCAGAGAAAATAAAGACGCGGACAAAACACTGACAGACAGTTCTGTTATGGCGGTCACCACTGTTCTTACAGCAGGAAGTGGTGGCTTCCTTGCCAGCCTATACAAAGCTGGAACCATCGGATCCACTACATTTGCCGGCGCTGGTATAGCGTCTGGAGCCATTATTGGCGGTTCGACATCGGCAGGATTCAGGCATTCAGAAACCAGCGATGACTTTCGCAACTTCTACACAGGCGCGGGCGAAGGTGCGCTAATGGGAGGTGGCGCAGCCGGCAAGGTGCTCCTTGAAGCAAAGCATGCCGGCACTCTTGCCTGGGCTACATATAAAGGTCTCGATATGTTTGCGCAGTCTGTTGGATTTAACGCAGCAGCAATGATTAGGGAAGGGAAACCAATAGATGAGGTGCTTAAACAATCTTTCGATCCAAAAACAATTGTATTAGGCATGACGGCACAACTCACTGGCGAGGGAGTCGGCTTTTTGGGAGGAGCTCTTGCCGGCAAACTTGGTGCCACCGATAAAGGACTTCTTCAGACATTTATTCGCGATACGGCAAATGCGTTTGGAAATGGAGCAACAGGTTCTATCAGCGCCGCAATTGATGCCGAGAAGGAGCGAGTTAGCAAAGCGGGCGGAAATGAGCAGATAAGTATTAGCAATATCATTGGCCATATGTGCAATGCGGGTCTTGAGTCGATGTTATCGGCCGGCATAACAAGCGTGGGCTCGCACGCAATTCAAAGCCACATCGAATCAAGACTGGGCCTCTCATCCTCAGAGCACGCAAACAAATCAGCTAAAGATCCTCGAATTGAAGAGCGAGTTCAGCGGCTAAACAGCTTCGTATCAGGAGAAGCAGAAGCAAATACAGGCAAGAAGTCCAGTACCGCTCCTGAACCAGATGGCAAGCGACAGTTGCAATCCAAAACTGAGGCAAAGGAGAAGCAGGGACAAGACCCAGGAAACACACCCAAGACAGAACAAACGCAATCAGAAAGTCCGCAGAAAGCAGGACATAACGAAGCTGCACCCGATACTAACAGAGAACAGAAAAGGCAGCCGCTTAAGCTCGAGCAGGAAGAATCAAGGCTTTCCAAGCTGAGTAAAACCATAAGTGATGAACACGACCAAACGCGTTTGAACACTTATCTGGAAGCTTTCAAAACACATGCATCCATGAGGCAGGTTCCTGACGCGGAAATAGCAAGAACACTTAGCCAGGTATCTGAGCTACTGGAAGCGAAACAATCACATTTGACTGCTAAACAACGTGCTGCAGTAGCCATTGATATTATTTCCAACGCTACGGAGCCGTTTACAATCAGGCAGGGTATGCACCCAACATGTGGAACGACGCAACTATCAGTGCAGCTTTATGCAAGAGTACCGTCGGAGGCGGCGCGAGTGATCAAGGAAGCTGCTCTTAGTGGACAAGTGAAATGTGCAGATGGCTCTAAGGTTTCCATACGCCCTGAAGACCTTCATCCAGATAGCGAAACGCGAGCCGTTTCTGAGCACTATCGTGCAAACCCTGCTGAAGCAAACAGCTGGGAAGGTCTTTCTGGTCGCAGCCACGCAGACAAAATTTTGCAAAATGTCCTGGCAAATGTTCACTGGCAATCGAAAATGAGAGGACCAGATAATACTCCTCATCCTCGTGGAGAAGTTCATTATCGTTCAGTGGAATCTAAACCGGGCGAATTTAACGAAGGTGTGTTCGCCGGCGGGAAAAAGCTGAGTGACGATCCTCACTTATACAGTCAAAATCTGGAGCGAATTTATCACAAAGTTGTGGGAGGAGAGCCTATTAAGTTTGTTATCGCGCATCAAGAACTCAATAGCGGCAATCCAACGCATGCAAAAATAAGTGACTCACATGTATTCAGCAGCATGCCCGAGATGCTGGACCTTCTGCGTAGACTTCAGCCCAGTGAGCGGAACCCGATTATCATAACTAACCACACTTCAACAGAACCATTTCACAGGAATTGGGGAGAAGGGCACGCGGCCGGACAAGGCGGTTTTCACGTCAACAGCATTACCGGACTACCGGAGCGCAACGGCGAAACTCGTGTGAACCAAGATAACACCTGGTCAGCCAAAGCAGAATACACCGCCGATAGTGGCAAATCCTTGAGCTTGAAGGAAGCGTACCTTGCATCACTTCCGGCTGGTTCGAAGGAGAAGATAGCTATCCTTCAACAAGAGGTGCCTGGAAATCCGGTACGAGCCCTCGAATATTACAGAGAATTGTTCAATGCAGGTGAAATGGGAACGGAAGCTTACAAGCGACAGTTGAATTGGCTAGAGAAAAAGATGCTGAACAACCCGCCCCAAGCCACTGCTCCACGAGCTGAAGTTGAGGCACACAATTATGCGCGTAATCTTTTGGACGCTAACAGGACCGCTTTGAACGAAGGAAAGCTGCAAGCGCCAGCACAAGCTCGCCCACAAATAGAAACACCAAAAGGTGAGCAAATAAGACCTTCGTCAAAACAAAGAATAAGCATCGATGGAAATACAAACGATGGTGAGAAAATCGCACGAGTGCGAGAGCTCGTGGCGAAAAAAGAATCAAGAACACTTGCTGAAGAGCTCGAACTTGCGAGCTTGCAATCCGATAAAAGCAAATCAGAAATTAAGCCCCCGGAATCGATAAGACGATTCGAAGTCAGTGATATTGATAAACTAGCAAAAACGCCAGGTGCACTTGATCTCGTACTTGAGCGCATGAAGCCATTTTTAAGCCAGATAGACGGTACGCACCTGGAAAATATCAAGAACAAAATAACACATGCAACAATGAACGATGAGACGATCGCAAAGGTATTTGAAAGATACACGCCTGAACAAAGAGAACGGTTGATGCAGCATCTTGAGCAACGTAAAGAGCATCTCTCCTCGCGCGGCTTATCAGAGCAGTTCAAGAAAATAGCAGGCGTCTTTGAAACGGAGCTGAAGCTTGCTAAAGAGAAAAACAAGCAGAATGGGAAAGATGAACCGCCGGGCGATACCTTCATTAAACAACTTCATGAACGCGACGCTAAGAAGAAACAAATAAATGTGCTTCATTTTGGGGAGTCGACAGCGGGAAAAGACCTGGCATATCTGTTTAGAAAAGCAACTGGTATCAAAGCAGACCCAACAGTTTTGCGTGAAGGACAGCCGCTATCTAAATTATTGGAGCGCAAGACTGACGGACAGCCAAAATATGTAATCTTTGATTCATTAGATCATCTGAAGCAGCGAAAAGACGGTCCAGCCTTGCTTGCAGAAATCAAACAGGCAGAAAAGAAGGGACTTATCTATATACCTCCTGAAATGCAGGACTTTCATGGGACATCCAAGGTGGAAGGAAGCGGCAGAACGGTAAACTATCACGATCTGCTGGAAGCGCACGTGGAGCGCGGCGGACAGCCAAATGGACAATGCGCGCTGATTCAAAAATTAGACGCCATTGCAAATGTCTCTGGACAAACGCAAGCGACCGCAACTCCTCTGGATAAAAACGAACTTTCACGCTTGAGGACTTTATTTTCAGGAGTCGATCATGATACAGAAAAGCTCTTGTCAGCAAAAACAGGGTTGTTCTTTTTGAAGGAACTAGGATTGCCTGAAATCGATAAGACAAAGACTGATGGCTCCAGGATCAGACGAGAGAGTATGCAGGAAACGGCCAGGATCATAAGCGAGCACATACAGTCAGTGTCCCCTGCGGAAATGATCGAATCGTTCCGCAATGTCCACAAACAGTTCCTCGAAAAAACAGGAGGTAAGCTATCACCCGAGCATATGTTTGTCGGCACTATCAATAAAGACAAGTGTGGCAGCTCGGATAGAATGACTTTCTGGTATAGGCTTGCCAATGGATTAACTGGACCCGAATATGATAAACACTTTCAGCCACAGGCAGCTGTAAAACGAAAGTCTATTAGCTACGTCAGCTACATTGATGATATGCCGGGCACAGGACAGCAAGTTTTGAAAAGAATAAGCGCCCTTGAAGCGCCAGGTAAGAAGGTATTCGCGCTTGTTGCAAGAACTTCTTCAGATGGACTGAGAACAATACAAGCTGAGTTAAAGGATCCACTTAAGTCCTCAATCCTATTTGACAAAGAGCATCCCGTGCTGATCGACGCATTCCAAAGAGAAGAAGCGCCATCCAGTAAAGCCAAAGAATTTGCGTACGACAAGATGGCAAAAATGGGATGGCCAGGCTTTGACGGAAGAACAATCGGCATTGATGAAACGAGACCTTTTGTTGGCAATACGCTTCTTCCAGATATGGTACCGAACACGACGCCTGAGCTAGTTCAGCGCTTGTTTATTAAATATCTAGGGCAGGCTGGGGCTCGCACTGAACTAAAAAATCCATATAAAGCGCCAAAGCAAGCGAGTCCTCCGACTGCGCCAACACTCGCAGAGCAGGTGCATAAACGCAAGGATGGAAAACTCGGCATAACAGGCATCTCTATGGAGGATTAAGGCGAACACTGAATTTCCGCTTCCTTATATATAGAAATCCTGCCGGCCGGGAAGAATTTTGTTAATACTGGAAGATTTATTTGAACTTTTTCTGCCAGAGTGACGTCTTTAATCTTGTTCCACCGTTTTAACTGCAATGGGAAAAGCGATGATTAAATCAGGCAGCAGTCTACTTGTTCTGGCACTATCAATTTCAATGCTGGTTCCCGGATTTGTCGTAACGGGTTCATCGGCCGCCGACCTCACTGCAGAGCCCGGTAAAGCCGGACGGGACACCAGTTCCGGTCACAACTACAGTAACAAGCAAATCACCCATCTTCTCAATCGCATCACCTTCGGACCCGGACCCGGAGACATAGAAGCTGTCAAAAAGATGGGCGTCGACGCTTACATCGAACAGCAGCTACATCCAGAATCAATTGGCGTCCCGGATGACTTGAAAGAGTTAGCCCAGACGCCTGCGCTAAGCGAATCACCAGCCAAACTTTTCCTCACTTATGGCAGACCAGCTCTCAAGGCACTTGCTACAAAGAGCGGCAGCGACAAAGAAGAAGACAAGAAAGAACTGCAAAAAATACTTCGTCAAACCTACCAGAAGATTTTCGAAGATACTGCTAGCGCGCGCATCGAGAGAGCCGTATACAGCCCGGCGCAATTACAGGAAGTGATGACAGATTTCTGGTACAACCATTTCAACATTTCGATGGACAAGAATCTCGACCACCTCTGGGTGGGCAGCTATGAAGAGAATGCCATTCGCCCTTATGCTCTGGGCAAGTTCCGCGACATTCTGGGAGCCACAGCACACCATGCTGCCATGTTGTTCTATCTGGATAACTGGCAGAACACCGCGGCGAACAGCCCGTTAGCACAATCGAAGAAAGGCAGGTTTCAGGGAATCAACGAAAACTACGCCCGCGAACTTATGGAATTGCATACGCTGGGAGTTGATGGCGGCTATACGCAAAAGGATGTCCAGGAACTTGCCAGAGTGTTGACCGGACTCGGTTTGCCGCCGGGGGCCGGGGGCGGATTCGGGCAGCCCAATAGGGCAAAGCGTCTTGCACTAGCAGGATTTGGAACCCCCGGAGGAGCGGCCGGATTCGGCGGAGCGAACAGTTTTGCCGGAAGATTCGGAGGGGGCGGTAATTTCGGCGAAGCCGGCGGAAGATTCGGCGGCGGCGGTAATTTCGGCGGAGCACGCGGAGGGTTCAACCCGGTTGCATTCGGCGGCGGCGAAATGATGCAAGCACAAAATGCCTTGCTTCCGGCGGGCTACGACATAAACAATAAATTTGGATCCTATTTTGATTCTCGCAGACATGATTATGGTGACAAGCTGGTAGTCGGACATGAAATCAAAGGTTCAGGTGAAGCAGAAATAGAGCAAGTCCTCGATGTTCTCGCGAAGCACCCTTCCACAGCTCATCACATCAGCTATCAGCTGGCACAGTATTTTGTCGCAGACAATCCACCCGCATCACTGGTCGATAAATTGTCCAGGCGCTTTCTTGAAACTGATGGCGATATCGCCGCGGTGCTCAATACTTTGTTTCACAGCAGTGAATTTTGGGATGAGAAGGAGATCAATTCCAAATTCAAATCGCCATACCGCTATTTGCTTTCTAGTTTGCGCGCTACGGACGCACAGATAGACAATGTGAAGCCATGCCTGGGTATCTTGACACAGCTCGGACAGCCACTCTACAAATGCTTAACTCCAGACGGTTATAAAAACACAAAAGAGGCCTGGCTGAATCCGGACAATCTAATCAACCGAATCAATTTCGCCACCGCATACGGCGCGGGACGGTTCCCAGGAATCAAACCAGAGATGGCGGACCCGGGCGATGTAGCAGATTGCATCGGTCCTACTCTATCTCAAAAAACAATGGATGCAGTTACAAAAGCATCTCCGCAATTGAGAATCGCATTGCTTCTCGGCAGCCCCGAATTCATGAAATATTAGGAGAAGGTCGAAAATGAACAGAAGAGAATTTTTGAAATCTGCGGGGCTGGCATCACTATCATGCTTCTTTCCTGAATTTCAGGCATGGGCCGCTGGAAGCGCCGCCAACAAGACTGATGGCAATCGCCTCGTCGTAGTTTTCTTGCGCGGAGCACTCGACGGATTGAGCGCAATAGTCCCCTACTCCGACCCAGCTTATTATTCACTCAGACCGAAGATTGCGCTGCAAAAACCTGGCAGTACAGGTGGAATTTTGCAGCTGGATTCTGACTTTGGCTTGCATCCCAGCCTGGCACCACTCATGCCTCTCTGGCAAAACAAATCACTCTCGTTTGTGTTGAACGCAGGTTCACCTGATCCCACGCGCTCGCACTTTGACGCACAGGACTACATGGAAAGCGGAATTCCCGGCAACAAGGTTGTTAACACCGGCTGGATGGACAGATTGCTGGCGCAATTGCCGGACAATAAATCACCAATTCGCGCGATTAACATCGGCGCCACAACTCCTCGTATATTTGCCGGTCCAATTGCTCCCGCGACATACGCACCAAGCTTGAACCGGAAGACCAAGGCTATAGACAAACCCGAAATAGCAGACCAGTTCACGCAAATGTACCAGGGACGCAATGATGAACTCGAAAGAGCTTACTTCGACGGAATGCAAGCGCATGCCACTATAAATAGTGCCCTTAATGAAGGCAGCGAACAAGAGATGCAAGCTGCTAATCAAGGTGCCGTTGCGGCGACAAAATTTGGCGGATTCGGCAGACAGCTGGGCAAGCTGATGCGCGAGCAGCCTGATGTGCAGGTAGCTTTCGTTGCGCTTGGCGGTTTTGATACGCACGTAAATCAAGGCACCGACAAAGGCCAACTTGCCAATCATCTGAATGTTCTCGGCAATGGACTCTCGCAACTTTCAGATTCGCTCGGACCTGCTTTCGATAAGACCATGGTGATGGTAATTTCTGAATTCGGAAGAACCGTAAAAGAAAACGGCAATGGAGGAACTGATCACGGCCATGGCAATGCAATCTGGCTGATGGGCGGTAAAGTAAATGGCGGCAAGATGTACGGGCGCTGGAATGGAATAGCGCAGCGTGAACTATATGAAGGCCGAGACCTTCCTGTTACAACTGATTTCCGGACCGTCATCGGTTCAATCATTGGTGAACACTTACACCTGTCGCAAGCGCAACTCGAGACAATTTTTCCTACGTTCCATAAGCTTGCAGACAAGAGCCTGTCAAATTTGATGCGAGCCTGATTGTTGGGCTAGTATTGTCCCGCCCACGTACAGATTCCTTTGCGGCAATCTGCCGTACCGTCTTTCAGCCTCTGCCAGCGTTCCAGCGCAGCTACAGATTTGCCAGTTTCCGGATCGACGACTGAACATTTCTCATCCAAAAATGGCTTTGCTTTATCTAATTGTCCTTTCAACACAAACAGATCAGCCATCATCAATTTTAAGTCAATGTTCGGATTCTTTTGCATGGACGCAACCGCAAGGCCATCATCATATAGACCGAGCCTGCGCATAATTAGAACCAAGGGAAGAGTAAAAAAGCAATCTTTTTTGATCAACTCTATACCATCAGTTTTTGCCGCAATCTCGGAAACGCGCATTTTTGCGCTTTCGAAATTGCCTTTATGTATATCGAGCCAGCTCTCCTCAATCTTGAAATTGTACATTGCATCAGTGAGAGGCTCTTTTTCAACATTCTTCAAATTCAATGTCGTGTTCTTTATTTGAGCCTTGCCATGCTCTATACATACTTCACCAACGTCCGGTTCGTTGTAGGATCTGGTGACACGAGCAGCGTCGGCAATTGGTCCTAAGGTGGACATTTGCAAAACAACTTTCTTAGCCAGGTCTTTGCGCTTTAACTTCATTGCAGTGTTCATCGCATAGTCCGAAGCAGGATAGGACAAGCCATACTCCCATCTAAGTACTTCCTTCAGTAAACTCAAGGACTTTTCATTCATACCTTTCACGGCATACATTTGAGCCAGAAGAGCTTTGGCACGAAGCACCATTTGCATTGTAATTTGCGATGGTGTGTCTTTCGACAATAATTTTTCCAGAGCATCAATTGATTGATCGCTATTTTTATTGCAGTAGTTCGCTTCAGCCAGCAGCAGTTGGCTGCCAAATGCAAGTTGCTCGTTCTTTATTCCTTTCGCCTTCATTTTTGCATAAATCGCTGATGCCCTTTCCGCTGCATCCAGCCCTTCTTTCATGGTTCGACGCTCCCATCCATACATAAGATAGGCCTGACATTTAACATCATCCGGAGTCGTTGGATTTTGTGCAGCAAGCAGCAAGTTCTCGCTCTTCAAGAGACCCAAACTGTCCATCGTAATATGCCGGGATTTTGCACTGTTTTGAATTGTCTGCGAGAGCGCAACCGAATCTGCGTTTTTTTTGCTTTGCGTATGGCTGTACAGGTATAAGCCGCCCAGACCCAGACAAGAGGGCACTAGAAGCGCTATAGCAATTTGCTTTACTGCTTTTTTTGAAAGACCTGTCGCAGCAGCACCGCTTTTCAATAATGCATCACGTTCCAAGAACTCCAGCATTTCCAGCGCACTTTGATATCGTACTTCTGTTTCCTTACTCATACCTTTTTGCAAGAACTGGTTCAATCCACGAGTGTAAGAACCCAGGAGGGAAGCATCTAATACAGGAACAGGCTCTTTTGCGTGCTTGTACATAAGCTCCACGAAATTTTCGGAAGCAAATGGAGCTTTTCCAGCCAGCATTTCAAACATGCAAACAGTAAGAGAGTAAATGTCAGAGCGACTGTCGACCTTTTGTCCCCTGCACTGCTCAGGGCTCATGTATGCCGGGCTACCGAGAACCACTCCAGTAGCCGTAAGCCGCTGGCTCTCACGTTGATGGTCTTCAACAATTCGCACAAGGCCGAAATCGATTATCTTGACGAAATCATGCTCAGGAGTCTGCATGATTATGATGTTATCTGGCTTGATATCGCGGTGCACAATTCCTTCCTTGTGCATAGCATCAAGAGCAGAACAAATTTGCTTGCAAATATGGATTGCTGTTTCAGGGCGGATACGTTTCTGCGTGTTAATTATGCGACGCAGTGACTCGCCTTCAACCAGTTCCATCACCAGGTAAGGCAAACCCTGCTCGGAGATGCCCAGGTGATAAACGCTGACTATGTTTGGGTGCGAGAGTTTGTTTAACGAACGCCCTTCACGCAAAAAGCGCTTCTGGAATACCTCATCCTCGGCGAATTCGGTGTGCATTATCTTCAAAGCGACAGTTCGATTTGAATCAACCTGTCTAGCTTTGAAAACGGTCCCAATTCCGCCCACGCCAAGTGTCTCGAGCAGCTCGTATCGCTGCTCGAATAGCTCTCCAGATTTGAAAACATAGGCGCCCACAAGCCCCTCCCGGATTACTTATACCCGGAGGCAGAGTCCTGTTTCACAGATTCGCTCCAAACTGGAACTACACACTCGACACAGTGGGAGCAACGTCGAGTGTGTAGTCAGGAATGTGGGAGAACTATAAATTAACGCATAGTGCCTTAAGCATTCGTGAAATTGGCCGGGCGGAATCTTAGTGGGAGTTTGAGTCGATTTCATCCTAGATCCATATGGCGGGCGACGCATGGCGTCGCCCCTACACATAAGGGAAAGTTGCGGAAAGGTCCCTAACAAAACCTAGCTGAGCTGATATCATTAATGCGGCGGCGGCAAAATCAGAAGCGTGAAAATATTTTTTCGAGGATTGGTGTTAGCAGGGCTTCCATTTCTGGTGGAACTGGCCTTTGTCGCATCGCTCTGGTCACTTTTATCCGTAGCAGAAAACGAAAGATCAAAAGAAATCATATACAGAAAAGGTACAGCCATAAACTCCCGGCTGTTTGCCCAGTTTTCCCTTGCTCCTTATTTCCTGATTTTGGGAATTCACACTAAATCAGAGAAGTTACTCAGTCTGTTTGATAACGAATTTGCTCGCGCAAAGGGCACTTTTGCTGAATTGAATGAATTCTACGTCAAGCATAAATCACTGAATCCGAACCTGGATAACAGTGCTTCTAATGTTCTGATCAACCGAATGTTTGACCTTGTGAGTAATATGCGCAAGCAAACGAGCAACACCGGGCCAGAAGAGCCGCTACCTCAATACGAAGCTACTGCATTCTGTGAGATTCAAACGAACATTCGCGGCGATTTGTCTAAATCGTTTCAATTAGGCGATAAAGAATTGCTTGACTGCGAACAAAACATCGAAAGCAATCATAAAGTTCAGCAGTCTGTTTTGCTAGCCGGGCTTGTAATCAATGTTATCATCGGCGTCTGCCTATGGCTTCTATACAAACGTTCAATTCTTGATCGCATCAAAACGATTGCGACAAACACAGAAGCAATTGTCGAACGAGGCTGGCTTATACCTGAAATGGGCGGCTCTGACGAAATTTCGAGCCTCGATCATGCCTTTCACATCATGCACAAGAATCTGCTGAAATCAGCGGAAATTGAAAAGTCACTTTTTCAAAACGCAAGCGATGTCATTTTCGTCTTGAACGCCCAGAATAAGTTTACGCAGATCAACCCTGCGGGCGAAAAGAGCTGGGGTTATCCGATTGAGAGATTGATGGTTACTGAGATAAGCAGATTCTTGCTGGAAGATGACGCGCCTCGTGTAATGGAACATATCAATCGTGCGAAATCAGGCGAAGATACAGCAACTTTTGAAGCAGCGCTTCGCACTCGTGACGCACGAATACTTTACGGGCTGTGGTCGATTTACTGGTCCGAGGATACCGATTGTCTTTATGGCATTTTCCACGACATCACAGAGCAGCGCTCGATCAAAGAACAACGCAAAGCATACGTGGCAATGATAAGTTCAGATTTGCAAAAGCCTTTGCTGAAGATCGATGAGGCGTTTCAGCAACTTGTTTCAGTGCAGCATGCGGGAGAGCTCAGCGAAAAGGCAAGGGAAAAAGTATCAACGGCCGGTCGTAATCTTAAGCGTCTGCTTGGACTCGTGAAGGAATTGGTTCAATTTACCGAAATGGAATCTGGAACCCTGGAGCTAAATCAGGCAACGCTGCAGCTTGGCAGGCTCTTGCAAGACGCTGCATCAGAAGTGCACACCCTTGCGGCAGCAAAGCAAATAGAACTTGAGGTCAATTGCACCGCTGAACTTGCATACGGCGATGGAGATAAGGTAATGCAGGTGCTTGTGAATCTGCTTTCAAATGCCATCAAATTTTCCGAGAACAACTCGAAAGTACAGCTAAATGCCAGGCCGCATATGGGTATGGTCCGCATTGAAGTGACCGATCACGGCAGAGGCATTCCAGAGAATCAAAAACATCTTGTTTTCGAGAAGTTCAAACAGGTAGAAGCTTCGGATTCAAAACGCAAAGCAGGAACAGGGCTTGGCTTGCCCATCTGCAAAGATCTCGTTGAAAAGCATGGTGGACAGATAGGCGTAGACTCTGAGGAAGGCAAAGGAAGCACCTTCTGGTTTACTTTGTATGAAAGCCAGCCAACGGCAGTTGTGCCCAGTTCGGTCGAGAATTCGTTAGTTCCACTAACTAAAGGTCCGACTGGAAAATTAGCGAAGCCTGGCTCACAGACGGCGGTATTGACCAAGCAGCTCAAGGCAGCAAAAGGTTTTTGGAACTTGAAATTGCAGGGTTTGCTGCTCATCGGATTGCCATTGATTTTCGAACTGGTATTTGTAAGCGGAATGGCATGGTCATTGACAAAAGTGCAAGCGCAAAGAGGCACTGAATTGCACATGCGAAAAATCGCTTTCGACGCCAGCAAAGGGCTAAAAGCGCTGCTGGATCTTTCTGGGCAAATGATGTGCGAAGAGAAAAGAGTGGGCATAGATTTTAGCCCATTTGAGAAAAAATGGGACAGTGCATATGAACAGCTCATCGCATCCATCGGCTCTGACGAGAGGTTTGCAAAGGCGACCGAGCGATTAAAAAAGGCATACGACCGGGCTAAAGCCGCACAGTTCCAACCATCACTTGAGACTAATCAGGCTGCTGTTTTAGATATGGCTATGGCTATGATGACAATGACCGCCAGCCTCGACAAAATTATAGAAACAGCCGAAGTACAGGAATATGCTGACCCTGCCCTAGATAAGAAATTACTTGATGAGCAGAAGACAATTTTGATCTATGGGCTTACTCTGAACGCAGCTCTGTCTATCGCTCTTTCTCTGTTTTTTGCGATCAATATTTCTAGAAGATTGATAATAATGGCTGACAATACTCAGAGGCTCGCCAATGAGACAGAGCTGAATCCAACAGTGGGCGGAGCAGACGAAATTGCCGAGCTGGATATTTCATTCCATCTGGCCTCACGCCGTTTGAATGACAACAGACGCAGAGAGCGCGCCGTATTTGATAACTGCAAAGACGTTCTGGCGGTAATCGGAAAAGACGGAAAGCTAGTGAGTTTGAATCCGGCAGGCGAAAGAGCCTGGGGAGTAGAAAAATCCGAGCTAGAAAAAGCTGCGATTGAGCAGCTCATAGTCCCGGAAGATCGTCAATCGCTAAATGAAGTTATTCTGGGTGTTCCGGACAAAGCTGTTGATGTTTCACTCGAGCTGAGAGTAGCAGCAAAGGAAACGGAAAAACCTGGCTGGACACTCTGGACGATAACGAGAACGAAGGGGCAGCGTAGTTCCTACTGTGTTGTGCGCGACATATCAGATCGCAAACAATTAGAACAATTGAGACAAGAATTTCTTGCAGTAGTGAGTCACGATTTGCGCACCCCATTAAGTTCCGTGATGGGAGTGGTGAATCTCCTGGGAGCAGGAGCATTCGGTGCCATCTCCGAAACTACGAAAGAGATAGCCGCGACAATTGATAGGAATTGCCATTCGTTGCTCGAGCTGATTGGAGATATTCTCGATTTGGAAAAGTTGGAGGCCGGGCAAATGACTTTGAATCTATCGCCGGTTCAACTGAAGGACCTGAACAAAATGCTGCACGACAATTGCAAGAGAATTGGCATCATTTTGCAAAGCAGTGCAAGCGGAGCGGAGCTAGACAAGCCTGTAGAAGCAGATATCGACCGCCTGTTGATTGCGTTGATGAATTTGCTTAAGTATCTGCATTATCGCGTGCCGCGGGGGATGTCTCCTTTGGATGCAGCCACTAATGCAAAAACGAGGCCGGTAAATATTCAATTTAGACAAAGCTCGCCAGGCGTAGAGTTTTACATTTACGACTCCTCGCCTGAAATTCCCCCTGCGATAGCGTCAGCGATTTTCGAAAGAACGAAATCGGCTGACTTGCAGGAGACGAGCCATAATCCTGCTTTTCGTGCCGAGTTAGCACTGCCTTTAGCCAAAAGAATCTTTGAGTCACATGGGGGTAAACTAGAGCTGAAAACCAAAATTGATTCAAATTGCTTTGTTGGTTTTATCGCATACAAGAGTATCGCGACAAATGGGAAATCCTGAGGAGGCTCATGAAATAGTCAGAGCGGACCAGTTCGACTCTTGATCACATCTGCAAATCCAATCGCTGCCTGCCTTTCACAATATTAGAAAGTTTAATCTTTAGCAGTGCATTTAATGTACGCTTGAGGGAATCTTGATACAAGAGAGTCTCTGTGTGGCATTTGTAGATGGAGTTTGCAATGCGCCGAAGTAAATCTGTCTTTGGATTGGCTGCGATCTTGACTATGCTGGCGAACAGCTGCTACGTGCCCGTCTCTGCCGAGGAAACAACCCGCTTGCAGGGTGGGGTTACTAAGAACAAAACGCTCGAAGAAGAGCCAGCGGTGAAGGCGGAGTCGTCCGATCTTATCTCAGGCGTCGTCTACGGAAACGTAGAGAACAGGCGTATTCGGCACAGAACAGATATTTTAGTAACTCAAGTAAAAGATCCGGAAGGCGACGCGGCCAGGAATGCTGCTATATTCGGAGCGATAATTTACGGACTGGACGCCGCAGCTTCGGCAGCATATAGCAACTCTGGAGGCGGTTCGCAAAGATCTTCAGGTGGCGGCTATTCAGGCGGCTATAGCTCGGGCAGAAGCTATAGCTCAGGAGGAGGCAGCTCAGGCGGTGGCATGGGCGGATGCCAGTAAGATTCAAATCCCACTCAATAATGTTTTATATCGGTCTGCGGGGAGACTTGTAATAGGAATGAAAGGGAAGCTCAAGAAACGTGCCATCAGATGGCTTGCTTTGCCGTGCGCACTTGCCTTATCAGTTCAGCAAATAGCAGCAGATTCCGCCCCCCTGATGACTCCGCAGCCCGGCTTATTAGCTGCGAATTTCACCACTTCAAAGGGATGGATTCAAGTCAACTTTCCATTTGACATATCAGGAGGCGATACCGTATCCGGTACTATCCTCATGGAACCGAAAGCAACATCTGCCAGAGAGCAAGCCTCCGCTGAAAAAGATATGGGTGCCTACACTGTGCTTATCGACACTGTTGAAGCTAAAGTGAGCGAAGGAGAGTTCACAATCAAAGTGCCTAAAGATGCAAGCACTCTCAGTGTTCAACTAAAGAACAAAAGCGGTCAAGTGCTAGGCACCGAGAGCATTAAGGTTGCTAAGCTCGAAAAGGAATACAAGAATTTCTTTGTTCCAGGCGTCTCGCAGTCTGGCGAAACCCTTCAAGTCTGGGGAGCTTTTGATGGCATCTTTGGCAACACGCAAGCTAGAGCAAACGGTCAGCGCCTGGACAAACTTGCAGAATCGCCTCGTCAAGTCATACTGGCTCTGCCGCCTGCTACAACCGGAAAGATCAACTTCACATTATCGGAGCAAAATACGGAAGTCAGCGGCTCATGTCCTGTTTTGAATGTGGAGATGAAACAATCGAATTCGTACGTCTCAAAAGGAAAATTGACTGAAGTCGCAATTACCGTAACAGGAGTTGCCGGATTGGAAAAAGCAGTGGATCTTGTAATCCAGAACTTTTCCCCGGAGAATGCAGAACTTGTGGGCGGAAACCCACTCAAAGTCTCAGTCGAGCCCAGCGCGAGCAACGTTTTTCAGTATTCCTGCAATGTTAAGGGGCTGAAACCGGGCACTTTAACTCTTTCAGCGATATTGTCATCTAAGGACTATTTGCCTACCAACTCAAACGCCGTCGGTCGGTCTTCTCCAACTTTAGTAGGCTCCCCGGCGTCGGTGCCGGTGTCGGTGCCGGTTTCGGTGTCGGCGCTAGACACAGTTGCAGTTACGACAGAGGATCCGATTGCTCTTATTTGTGGAACCTGGAAATCAGCTTTCGGCCCCGTGACATTCAGCAAAGCAGGACCAGTAGTCGGAGACGCACTGGCGGTAAATGGCTCATGGGATCAAGCTCCAGATAAGAAAGGAGTTATACAGAACGGTCTCTATAATGGCACTTCTCGAACCCTTGAATTCGATTATTGCCAAAAATGGGATAACACAACGGGAAAGGGGAAGTTTTCGTTGTCGAAAGATGGCAAAATATTGACGGGAAAATGGATTCAGGGCTCAAGCGAGGGTCTTTGGGAATTGAACCGTTAGCGCGGATAAATCGATTAATTCGAATGATGGTCAAGAGCTACGAGGTAGAAAATGAAATCACTTAGAGAATCTTTGTTCTTATCGGCTGTGGTACTGCTTGCAGGATCCATTTTACTAAGCCACTACTCGGCGCTCAATGTGCAAGCCCAGGAGCAAGCGAAAGATGGAGCTGTTAGCGCAAAAGAGACGACTGGCGGCGGCTTGAAAACAACAACTTTTGAAACTCCCGAAGGCAAACTTGCAGTTAATTTCCCAGATGACATGTCCGCTACTGATACCATATCCGGTACTGTCGTTGCCGACGCGAAAGGCGACACGCCAGAGGATAAAGCGAAGAACGAAGATGAGATTAGTGGTTATGTTGTAGAAGTCGCAAAGACCGAAGAAGTGCCCAGGGAGCTTCCGCAAACAGTGGTGGAGCTGCCTAAGAAGGAAAAGAAGAAAGAGAAAAAAGCGCCGCCTACTTGCAGTTCGAAATCGCCTGATTTTACCTGCTTGATTCCACCGGCTGTAGGCGTAATCAGTCTTATTCTACGCAATAGACAAGGCAAAAAGATTTGTGAAACTCCTATGACATGCAACCCCACACCGCCACCGGCACCGTGTCCGCCCGGAGAATGCATCATGCCGACGGTGGGATCATGCGGACGACCGGTACAGATTAAGGGACCGTGCGATGGCATGTCTTCCACAGGCTCAGTAAAGATCGGCAATGAAATTGCAAAGCCGCTTGCGGAATCGCCGCGCCAGCAAATTGTTAAAAGCCCAAAAAATATTGTTGGACAAACAACCATAGAACGCAAGGAAGGCGGCACTGTAACCACTGGCAAATTCAACAATGTGCGAGTCAAACTGGCTGCCGGTAAAGTTGGGCTCCAGAAGGGAGAATCAACAACAATTACTGTAAGAGTCGAAGGGCTGGAAGGACTTAAAGGACCAGTGAAACTTCATATCGAAAACCGTTCCATAGATGTTGTGAGTATGGAAGGCGGCAATGTTCAGGAAATTAACATCGACACCGGGAATCGCGCCCCCATCAATTATTAATCACGGCATCTAGTCAATGAAAGGACTTTGGACATGAAACCGAATACGACCGTCTTGTGTTTACTGGCTGCTTCTATAGCACTCTCGTCAGGAATGCCACCGCAGGTAATGGCGCAGAATTCTTCTCAACCGAGAACCGCTGGACCTGATGATTCTTACACAAAAACATTCAGCGTAACAGGAGTCAAGCCAGGACGCTGGGATATTTATGCAGTTGTGCAACCGGCTGGCGACCCACCACCAACTAAAGGCACTCCAACAGGTGAACCTGGACAGACTGCAAATGGTCAGCCTGGACAAAACGGTCAGCCTGGACAACAAGGCAACGGGCAAACAGCAAATGGACAGCCTGGACAAAACGGCCAGCCCGGCCAACAAGGCAACGGACAGACAGGACAAACAGGAGGCACTGCAAATGGGCAGCCTACACAGCCGCTAACTCCAGCACAGTTAAATGGTGCCATTACAACCTTAACTCAACAATTGCAACAACAGCAGCAGCAATTAGTGCAACAACTAACTGCTCAACAAAACGCACAGGCCGCTCAGCTGCAACAACAAGTAGCCCAACAAGCCGGACAAATTCAACAGGCAACACAACAAGCCGCCGCGCAGACACAACAGCAATTAGCCGCCTTACAACAACAGCAGCAGGTCATAGCCAGACAGGCTATCGATGTGATTCAGCAGCGGATCGACCAAATGGGACGCCAGCTGTATAACGTGATGGCAGCCGGCGGCGTTCCACAGCAAAACAACCAGGCAGTGCTTGATGCTATTAATAGGTTGATGATGGCTTCTGCGTTGCAAGCACAGCAGAAAGCTGCCGGCGGTGGTGGCGCTGCCCCGGGGCAACCAACAGTGACTCCACAGCAAATGGCGGCAATGATGCAAACGCTGGAGCAACAGCTGACTACAAAATTGTCGGACCAGATGCGACAGCAGGTAATGTCACAGATGCAAACTCAAATGAACCAAATGGCAACGGCGCCGGTTCAGCCGCTAAGCAACGTCAATATCAAAGCAACCGAATACGAGCGAGTCGCTGAGAGTGCGGAACAAGTAGCTAAAGGTGACGTGCAAAAATTGCAGCATTTGCTTGAGATTGCACTTGCTGGCGCAGCAAAAGTTACAAATGATGAGTTCAGCACTCCTGCTGAAATTCAGAAAGCAAAGGATTTCTCGCTCCATCTTGCGGATCGCTTCAGGCAGTTAAAGGATCGCGTTGGTGATTCTGCACCGGAGCAAAAGTTCAAAGCTTCGCTCGACAAGGACATCAAAAA
Source organism: Obscuribacteraceae bacterium (SeqCode) (assembly GCA_044358055.1). Taxonomy (GTDB): domain Bacteria; phylum Cyanobacteriota; class Vampirovibrionia; order Obscuribacterales; family Obscuribacteraceae; genus JAIEPM01. Next base: position 44,758 of record JBIKOL010000021.1, read on the forward strand.
CTGCATTAGTGTATACGGTGGCGGATAAGCGAAGGTGACTCAGCCCAGCTGATCATCTAATCTCACGAAGCCAAAGATCGCTTACGTTTTGATAACTCCACTCAAGCTATTACATGCCGGGGCAAGCTTGATTTGTAGTCGATGGTGTAACAGGCGTCATTGGAACCGTTGCAGGAGGGGAATACCCGGGGCTGCTCAATGTGGTACCAAGGCTGTCGATAAGCGGACCAGCAACATAAGGTGGCAGTGGTGAACCATATGTCTGCGGCGAAACTGGTGTAAGCAGTGCATTAATCAAAGCAGAATTATCGACACCTGGCGAGTTATTAGCCACAGGTGGTGGTGCATTGGCGTTTGCTGCGTTCAGATATGGATTGTCAGAACCGCTAGTTCCCGCTGGCAAATAAGGATTAGAATTGTTGTTACTCCCGTATCCTGGAGCAGGCGCCGTAATATCGATTGTCGCGCCGTTCGGCATAGTTAACTGACCTGTTCGGTCACCCGTTGCAGGGTCCGGTGTGCTTATGTATTGAGTTCCGTTTTGCCACAAAGTTACGCGAGTTCCATCCTCAGTCCCGGCGCGACCTACTACGAATGGACTGTCGTACTTCCACTCTTCCGATCCGTCGGCGTGCTGAACACAAACCGTCCCATCCTTAAATTTGGTCAGAGTGTTACCATTTACGATTTTTTGGCGAACTCCATCTGAATACTCAATGAGGGTCATCTCTGAATTGCCGGAGCGAGCAACAAAGGGGTCTTTGTTGGGGTCAGGCACTGTATGAGCAGCTTTGGAGCCAGGAGGTGCATCCGGCAAGTCTTTGATCTTTTGCGCAAATGCAGCAGAATTAAAAAGCCCAAAGCATGAAGCTAAACTCAAAAGAATAACGATTTTCCTGCTTTTCATAATATTCCTTCTTCATAAAATTAGCCACTGCTCAGGCTAACGTATCGATCATTTGTTCCACCTATGTTAGTGGATCTAACACGCTCAGTTCAATAGCTCTGCACAGGGCGCATTTTATTCAGCCCTATTGCAAGCTGCGCGTTAGCAAGAACAGTTATTTTCATTATTGAAATCAGAGCATTCGTATAATATTGTCGAAACTGACAAGGGGAAATACTACCCTGATCGTTGTTAAGGTTATTTCGCCCCACGGCGTGCGGCTTCAATCTTAGCAACGTCGATTTTGTAGAAAATCTCTACGAATTCTGCGGGTTCTTGGCTTTCCATGCAGCACGGATTTGATCGGGAGAGGAACTTGAAGGCAGACCAAGCAGCACTCGCTCGTATTCGAGAATGTCGTTTTGAGTCTGATTGAACGCGAGTTGCTTCTGTGGGTCGTCGAAGATTGCAGCATACTGCTGGGCACCATTGGCGGTGCCGGCATCGGCACGAGAGTCGCCATTATTTCCGCCTGCATCACCACGAAGTTGAGGCATACGCAAATTGAGCATGCGGTAAACGTCACGAGCCAAAGAGCGCACGCCGTTATCCGGATGATAGTTTGAAAGTGCTTCGAGGACTGGGCTGGCTTCCGGACTGTTCCAAATTGCAATTAGATTGATTGCGTATTTTTGATTTTCAATGCTGTCCTTGTAATTCTGTGCGGCACGATTCTGCGATGGCATGCCCTGATATTCGCTCTCAAGCGCGGCCGCCATAGTGATTGATGCTTCTTTCGCGTCAATGATGCCGCGCTGCTTGGCTTGATCAACTGCGTTCATCAAGTAGTATCTCGTCGACTGATCGAGCTGTGGTTCTTCAATCAAAGCAGCTTGCACCACCCACATCATGTCTCGAGCACCAGGGTGCCCGTCTTTGATGCAGTCGCGCACCATTTTTGCAGCCTTCTGCATCGCCCACACGCGATCGCTTTCGCGGAAAGGTTGTCCTTGTGTAAGCAGGATAGAAGCAAGTGCTTCTCTAGCTTCGCGGCCGGCATCACCCGCTTGTTTCGCCTGTTCACCCAGTGCATTGAGCTGGCGCTCCTGGCGGTTCCATACTTCCTTGACTGCATCATCTACTTGCTTATCGATTGATGCTCTGCTCATGAACAACCAGGGAACGAATCCAGGGAATGCATCGTGAGCTGCAGTCTTCTGCGCTTCGGCCAGTTTGTCTGCATCGAGCAAATTGTATGCGTCGTTCTTCGAGAACCAGTTGTCCGTGCCTTCGTATTTGGACAAATTGCGTCTTTTCAAGGCGTTCTCTTTGAGATCGCGGCTGGCGCGCTCGAAGGCATCCTGATAGTCCAGATCATTGGAAAGATCGGCAGTTCTGCCCTGAGAACGATATGTAGCCGCATCAAGTTTGTTTGCTTCCTGGCGTGCTTGTTCAATCACTTGCTTATCGGAAGCACTTGTTTGCGGATTAGCAATTATCTGCGCCAGCAACTCGTGTGATTCATTGACATATCCCTGGCGGGATCCCTGTTTTTCAAGACGCGCAAGAACGGAGTATGCGAGTTTGCGATCATCTGCATTGCTGCTCTTCGAGAGCTCGCGAGCAGCCATCATGCGAACGAGTTCATGGCCGTCGCGTGCTGCAATCTGTAACACGTTACGGCGTGGATCGTTATCATCTTTGATTGGTCCGAGTTTTTCCGAGACCGCGATTGCGCGCCCGACCCGTTCTGAGCTTGCATTTGGATTCGATAATTCATCTGCTATCTTCTTGCCGACAAAAGCCGCATCAGCATCTTTCGGAAGCACGGCTTGCTGTCTCAGCAGATCGCTGCGGTCTGCCATTTGCGCAACCATTTCTTGCGCTTTCTGCCTGACACTGGCGAGGCTGCTATTGTAAGCAATGTCAGAGGCAGAAGCGGTTTGCTTCACAGCTCCGTCTTTGATTTCGAAAACAGCACCATTTGCTTTACGAACTCTTCTGGTGTCGCCCTGTATGCTGACGTAATCGCCGCTGTTTGCATCAAGGAGCTCTTGCCCTGTCCAGGGGCTCTTCTTTTCTTTGTCGTCCGGTTTATAGAAGGTGTTGCTGTTGCCGTCACGCTCCCAGACTTCTTTTGTTTTGCCGTCTGAGGAAGTGAATGTGAAACGACGATAGTTGTTTCCCGGTGGATCGAACTCGCGCATGCTGCCATCAGGATAAGTGATTTTGGAAACGTTGCCGTTGATACTGTCTACTTGTGCTCCGCTTGGCTTGATTACAGACTTCACGCCCTTATCGCTGACGCGTACATAATCACCGGAGCTGTCGAAGTCCCCAGTTCCGACCCATGGTTCTTTCTTGTCCTTGTCTGTTTCCTTGTACCAGGTATTCGGCTTGCTGGGGTCAGCCAGCCAAACTGTCTCTTTTCCGGCAGAGTCTTTATACACATAGCGGAATGGCGTGCCGGCAGACTTCTGAATTTCACGTGAGGAACCATCGGCATAAGTTACTTTGTTCACATCGCCATTGCGGTCTTTGCTTATTTTGAACTTCGGCGTACCATCAGCGATTGCTTCTAGAGCAGGAAGTATTTCGCGACTACGGAAGCGCGGCTCGTTGAGCGTATTCAACATGTCGAGTTGCAATTTTTCGCGGGCAGCAAAATCTTTGGCACCTGGCGCTGGAGTATTGCGAAGCTCTCGCTGCAAGGCGGTTGCAAGCAAGGTCGAAATCTGCCCATCTGTCATTCCTGACTGTCCAGGTTTGGCAATCAGCGACTTCAATCCATCAAGAACATTCTGACGCCCTTGCGCAGTCATATCGGGCTGGTGCAACAACAAATTTTCCACTGCCCAGCTAATCTGACGTGCTCTTTCTGCTGAAGCATTGGCGCAAATCTCTTTCAGTTTTTCAGTTGCCTTTTCAGCGCCCCATTTGCGATCGTCTTTCAGCAAAGGACGACCATTCGACATTGCTACATAAACGAGAGCTTTGAGAGCCTCGTCATCCGTTGCGGCTTTGCGTCCAAGCGCATCCATTGAATCGCGCATGTAGCCGGCATATTTATCGAGCAATTTTGCATGTTCAGAATCAACACCTTTCTCGCCATCCCAGGCGAAACGGAAGAATCCGCCGACGCCGTTGAAATATTTGTCCTGCAAATCAGCTAAGGCTTGCAAGCGCAGAGTCTGACCATCGAGATATTTGAGATCGTTGTTATTCTTGATGTATTGTTCAGCGCCAGTCAGTGAGCGGGCAGCCTGATTAATCAAATCGAGACGTGCCCTGTTGAACCGTTCTTGATACTCAGTAGAATCAGGGTCGGGACGGCGCTTTGTGAATTCAATTTCGCGCAAGCGCTTCGCAACTTCAGGATGCTGTTCTACGGCAAGTTGATTCAAGCAGATACGCTGTAAATCTTCAGGCGCAAGTTTATTCAATGACTCGAGCGCAGCAAGTCTAACTTTCGGGCTGGGGTCATCAGAGAGTACACGAGTAAGCAAGGTGCTTACACCAGTATTGTCCCTGCCGATATCAGCTAGAACTGATACTGCCTGTGCACGTAAGTCCGGTGACGCTGTCTCTGGTCGGTCAGCCTGCACTTGAGCAAGAGCTTGCACTGCATTCACGACTGGACGCAAATTCAAATCGCGCGGAGCACCAAGCGGATTATCTTTAGCCAGGTTGATCATCGACGGAACACTCGCCAACAAAGCACGCTTCAAATCAGCAGGAGCGCTGGCAGCATTGTTCATTGATTGAGCGAGTTCGGCAATCTTTGATTCCGTTTCCGCGCGCTCGGTCTCGGACATCTTTTCACGTTTAGCCACATAGTCAGTTTGCATGGCTTGAAGATCTTTGCGCAGGTTTTCAGCACGTGTTGCATAAGTTGAATAAGTGGATGAGTCATTCAACATGTCGAGACTGCTGTCTTTAAGCGTGTCGAGTATTCCACCTGAGCCGAACAATCCATCACGCAACGACTTCATTGGAGCAGTCAATTCTTCTGGCTTCATTTGCTTGAAAATAGAGGCATACTGCTGAGAACGGCTCAACAAGACAGGCAGGGCTTTAGCAGCAAGCGCCGGATTATCTGCACTGATCAAAGACATCAAAGCCTTGTTGATTTCAGACTGCATCTCAGGACTGGATTTCAAATCAGGATATTTCGCAATCAATTGCTCAGCTGCGCGGAATTTTTCCCAGCTGGCTTTATCGAATTGCGCACCAGCCTGTCCCGGAAGATCTGCTTTCAATTTCGATAGAACATAAGCATCAGCAGCCTGCGCCCAGCGGTTCTGTGCATCTTTGTTAAAGTCTGTCGGCCAGGCAAGTGGTCCATCCTTATGCAATTGCGACAGACCTTCAATACGATCACTCGGGCGCTGCGCTTCTGCTGAGAAAAGCATATATCCAGCAAGCGCAGCCACACGCGGATCATCGTTCTTCTTCAGATTCTCAAGCGACGCTTTAATTGCATCTGAATCACGTCCGAGAAGTGAAGCAAGAGCCTGTCCTTTGGCTTCCATTTGCTTTTGATCGCCAGTCGGCATGTTAGCGATTTCTGGTTCAACGCGAGACTTCATCAATTCGTAGAGGTCGCCGAGCCGGTATCCATGCGGATCGCTCATGGCTTGCATTTTCAATTGCGTCCAGCGTTCTTTCGCTGCAGCATCTGTAGGAGCATTTTTGTCGTTAACAATGCTGAGACAAATTTGATTCATATCCGCAATGCTGAATCTGTCCGTATCAAGCCGCAGCATCATGTCTCCGGCATACAGACGCAAATATCCTGGATTGTCTTTGGCAGAAGAACCGCTTCCCTGACGAGCTTGAGATGAAGCGTACAAGAAATCAACCAGATCTTTTGCTTTTACATTCTGCCCATTTGCTTCGACGGTTTCGGCGAGTTTGCCGTCTTGCCCACGGCGTCTTGCAAACAACAACGCGGATGCTGCGATCAGTTTCTCTTCTGCACTTGCTGTGCTCGAATTGAATGTTGAAATAAGATCACCCATTGCTGCAGTTCTGTCCGCAACATTGTCGCTCAACGCTGCTTTGGCCCTGGCGCTCAGTGCATCCAATTTACCTTGTAATTCAGGAGCGACATGCAAGCTCATATTGCGCGCATATCCATCCACAACTTCTTTTGCTTGCAAATAGCGCTGACTGTCAACGTAATCTTGCAATGCTTTTCGATCAATATTGCTTTCGCCGGCGCTGATTTTCTCAGGCAGCTTCCCATCTTTTTCGTTTAGAGTAACAAGAGCAAATGCTGCGCCCATACGGTCGCGCGGGTCCGCTTTCGCATCTTTTACTGTCTCAATCAACCTCTTATTCAGAGCAACACGCTGTGGGTCCTGCTCCGGCAATTTCATTGCATCTTCAGTAGGCTTGCGGAAAGCTTCGACACGCATCATCGTTTGCTTGTCGAATGAACTTGGTGTTTTGCGATCTTCCGGAAGAGTAGCTTGCGGCCAGCGGCGTTCAAGTGCAGCCTGCTGTTGAACTTGCTGGCTGTCGGTGCCGCGCGCACGATTCACAATGCCAGGGATTTGCCTTATGCCAATGTCGCTGAGGAAGAAAAGATCTGCGCCGCCTGATTGCACGCGACCCAGCAAGCTGTCGCTCATGACGCGGTTGAAATTGAGCAAGCCGCGCGAGAAGAATCCCTGAGAAGCAATTTGTTCGGCCGTTGGAACGAAAGGCTTGGCGCTCCATGGTCTACCGATTGCAGTGTAACCGAGGTCGAGCATCATGGCGATGCCGCGGGCATGCATGAAAGTTTTTCCGTAAGGACCAAGGTTTTCGATTCCCTGTCCCATAAATCCTGTGGCACCAAATCCAGCATGCAGCATACCGGTCATGCCCTGACGCGTGAGAAGCGCTTTTCCGAGTACCTGCATTGTCGTCATCTTTGCGGCAGTTCCTGCAGCGGCCTCAACGCCAACCATAGCTGCCCGCACTTCACCAACGCCACTGGCTAGCATCAGTACATCAACGCCGGTTGTGACAATCTTTGTTCCCCAGTGCCATTTCGCTTGCGAAGACACAAAGGCAGGCACATCTTTTGCTTGCATCAATGTCGGCTGCGGGGCACCACTATCGGTGCGGTAGACAACCAGCCAATCATCCGGCTTGTACTGCCTGGGCTTCTCTTCATATTCTCCAGGCTTGCCGCCTTCTTTCTGTCTATATAATTTATCGAAACTCTTCTCATCAATTACTTGCTGGCGTCCATCAGCCAGCGTAACGAGGTAATCGCCTTTGTGCCCATCTCGTCTACCACCGGCGGCGCCTTTGTCAGCAGCAATGGTGAAATCGTTGTCGAGCTTCTGGGCTTTAATGTCACCCCCCATGGTTTTAACATCGCTAACCCAGCCCCAACCATTGTATGAAGCCCAGTGCGCATACTGCAGGTTCTGTACTTGCTTGATTTCGATGAGTGGCTTTCCATCGGGTCCTTTGACTTCTTTTGCTTCAGTGCGAAATTCCATCAAGTTCACATCTTGAATTTCTTCACCTTGTTTAAGCCAATCAGTTTTTCCATTGACTACGCGATACTCACCTTCCGTAAGCTTTTCATTTTGCGGCACCCACTCTTTCGCGCCATCATCGTTGAAGCGATATTTGCGTCCATCACTTTCTTGAAATACCTGGCGCCCTTTGTCATCTCGCCAGCCTTTCTCGACCATGTTTCCATCTTTGTCGACGCGCATTTCAGTTTTGATGTCGCCCCAGTAAATAACGGAGTTCTCGGCTTTGGCTCCATCAATCTGGCCAAAAGCCTGATCCACAGGTCCTTTGTATTTGGCCAGCCAGTCATCCATTTGTTTTATGCGATCAGTATTCGCATCATTGCGATCAAGCGAGTCAGGCATTTTGACTGAGATACTGACTTTGCCAGTTTTCTCGTCTTTGCTTACGCTGACTATGTCCTTGTTATTTTCAATTGCGGATGCATCCCATTTGGAAGGAATGCCACCAAGCCATGAGGGCCAATTGAATTGTTCGTTCACCATTTTGTTGAAGCGGTGATGCAGCTCGGCGTAACGCTGAACTTCCAGTCCCTTTTGAATCCAGGGAGTCGCGGCAGCAAGACGCTTCTCAATTTGATCATCATTCAGGTTCTCGACTTTTTCCGGAAACCATTTTTTTGAAAGTTCGCCGCTTGAATCAATTTGATTTACGCGAGATTGAGCAAGTGCATATTGCTGTTCCAGCATGCCACGGTGAATCTCAGCACTGGCCGCATCAGTGAAACGCAAGAGCTTATTTATCTCTTTCATGTCATCGCTCTTGGGCAATTCATTAGGAGCAAGATTGCGCTCAGGCAGTTTCAATTGTCCGTCGCTGACCAGACTTTTGAATTGCTCATTGCTGATTGCCAGCCCACGAATTCCACGAGGAAGCTCTTGCGGTAGCTGTTCAGCAGGTACTTTGCGTCCGAACTCAACTAGAGTCTTCAGCAGGCCGTCATAAGTTGTCGCGAGACCCTGACGCAGAACGCTGTAACCTTTGCTCAAATCATTACTTGCATCTTGCAGATCTTTGCGGAACTCTTTTGTTTCCATCTGCTTTTTGATTTCTTCTTGCTCTTTGCTCAAACGCTCAATTGCGCCTTTATCATTCTTCTTAAGAGCTTCGTTGAGATTGTCTTGATTGCTTTGATATCTTTCGACGACACTTAAAACGCGACCATATCTAGCGCGATCGATTTCCGGAATTTGTGCGCCGCCTTCTTTGTTCTTGTCCTTGATCATATCGTTGATCTGTCCAAGAAATGTATCGAAGCGCCGCAGTTGCCCAGGTTCAGCAGCGGAATCCTTCTTATTCAGCGTAACCCAGTCATTAAGCTTAGCGCGCAAGGAAGGATCATCGGCAAACGGTTTGGCTTTCTCGATGCGGTCAGCCGTAGCATCTTTTGTCCCATTGCCATTATCGCCAGGCTTGGCTGCCCATACCTCGCTGGACAATCTCTTGCTTGCGTCGTCCTTATTCGTCTCCGTCTTATTTACAGGAGCGTCAATCTTCTTTTCTGAGTCTTTCGACTCTTCATTCTTCGTCTCGGCCATTAGTGGGCGTCCTCTTTGTGGAACGCCAGCCCCCTGTTCAGGTTTATCCAGTACCGCATAATTTTGGTACTCGAAACCGAGGAATTAATATTAGTCTTGGCGTGAATTGACTGCATAATTCCACAGTTACCCTGGTTTACGATTTACTTTTTGTTCGAACTGAACTAAGTCTTTCTGGCTTGCTGCGCTGTTTTCGACTACTTGTCCCGTGCTTGAGCGAATGTACGCATCCTTTCCATTTTCAGTCGGGTAGCAGCGATTGATGCATGCTTGATCGACGGTTTTAGCCAGCTTATATAAAAGCGGATTGCTACGCCCCAAATGCATGCGCCAGTCGGGTCCTTGACGAAAGCAGCGCAGGGCATCGGCAAGTTCTTCCTCTGGAGTGAAGAAGTGCGTACCGCACGGTTTCACCTGCGCGCGCCGCTGCATTTCTTCGTTACTGATGAAAAGCATCTCAATGATTTCTGTAACCGGGTCACCTTTGGCATCAATCAATTCGCCCTGTCTATTGCAGCGAACCCATGATTCACCATTGCTGGAGGCATCTTCGAAAGGAAGGAATATATCGCCATTAGCGTCTTTCAATCCGTATAGTTTTGATTCCTCGTTTTCCTGCTTCAGCAGCACCCAACCCAAAGATTGAGTTGCAGCATCGTCAACGGGAAGATGGTTGCAATCGATTGCTGATTTCCAGGCAAGCTCTCGCATTATTTCAGACTGCCAGCTCTCCGCAGCTCCATCTGCGATAGGATCCGCCTCAGTAGGCATACCGTTGCGGCAAAGTTCAGGCGTAATGAACAGCACAGGGCGCCCATCTTCAAGATACTTCAGAACAACTCCGTCATATTCGTCTTTTACCAGCGGCTGGTCCAAAAAAATTACTTTCAGCGGAAGCTGATCTTCCTTTTGGTAAGTCGCCGGCCATGAGAATTCAATTGCCCGCTGCAATGCTTTCAGCTCATCGACTCGCGGCGCACGCACGAACAGACTCTCCCCGGGAACCAGCTGATTGTTTTCATCGGGTTCGAGCTGTCGCAATGCCAGCTGTCCCGGTCGGCCGAACTCGACGCCAAACTCCTTAGAAATGCGCGAGAGGAATTCAGTGCTAATTGTGTCTGCGAGAACATCCGCCTCAGCAAAGCCTGCCTCATCGCATTCAATCTGATAAAGGTGTTGGCTTTCACCAGCGGCGTTCAGGTAAATCTGGATCTTGTCTTCAGCGTCCAGAAGCATATCGAGACCGGTTCGTTCTTTGAAAGATTGCGCCTGGACTGAAAAATAATATAGGAGCTCAGCTCTTCTTTCGCTTGCTTCCCATTCTTCAGGACTGATATAAGGCTCCTGGACTTGCTCCTCGACTGGCTCTTGGACCTGCGCTTGTATTTGCTCCTGAATTGGCTCTTGAACCGGATGCGGGCTCGGATCCTCTATCGGTTCATGTCTCTGAATTGATTGCTGAACTTGTTCATGCATTTGTGCCTGGTGTAGCGAATCTTGCCCTTCCGCACCATAGGCAGTGTCAGCCGGCAGCTCCCGATCAAGATCTGGAATTTGCGGACGCGCCATCGCCTGTGCAAGTATTTGCGCCGCAGATTGATAATCCGGTGGCAGTTCAGAAGATGTCCCGTCGAATTCGTCTTCCTGCTCCTCTGCAACAGTTTGATAATCCGCCCCGGGAATTCCAGCTGGAACTTCTTCTGTTTGCTCAGATGAATCTCCCGTATACGACATCGGATCATCTGCGCCCGGAAATGCATAGGGCGCCTCATCGTAAAGCTCTTGAACTTCCTTGACGGGGCTGCCTTGTTGTACTGCAGCGTCGTCACCATAAGGAACCGGCTCTTCGAACTGTTTAACCATCTCGACTGTTTTTGTGTGCCGATATCTGGCTTCTTTATGAGGAACCCCAGAAGACGCAGGCTCTTCGAACTCACGATCGTCTTCTGCTTTATCAGATTGAACAGGAGAATCTACACCAGGAAATGCAAAAGGAACTGGAGCTTCTTGAGAAATATGCTGCGAAATAGAAGAAGGAGTCTCTGTTTGAGCTGCAGGCACAGCCGGAGTTCCTGAATCAGTATCAAAGAAACCTCCGCCTTTATTATATGGCACCACTGGCGGTGCGGAAGCTTGCGGGCGTGCAGTCTCCTCACTCTCAAAGAACGACCGTGCATTTGTTCGAGGTTTAACAACAAATTCCTTAGTTGGCCGAGAAGCTCTCGCCGCTAAATCCCGCTGCTGAGCTACATTTCCCGAGCCAGCACTTTGAGCCGGCCCCTCAGCTTCCTTCCCCGACGGGATCGCGGGCGTCCCGCTCGCATTAGACGGCTCCGTTTCTGCAACTGGAGGAACCTTCGCATCCTTTGCCGCGTGAACCCCAGTGCTTCTCTTCTTTTTCTTCTTCTCACCAAATACCGAAGCAACCAGTGAGTCCTTGAACAGCTCCTGCTGCGATTCCCGATTCAAGGTATCCTGCAAACGCTGATCCACAAGCGCCTGGTCCAACGCCGGCTCATTTTGATTAAGCTCCCGTTTCAGCTTTTGCCCAACATTTATCTCCGTAGTCTTCTGAAGCTGTTTATTCGAAGAGCGGCGCAAAAGCCTGATCTGCTCTTCAAAGCTAATCGGCTTATTTTTGTCTTCGTCGTTTCCCGACCCGCCACTCATCGACTACTAAAATCCCATCCAGCCCTGATACTTTATGCCCCCAACGGGGCTGGGGTACACGCAGCCGAAATCCACTGCCCCGCGTAATTTCCAGCCACGGGATGTCAAGAGATTAACTTATGGACTCAAAGCTCAAGCAATTTTTCGAGCATCCAAAGCCTCTATTTGAGAACTCAAGCAAGAGTTTGTCTAGACAATGTCCTGACAATGTGTCATACTTCAATTTTAGATGGAGAGGACTATTCTGATGCCCGCTAAAGCTCGCAAGACGGTTTCACGAAAGCCCACATCTCAAAAAACCGAAAAGTTCGATCTTCGTCTTAGCCAGCAAGAGAATGCCGTTATTAAGCAAGCCGCCGTTTTGCTATCCACGACACCCACCAATTTCATCAGACAACAAGCCGTCGTTGCAGCTGAAGCTGTAGTCCATGAACAAACGAGGTTTGTCGTAAGCGATGAACAATGGAAGAAGATTGAGCATGCCCTAAATGCACCAGCCAAAATATTGCCCAATCTGAAGAAACAGCTATCTCAACCCGATGAATGGGACTAGCGATTTCCAATGGTGTCGCATCCACAATCATTGACGAGTGAACATGATCTCACTCATTTTGATTGCGGAAAAGAGCCTCTAAATAGCTGGCTTAAAAAGCACGCCCTGCAAAGCCCACAATCAGGGCAAAGCAAAACAATGGTGGTGACAGAAGCCAGCGACAGCAAGATTGTCGTCGGCTATTGCTCATATAACGTCGTTTCTGTAGAGCATACAGATTCCACACCGGAGCGGGTGAAGAAAGGATTGGCGAGGCACCCTATTCCAATTTTTCTAATAGCAAGGCTAGCACGCGACAAAAAATACAAAGGAGTCGAGCTAGGAAGAAGACTGTTGAGACATGCATTGAAACGCGCTGCAAGCATTTCAGATCTTGTACCGATTCGTGCCATTGTTGTCGACGCAATCGATGAAAGAGCGATAGAGTTCTACTCTGATTTTGACTTTGAACCATTTCCAGCAGATTCATTGAGAATGTGGCTTCTTCTCAAAGATCTGCTCAAAACGATCAAGTTTGTGGAGAAATGACTTCTTCACGGTCGCAGTAAGTTTACCGAAGATCATGAAACCAATAGTCCATAACGTCACTAATAACGGCGCGTTGCCTTCTAAGCAAACTGTCACAACCGTGCAGCTTGCTCAAGAAGTTGCATGGTCCGCTGCATCTCCAGTTTGGATGTTTATCCCTCAACTGGTGCTCCCGAATTTCTCTAGCCCAGTCCGTCCCGTCTAGCGGAAAAGGATTCTCTCTGAAGTGTTTATCTAAACAAACATCCTTTACGCTAGTAACCTGCTCTGGAATTTTACACATACAGCCTCCTCAGCTTTTGGCAAAGATTTGCGCAAAGGCTTTGAAACGTTGTTCAATTTAAATCTCTACTTTCAAAATATCGCACTTTGAAGATTGAGACATCAATCCAAAAGGTGTCCCACTTTGAGTGATTTTTAGTACAGCTCTCCCGAGCTTGATCTGGATAATTTAGTAACGTTTACGGCTGAAGATTTAACGCGCAGTTCAGTCTGCACCTGTGCGGCCAATAAAATCAAATTATCCCGTACAATTAAACAGGCACAATCTCTTTGGGACGCAAATGATGACAGGATATTCGGGAACCCCCCTGGACAAAAAACTTGGAATCAAGCCTGGTATGAAGACGTTCATTCATCAAATGCCGGACGAGGTTCTCAAGCAACTCAGCGAAAAATTGAACGAAGTGGAATTGCATACCAAACCTTGCCCGGATCTTTATTACATGCACATCTTTTGCAGATCGCGCGGAGAGCTGGAGAAACGCCTCAATGACTGGAAAAAGCATTTATCAAAGACTGGTTGCTTCTGGATCTCATGGCCCAAAAAGAGTTCGAAATTGAAAACAGATCTCTCCGATGCAATCGTAAGAGAAACAGGTTTAGCATCTGGACTTGTGGACGTAAAAGTTTGCGCTATCAACGAAGAGTGGTCCGGACTCAAATTCGTCTATCGCAAAGAAGATCGCTGAAATAGTATTCTCCCCACTTACAGCGGAGAAGTCACAGAACTTGCACGTCTTATTACGGAGTTTTTCCTCCTGTAGTACTTATTTTCTTAGACGGAATTGTAATGGAGAAGCGTTATGAGTTTTGAACAGAGCGATATTTCATCAGTAAAAACACAGGCTGCACAAACGCCTGCCCATTTCAACTTTCTGGACTTGTTAAAACCAGAAGCGCAATTGAGCCAGGGCGTAGGCACGCCTTGGCTCCCGCCTGGTAGCCCGGGCTGGATCCCGAATAGACCAAATCCAATTCCTGGTCCAGTCCCCCGTCCTAGCTGTGCTCCAGAAGGCGACTACCCCTCAACGACAGATGCATCGGGCTGTTGTAGCGGCAGAAGAGAGTTTCCTAGCGGTGGACGTTGCTTGTAATTGATTACCTGAGCAAAATCTAAAATTCGGCTGGCCCAAACACGCAATCCTATGCGCCAAGCAAATCACGGCGTAGCTACAGCTATAGACGGCGGAGCTACAGCTAGGGACGGCTTACTACCGCCAATTACAACAGGCAATAACAGGAAGGATTAACGGTGCAATCGTTGCTATCCTGTTTTATGCTCGCAAACGTGGCGGTGTATTGAGCAGGGCAATTTCGCTCGGCCGGAGACTCGAGCCCGGAAGAGGAGATAATGGAAGAACTCTTTGATTGGATTCGTGGGATCAAGACTGTAGAGATTACGGGGCAGCCGAATTGTTCTGAAAAGTTCCGCCGAAGCGAAGATAGATGTTGGGATGAGAAACCAATGTATGATTGGCTTGCGCAAGTTTATGACGAGCAAAAAATTGCACAAGATAAAGTAAATAAGCTAATTAGCAGTAACACGCCAGATCGCGACCAGCAAACGCTAAAAGCTATGCAGGACTCTCTGCTCGCAGTGCACGGTTCTGTAGATTTTGCCAATGCTGTAGTTTCAGCCAATGGCGACAGCGTAAAGCTCGAACAGCTCGCCGATCAGCTAAGCAAGAATATGCGTGATAGTGGTGCGCATCTTTCTCTTTGGGTAAACAAATACGCTGACACAGTTGTGGTTTCAGATGGAACACCAGGGCACAATGTAGCGGTAACATTTGATGGTCGATTCAACGACGAATCGTATGCGGGCATATATTTAAAACTTATGGCGCGTGATGCTGTAGAGGATATGTTGCAAGTGCCGGACCCCTGGCGGTTCCGTAAGCAGGCCGATTATCTATGATACGTATTTTTTCTGAAAATGGCTGCTTTGCATAATTGTGGCAATTGCAAATGGAGTCCTGAAATGGCGAAAACATGTTTAACGTTGATAGCCTTACTTACTCTTTCGATTCCGACAGGGTATGCAAATGAAAGCATGGCTCAACTGCCTCAGTTCAAGCTCCTCATTACACCCGAAAATCTACACAGCACAAAGATCAATGTAGATGGCACCGTTAGCACGAGCAAAAGCAGCCTGCAATTCGTTCTGATGCCCTGGCATTCTTACAAATTTGATTCATCTGGCAAATCTATTGAGCTCAGCGACGGCAGCAAATTTAATTTTCCAGATTCAAGTTTGAGTCATATTGTTCACTTCAGCGGCAGCAGTAACATGCAGGCTCCCAAGTATTTCGCTGGTTCTGACGAAATTTATTGTTTGAACAATTCAGTTCCAAATCCCGAAGTAATGTCTGATGGCAGCTATTACGACGTCCAGTTCCAATTACCCGATGGCTACTCAGCTTTAGTTGCTGACAAAGATGTAGTTCAGCAAAACGGCCTGGAGTTTCAAATCGCAAAATTTGGCAAAGCAATTATTCGTAAAGCAGACAAAATGACTGTGAAGTTTATCTTTCCGCAGGGATTTACCGCAAACGAAAAATATCTTGAATTCATCAGGGAACAAGTTCAGTTAGACATAAAGCTGTTCGGCAGACTTCCCTTTAATGCCATAAAAGTGGGTGCTATCAGGCGGGGAGGCTCTGAAGAAATCAACGGAAATCCAAGCGGTAATTTGATCCTCTTTTCTCGAACTGCGTTAGGCGACCCAGTGCATCTTCTCTCACCCGCGAAGATGGGAATCAGCGAAGATATCAGCGACCCGCTTAGAAAACTAATAGTTGCACATGAACTTGCGCACTTTTGGTTTGGGGGCAGATATCAGGGGCAGGACGGTTGGATGCAAGAGGGACTACCTCAATTCTTTGGATTGCTCGCTGCAATTCGAAGCTCCTCTCCAGCGAAGGCGGAGGCACTTAAATCGTTCTTCTATAAAATGGCAAAGAATGGTCCAAAAGCACCCATCGTAAATTCGAAATTCTCTGAAGATGAAGCCGGCTATTTGAAGTCTTACTTTCAAGCACCTGTAGCATTATTGCTGCTAAGCGAGGAGGTAGGCGAAGACAAGCTTACGCACTTCCTGCTATCCGTGTACGAAGAAAATTCAAATCCGAAATTTGCGGATTTTGATCAGAAGTTTCGTGCGGAGTTTCCCGCCAGTGTATCGAAGTGGCGAGAGGTGTGGCAATTGGATGCCAAAGATTGCAATTGAGAAAAATACTAAATGCGTATCGCGGGCATAGTCTAAAAATTTAAAAGCCACGACCTGGGAGTAATGTTTACTTTTACATCGGCAAGCTTGTCTGATGAATCAAAGCCCCAATATACAATAACTCCATAATAGTCTGGGTACGAAAAGGGATTTCCATGGTTTCCAAAATTAACACCTATGGCATGGGCGCCCGGTACATTTGGGAAAAGTCCGCTAGACCAGGCAGAATATTCAAAGCTTCTGGAATAGCCTTCTTTCCACTGTCGCAACTTGATAATTTTATCGACTTCTGTGAGCGGTGTTCCAAGCGGAGTGATTTGTAATATCCACGTTTTTACTTTGCCTGGCGAACTCCATATTGAAAAGACATCAAAATAAAGGTATGCTCCACCGACTATTATAGCCACAGTTAGCAATACCAATAAGATTAGCTTCAACAGCAGATTCAAGCTCAAACCTCAACTTTAGTTGATCTTTCTTTATTGATTATATCTGCCGAGTCTACAAAGAATGGCTTTAACGATCAGTGTGCAAATAGATCCTTCAACGCCGCGAAGACTTATGCTGTTATCTAACGAGCGGAGTTTTGCCTGTTCAGGGCCTGCAAAAATTTCTCTGCTAGTTCCTTGTCTGAATTTGGATTCTGCCCTGTAATCAGTTCTCGATCCACTTCTACGTGTCCTTGTCCGGGAGGCGCAATCTTGAGCTCCGCCCCTGCCGCCCTCAAAGCATCTTCGGGATAGAAAAACATATATCCGCCCAGCGCACCCTTACCCTCATTCGGTTTTTCCTCAGCGTTGCTAAATACAGTCATTCTGTAACCGGCGTAAGTCCATTTGTCGACAGACTTTGCTTTAGCGGGGTCTTTTTTTACTTGAGCAATTATGCTTTCGGGATGATCCGCTGCGGCAAGCAGCGCAATTGGACCATGGCAAATCAGCGCCGTTGGCTTTTTATGCTCGTGGAAATAACGCAAGATTTTACCCAAAGCAGCTTGCTTCCAGAGATCTTCCATTGGTGCATGCCCGCCCGGTGCAAAGAGACCGACATACTGGCTTAAGTCAATTGCCGCCAATTCTGAGATTTTTTTGGGATGTTTCAGACCAGGTAATTCTTCCACGAAAGCTTTTACTGCGTCGTATTCTTTCAAATCATGTCCGAAAAACCTTGGCTTATCGGAAACAGTATCCATTGATGGTTCGTTGCCCATAGGGTCCATGAAAACTGGTTCATAGCCGGCCTCAACCAATGCTTTCAGCGGCACCCCCAACTCATTCAAGAAAAATCCGGTCGGGTGCTTCACTCCGTCTTTCAAATTGAGAACACTTGAACTTGAAACAAGAACAAGAACTTTTCCCTTGCTCGCCTGCTCTGCAGCTTCAAGCGGCGTACAAGTACCGTTCCAGCCTGCAAGCTGCCCCAAAAGCACAGCTAATAATGAAAAACTAAATGCTTTGGCGCGCTTCATCTGGAATGCCCCTCCAACTGTAAGCGCACATTGTACACTTAATTCTGAAATCCGAAGGCGCTCCGCCTCAAGGCTTGAGCTGTAAGTCCTAAGCCATTTCAGCTCCGCAGTTGCCGCACTGATTGTCGAGCAGCTTCGGCAGTCTGGCGACTTTCTTCATAACCTTGCTGCAGCCGCAGGAAGCTGCTTTACGCGTCGCTATCCAGAAAGGTGAAAAGCACAAGTCGAATAGTTCCGCAAGTAAAATGCCCACGAAGACTGCACTTACGCCGGACACTCGCCATGAGTGCGGCGCAAAATGCAGAGTAATCAGTGCCGTGACAATCGCAATCGCGCATTGGGTTCCGAATCGAACATACTGCATCGTAACGTCCTCCAGTATTGGTGGGGGGCGGAGTGATTCCGGACAGCACGAGTACGCGCCAGTTGCTGACTCGCGTGAACAAGAACAATTCAATCGACTACTCTAATATAACATCGCTTTTCAAGATGGCAAGACCATATCGTGTTTAGAGCGCTTAATGAAGGGTATTTCCAATATCACACGTACAGAGACCGGCATGAAATGCACCACGCCATTGGGCCGGACCCGCTCGGATACTGCAATGCACTAGGTTTGACAACGGTGAGCGGTGGTAAGATCCACTAGGCGGCACGCACTGCTTCACCAAAGCGTCCGAGTTCGGGGTACTTTCATTTGAACAGAAATCTTGCAGCACTCATTTCCTTAACCGTCGTTTTCAGTGGTTCGTTCGCAACGAGCACTCAGTCTGTTGAGGCCAAAACTTCGCGAGATAATTCTCGCAGAGCCGGAAATTATTTTGTCCCCCCGCCTCCGCCTTACACACCTTCACTAGTTCCTTCGGCGCTGGGCGTGACGAACGCTCAAGCGGTAACAGCGGATTCAGATGACGCTGTCGTGGAGAAGAGCAAGTACATCTTCACGCGCAAGCAGGGCGAGATGCCGCGAGTTGTCCAAGCCAATCCGTCCGTAAGCGACCCGGGCGTTGAAACGAGAATTCTGAAAGAGATTGATTACTTCGATTCTGAGATTTCGAGCCAACAGAAAGAAATCGGAAAATTGCTGAACATTTGAGAAACTCGAATCCCACGCTGCTAACAGCCTATCTGGGGCCCAGACAAATCCTGGATTTCTTCAGCGCTGTTTGGGAAAACTCACAGGAGAACTCGAGTACAGTGGACCGTCAAACTATTTCATTTAGATGCATGGCAAGCACTAAAGCGATTAAGGGCCCGCTCTGGGGCCCTTAAATCTACTACTTTTATGCTGTCTCCGAAGAAATACCAGAAGGGATTTGAGAATGCCCTCTTGCCACAGGACTATGTAGAGGTTGCGTTGGTTACGCTATTCAGTTTGTTCAACTGGTTGACGATTGTACTAAACGATTGCGAAATCGCTGAGGTCAGTGTCCCTGAAGCGAAGCTGAATACAACTGCGACCAAAAGGGCAACGAACGCCAGGATGGCGCCGTATTCTGTGATACCTTGCCCGGCTTCGTCGTTGATGAAGTTATTTAGTGCGAGTTTCATGTCTTATCTCCTAGTCTGGAAGGCTTGGCTTTTTGCTCAAAACCAATTGCTTGAGCTTGCCTGTTTTCAGATTAGCACTGTGACCTTTAAGTCGATAGTGACGGCTGACACAAGCACTTGTTACCCCAGTCACAATTTTTCCTTATGACCGGCTGGGGCTTGATTACAAGGCTTGGGAACCCTAACGGCAAGCATTCTCCAGCCAATCAAATCAATTATCAGCTGAGCGCAGCTTCTTGGCGTACTTCTGGGACCAGATTACGGCTTGCATTCGGTCTCGCGCTCCCGTATTTTGTATGACCTTGGAAATATAGTTTTTGACTGTTCCTTCGGTCAAGCAAAGTTCTTCAGCTATTTCCTGGTTGGTTTTTCCCTCGGCCAGAATCCGGAAAACGTCCATTTCCCGACCTGTAAGGACCTTACCAAAGTCTATTGGCTCCGCATCGCTATCATCTGCCTCACCCTCCGAGCGCAGCTGCGACACAACTTTAGGTGCCACGTTAGGACCTAGAATCAAGGCATTGCCTTGCATCACCAGCCTGATGGAGTCAGCCAACTGCCGCGATGGAATGTTCTTCAAAATGTAAGCGGAGGCACCTACGCTAAGAGCCCTACTAATATTGCTGTCGTCATCAAAAGTAGTTAGCACCATTATTTTAATTTGTGGATGCTTTTTGTGAATCCTCTCTGTTGCAGTAACCCCATCACAAATTGGCATACTGATATCCATAAGAATCACATCAGGCTTCTCTTTATCCGCAAAATCAATTGCTTCAAGCCCGTTGACAGCTTCGCCTACCACCTGCAAATCCTGCTGCAGCGACAGCAACGCTATCAGTCCTTCGCGCACGAGATTTTGATCATCAACAATCAAGAGCCGAATCATAGTGGAATACTCACGGAAATCTGTGTCCCATTGCCGGGCGAGCTATTCAAATCGAGATGCCCCGATAGCATATTAACGCGTTCTTTCATATTCTTCAAACCATAACCACTGGCGGCGACTGACGGTTGAAATCCTTTACCGTTGTCTTTGACATTCAATTCGACATGCGTGTTCGTCTGCTGCACTTTCACTTGGATATTGGATGCACCAGCGTGCTTCTGCGCATTTGTCAGGCATTCTCTTGCGATAAAGAGAACTTCGTAGCCAATGCGATTCGGCAGCACTTTCACATCGATATCAAGATTAATTTGAATCTTGTCGTTAGAACGCACTTGCTGTATCAAAGCTTGCATTGATTTATTCAGGTCGAAGGACGGATCGCGAATTGCTTGCACTGTGCGTCTTACTTCATTGATCAAGTCATCATTCAATTGACGTGCTGTCTTGAGTGCTTTATTCGTTCTTTCCGGATCGATGCTGCGAAACTCTTCAATCAACTCAAGCTGCAGTCCCAGCGAAATTAGCGTATGGCCAAGAGTGTCGTGGAGGTCACGGGCTATTCGGCTCCGTTCTAGCTCAGCTGTCAGGACTTCATTGGCACGAGCCAATTGCTCTACTCTTGTTCGGGTTTCTACTTCGCGAACTATAGCGCGGGCGATATAGAGAATAATTACGTTGCAAATGGCAAACAAGACTAGCTGCAATCCGATGTCGGCAGTTCCAACAATGAGCTGAAGACCATGACGCTCAAAAATCTTCATGGAGACACCCAGCGAAACTCCGATTGCAGCAAGGTTTAGCAAGATTGCAAATGCCGCAGTTTTCTTTCCCAGCACCAGCACTGACTTGGCGGTAATCAAAAGACTGAAGAAATAGAGCGGTCCACAGGTACCGGTAATCGAGGCTATAGTGACCAAAATGATTTGCATGCTGAGCCAGATAAAACACTGAGATTGACGGAGTTTTGAAAAGTCTCGAAAGAGGATGCAAGAGAGTACAAGCAGCGAAATGACAAACTGCGGCGCCGTGCTCCAGATTTCAGAACCGACCATACCCTGCGAAACAAAGCGGTGGCAAAGGTCAGCAATAACAATTAGCAGAATGGTAATCCACTCAAGCTGCCTGAGTGATCGCAGTAATGGGAAACTGAATGTTTGCATCTTTGTTGAAAGAGTCCTTGCATGCAGCTTCTCAGTATACCAGCCCAATCAACCCGATTGCAGAACGCACCGAGCTTCACCGCTCGGTGTGTTTTGCTCTTGGCGTTCCTTCCCGAGCTTAAAGACCAAGCTTAAAGACCGAGAGCAGCTTACTAAATTACGCACAAAATAATCACTTAAGCAATTCTGAAAGCATCAGCAATGGTGGACATCCAAGAATACTACTAACTGCCAGCAACAACTGATATTCTTCCATCAGGATGACTCCGTCGAAGTGTGCAATGTCACTTAAAGCTTCCACAAACCGGGCTTTGAACATTTGGGAACAGCCGCTCAACTTATCCAACGCGTTATCCATCTGTTCGAAACCAATCTGTTCATCAGTTATTGGTAATCCTGAAAAGCCCAATGAGGCCGCTCCACACTTAAAGGCGTCAACTCTGGAGCTTGAAAAATCGGACATTGCGCTCATAAGTACGCGACAGGCTTGTATTAATTCCTTCTGGCTTAATCTTCCATGCTTCGTGGATTTTTGCTGGAAATAGGAATCTAGATTTCCGCTAATTAGTTTACTGAGAGTAAATTCGAAAAAATCCAAATGATTGTCAGCTTCAATTAAGTCCCGCATTCTTTGACGAAAGTGTTTGTAAGCAGGTTCACCAAGATTTCTCAGCGCTGCAATAGACAAGCAAACAAGCGGAAATCTAAGTGTTGCTGGCAGAGCTTTCAACGACTCACTGATACGTCTGACCTCATTATAGACTAATTGGTCCTCCGGAGCACTCAAAAGCATCAATTGTTTATCTCTGGTCGGACTTTCAAGAGATAACAACATCGAATAGACAAGAGCAACCGCACCATTGGCGGTGCCTGCCTGCTCAAGCAAAAATGCAGGTATATCATCAAGGCTGAGTGTTTCTTTGCTCTGCGCTCCCGCAGCAACAATGGAGCCAGGATCGCCTTCCTGTTCATGCCTGCTTTGCTGAATATCTGAAGCCAAACTCAAGGTACTTTCGGGAGTTTGGTAATCAAAGCTTTGTAGCTCCTCAATAGTTCCTTTGAACTGTGGATCAAGTCGCTTAATTCTGAAAAGCAGGGGAGGGTGGCTGTCGAACAAGTTAGGCATTATCAATGGATTTGCCAGCATAAGATGATTTAGCTGCCGACTCCCTTCCATTGCGACAAAGGAACTGCTCGAGACTCCTGCAATTTTTTTCAAAGCACCCGCCAATCCAGAAGCATCCCTTGTAAAATGCACCGCCGCGGCATCAGCCAGCAATTCTCTCTTCCTGCTAAGGCAAGCTTGCAGCAACAGCGCAGCCAATCTCCCAATTGATCCCAATAACCAGAACGCGGCCGCCGGAATGAGACCAAAGGCAATCAACCAGCCACTGTTTTCACTTTGTGAATGATTGAGAATAGAAAGGTCATGGGGAAAAATGAAATTGCCCAATTCAGCAATTGAACTAAGACCGAAAATCAGGGCAATCATGTTAGTCGATAAAGCCACATCACCGTTAAGAATATGGCTAAACTCATGAGCTACCATGCCTTGAAGCTCAGACCTGTTAAGTTTGTCGAGTGCCCCGCGCGTCACAACCATTACCGTGCTGCCTCTATCAATGCCAGCAACAAAGGCATTTATACGACTTTCCGAGTCGAGAATATAAATAGGCGGAGATGGCGTGCAAGTAGCAATTGCCATCTCATCCACGACATTTTTCAGAAC
This sequence comes from Obscuribacteraceae bacterium (SeqCode), assembly GCA_044358055.1. GTDB lineage: Bacteria > Cyanobacteriota > Vampirovibrionia > Obscuribacterales > Obscuribacteraceae > JAIEPM01. The sequence continues at coordinate 67,778 of JBIKOL010000021.1, forward strand.
TCGTTTGCCAGGGTGATTGCTAGTTTCGAGAGATACGGCGCCGCATATTTTTGCTATCGCGTCGCCCCCATCTTGGAGCTCTAGAAATTTCTTGCAGACAGAAAAGAGATAAGCAAGAAACGTGGCAGCTAAGACCAGGTAATATACAGTCTTCCTCCATTGGATCTCCTCATCCGTTAAAGGAACTTTGTCGAGGTCGCTATAGTAACCGGAGGCTATTCTAGGTGCATTATCCGCGGATTCCTTAATTGCCCAAAATATTTGGAACGGGATATACGCCAAAAATGAAGTGCAAAACACCACCATGGCGCACAACACCGAACATAAGAAGATTAGCCAGGCAGCCTGGCTATTAGTACTCTCTTTCTCTTTATAGAAAATCATCAGCCTGGCTTTGCTTGTGTGGGGAGGCAACTTTTACTAACGCGCGACCATGTTTCCGGTGTCATACCCGATTTTGCTGGAGTGCAAGCAGACGAAACCCCCACGCTAACATTGCGGTCAGAAATGATTCACTTATCAATCTAATTTGCTCAGGCTTGAAGCTGTGTCTGGAAAAACCGAGAGACGACGCCACACTGCGTTGCTAACAGTAAGATTTGCAGACTCAATAATGATTGGGATCACGGCACAATTGGAATTGGTCCTATATAAGGTTTCTGTTTGTCTTGAATTACCAGTTCTGTAGAGCCATCGTTAGAGTAAGCGGTGATTATGGGACCTTGAATGATAACCTTCGGCAGTTCACCATTTGTCTGTCCGTTTCCATCGATTAGCCGGGAGTTTACCTTTTGCCAAAACTCATCAGGATGAAAGTAAACGTCACCGTCTGCGGTGCGTGGTCCCGCATGTTGCGCTAGGATCTGTGAATCTTTCCATAATGCTTCCGTTGCTTTATCTCTTTGCGCTTCACTGCTGTGTGGGTCGAGCTCGGTGCCTGCGTTGGCACGAATGTTAGAAGCAAGCTCTTCACTAGAATTTGTATTTACTGTTTTGTTCGCGAAAATTTCAGCTTGCTGTGACATGGAGTTCCTCTCTTCATTTGTACAAGTTATTTGTGTAAGTTGAAACTATCCAATTGTCTGTAAACATTGCCGGAATTTATTGTGATGAAAAGCCTTCCTAAAGGAATATTTACACTGCTGAAAATATTGCATACAGCGCAATCGCAGTCTAGTACACAGAAAATAAACGATGCGGTCACATAACTTTTATTTGTGGAAGCTATGCTCAAACTGATCGAAGTTATTTGCTCGCGGAGATGATCAAATCTGCAAGCATCTGCCGATTAATAAGTTTACGGAGTCTTTTCAATTTATGGATAATCACGAAGCTCAGTCTTTTACGCCAGTTTCGGCTGGTGAAACCGATGCATCATCCAGATTTTTTGCTGATTTGAATTCGGCAATGTTTACACCTGCTGATGAAGCAAGGTTGGTGCAGCCGATTACCGATGCAATTTTATCCGGAAATTTTTCATCCCTTAAGGGGCAGTGTGAAGAAGCCCTTAGCAAAGATGAGCAATTGTATGCATCAGGCCTGGTATCAATTGTGAACGAGCAGTTGACTGCACGTAATTCCACTTATTCACTTCGAGATCTTGTCGATTACCCGACTAACCGTCCCGGTTGGAGAGCATCCGATTTCGAGCTGGATGAAAATGTCAACGGTGAAACACGACGAGTCAACAAGTTCAACGTAGATTGGAAAATGGTATCTGGACCAAAAACACCGGACGAGTAATGGCGTTGATACTGTTCGATTTTATGTTCTAAGAGCAAAAGCCCGCGTTCTTAAATCAACGCGGGTTTTGACTCACTTAGATTTCTCAGATCAACCTGCAGGAGGGGGCAATAGATGCAGTTCGGGGTTTGAATAGGTACTGATGTTGATCGATGGAACAAACGATTGCTGCGTCTTTTCTCCTGGACTAAATTTGAGCGGCGATTGGTCGCCAGCATGGTCTTGCGCCCTTTCGATCGCCTTCTCAATTTCTTCGCGTGTTCGTTCTTCTTTGACTTTGTCAACATTTTCAACTTTCACAAAGAAGTCATAAGTACCTGGAGCCGCCTGATTCTCCACGGCCGCGGCAGGAGCTGCGCTCGCCGCACTTGGTGTTTTTATATTCGCTTCAAACAAACGCTCCGAAGAGAATGGCATGCCAAAACTTTCATGAGCATCACCCGCAACAGATTTAAATATCCTTTGGCTTTCAGGCAAAACGATACTCATAACCACGCCATTTACAGAAGCTTTACCGAACGAGGCAACGTCGAATTTCGAGCCGGACACTAAGGCAGACGCAACGTGTTGAGCGCCACCACCTATGGCACCAGATAAAGTACGGACGGCGAGCATTTTTCCAAGCGGCAAATCTTTGGAAATCGCATTCCCAATTGCAAATGTTCCAAATGCAGTTACACCACCGGCAGCATTTCCCAGATGGGTTTCACCTGGTTTTGTTGCCCGCAATCCATCGTAAACTGCTGCACCCAGGATCTGCGCCGTAGCTTCATTTTGTAATATTCGAGTTCCGATAGCGCCCGGTCGCAAGTGCTCCGCCACATGCTCCAGGAAGCCCCCGGCCGCTTTTCCAGAAACTGCATACGGCAGCAACATCGCTAAACCGCCTGACGCACTCTGAACCAGCCAGGCTGTACTCAAAAATTTCACCTCGCCGGTATCAAAGTCTTCTTTTTCTGAAAGAAGATCTTTGCCGTTGAGCTTGCTACTTACTGTATTACTGGTCGAAACAACAGTATTCCACGGTTCAACTACAGCTGAATTGAGCGCAGGATTTAGCACATTCTGCTGAAATCGCGTTAATGCATCTGCTTCTTTGTCGTGTGCGACAAGCTCACTTTTACTGATCTGCCACCCCGAACTTTCCATGCCCCGAACCCTGTCCCCATGCGGATGCCGAGACAAACTCAATGTCCTCGAACAGACACTGTTTGCCTTTACCCATTTACCCAAAGCGATGCCCACACAGCCCCTGCTGCTGCAATTTGCATCTTAAGTTCGCCGCAATTGTATGTGCGAATGTGAAGAGACCCCACACGGTTTACCACACGCAAAGCGGCTTGCTGAGCGTCTTCTCATAAGGTCAGCGAACTTGAATTCATTTCGTATCAACGATTTGCACTACTCTGAGTTGCTGTTAATTTGCGGCTTGCGCTTGAACAAATTTTGATTTCCCAACGAAGTAGCAATAAAAATCGGGTCCCAAAAGTTGCGAACAGACTACAGTTTTATGTAGCTTCGCATGTTATTTAGCACATAGTTGAGATGGAACTGTTCAATTACACTTTTAGCAGTGCATTGGAGGTATTACCGTGGCTGACGTAGATTTTTCAGAGAACACTCGACGAGATCTACCGCACGCAGCTGCCGGTGATTTGACCTCTCTGGAAAAACAGGCGCAGCAAGGAGCGGGTTGCGATCTGCGTGATGCTTTGGCCGCCAATCCAAAGAGTTTTAGCGAGGACGTGGCGATTTTGCAAGCTATCGCTGACGGAAGCAAGAACAGTACAGGACTTCCTCAACTCGAACTCACCTTTCAGGCACATAAAGAGAATGCCTCTGTCACAGCGGGGCTTTTGATGAAAGGAACATCAATGCTGGACGGTGGCAAACTGATCTATTCTGAAACCTACAACCCGGCGAAACAAAGTATAGATACGTTCTGCTTGAGAAACAGCAAGAAATAATCAAGGGCTTTAGACTTAGAGGCAAATCTAAAATAACTGGTTTCGTTTAGGCAGTGCAGCCGATATGTTGGATAATCTTGCTTACCTGATTGCAGGTCTGGATTCACAAGCATCCTTTTTTGATTCAGTATGATCTATAAGCTCTGGGTCCGAGGTTATCGGTCCATAAAAGATATCGCGCTAAAGCTAGAGTCCGTCAACGTTATCGTTGGCGGAAACGGGACTGGGAAAAGTAATCTGTACCGGGCGCTATACCTCTTGTCGCGAGCGGCAAATGGGGAGCTGGCAAAAGCTATAGCAGAAGAAGGCGGCATGCCGTCAGCTCTATGGGCGGGGCGCCGGCTTAAAAACGAACGCGTGCAAATGCAGATTTCGATCTGGGTTGATAATCTTTTATACAAACTTTGTTGTGGCTTACGACCCACCACACCGGGCGACCCTACGATGTTCAAACTGGACCCTGATGTGAAGTTCGAAGAGGTCTGGTTTACAGAAGGAAAAAAGCGCGTCAATTTGTTGAAAAGGAAAGGCGCGACAATTACAGCTCACGATGCAGACGGGCGAAAGATCATATTTCCAACAAACGTGTCACATTGCGAGTCGGTCTTGTCTGAACTGCGCGAACCGCACAAGTTCCCTGAATTATCTGCGCTAAGGCAAACGTTTCTAAACTGGCGCTTTTATCATAAATTTCGAACGGATCTGAGCTCGCCCATCCGCCAGCCACAAGTAGGATTCTTTACGCCAATCATCAGGGATGATGGAACAGACCTTGCAGCAGCCTGGCAAACGATAGTTGAAGTAGGTGATGACGCGACGCTTTTTGAAATGGTTGAACGTGCATTTCCCAAATCAGTTGTTAGCGTCAACAATTATGATGGACAGTTTGCCTTATCGATGCACATGCCTGGTTTTGATCGCGCGTTCTCTGCCAAAGAAATATCGGATGGAACGCTGCAATACTTATGCCTTCTTGCCGCTCTCCTCAGCACAAGACCACCTCAAATGGTGGCTCTCAACGAACCAGAAAACAGC
>JBIKOL010000013.1:0-88977 GCA_044358055.1 Obscuribacteraceae bacterium (SeqCode)
CATTCATCCAGATTTATTTCGCCCACTGGCACACTTGATCTGCGAGGCTTCGCGCTCCTCACAAGTCTGGGTAACTACCCACTCTCAAGAACTAACTAATTACATATGCGAAGAAACCGGGGCTATCCCAATTGAACTCAAGAAACTTGAAGGAGCCACCATCGTAGAGGGGCAGAAGCTTGACGGAACATTCCACGATGATGATGACGATGAGGGCTTTGACGATTAACGCGATCGGTAGAATGCAACACATTCCCGAGAGGAAAAACGTTGCTGCAAGCCTGCTATGCTTCATCTAATACCACTTTGCTCATTAAGCTGCCAAAGCTTCCGCCGGCACTTATCTAATTTCGGAACAAAGCAATCGCGCAACAACTTATGCTCAAGCTGTTCGATCTCAGTTATGATCAATTGAATTGCCTCAATAATATCCTTCATTTCCAATTGAAACACAGCTCCATTAGAAGTCATTGTGCATCCAAACGAATTTGCATAAAGGGTTGCCCCGACAGCGCAGCATCCAGGGGTACCGCAGCCACCAACCATGCTAAAGCTACCTTGCCGTTCCCCGACCGCCGAAATAAAGGATTCGATATCAAGGCAGTAATCATCTTCGAAGAGTAGAAGTCCGTTTACGTAGACTTGAAGACCCAGGTCCCATTGGCACGCGTTAGGATCGTCGAGCGGTTCTGCTTTCTTTAGATAAAAGTGATCCATAACAGGCACCAATACTTCTACACCTTATCCCTTTATATAACAAAAAAGCTTGCGTTTAAAATTAGCTATTCGAGATCCACAAATACTACTTTGCCCAAATCGCGCTTCGCATGAATGATTCGAAGAATTTGAATAAGGTGGCTACTCTGGACCCGATAAAAAATTACGTAGTTGCCTTCTGTCACGCTTCGCACATTCTTACCGATTTGCTTCCGAATTCGTCCCATTCCTGGATGTTGAGAAAGAGCAGCACAGCGTTGACGCAGTGCAACCATCAAGGACACAGCGGCCTCAACATTGTCCTCTGCAATGTAGTTAGCAATCTCATTCATGTCTTGAAGAGCAGGATCTGTTAGCTCGTAATGGCTCACTACTGCTTACTTCGACCATTTCTTAAACGATGAATTAGCTGACTGAAGGCCTCATCGCCGTCAACTAGCTCGCCTCGGTCAGCTGCATCTATTCCTTTTTGAACCTCTCTCCGCAACCATTGCAACTTCATGTGCTCGACCAGCTTCTCCTGCTCATCGGGAGTTAGCTGATCAGCCATTGAAACGACCTGGTCTAAAGTTGCTTTGTCTTCCGGTTTACGTTGAGCCATGGTTCACCTCGTTAGACAATTATACCCTGACATTAGTATACAAGTAGAAAACAATGCTGAGCTGGCGCTCTGGAGATCAGGAAAACAACCCAGCACTGTTAGCTGTGCTTCATACCCGTCTTTGTCGGGCCTTTTTCCCAATGTTGTATCTCAACGGGCGCCCGTGAGGCGCCCCTACCAGTCGTCGGATGCCCCTGTAGGTCCCTGAATCTCTGCTATTTTTTTTCAGCTACGCTATTCTATTTCGCAGTTTCAGCAGCAGGTGCATTTATTGCACTGAAAAGTGCCCTGCATCTTTCAAGAGCTGCAAGGCGATTGATTGAGAAAAACCAATACTGCTCAATGTTCGTTCTATTCATGCAGCCCTGGAGAGATCCTTGGGTCTTATGCTCGGCAATTGCCCAGTTTGCCACGATCTGATAGTTCAATGAAGAATCCTCAGGCACAGGCATTCGCCGATCAAACTTAAACTCAGGTTTGCTGTTTTCTACACTTGTCTCAGGATGATTTTTCAACTGCGTGTATGCGATGCTATGTGGCGAATCTGCGCTTAGCTCAGAACATCCTAAAACGGCAGGACGCTCATTGTTTGGCAGTTCTTGCACCGCATCCAGAGCGAGAATTGAGGCAGCTTTGTGATGTGCGTGTACATTGGCAGCAGGAAGAAGGCAGAATACGAAATCGTAGTGAGTTTTGTGCATCAACTCCTGCAAACGTCGTTTGATGAATGGTAGATCCCATTGAGCGCCTTTCAGCACGGCATCCTCGTCCAGTGCATATCCCGTATCTTTTTGCTCAAGAAAAGTAAGTTCTCGAATTCCGAGGATTTTGCCGGCGTTTCTCAATTCTTGCTTTCTGATGCGGGCAAGATTAGCGCGGGATACCGATTCATCCGAGAGATTCAATCCATACAAGCTGGACGCCAGGCTTGAGTGCTGAAAGCCGCCTTCCCCATCGGTTATCACGCACAAGTCTACATGTCCGTGCAATTTATGGGTGATATTATATATGGTGCCAGCCATGGCAGTTTCATCATCAGGATGCGCTGTAACGAGAAGAACCTCGTAAGCGACATCAGCAGATAGCATAGGCAAAGCTGCCGAGAGCGAAATCAGCAGAGCGAGGAGTAGAAACAGGATTCGATTCATATTCTTAGAACAGGCAGGCCTTCTTGCTATAACGCAGGAGCAACCGGCATTTTGATATTGAAGTATTTCGCTTCTGGATGATGCACAACAATTGCAGTAGTGCTTTGTTCAGGAACCAGATGGTACTCTTCAGTCAGACTCACGCCGATGCGGTCGGGACTCAACAATTCGAAGAGCAAGCGCTGGTCTTCGAGGTTCGGGCAAGCTGGATATCCGAAGCTGTAACGAGATCCGCGGTAGCCCTGGTTGATCACTTTCTTTGGATCAGCTGCGTCTTCGTTTGCAAAACCTAGCTCCGTTCTTACCCGCTTGTGAATGCATTCAGCAAGCGCTTCGGCGCATTCGACGGAAAGTCCATGGAAGTAGAGGTAGTCGCTGTATTTGTTTGCTTCAAAAAGTGCCTGGCTGTGTTCACTGGCTTGCTTGCCCATGGTCACGACCTGACCAGCAATCACATCCATGCGACCTTCCTCTACAGAAGCGAAGTAGTCGGATACACAGAGATTGGCGCCGCTGTCTTGCCGCGGGAAATCGAAACGGAGCCATTCGGTTTTCATGTCTTCCCTATAAATGATGAGTTCATTGCCTGAAGATTGGCAGGGGAAGTAGCCGTAGACCGCTCGGGGAATCAGGAGTTTTTGCTCGATGCATTCTTTTTGCAGTCGGCGAAGAACCGGGATTACTTTTTCTTGTAGCATTGCCTCGTATTCTTCGTCGGATTGATCTTGCTGGCGAACTCGCCATTGTCCGCGGATCAGAACGTTTTCGTTGAGGTAATTGAATACTTCGGAGAGGGGAACGTCATCGACGATGCGGCTGCCCCAGAATGGAGTTTTGGGGATCGATATGCCGCGGGCGACGTTGGAGCGAGTTGTGGATTTTGATCGCGATTTAGCTTGAGTTTGTGATTTTTCAGAAGCCGGCAGGCTGCCGGCGCTCCCGGCGGCTGACGCTTCCGAAGCGTCGGATTTAGAAATATCACTCGATTTGGAAGCGTCGGATTTGGAAAGAGCAAGTTTTGGCTCCGCCGGTTTGATGAATTGCTTTAGGGCGTCGCGGCCGCCGTTGGCGAAGGCTTCCATGTAGCGAAGATTATCGAAGGCATCCTGTCCGTACAAAACGATGCCGTTATAAGTGCTGCGGCAGTCTTCTTCGACATAGCGCTTTGTCAATGCAGCGCCGCCGAGGATGACCGGAGTGTCCATGTGACGTTGGTTGAGAATTTCAAGATTCTCTTTCATGATTACGGTGGACTTCACAAGCAAGCCGCTCATGCCGATAAAATCGGCTTTGTGTTCGACTGCGGCGCTGATGATATTGTCGATTGGCTGTTTGATACCAAGGTTGTAAACCTTGTACCCATTGTTGCTCAGAATTATGTCGACGAGGTTTTTGCCGATGTCGTGCACGTCACCTTTAACAGTGGCGAGCACGCAGGAGCCCCGCGACGAGCCCTCCACTTTCTCCATAAATGGCTCGAGATAAGTGACGGCAGCCTTCATGGTCTCAGCCGATTGCAAAACGAACGGTAATTGCATTTTGCCTGCACCAAAAAGTTCGCCAACGACTTTCATACCATCGAGCAAAATCGTGTTAATAATATCGAGTGGCTTGTACTTTTTCATCGCTTCAGCGAGATCTTTTTCCAGATCGACGCGGTCACCATCAATAACGCGCTGCTTAAGCACTTCTTCAATGGTCCGCTTCTCTTGTGAAACAGATTTGTCCGTGGTCTTTTTCTTATCCTTGTAAAAATCGAGCAGCGTAAACAGAGGATCGTAATCTGCTGTTCTACGATCGAATATCAATTTCTCATGCAGCATTCTTTCCGCTTCATCGATTTTGAAAAGCGGCAATATCTTTGACGCATGGACGATAGCCAGGTCGAGCCCAGCTTCAACTGCATAATGCAGAAATACCGAGTTGAGAATGCGCCTTATGCCCGGGTTGAATCCAAAAGAGATATTGCTTACTCCCAGAATTGTTCGCACTCCAGGGAGCTGTTCTTTTATCAGCTTGATACCATCGAGAGTCTCAATGCCAAGACGCCTGTCGTCATCATTACCGGTGGAAAGAGTGAATGTCAGCGCATCAAAAATCAAATCTTCTGGAGCCATTCCCGCGCCAGTGGCGAGATCATAAATTCGTTTTGCAATCGCGAGCTTGTGTTCGGCCTTGCGTGCCATGCCCTTTTCATCAATCGTGAGTGCAACTGATGCAGCGCCATACTTGCGAATCAAACCGACCTTTGCCAGCATTTTTTCTTCGCCGTCTTCCAAATTAATTGAATTGACGATCGGTTTGCCCGCAATCAACTGCAATGAAGTCTCGAGGACAGGATATTCAGTGCTATCGATAACCAGCGGGGTCTGCGCATCGGTATTTAATCGCTTAATGTAGATGTTCATATCGCGAACTTCATCGCGGCCCACATATGCGGTACAAACGTCGAGCATATGCGCCCCTTCGCGCTCTTGCTCACGAGCCATTGCAACCATCGCATCCCAATCTTCTTTTTCCAGAAGCTCTTTGAATTTTTTGCTGCCGTTTGTATTCGTTCTTTCACCAACATAAAGCGGTGGAATATCAACATCGAGAGGCAGGGCCGTGTAAAGGCTCGCTACAGCAGCCGCGCCGCGCACATTGCGCTTCTTCGGCGCCATCGTGCCCAACACTTCAACCACTCGTTTCAAATGTTCAGGTGTAGTACCGCAGCATCCGCCGACAATGTTTACTCCGAGATCGACAGCAAAATACTTAAGAGCGTCTGCAAGGTCATCCGGAGTCAACTTGTAGACGGTCTCTCCATTGACGTTTTCAGGCAGCCCTGCGTTAGGAAGTACGGACACATACTTCTTAGAATTTTCGCAGAGATAGTGCACAGAGTCTGTCATTTCAGCAGGCCCAGTGGCGCAGTTCATTCCTATTACATCAATGTCGAACGGACTTAACGCAGTAAGCGCAGCTGAAATGTCTGTTCCTGTCAGCATTGTGCCCAGCGGTGGCGCCTCGATTGTGATTTGTACAATAACAGGCACACGCTTTCCTGCTGATTTGAAATACTCTTCAATAGCTACAATGCATGCTTTGGCTTGAAGCAAATCTTGTCCTGTCTCAAATTGCAGGCAATCAACGCCACCGTCGACGAGCCCCGAAACTTGCTGGACGTAGGCATCTTTCATATCGAGGAAGCTGATATGACCCAACGAAGGAACTTTTGTCGTTGGTCCAATCGATCCAGAAACATAGCGCGGTTTGTCTTTGCTGGAGAAATTCGATGCGACTTTTCGAGCCAATTCAGCCGCCTTCTTGTTCAACTCATACGCTCTGTCTTGCAGATTGAACTCTGCCAGAACCACGGGTGAGCCACCAAATGTGCAGGTTTCAACTACATCGCAACCCACACCATAAAATGATGCGTGAATTTCCGAGATAACATCCGGACGGCTTTCGACAAGTATCTCCGGACAGTTTTCATAGCCGTGATAATCATCGAGCGTCAGATGATATTTGTGAATTGAAGTGCCCATCGCCCCATCGAATATGAGGACGCGTTCCTTCAATGATTCCAGAAAACTCTTCACAAAGTCACTCCCGTTAGACAGTCGGGTCCAATTGCGGCTTCTGAATTGTAATGCCATTAAGGCTGAAATTGATATAAGCCTGGCTTCAATTATTACAAGGTCAAACACATCACTCCCAAGACCTTTGCAGCGCAATGCTTTACGGCTCCGAGCCGGCTCATGTATTAAGCTACGAATCGCAAAGCTTGTAATTGCTTAATCAAGCAGCGCCAATGTTTTTGGGATTTTCCGCATTGTCGAAACACAGAAAATGAACGATGCTCGGCATTGCTGCAGATCGGGGGATTAGAGTATGGTCGAAGGGGTGGCTCAGTCGAGCCCGGATAAAGGCGCTGAGGCGCAGAATCACGCGCGCGAATTTAGTTCTATCGAGTCTGATTCGCGAACCTTGTTGCAACTGGCTGCGTACACCAGTGATGGATCGAAGCAGCCGGCAATGGAACTGCTACCGTCACTAGAACGGGCACGGTCCTCCAACGGCAGGGATGCCTCACGGGCGTCCTTCATGGATGAGGCTAATGCAAGAGCAATCCCCGCGCTCAAAGACAAGCTGGGCAATCTAACCCTTGTTGATTCCTCAAGCAAGCTTCAGCCGGAGTCTGAAGAAGAAACCGACAGCAGCGACCACGTAAATGTTGGTGGCACAATCAGCTGGGATCCAAAATTGCGCGAAATGGCGCGTCCAAAGAACGGCGAAGGCTATTACGACGTGATGAAGAATGTCGGTGAGCAATTGCTCGGACATAAGCTCAGCAATGACGAAATTCAAATGCTCGTCGCCGGTGCTAAAGCGCTGCAAGAGCACCGTGGCAAAGGTTCAACAGAATTGAGTTCTCGCGATGAATTGCTTCCCAAGAACGAACTTGAACGCGATGTATTTTTGAACAATATGGATCTTCCAGCAAACCCCGGGAAACTCTCTGATCGAGAGAAGCAAGAAGTGATACTCCACCTTTTCGCAGTCTTGCAATCACATCAACAAGCTGCAACAAAGGATCAGATTGTGTTGGATACACGCCCGGTAAAAGATCAGCCGATTGTGACTAAAGTAGTCCCGAACGCAGTCTATATAGATAGTTCCAACATTGAGGGCGGGCAGGGTTATCGCCGCACAGAAAAGTGCGAGCCGGAAACGCAAAATTACTGGCTCAGCAAGCCGACAGCAGAAGCTTTGATGAGAGCTCAAGCAGCATTGATAAAGGCCGGAAAAGATCCACTAATGCTCACGAATATGAACGGGGCTGGACGCAGAGCCTTAGATCGAGAGCTGATCAGCAAATGCGCGCCGGACCAACCGCACGCCAAAAAGCACTCGCAGCACGAAGATGGAATTTCAATCGACGTCGCCAACTACGACAATCCCGACGTGCGCAAGGCAATAGAAAAGGAAGGATTCGTCCATAATGTACCGGGCGACCGCCCGCACTTCACCTGGCTGGGCAAGAAAAAATAGACTTTAAGAGCTGTCCGATTTCGCCGGAGTATAAGCCGGCAGGCTGCCGGCGCTCCCGGCACAGCCGCGGCTGATCTGTCGCACTCCAGGCGGCTTTTAAAGGCAATCATCGATCCGAAACTCAGGGACTTAGCGGTAGCGGGCGTAGCAGCTTACGGCGACTTTCTTTGAGGCGGGCATCAAGCTATAAGTTACTTCGCCGCTTTTCTTGCCGTATCCGAGAACGACGACCTGACCGTTGTTTGATTTAGTTGAAGATGTTACGGCTTTCTTCGGCGAGGCGGAGCTTGCTGTCGCCGGTTTGTTTACGGTGCCGGCGCCGGGTGCCACATTGTAAGCCAGATATCGCTTAACAGCTCCATTTGAGGATTGAGCCGTCGATTTCACACTGCCGGGGAGCACCCGCTGCGGGCGAATGTAATGGCTCTCGCCTGAATTTGATTGCGTGCCTGCTGGCACTCTCAGGAACATCGGTCTGGCTGAGCTTGATGAAAAACGGCTCCAGTGCTTGAGATTGCTTACGGATTCTTGGGCAGGTGCGGAGGTGGAGATAGGCTTGATCTGCATGCTGTGCCCTGGATGAACCGCAACTGCTGCCGTTGGCTGGTCGAACGCTGCCTCTTGAGCTTGCACCGGAACTGCCAGTAGCGATATCAGCCCCGCCATCACCAACCGATCGATAAAGTTCGTCATTTTCGGAACACCTTCTTGCCTGGATTAAATCTATCCAAGGTGACCTTTTTTTGCAGCACGGTTTCCCGCATGCAAAGGAATATTTCAGCCCTCCGGCAAGATTTAATTTACTTCAACCAGCCACCAGTAAATCCAGCCTGCTTCAATCCTTTAACGAGGTAAGGATCCTTCTTCATAGTGTCCCAGACCATGCCGCTGCGATAATTCTCCGTCATCAACACAATTGGTCCCTGGTCGATCCCCAGAGAATCAGTGTCCACCCAACCAGAGGGCTTCTTCGGATCAGCAGTGGGATTGAACGCGTCTTTAAAGCCGTCACGTGACCATATTTCTGGACGATTCAAACGCCAGTGATAAAGAGTAGGCAGCACCACCTCTGGTGCAAAAGCAATTGATGAGGCAGCAGCCGTAGGCGCGATTGTTCCATCATCGGTGGATTCCGGCGCTCCTCTGGCAATGTACGAGAAGAAATGATTCGCGCGTGGAGCAAGCGCAAAATAATTATTCAGGGTATTCCGTCCGGCTTGCGTTGCAGGTTCAGCATGGGTCAAAGCCTGAAACCTTGGTGCCAGAAAAGAGTTGCGCGGCTGCAAACCCTGCTGATTGAAGGCATCTCCCGGACCATCGCAAGCCGTCCATCCCCAATCATATTTGCTGTAATCTTTGAAGCCTAAGGGGTTCTTCTGTCCGTATTCATATTGTGCTAGTGTCGCGCGGCGCGAGTTCTCGAAATAGTCAAAGCCCAATTGCTTATTCTTCGCATCGTTTATCCCGCGGAAATCAATCCAGGCTTGCGAGTATTGATGCCCAAACAAAGGGCGAAAGTCGATATAGGTTTGCCCACCGTACGTGTAAGTACTTTCTGTTGAAGTGAACTTATCCCAGACGCTTTTCGGCAGCGGATGCGTCGGGGAGCCCATTCCCAAAAGCAGCAAGACCATGCCTTCGCAGTAACCCTGCCAATCATATTTGATAAATCCTGATTCCGGGTTCCACCCCATGCTCACGCGGTTATCCTTGTTGAGTGCCCACTGCCAGTCGACACGCTGGTAGAGCTTGTCGGCAAGATCGCGTATTTCTTGCTCGTCTTTTGAGTCTCCATTGAAATAATTCTTGGAGAACAGAACGCCGGACATCAGCAACGCCGTGTCGATAGTTGAGAGCTCCGACTTCCACGCTCGGGTGCCGGTTTTAGGGTCAAGAAAATGGTAGAAGAACCCGTGGTAGCCTGACTCACCATCGGCCTTATCACCTTGCGGCGTGTTCCATAAAGTGCGAAGCACCTTAAGCGTATAATCTGCAGCTTCCTCGCGTTTAATCCACCCACGTTCCACGCCGATGGGGTAACTGGTCAAGGAAAAACCTACGGCAGCGATGCTGGCAGCCGAATCAGCTTGAGAACGATCGCGCGTGAGCCCTGTTTTTGGATCACTGTGGTCTACAAAGTAATTAAAATGCGCATGCTCGGTATCATCGAGCAATGCTTCATCAGCAGCCTTCTTCAAAGTCGGAACAGCACTAATCGCATCGAGGAAGCGTTGTGTGACTTCCTCCGGCTTATCAGCTTTCTTGCTGTCTTTATCGGACGATTGTGATATTGCGTCTGACATTTATATGAAATGCGCGCCCATAGGGGCTGCGTTATCCCGGTATACCCACATAAGTACTTTCGCTGGTACATGCCTTTTAGGCAATGATGGAATTCCCAATCTGCCGACGAAACAGGACAAAACAACTCGGCATACGCAAAATCGCGTATACGAAAGTTAGGGCGAAAGTGCCTTCGCAGGCTAATCCTAGCCAGATTTAATCAAGTCAATACGTAATGCCACGATTCTGTCACATCGCAAATCTATCCTCGTACTCAGGTTGGAATGCAGGCTTTTCCGAAGTGGGAGCGAGGAGAGCATACATGAAGTCCATTGGACGGAATTATTTACTATTTGCAGGGGCGATCGGTGCCATTTTGGGCGCAATGCCGGCCGCTTCAGCCCAGGATGTTTCTGGAACTCAGGGGCAACAATACAAAATGCAACCGGGAATTCGTTATACAACCGGTGCAGTTACTACCTCAGGTTGGGAAAAAACGCTGACTGACGGCGACCCGAACCTGAGACGCTGGAACTGGTCAGCAATGACCACTTACACGCAGAGCTGTTACAACAAAGTTCCTCCTGGTGCATTCGTAAAGAAAAATCAGAAGGAAGCCCCGGCACTCAGACCTACCGGTAGCATCTACGTCAAACCGGTTCACATCGCTGCAGATGCTTATGTCAAAAAAGAAAAACCACAGCCGGTAATGGTTGTCGGCACTGCTAGCGGCACAGGCTCTGTGAGCGGACAAGTGAGACTGCCGAAACCGGTTATCGCATCAGTAGCGCCAGCTGCGAAGTCCTACAACGTCAATTATGTTTCTGGCACTCTAAGCGTACCGCAAGGTGAAACACTTGCTACTCGCCAGGTTCATGGCAGATTGATTCCCCAATAATCCACTGTAGATGGAATTTTCCAGGGATGCCTCACGGGCTACTTCAATTCAGGTATATCGAGATTAGAAGTCATTGTTTTCAGCGCGTCCAGTCTGCCTTCTAATTGCTGCTGATATCTTTTGGAACGGCCAGGAGATGCAAAATGCACTTTTTCCATTCCTTCAAGATAACATCTCTTGCCGAGCTCAGAAAATCCCCGCGCAACTGCGTATTCCCCAAAATCGCCAAATAGACTTGCACAGTCTTCGTTTTGACTATTCTTGATTGCATAGTAAGTCTTTTTCAACTCGGCGATGCGCATATTCCGAGCCTGGTGCAGCCGACTCAATTCATCAAAGACAATCCAGGAACACTTTATTGCTGAAAGGTTTGTTCTCGTTTCGTCAGATTCGAGTAATTCAAGTGTTTTTCGTGCATACTTCAGGGCCGCCACATTATCACCTATTGCCTGTGAATAGGCGGCATAAGCTTCATATGTACCAGCAGTACTAAGATTGTCCATTTTGCCAGAGTCCGCAATTGCAAGAATTTCTCTTGCTGCTTTTCCAGCTTCCTTTTTTTTATTCTGTAACAGATAAGAATTCATTTGGCAGGTATACACCTCAGTCTTGAACTGCGGTTCATCCTCATCAGCAAAGCTAAGTGCTTTTTCGAAATTTCGCGCTTGTGCATCAGGTTCGCTCATCGTTCCGTTAAGAAGGGCAAATCGGAAGTAAACCAGTCGTTTCTTGCTGCGCATAGAATCTGGCATTTTCTCAATGGCATCCAAAAAATATTGTTTTGCAGCCTTCGCGTCGCCTTTTATCTCCGCACGCAGGGCAAGATCGAACAAAGTAAGCCCAGACTTCTGGTCGATATCATGTTTCTTGTCTTGCTTTCTATTTTCAGACACGATACTTTCGTATTTCTCTTTATTTATACGCTTGAGCGAATTTCCGATGATAATTGTGCTTGCCGGTATTAGAATCAGAAGCGCCAGTGCCACCGCTGCCGGTGCGCGACGATCGCTCTTCGCAGCAACTCTGTTTCTTGAGAGAAAAGCTTGTTTAATTCTCTGCTCAAACTCCGCCGCCGTCTGAGGCCGTCGCTCTGGGTCTTTATCAAGCGCTGCAATTATCACATCAACCAGGTCTTTGCTGTAATTTCTGGCACCCGTCAGCTCCTTAATTGTGGGAATATTGCTTCGCAAATGAGCATACATTGTTTCCAGGGCGGTATCTCCCTGAAACGGCGGACTACCAGTTATTGCCTGATACATTATGCACGCCAGAGAATAAATGTCCGAGCGGAAATCGACTGTCTTGCCGGCGGCTTGTTCCGGGCTCATATACTCGGGCGTCCCGAGCAATGACAGTTCAGCAGTCAACTGCACCTGCTTTTCCCCAGTGTAAAACTTAGCGATACCAAAATCGAGAAGCTTCACTCTGGAAGAAGAACCTTGCAATGATTCGAGTAGCCTGCATATAGTTTCCCTTTCGTCGCTATTACCCCGGGTCTCAGAGCTGTCCTGGCATAGAAAAATATTGCTGGGCTTCAGATCTCGATGGACAATTTGTTTGCCGTGGGCATATTCAATCCCATGCAACACTGGAATGAAAACCCTATAAAAAGCATCGCTGTCCAGTTTTTCCAGACGATTAAAAAGTTGCTCGAGTGTTAGTCCACAAAGCAGTTCCATTGAGAAGTAAAGCCGGGCGTCGCCGTCGATGCCCGCACTGAAAATTTTCACTAGATTCTCGTGTTCAAGAATACTCAGGGCTTTGATTTCGCGATTAAAGCGTTCGCGCTGAGTCTCGTCATTCTGTAATCCAAGAGCAACAAGCTTCACTGCTACGTCCCGACCCATCATGCGATCATGGGCTTTAAAAATTGTAGACATACCGCCGTGTCCAATCTCTTCAAGCAGTTCATAACGCCCGTCCAGCAATTCACCGGTCAGGCTTATTTTGGCGTTTTGTTCTGAACTTTGCTCCACCAGAAAAATTCCGCAACCTACAATCTATGTGCCATTCAGCCATTTGATTTAATCATGTTCTCATTAAATAGGCGCGCCTTAACAAAATGACCTGGTCTCTTGCAAGATATCAACTACTTTGATATATATCTAATTAGATGGCGATCTAAATAGTCATCGGCATAAATCAAGAAAGAATGGAGCATTTTATGGCAAGCCCAGAATTAATCAGAATAATCTCTTTCTTCAAAGTGCTTTCTGATGAAAGCAGACTGAAGATTGTAGGGGCGCTGGCGTCTTCAGACCACAGCGTCGACGAACTGGCAGGCTTGCTAGACCTCAAAGCGCCGACAGTTTCGCATCACCTCGCTCGATTGAAAGATTTGGCATTGGTAAGTATGGAGCCCAGAGGAACCACGCATGTTTATCGCTTGAACATGACGGAAATTAGAGCGCTATCCAAACGCCTGCTCACATTGGATACAATAAGCGCAATCGGTGACGAGGTTGCCTCTGACGCCTGGGAGAGAAAAACCCTGCGGGACTTTTTTGACGGTGAACGCCTGAAAGAAATTCCAGCAAGCAGAAAAAAACGTGAGGTCATCTTGCGCTTTCTTGCAGATAAATTCGAAACCAACAGACAGTATCCCGAGAAGGAAGTGAACGCAATTATAGGTAAACACCACCCAGATTTTGCAACACTGCGGCGCGAGCTAATTGGTGCGCAGCTTATGAAAAGAGAGCGCGGAATCTATTGGCGTGAGTCGGTTCAAGCATAAGTACTATGAAGGAAACCGACCTGGAATGAAAGACGAAGCAAAAATTGAAAGATATCTTGGCTGCCTGATTGGACAGGCCGTTGGAGATGCTCTGGGTTTCACATCGGAGAATCTGAGTCGTGAACGCATAAAGCTTAAGTTTGGACGCTTGACTGAATACCAGGTTCGACCAGGCGGGGCCTTCTATACGGACGATACCCAACTAGCAATAATGCTTGCGGAGACTCTTCTAGAAGCCGGAGAATTCAGTTCCAAGCTGTTTCGTCAGAAACTGGCTCGCTGGTATATCGTGGTGCCCCGCTTGAGCGGACGGAGCACAAAAAATGCAGCGCTAAAATGTCTTTTTGGCTTTCGCAGCACAGGTTATGATGCCCCCGGAAGCAGCGGAGCTATGCGTATTGCACCACTCGGTCTATTTTACGCGAACGATCACAGCGAATTACGTAAGGCAACAATTGAATGTTGCCAAATAACCCACACAAATAAATCTGCCATCGCAGGCGCTCTCATAGCCGCATTCTCGGTTGCCTATGCCGTAAACTCGGAAACGATCAATGTTGACGAGTATCTGGATCTAATCTCGCGCGAAGCCGGCGCGTTTAATGATTCAATAGCACAACGCATTCAATCACTGCCGCAACTCCTGAGTCTTAGCGAGGATGAAGCAGTTGCGGAGCTTCTTAAAAACAGCACTGTTACCGGCAGTCCGATTGACGATATCATTGCTGCGGCTGTTTTCGCATTCGTAAAATACAACAACAACTTCGAGCAAAGCATTCAATTCTGTGTTAACGCCGGCTGGGACACAGACACGATGGCGGCAATTAATGGCGCAATTTGCGGAGCATGGAAGGGAATAGACGGTATTCCGAAACGATATGTCGACTGCCTGGAGAATGGTTACAAAGGTCGCGACTACATAATTAAACTAGCCGAACAACTTGCAGCTCAGAAAGTTGGACTTCAATGCCCTAATCCGTTGCTTGACTTAACCCTGGACTATTGCAGAAATACCGCTTTTCTTTATCACATGTTCCGCAGCAAACCAATGTTTTAAAAGTGCTCATCAGGCCCTGCTTCGATGTACGAACTTGCGATGAGAGATCAGCACAGATAAAGCAAGAGCAAATCGCGAATCTGAACTGAATAAACTGCCAGCATCAATGCTACAAACATGACGACGCAAGCGCTTGCGCGCTCAATTCGTATGTTTTTGGCTATTATGCGGCGGCAACTCAGCCACAGAAGAGTGGCTGCCAGAGCCAGAACAAGGGCATGCAGCACAACTCCGATGCAACCGCCCAGTGCTTCCGGCATTGCAAGATGGTTGCCGTTTCTGCTGCTCAGACTGAGTGACTCTGCTTCAGTTGCAGAAACGCTTGTGTTTGGCGAGCTTCCAGTAGATGCCTTGAACGCTGCAGCGCCCCCAATGCTGCCTCCACCGTTCAAACTGTTTGTCGTCGTGTTCAAACTATTAAGCTGCCTGCTTATTGCTGCAAAAATATAGTCCAATTCATGTGCGAGGAAAGTTTTCACCGTGCCGTCAAGGCCAGCTTCGTATGGAAGGCTTGTGCGCCCGGGAGCAAATGCGGAAAAGCTCGGCGCGGGTTCAATTGCAATTGCGCCCACTACAGGGCTGAGCAACGAATTGTTGGCAGAAAGGCTGAGCGCCTGCGAAACATTGCCGCGATCAAGAAGATCGTCCACATCCATTTTAGCGAGCAACAAATTGGCGGCTCTCTCATCCTCACTAGCAAGTGACTTTGAACTTTTAAGACTTGAACGGAGATCATACTCTCGCGTCTTTCGATCAGCAATGAACTTACTCAGATCTGTAAGCTCATTTCCTGGCGCAAGTTCTTCAATTTTTATGCGTCCTCCGGTCCAATATCCATCTTCGAGCGCCTGACAAATTTTGTTGGGGCCCGGAAGATATTCGCAGTCAATGAATCGTGTTTGATTGGGATTCTCCCGTCCAAAAGAAACTGCTATATCGGCAGGTTTTTCATTGCCATAAAGGTAGGGCTGTGGTCCATGAATCCAGAGAAGCGCGGAACCGGGTTCAATTTTGGCCTGACTCCAGGTTCTTAGCAAGAATGGAAAGTTGTCCGGACCACCCTGGAAATAGTTATCGGAGAGCTCATCAAGTTCACGATAAAAGTCTTGCGACTTGGGAGTGCCACGCAAGGGAGAAAGATCGCTGACCTGGTCGGATGCCAGCAGCAGAGTCGTTTCTGTATTTCTCGGCGCTTCCCACAGGGCCTTTTTCAGTTTGCTCAAATAAGGTTTCATGTGTGCGCTGCCATCCAGCACTATGTACAAATGTTTTATAGCCGCTTGCGCGTTTAGCACTGTTGGCGCATGCACATTGCTGATTCCTGCGGAACTTGCGACAGTGGTTTTCTCAGGCAAGAAAAAATTGCTATCCACAATTTCAGGCACGGGCAGAGCAGTTTCTGTTTCACTCAAGCGCGGTGATACTATCCGCAGTTCCACCTTCATCGCCTGGCTGGTCACCGGAAAACATTGCATAAATAACTTATCCGGCCCAGCGGTTGTTATAAGAAGAGGATCTCGTTTTCGCAAAACTGTCTTTCGATAAGCCTCTACTGCAATTGATTTTTCTTGAATCCGAACTGCAACCGGCTTGCCATTCATCCAGATTTTGGCCGATTCCAAACTCGACTGTGCTGGAAGCTTTATCACGGCACGCGCTTCACGGGCGCGAAACTCATCACTCTGGAAGGTCAATTCCCAATTGCTGATATAAACTGGAAGCTGTCGAGAACACACTTGTGAAATATGTGAGCGCTGCAGGCGAAGCCCTGGAAATCTACCATTTATGTCTTGTTCGGCAAGTAAATCATCTACTCTATCAAATCGTCTCCCCATACCTTGCAATGCTTGGTCCAATTTTTGATCTATAGATGGATGGTCATCCAGCACTCTTTTTCCAGTCAATCTGTAATATGTTTTCTGTGCAGACTCTACCCTGCCGTCGTCATGCAATACAAGCGAACCCATATCGAGCTTTGGCACATACGAATCGTTGCAAGCGTTCAGCAGAAAATTATTATCACCGAAAAATTGTAAGAGCCGCACCGCAGCACGCGAAGATTCGGATGATGATTTTGCTATTCGTCGCGCGCAGAGTCTTGTGATTTCAATCGGCGAATCAACAATAAACGAGCTAGCGATTCCAAGCAAGACACAGATGCTCGCAAAACGAATTGCTGCTCTTTTGTCTTCGGCCCAGAACGTAATCTGCTTTCGGAACTGGCGCCAGCTATATTCAAGGCAATAATAAGGGATGAGGATGAAGCGAAGTGCAAGGAACAGCATGAGCGCATAAAACAGTGCTAGAAATATTGTAGAGAAGAATCCCATCAAATAAATCATTCTAGTAGCATTCAGCACCCACAACGAGACAGCAATTCCGGCTGAATACACACCTGCTTTGCTAATACTGTTTCTCGACGAGTGCCAGAGAAGAAATACAGTGCAGACAATAAAAAGAGGAAAAACGAAAGCCGTGAGGTAATCTCCCGCAGATAATGCGTACGAAGTAACACTTTGGAGAGTGCTTTGACAAAAAAGTATAATTAATTGGGCGAACATTTCTGTAAATACAGCGCTGATGCCAACGGAGAGACCGAGCGCGCTGAGCATGGCTATTGATGGGCGTGTATTCGCCTTTTTTGCGATGAAGTAGAGATTGACAAACGGCGCCAGATAGATGAGAAAGTAATGCGCATAACTGCTCACAGAGCTGTTAGCAGGATTTACGTTGAACAAATTCGCGCAGCAGAGTGAGCTTACGATGATCAAGAAAATGGGCGCCAACACGCCGTTCACGATCTCGCTGAATGTTTTGTCCAGGTTGTTTAACGAACAACTGTTTGCAACACGACTTGAATCCGAAAAAGCATCCGAAGAAAAAACAGGCGAGTCGCTCTCAGGCATGCGCACACCTCACTTACAGGCTGATTTCAGTTGAATAATTCGATTTTAGGGCTGAGGGCTGGAAATGCTAAGTATCATTGGTCTGAGCTTTTCTGTGACTTAAGTCATCAGGATCTGGGCGTCATTGGGCATTAAAAGCGTAGCAAAAGGATAAGAAGGACGTTGTAAGGCGATCATTCAGCATATAGCGATCATAAAATGTAAGCCGTTTTATATATGAGGTAGGTGTATGCCATTAGACCACTACGTCACGCTTGGAAACTCCGGTCTGCGCGTTAGCCCCTTTTGCCTTGGCACAATGACTTTCGGCAAAGAGTGGGGATGGGGTTCGACTGAAGAAGAGAGCCATGCAATTCTCGATCGTTTTTGTGAACTGGGAGGCAACTTCCTCGACACAGCAAATTTCTATACCAAAGGACACTCCGAGCTAATCATCGGAGACTATATCAACAAGCGCGGTGTCCGCAGAGACAGGCTTGTTATCGCCACCAAGTTTTTCGGAACACTTTATCCGGGAGATCCCAACGCCGGCGGCACCAGCCGCAAGAGCATTTACGCAGCCTGCGAGCGTTCACTTCGTCGCCTGCAGACAGACTACATCGATCTTTACTGGATGCACTGCTGGGATCCATTCACTCCAATTGAAGAAACAATGAGTGCACTTCACGATCTCGTACGTGATGGAAAAGTGCGCTACATCGGCTTCTCAGATACTCCCGCATGGAAAACAACGCAAGCTCAAATGATTGCGAAGTTCCGCGGTTGGGCTCCACTTATTGCATTGCAGATTGAGTATTCATTGCTCGAGCGCACTGTTGAAGGTGAGCTTATTCCAATGGCGCAAGAAATGGGCCTCGGTGTTACACCGTGGTCACCACTGAAGTACGGTGTGCTGAGCGGCAAATTCACTCGCGAGAATCACGGTAAGCATGAGCCGAACAGAGGTGATTGGGTGAAAGAACACCTGAATGAGAAAGCATACCAGGTAATTGACGAACTGATCGCAATTTCAAAAGAAGTAGGAAGCAGCCCGGCGCGAGTAGCGCTTGCCTGGGTGCAAAACAAGCCAGGTGTCACTTCGACAATTATTGGCGCACGAACGATGCAGCAACTTGAGGACAATGTTGCGGCAATCGATGTAAAACTGACACCATCGCAAGTGGAAAGGCTGGATAAAGTATCCAAACCACAACTGAACTTCCCACACGATTTCTTGCTGCGCTCAGGTCCGTTCCGCTCCGCCGGAGCTCATATCAATGGAGAGTACAGCGATATTCTCGATGGACATCCGAAATCGGAAAGCGAAGTGTTTGAAGGTCCACTCGCGGGATCAAGACGCTAATAAGTGCTAGCGCGAAGATATTTTGAACGCTGGACCGTGAGGTTCAGCGTTCAATTTTTAGGAGCGTATCTAAATCCACCTCTCACTCAAATGATTTAGCGCGCATTGTTTTGGTTCAATTTAGATTTGATTTTCTCTGAATAGCTCTCCAGTTTGCTTGCCTCTTCCTTACGGCCTAGTTTTCTGTAGTTGAGCGCCAGTTGATTAAGCACATCCAACTCACCTGTCTGGTCAACAGATTCTGCGAAAGCTTTTTCATGGAGTGCGACCGCGCGCTCCAATAATGGTGTGGCGTCACTATCTCTTCCTTCCAAAGTGTAAACATGGGCAAGGGCAGCGAGGCTGACAACAACATAACCTTCAAGCGGATAGTGGTACTCGGAACCAGCATGCGTGCTCGAAGCCCGTTTTTCTCGCCTATCCAATAATTGCTTGGCCAGTGTTTCAGCATCCTTGTACCTCTTTTGGCTAATACGAATCGACATCAGTCCGGCAAGAATCCAGTCTTTTGCGGGTTCATCCTTCGCCATGGATTTATCTGCAATCTTTAAAGCTCGAAGAAAAATTGGCTCTGCTTCTCTAATATTTCCGCTTTCGAAGTAAGCTTGCCCAAGGTCTGTCAGGATGGGTACCAGCGCAGGACTCTCCAGCCCTGAGTCTTTTTGACAAATTAATAGAGCGCGCTTATAAAACCTGGCGGCTTCATCGTACTGTCCCAAAACCTCAGATAACTGACCAATTTTAATTACGATGGATATGAGTTCAGGCGAATCGCTGGCAACGTACGATTCCATAAGCCTGAGGGATTTAAGCGCCATTGCTTTGGCAGGACCAAATTTGTTCTGCCGCTGGTAGGCTGACGCAAGAAAAAGATAGTGTTTAGCCAGGAGTGGAGATTTTTTCGCAGCTCGCTCTTCTCTGTTAATGAAGTCACGCAAGAGAGATTCTAGTTCAGAAGATTTGTTTTGCGCATAATATAGCGTGCCTAAGTCAGACAGGCTAGATAAATCCTCAGGGTTGTTTTTGCATATAGCAAGCAATCGAGCGATTCGAACATTTTCTTCAACTGGCACTTTCTTGCCAACAGACATCGCGTTGTCAGACTGTGAGGATGAGCTAAGGCGCGACTTATAGACCAGGGCTGAAGCGATAACAATTAAAATAACTGCAATGCAGCTAATAAGAACCCGGGCACTCTTGAGTTGTGAGGCGATGTTATTTTTGCCCTGGCTCTTTTCGCCATCCCACCCATGAAGACCAGGCATCATATTCGATACCGCGGCAGCTCCCGCGTCGAGACAGCGCAGGATTTCTTCGCATGATTGAAAGCGCTTTTCCGCTTCTTTCTGAAGACAACGAAGTGCAATATTAGACAAGAGCACGTCAGCTTCAATTTTCGAATCCGGCACTGGAGCGGGCGGATAGTCGTGAATTTGCTTGTATATAATGCCGACTGAAGTATCGCAATCAAACATGCGCCTGCCGCTCAGGCATTCGTAAATAATGCAACCGAGTGAGTAAAGATCTGAGCGGATATCTACAGCATTACCTGAGGCCGCTTCCGGGCTCATATACGGAGGATTTCCCAGTATAAGCCCGGTTCTGGTAAGCGCATCAGTTGAGCCATCGCTGTTAACAAATGATTTTGACAAACCAAAATCAAGTAATTTGACTGAGTAATCGCCCTCATTTTCAAGCAAGAGAATGTTCGCAGTGCTGAGATCACGATGAACAATGCCAGCAGCATGCAAATAAGATAAGCCTTCGCATGCCTGCCTTAGTATCTCTATAAGCTGTGAAGAATCAATCTTCTCACGCTCAATCAAAACGCTTTGCAAACTTCTGCCGATGAGGTACTCCATCACAATGATAGGTATACTGTCTGAAATCAATTCGAAGGCAAACACGGATACTATGTTTTTGTGGGTAAGCCCTGCAAGAAATTTTGCCTCTCGAAGAAAACGCGCACCGTTTTCCGGATCAGAGGAAATGTTGAGAACTTTGAGGGCAACATCACGATTAAGAGCGTCGTCGTGTGCTCGATAAACGCTAGCAAACCCACCCTCACCAATTTTGGAAAGGATCGTGTATCGGTCGTTGATTTTAGTTCCGGTAGCAAACTTCATTTAGGGCTTTCCAGGCCTCACCTGATGAGTTATCTACCATATCTCGGTGCGCTGTTCAGGTTTGCGCCACATTGGATCAGAATTTTTAATCCCGAATGCTTCGAAGAATTTGTCGAAGTTAACCAGAGGTCCTATCGCTCGGAATTCTCCAGGGGCGTGTGGGTTGACCGTAAGTAGCCTTTTCAACTCGGCGTCTCGTGTGTTCATACGTTCCACCTGAGCCCATGAAATAAAGAAACGCTGCTCGGGTGTAAAACCATCTATTATCTTTCGCTTGGAAGGATCCTTTTCGAGCGCGCGTTCAAGCGCATAGTACGCAATTTTTACTCCTCCCAGGTCGCCAATATTTTCGCCCAAGGTCAACTTGCCATTTACATGCAGTCCTGGCAGAGCTTCGAAACTGTCATATTGAGAGATCACCCTCTGGGCCCGTTTCTCAAATTCCTGAGCGTCCTTGTCTGTCCACCATTCGCTAAGATTGCCGGCTGCATCGTAGTGCCGTCCCTGGTCATCGAAACCGTGCGTGATCTCATGTCCAATCATGACACCGATGCCGCCATAATTAACCGCGTCGTCCATAGAAATGTCAAAAAATGGTGGCTGGAGCTGCCCAGCAGGAAAAACGATTTCGTTCATCCTGGGGTTGTTGTAGCAATCAGCCGTCGTGGGCATCATCGCCCATTCGCTCCTATCAACAGGTTTTCCAACTTGACAAATTTTTCTGTGAATCTCGAAGGCATTGCAGCGACGTACATTAGCAAGATAATCATCACGACGGATCTGGATAGACGAGTAATTTCGGAATTTATCTGGACAACCTATTTTTTGCTGCATACTGTCTAACTTTGCCAGCGCTTTTGCGCGGGTTGCCTCGCTCATCCAACTCAGGTTTTTCAGACGGTCGCGAAAGACAAGCCGCAGATTGTTGATTAGTTCATGAATTCGAGTTTTCGCATCGTCTGTAAAATATTTTTCGACATATAGTTGCCCGATTGCTTCTCCCAAGTTTGCTTTCACTACCTCTACGGCACGCACCCAACGCGGGGCCGGCTTTTCCTGCCCGCTCAAGACCTTGCCATAAAAATTGAAATGCTCCTCTTCTACATCCTTATGCAGATAGGGAGCTTCATCGTTCAACAGGTGCCAACGCATGTATGACTTCCAATCAGCAAGTGAATGTTGCGTAAGCAATTTATTCAGAGCCCGGAAAAACTCTGGCTGGCCGACAATCGAGTAGGGCAAGGTTGATAGCTCGCGATCGTTCAGATAGCGTCTCCATGGAATAACTGGATTCGCCTTGATCAAGTCATCCGTCGAAACCTTGTTATAGTTCTTGTTTACATCACGCAATTCGACTGGAGAACTACTGGCTTTGGCTAAGTCAGACTCTATCGCAATTACACTTGCAGCATGGCCCTTTGCTTCATCAGAACTCTCGCCGAGTAAAATAAACATTTTTTGAACGTGAGAAGCAAATGCCTCACGTTGAGTAAAAAAGTCCTTGTCCAGATAGTAACTCCTATCCGGAAGTGACAGCCCACCCTGGTTTAGCTGAAATGAATTAACTGCGCTATTTTTATAATCCTGGTCGACGGATGGTGAAAAAACCGCCGAAATACCATTATTGTGAAACTCAGCCAGCACCACAAAAAGATCATCAAGCGAGTCAATGTGGTTAATGCGGTCAATATCTTTTTCGATGGGCTTGAATCGAAGCTTCTCAAGCGTGTTGGTGTCCATGGCAGAAGCAAAAAGATCTCCGACTTCTTGTCTTGGAGAGCTATCTGGATTGTCTACTGCTGAACTTGCATCCTTGAGGATGCCATAGACCAGGTAATTATTGCGGTCATCCAATTCAAGGAACCCGGCCAAACGAGACTTGTCGGCTGGAACTGGGTTATTTTTCAACCAGTTGCCAACTGCAAAGCGGTAGAAATTGCTGCCAGGCGAAACCGTTTTATCCATGTAGTCAACCGAAAATTTCGGGATTAATGTTTCCCTTTCCTTTTGGCCGAGAACAACTGCTATACCGGTAGTCGTGCATAGCACAATGATTAGCGCTACAAAGACAGCTTTCCTCAAAGTCAACTCCTGATTGTGCTTTTCCTCACGGCATGCCTGGTTCGCGTAATTCAGGCAACCCCTACCATGCGCCAACTTTTGGATGTTTGCTGAAGACATCATCCATGTCTTTTTTGCTCCAGATTTTATCCTTCCATTCTTTTCCAGTTTCCTCGCTTATTTTGTAGCGGGGTTTCTTGTTCAGGAACTCGTAAAATGACACGACATGCGAGAATTGAATCTCTGCGTTCACTTTTGGATCGCGAGCAAGTGGCCACATATCTTTGTGTGTGGATGCTTGCTCATCCAGTATGAACGGAGCATCTACATTGCGCCCCTGCACTCCACGTCCACATTGTTCTCTAATTCCAACAGATACTCCCTTGGAATTGTGGCGATCATCCAAGCCAACATAATTCAATTTGGCCATATGCACGGCTTTTGCAAAATCAAGACTCCACTCGCCTGTGGTTTTCGCGCATTGCAGAGTGAGCGTTCCCTTCATCAGTGGATCATCTGGATTCTCACCATCATCATGGTGAATTCCAATTGCCGCTTCCGGTTTTGCTGCTTTAATGGCATTAGCAAGCCCGGTCATAGACTTGTCTTTTAAATCGGCCTGATTAACAAGCTTCACCGCGCCGCCAGCCATCTTTATCATAGCGCCGGCAACGTCCTCTGACTCGAGATTCATTTTCCATTCTGCCGTATCATCCTTTTCAAATCCAGGAAATTTCGGGTCTTCCTTATAGTGTCCAGAATTTACGACTACACGATGGCCAGTGAGAGATCCTTCCATATCAGGGTTCATCGACATCATTGCAGCAGCGCTCGCACGAGCCTGCATGTGCCTCGTGAATGCTCCCTTATCTTTGGAAAGTTTCAATTCGTTTTGTGCGTAGGAGAGATTGTACTGTGCTGTTTGAAGCTTAGCTGATGTCGTTTTCGCACTGTCCTCAGCACTTTGAATTCTTGTAGAAAGTGCTTTAGCCTTTGGACTCTCTTTATCTATGATTTGCTCAGCTTGCTTGCTCAAACGTTCTTGTTGTTTTTCCAGGCGCTGCAAATCAAACGAAGTATTGTTGATTTCCGACTTGTATTTGTCGATATCTTTTTGAGCTTGCTTGCCAAACTCCTTCATGCGATCTTCAATTCCCGCCGGTTCAGCAGCCTTCATGCTATCTCGGGCAAGCTGCCTGAATCCATCTTGAATTTGTCTGAGTTGCTCCGGAGTGCGGTCAGTTCTTCTATAGCCAAATTCAGGGTCCGGCTTCGGCGGGTCAGGCAAATTGGCATCCGCCGCTTCTCTTTCAGCAGCCTGCTTATCTCTAATATCTTCAGCCATTCCATGCAAGCGCTCAAGAACAGCCTCATTCAATTCATCTTTGGTTTTGGGAAAAACGTGCCCGTTAAGTCCTTCCCACGGCACAGCAATCACATCGACTTTTGGTTTCAAACCTTTTTTGAGCATTTCATCGATGTGTAATTCTTTTGCCGCAGCCTCATTTATAGAAAGAGGTTCATGCTCAGTTCTCGAGCGCAACACATCAGGCGCCGCAGCAACGAAGGGCGTGTAATAGGTATGACCATCAGCATGTTTGGTCATAAGCACGCCAATCTGACCAGGCTCAATTCCATCGCAGTTGATGACCGGCATGTCAGTGCCCGTGTTGGTCAACAGATCAGAGCTTTGTTGATTTCGAACAGTGACTTTTATTTTCTCATTGTTTATTAGTGTATGGAGATCATCAATCAAGTCTTCAGCAACAGTATGTTTTGACGTGTGATCCGGATCGTTATCCAGTTTTGAGTGCAAGTCCAGATCAGGCAAGCTCGGAATATGCGCGCCCATCTGATGCGATTCCATCTTAGCTGCGACACTCTTGTCTTTGCTGGATGCCAGCCAAAGCTGCCCGGCATCAATTGCTTGATTTTCACTCTTATCAGAGCCTGCTCGAAGAGCTCTGGTATCACTCTTTTCAGACAGCTCAAAAGCTGGATTTACTGTCATTACTTATGTTCCTCTATACCGGGTGGATCCGGAAAAAGACGCCGACAAGATCAGCACCCGAAACGGATGCTTATCCATATAGACGAACACAAGCTTTTTTCCCTGATACCCAATATCAGTATATATGCGCATATATACCTGTGAACTCTAACAGCTGCGGTTTGTCCCACTATGAACAAGCTTTATTAGCGAAAATCAAGCAAGATCAAAATTCCTGGTGACATTCTCGACAGTACCAGCGCTGATCTAAATAATTGGGACCGCCAGGTTTATGTGTAAAGGCCCAGTCCGACTCAGG
This sequence comes from Obscuribacteraceae bacterium (SeqCode), assembly GCA_044358055.1. Classification (GTDB taxonomy): domain Bacteria; phylum Cyanobacteriota; class Vampirovibrionia; order Obscuribacterales; family Obscuribacteraceae; genus JAIEPM01. The sequence goes on from JBIKOL010000013.1 coordinate 25,220, forward strand.
CGGTGGCTCGCCTTGATAGCCAGTGTCTTTGCCGTAAAGAATCGGCACCACTTTGTAATTTTCGTGGCAGAGATAGCAGGCTGGTTTGAGCGAACCACCCTCCACCACCAGGGCTTTCTTTTCTGCATACTCATAGCCAAGAACGTGCTTTTGGATTTCTCGTTTGTAAATGCCATGGCTCTCAATGTCCGCCATTTGAGCTGGGTGCCATTTGGTTTCTACCCGATAACATTCCGCTATATTGTGCAGAACGATTGCCTTTCTTAAGTCACTCACACCTTCTTTCTCAAGCAATTTCAAGGCGCGCTCATACAGTCTTATCGCGTCGGACTGTCTATCACGTGCGCGATATTCATTTCCCTGCACCACCAGAAGCTCCCACTTCTCCTTTTCTTTTGGAGCGCAAGTAGCTGGGTTCACACTGCCGAAAAGTGTGAGAGCTATCAATAGAATTGCAAAAACATATTGCATCGGGGGCTCCTGGTTTTTCATATTTTGCCATCTTCTTTATAGATGCAGAAGCTGAGCGGAACACTTGAACAAATTCTCAGTTTAGCCAGCTGTCACGAATAGATGAGCGCACGATAGCCAATATGACAAGAAACGCCTGAAATCGAGCACTGAAGGGCGCTTTACTGGGGGAATCACGTACTTAATAGGAGCTAAACTGCACAATTATGCAGTTGCAATCGTTAATAATGACCTAGTATCGATGTCAGGAATTGCACAGTGGGTGGGGTAATGTCTGATAGCTTGGGAGCCGCAGCAATGCGGACGAGTAATAACGCTGAGGCAGCCGCGAAAAACGGTGTCGACAATGCCGAGCAAAAAAACGACCGTACAAATTCTTCGCCTTTGCAAAATTACGCTCTGCCGGACCTGCTTAAACTGAAGCCAGAGCTTAAGCCGGTTGACTGGCTGCCACCTCTGCCGCTAAATGAACAGCTCAACCGTCAGGCAATGGAACTGGCCAAACAAAAGAATGAGAATCAGGCAAAGCCCGAAGTAATAGATGGAGCTGCACGCGATCAAGTAATTGCGCAGATGAAAAATGATGAGCGCAAGCAACTCGACCGGATGCGTATGGAACTCGCTGTAACAACAGGGACGCAAGAACGAGAAAAAAAGGCTGCGGAAATATCTGCATTCCTCACAGAAAAGCTCGGTGACAAGGTCAGTGACAGCGGCAGAAAAGCTCTGCTTAATCCCGAAAAGCTGGGTAATTTGCTTTCCGAAGTGAAATCGAAACGTCCTGCAGAGACAGCAGCGCTTCATCAAGCAATTAAGGAAACACTGCTTAAAAATGCAGAAAACGCGATTCCAGATGCTAAAAAAAGAGAAGAATTCGCGCAAAAAATGGAAGCGTTTGAAAAGAGAGCAGCCGCGCGGAATATGCCCGAGTCAGAGGTATTAGGAACTCTGCTGCAGATTGGGCGCGTGCTTGATCCAAACAACAATTTGGAACACGGCAATAAAAGCGTGCTGGCACGATCAATGATGTCGAACGCAGCCGATAACACAAATATTGATCAGGGCGGACATAACACGTGCAACGTAACAGCGATGCAGTGCCGGCTTTATGCCCAGGAACCTTCGATTCCCTCCAGGGTGATTGCAGACATAGCTGTCGGCGGCAAGTTTGTCACAGCAGACGGCACCATAGTCAAGCCGATGAATTTGGATCCCGACGATGAAGCTAAGCATGATCCTCCCCCTGATGGTGCGAGGAATTACGCTAGCCAGCTGTTCCAGCTTGCGGCCATTAATGCATACTGGAACAGACAGGACACCATGCCCGGTGGCAAGACTGTCGGCAAAGGAAACATTCAATACGCACAGACAAAAGAAGGGGAGTGCCTGCTCGATGTATCTGTGGATCCGCCCCAGCGTGTGAAGTTCAACACAATTGACGCTGGGCAACCATGGCTTGATATTTTTAGAATCTCTGAAATATGCGCTCAACTCTCAGGAAAGCCGCCGGAGAATTTTGGCATTAAACGATGGTTCTTAAGCAGAGAAACCGAGGGCGTTAGCGAAGTTGTGACCCTCAGTGGGTTCAAAGAGCGATTGAGCAAATATAAAGAGCAGAACGCATTTCCAGTTCTGGTCGAAGTGGATGCCGCAAAACCGCCATTTGGTGATGGCAAAGGTTATGGACCGCACGTTGTAACGATAACTGATTATGATCCGCAAACAGGTCTCGTCAGTGTTGATAATCAATGGGGCAAGTGGGCTGACCTGACGGATCTTCCAGGTCAGGGCAAGCGACCGACGGCAGAGCTAATGTTCTCTTCGATGAATCCGATCCCTCCCGTAAATTTCATGTGGGACAAAGTCACAGGCGGGCTCAAAGACCTTAAGTGGAGCGACGCCATAGAACCGAGTAAGGCGGCTCTATCCACAAAAGCCTTAGGATGGGGGCTGAGCGCATCAGCACCATGGGCGGTGCGCGGCGGATTATCCTACATGAGCAAATGGGGAGTGCCAGGAGCAGAAAGCGTGCTTGCAGCGAGCGAAACAAAACTTGGTGGAGCTACCTTGCGAGTAGGAACGAGCGTGGCAGCATTGGGCGCCTATGCGTACATCAACAATCTGCCGGGAGCATTTAAGCAAGGGACTTCAGCCGGCATGGGCAAGCTAACTCACGTAGCTGGTGACTGGGCCAGCTTTGAGTTGGGTCGAACTTTAACGAGCAAAGTAGTCTCATTTGTACCGTGGGCGCCGGCGCGAATAGGCTTGAGCCTGGCAGCCGGAGCTGCAACCAGTACCGTATTTGATCATCTGGCAGGCGAAGGTTCCGAAATTGCCGGAAGCTGGTTATACGATCGTGCACGCGAGTATTGGAAGCCTGGTCCAAGGCTTACCCCGCACGACAAGCCGATTGTTCCAGCCCCAGTGCAGCCTCTTAAAGAGCCGGTCGTCAATCACGGTGCAATCTCGAATCTGGGCAAATCAACAATGATTGAGTACTTCAACCAGAGGCGCTCGGACAACATGCAGACAAACGATCTGCCTTATAAGGCTCCATAAGTTGTCGGCGAGGCATGGCCTCGCCCCTACACATAAGATGCGCACTAGCACTCCCTCTATTCGGATCCGCGAAATTACAGCAGATGCGCCCCCGGGAGCGCCGGCAGCCTGCCGGCTTCTGCTCCGGCCAGGATCCAAACCTGGAAGGCGGCGAGCCGCAGCTGGACGATTCTGTCTGTTGAATCGCCGGGGAATTGTGGCAAAATTCTAAAAGCAAGACTGGCAGGAAGGCATTGCCGAAATACTTCACTAAACAATTCATACTGGTTCTGAGCACTCTTTTTGGATGCTCGTTTTACGGCGTCTCGACAGCCAGTTCTGCCGAATTTTATAAAGTAAACGGTAAGATGGTGACAAAAAATGTTTATGAGGCAGCCAACCTGATCAATTCTGCAAACGCTTCCTATAAAGGCGGATTTACTGATAAAGCCATTGCTCAGCTAAAGATGGCACTGACCTACTCTCCTAATTTCGCGGCCGCCCATGCAAACCTGGGAGTGATGCTTGCTCGGCAGGGCAAAAACGCTGAGGCACTCGAACAGTTGAAGCAAGCCACAGAATGCCCTGATCCACCGGCAACAAGTTTTGGAGCGCTGGCAAGCTTATATCAAGCAACAGGTAAAATTGACGCTGCAATTGAAACCTACAAGCACTATTTGGGCTATACCGATTCGAGCGAAAAAAAGCAAGCAGCACAAGCGATCATTGAGCTACTCGAAAAAGAGCGAAACCGGCAAAAGAATTCCCACGGAGCGAGCGAAACGGACTATTTCGTCAATGCCGAAGGGCAGTTCGTAACGAAGGCAATTTGGACGAGATGGCACATGCCTTTGAAAGTTTATATAGATCCGAATGCAAAAAACGTTGATTCATACTCGAGCAGCTACGACACACTTCTGAGAGGAGCATTTTCGGATTGGTCAGAGGCGAGTCACAAGCAAATCACCTTTCATTTTGTCGACTCGGAAGAGGAAAGCGATATAGATTGTGCCTGGACTGATAATCCGGATTTGCTCGGCTCAGGGTCTGAAGATGGGCATTGCGACATTTTAAGCAGCGGCGGTGCGATGGCACATGCCAAAGTCAAAATATTATGCTCAAGCAGAGATTCCTTTCCACTTACCGAAAATAATATTTTGAGCACCTGCCGCCACGAAATCGGACATGCGCTGGGGATTGGTTGGCACAGCGCCGATCCAAATGATGTGATGTATTATTCCGCGGCCTTTGCAGACCGCGAAAAGCAAATTTCAAAAAGGGATGCCTCAACTCTGCTAAAGCTATATGCGACGGAGCTTCCTCCTGCCGTCGCATTTGCTGACTTCATGCGCTGCAGCGATAACAGGAAAAAATACTTTCCACTTGCATTTTTAGCAGTTCTTCTGCTCGGATTTGCCTATGCAATTGCAAAAATGGCAAGAAAGGAAAAGAGCCAAAAGAAATTGCGAAAACGATCTAAGTAATTTATTCTTGCTAGGCTCAGCACGCCCGCGCTAATGCGGCGCGCACCTAAGTCCGACTGCTAAGGGGTTGCGAGATTGAATGGGAAAGTCGAAACTGAGCGTCCAGTTATCATCCGTTAGAATTAGCTAGCTCAGCCTTGTGGGCTTTGCCAAAAACGGGACAGGGATCTATAATAATATCAACGAGAAACCCAAGGTGAGAAGCACTAAGCAACGCACCAAGGGCAGTAGGCAACCGGGCCCAGCCCGGAACCTAAAGGACCCCGCCAGGCGGGGTCCTCCATTTTTAAAGAGCTAAAAGCTTCGCACCGCCTGCAGTGCAATCGTTATCAAATTGCTAAACAACTCCCAGTAGAGTTGCAGCTATTTTTCGCAAGACTGGCAAAAGTTGGGCAGCTGATTGAAAACGGTCCGCGGCTTCCAATTGCGTGCAAGATTGTACAAGTTCGTCCAGCTCCGATGAGATACGCTCATCAATCGAACGTGGCGAAGAGCATTCAAGAGCCTCGGGCTCTTTAGCTGTAAGAAGATAAAACAGTGTGCATCCGAACGCGTAGATATCGCTTTGCGGAACGGCTTTGCCTCTAAACTGCTCGGGAGAAATAAACGACTGCTTGCCGACAAACGTCCCCGTTCCTTTGCTGATAAACTCGTTTGCCGCACCAAAATCAATTAGAGTAATGTTTCCGTCATCTCGCAAAACGAGATTGTCGGGCGTCAAATCACGATGAATGATCGGTGGATCGAGTTCGTGCAGATATTTAATAATGTTGGCAATTTGAATACCCCAGTCAACAACAACTGTTTCACGCTGAGCGCCATTTTGTTTTACTACCTGCCTCAAATCTTGTCCGGGCACATATTCCATGAGCATGTAATTGCGCCCGCCTTCGACAAAATGATCGAGAACTTTCACTATGTTAGGATGATCAATTTTAGAAAGCAGTTCGGCTTCACGTTCAAACAACTCAAATGCCTTGGCTCGCACCTTTTCTGCCGCATCTTCCGGCAAAACTGCTTCCTTTAAGACAGCCAGCTTTTGATCTTCCATTTGGACCAGGTAGATTGCCGACAATCCACCGGTAGCCAGCTGCCTGATAATTTTCAGCTTGCCATCGTGCAAAACAATACCAGGGTCAAGTGGCATGAATGCTGTCGGGTTAAAGCGACGGCGCAATTCATCCTCCCACATATCGGTATAGCTGTGCCCAAGTGATTTATTTTGTTCAGCTCGCAAGAGAGAGTGCAATTCGGACACGCTCGATTCCATCTCAATGCCCGAGCCCCATGTCTCCAAGGCTACGAGAAATTGCTCAACCTCATCACTATTGTAGTAATGCAGCGGCAGCTTTATCATCTTTCCACTTTTGCTGATGAAAAACAGAGTACGAGAGCGCCAGTCGCCCTGAATCTCGTCGGCGACTACACTTATCTTAGAAATCTTCGACCAGGGCAAAAAACGCGACTGGTTGAACAAGTTGTAGCTTTCAATCGGAAAAATGATGCCGTTTTTTTCCAGCACAAGAAAATTCTTGTTGAGCGCGCGCATGACATACATTGCCGAAGCTGGAATAGCAAAGAAGCTCATGCTCAAACCGAGGCCGATAATAAGTGCACCGAGTTCCGGAAGCTGCGTGATAGCTTTGCTAATGAAAAACATGTAGATGAATACACCCCATCCACCGATAGCCAGAGCAGCAAGCAGTGGAAAAACTACGCCCCAAATCGGGAAAGTAAGACGCAGCATCGTGTGAAGTGTTTTTTGCGGAACGTCCTCATATTTTGCTTTTACGACAATTTCCGCCATCATTTGTTCTCCAGTTCGAGGACTTCTTCTTCCTTTAGATTCAAGGTAATGCCGTCCACATCTGTGGGAGAACTCTCCATGGAATAAGTCTGTGAGCCTGATAGAGACGAGCGAGCCGCAAGCCTTTGCTTCAAGACCTCAGCACCAGGCATTCGCTTTTGCAATTGCAGAGCCGTGCACTCTCGCACAATTTTATCGAGCGACTCAGAGCAAAGCGCGCCTTTTTCCAGAGGCGAACTCTGCGAAATCGGCTCAGGTTCTTCACCTGTTAACAAGAAATGCAATGTTGCACCCATGGCGTAAATATCGCTCTGCGCGCAGGCTTTGCCGCGAAATTGTTCTGGTGGAATATAACTTTGCTTTCCTACAATGGTGCCAGTGCTGCCTGACTCAACGCTTTGAGCGACGTTGAAATCAATCAGTTTTAACTGTCCTGCTTTATTCATGATCAAATTGTCTGGCGTGAAGTCTCGATGCACTACGCCATTGTCATGAAGATAGGAAAGAATTTCGCACATTTGCATTGCCAGCTCACGCACTTTCATTTCACTGAGCGCGCCTTCCTCCTCAACCAGTTGCTTCAGTGTTTTACCTTCCACATGCTCCATTACAAGATAGCCGCGATGGTCCTCAATGAAATAATCTCGAAGTGACACAATTCCTGCATGCTGCAGTCGCCGCAAAAGGTTTGCCTCTTTCTCGAAGCGTTCCAGTGCCTGCATGCGTACAAGACTGTCGGCATATACAGGAAAAATTGATTCCTTCAAAACAACTACTTCGCTGAGATGCGATTGCACAAGAGCCAGATCTTTGCACAAATAAGCCGTTCCCTGTCCGCCGACTCCAAGGCAACGCAGAACTTGATAGTTTGTGTAAACAAGCTGTCCCGGCTGCAATGGATCAAGACTCTTTCGCTCGGGCGCCGTACTCAAGGACTGCAACCAGAGTTCTGTATAACTTCGCTCCTGACGCGGAATCAATGTCTCCATCAATTCCGGATCAACCGGAATCTGAGGCGCGAGGCGCTGTAATGCTTGCGTGAAACGCTTGCGCTCATCGGCACTGAAAGCGGCAAGCTTTAGATCAACGAATTTATTTTCAGCACACTCCAGCCGGATAGACCAGCGTGACGGATCCGACATTTCACCAGGCTTGAGCAGAGCTATTTTGATTATGTCCTTGCAGGCGATTTCTTGCAAAGTAATTGAACTAGAACGCAGTCTGAATATGAGCTTTATGCTGCTACGGTCAATATAAATTACATTCGGCAAAATCAGATGCTTCAGTTGTTCTCTTATTATCCAGCCGGTGAGAACAAAGAGCGAAAAGATAGTCATAGGATGACCGGCCAGGCCAGGAATTAGCTCGCCTCCGCGCTGAATTGCGTGTCCAATTAAGCCCATAAAATCAGAGTAAATTTTCAACATCAAAATAGTGAAATCCAATTTTGAAGGATCTACTGAAGTCTGGATGACGGCGCTTGGGATTAGAAACAGACTGCTGATGTAGAGCAACCAGCAAGGCATCGCAACGATTGTTACCAGAACAGGACCAAACCTTGCCCACTCATCCCAGGTCCTGATGAAAACTTCGGACATTTCTTTGAAGAGATATCTTCCTTGATAGCTGATTTCCGCGGAATCAGCAGCATCTGAAATCGCTTTGCCTGCAACGCGCTTGCAACGCATTAATGTGAGCAGAATTGGCTCGATTTGAACCTGAGGAAAGCGAGTTTCCACAAAGCGCAACATTGACTCAAATTGCTCATTTTTCAAGCGACAGACGTCGAGTTGAAGGTTTTTACCATCTCGGAAAGAAAAAACAATTCGGTTCGGCATTAGCTCTTCCAGCCTATAGCTCACCCCAACTGCAAGCAGCTTGTCCAGACGAAAACGCCGCAAGCCGTATTCAATGTATTCGTTATTTACTCTGATGACTCGTTTACGCAGGTCATGAACGTAGTAGAAAAAGCAGGCAGAAAAAGTTAAAAGCAGACTCAGGCACCACAAAGGGCTCTTATTAAAGTCAAATGACTTATCATTGACAAATATTAGAGACAACCAGCCTATAAGCGGAATTACAAATATCCCCCAGAAAGGAGTCAGGAAAAGCGCCTTCCACCAGATCGCCAGAGACGATGTGGCGTCCATATAATTCAGCTTCTTTTCCAGTGGCGCTTCCAAACAAACTTCCTTCGGCCAGGCGCACCGCCTGACCGAAACATGCCACTTTATCGAGAGGGTTAAGCGTCAAATTATGAGGAATTAGGCGAGCAAATCGGCAAATCTGTTCGAAAAAGCAAAAGTATGAACAGAATGCAGTTTGCCTTTCCTCCGCTTCCATTCTATCGAATCCCAGCTTGAGAAAAGGCAAGCACCGCCAGCAGTACCAATTTGCGTATTAATTAGTCAAGGTCACGGCACAAATTCTCAAATGCATGTCTGCAAAGTTAAAACAGCGGTCTACAATTTCACGGAACAATTTCGAATCAGACCAGTCGCAACGCTGAGGTTTTAGAAATGAATAACCGCAGACGATACAACGCAACGCGAGGTCTCAAATTATGCCGAGAGGAAGCAAGGATAAATATAGCGATAAGCAAAAGCGAAAGGCAGAACACATTGAGGAAAGCTACGAAGACAAAGGCGTGAGCGAAAACGAAGCAGAAAGACGAGCATGGGCAACCGTGAACAAACAAAGCGGTGGCGGAGATAAAGACGGTGGCGGCGGTACGAAAAAACCGGCTTCTGCAAAAAAGGCTTCTCGCTCGGACTCGGCACGCAAAGCTGCTGCAACTCGCAAGCGGAATGAAGCAAAAGCGGGCAGTTCGAAATCATCCAGCTCAGCGAAACCATCGAGCACAAAGAAAACTGCTACAAGCACTAAATCCAACGCGAAAAAATCGAGCAGCGCCTCCAAAGCAAGCGCGGGATCGCAAAAGCCTGCAGCAAGTCCCGCAGCGCGCCCAGCCAAGAAGAGCTCAAGCACGAAAAGCAGCTCCTCAGGCAATGGCAGGAGTTCGTCCAAGAACTCGTCGGCAGTTTCGAAATCCAGCACCACGCGTTCCAACGGTTCTGCAAAGAAGTCCGCTTCAAGCTCGACGAAGTCCGGCAACAAGCGTTCCAATGGTTCCGCAAAGAAGTCCGCTTCAAGCTCGACGAAATCCGGCATCCGACGCTCCAGCATCGCCAAGAAAACATCAACAGGACGAAAGAACGCTAAGAAATGAACAAGGGGATGTCTGGTGCAGTCGCGTCAGTTTCTCAGATGGCTGGCGATTCACAGCCTGAGCAAAAAAGCTAAACAGCGCTTTGAAAAGAAGCCTCTCTGACCTGAGCGAAAACGGGCGCTGCAGCCTACAGGGCGCCCGTGACGCGGAGGTGCGATTTCGATTATGCTATATAGTAAGAATCAAAAGAAGCAGAAAGCTCAGACCTCAATACCTAATTCATGGGACTTTCCGTTCCGTCGGGCTTAACAAGCACTTTTTGTCCATTAGGTTTTTTGATTCGCTTTTCACCTTGCTGATTGGTATAGATTTCAGTGCCGTCAGCTTTTCGTTGCCATGATGTGCCATTTGCATACTTGCTTATCAATGAGCCATCATAGTCTTTAGTTATCGTGGTCCCGTCAGGCTTTGTTCCTGTTCCATCCGCGTTCAAGACCGAACGTTGTCCAGAGGCCGTAGTGAACTCCTTCGAGCCATCGGCTTTTGTGACGGTCGTTGAACCATCAGGGGAGGTCGACACTCTGCTGCCATCTGCGCGCTGAGACCATGTTCCACCGTTAGGCAATTTGTAGACCTTGTTGCCATTGGAATCCAAACTGATCTCAGTTCCATCCGGACGGCGTCCTGTACCGTCGGCATTCATCCAATCCGGTCTAGTCCATCCACGGTTGTTGTTTTGCTGATTACCCCAGCTTTGCTGATTGCCGCTGTTTTGCTGATTGCCCCCATTTTGTGATCCAAAAAATTGATCACTGTTTTTGAGGAGAGAATTGTTGAAACCCTGAATTGGCTCAATCGGCGTAAATGGCACAGGTTTAAAGGTGCTGCTGCGGATGGGCGCCTTCGGCGAAACTGGATTCTTATCTACGCGTGGACTTGCCTTAGAATCGAGATCGTTAATGAAATTTGTCTTGTCGCGTGCCTCTTGTTTCTCGGTGCCCTCATTGTTCTGCGCTTGGGCGTCTTCCGTTGAGACTGCCAGAGCCAGAATTGCTGCTAAAACCAAATAACAGTATGTCGACATCGGTACTGCCTCTGACCAGGTGTTGCTCCCACCTTGTAGCTATTCCCAGCAATCAAAGACCAATATCCGCTCTCATCACAATGCAAACAGACTAATCAAAGATCGGCAAAGCACACAGGCAAAACAGCTGGGACAATCTTCGAAATCAACGATAAGCTGCCATTGCTCAAATCCACTGGGGCTGAATTTGCACAGCGAGCAGGTTCCGTTTTAAAACAAAAAAAGCCTTCAGGTTCTTCAAGAAAAAATGAGAAAAAGCCAAAGAGGCGGAAAAGAGGTTGCCCTCGATTCCGCCTCCCTGGCTTGCTGCGCTTACTTCACTTCAGCCAGATCGATGGTGGCAGCAAGCACCATGCGAATGACGTCCAGCATGAAGGGCAGATTGCAGTTGCTGACCTTGTCGCCGGTCGAGTGGTACATCGGGTTGAAGCCCTCGTCGCTGAACTCTTCCGACACAAGCACTGCCTTGTAGCCGTGGTCCAGGAAACCAGCGTGGTCGCTGCGATCCTGCACGGCGTGGTTGTGCGTGTCGAAGACGTTCAGGTTGAGATTGTAGCGAGCCGCCGCCTGAGTCAGCGTAACCACGAGGCTGTGCGAGCCGTTGCGGTCAACATCGTCATGCACGTCGACACGGTTGCCCGGACGATTGCAGTACGCAATCATGTCCATCTCGATCATGCCGATGACCGTCTCGTCGGCGATCTTCGACACCTTGTCCGAGTAGGCGTAGCTGCCGTAGAGCCCCTGCTCTTCACCGGTGAAGTGGCAGAGCCGCACGCTGCAACCCGGCTTCATCTTCACGAGCACCTTGGCGATTTCCATCAGCGCGACGGTGCCGGAAGCATCGTCATCCGCGCCAGGAGCCGCCGCCTCGGAAGACCACGGCCACCCGGCAGTGGAGTCGAGGTGTGCGCCGAGGTAGAGCACCTTCTTCGGGTTGACGGCACCGCGGAACTCGATGATGAGGTTCGAGAGCGTGCGACCGCGCACCTTGTAAGTGTGACGCTCGACCTTGAGTCCGAGCCCGGCGTAGAACTGCTCGAGGTAGAGCTGCGCCAGACTGAGGTCGTCGGTGTAGGTGTTGCGGCCACCGAGCTTCACGGTCTTGCCGCCGACCTTGATCTCGAGTTCACCCGAGAGTTCCCGAAGCGCCTTCTCGATATCGCCCTGCGAAATCGCAGCCAGGATGGCAGCGACCTTCGGGTCAGACTCACGATCGCCAAGCTCGATGCGGGGGCGCTTCTGATTGGCGGTGCGACGAACTTCCTCAGCGTCGAACTTGCAGCTGAAGTGCTCGTCGTCGTGCGAATGCCGCTTGCCGTGGTGAACAGGGCTGAGCGGTGTGGAGTCGTTGTACTTGCGCAGGGCCGAGATGACAGCGGCAGCCAGCGCAGCAAGAATCAGGCCGCAAAGGGCCAGGATGCCAAAGTGTTCAAACATAGCAGTTCTCCTTCTAGCTCGCAGGTTGCAGCGGGCGAGATGCCCACGCTCCAGGAGCAGCAGATTAGCGGAGGCGCCATGGGTGCATACCCACGATCAGCGCCGCCACTTGTTACGAAAAAACCATCGGATTGCCATCGCAGCAACCGACATGTCCAACTGTCTCTCGAAAGAGTTCAATCACCAAAGCAAAACGCAAATGCAGTGCGGGTTTTGGTTCGAATTACTCCTTGCAAGAATTTGTGAAAAACAGTGTTAACTCACCCTAGATTTTGAGCTCTCGCACAGTCAAGCAGCTGGATCCCCAAAAGTGGGAATTCCACCTGCTTTTCAGCTGCGGAAAAGTGGAAAAATAGAAGAAAATCTAGCTGCTTCGCGCGGCAATGTCAGATAGAATTTCCCAAATTAAGCTGCCTGTACAGGTTTCGGCACAATGCACAGGCACACGAGCCGCGCTAAATGTTGCCGGCGATCTCGAACCCATTTTGTTCTCCCGATCAGGGAGCTCTTTTTGCAAATCAGTTCTTGAAATCCCGTGGATTAAATTTACCGGTCCCACAAGAGCAGAAAAACGATATCCAGGGCGTTTCCAGCTAGCAAAATCTGCCAGAATCCGGAACATTTAATCCAAGCCTTTTCATGAAGTCCGGAGCCATGATACGAGCTTGATTTCTAGCTGCCAAATCAGGCCGAGTCTCTTGAGATCGCCGCTCATGTGTCATTTGTTTTCATCAAGCGAAGCAAGACCAACAGGAGCCTATCCGAAATGCAAGAATTGTTGATTCACCCCAATGACACATGTCAGCGGCTAAGCATGATTGAAGAAAAACAGTCCGTAGAAGAAGCCGCGAAAGCTCTAAGCTCTGGGCTTCTGGTCGCATTTCCCACAGAGACGGTTTACGGGCTGGGCGCCGACGCATCGAATCCCGAAGCGCTCAAGCGCCTGTATGCAGCGAAGGGACGACCGGAGAAACATCCGGTGATCGTCCATCTGCAAAAAGGCGAAGATATTGAAAAATGGGCGAGCTCAGTGCCTGAAGCTGCTTATGTCCTGGCAAAGCTCTTCTGGCCCGGCCCGCTTACCCTTGTTTTGAAAAAGGCCAGGCATGTCCCCGAACAGGTTACGGGTGGACAGGACACTATCGCCATACGTGTACCAAGTCACCCGCTTGCGCAAGCTCTGCTGTCTGCATTCGGCTCGGGCATAGCTGCGCCATCCGCTAACAAATTTGGTCGTCTGAGCCCGACGTCGGCAGAAGATGTCCGCACTGAATTTGGGGATGAAATTGCCATGGTGCTCGACGGAGGTCTTTCCGAAATCGGCATCGAGTCAACTATTGTTGACCTATCGTCGGAACAGCCTCGCATTCTTCGACCCGGAATGATTCATTCCGAAAGCATAATGGTTGCCCTCAAAGAACTAGGACAAGATATCAGTGCGCCGGCCCAAGAGCAGCCCAGGGTCCCAGGCAGCCTGCCGCAGCATTATGCACCACAAACTCCGCTGAAAGTTCTTCCAGAAAAGGAACTCTTCGAGGAAATAAAAGCACTGGAAGGCGAAGGAAAGGATGTCGCTGTGCTTTCCTTCAAATCAGCACCAATGTTCCATAAACAGTGGATTGCAGCAGAGCGTTTTCCAGAGCATTATGCTCACACGCTCTACCGCAATCTGCGAAAACTAGATTCACTGGGCGCCGACCTCATTCTGGTCGAAGAAGCACCAGAAGGCTCGGCATGGGAAGGCATTCGCGACAGACTTAGCCGAGCAGCCGGCACTGCCAGTTCAACGGAGGAATGCGATGGATCGTGAGGCTCTGGTTGCAGTGATCATGGGCAGCAAATCGGACTGGGAGACGATGCGACATGCCGCGGCAATCCTCAAAGAATTTGAAGTTCCGCATGAGTGCAATATCGTTTCGGCACACCGCACGCCGGAACTGATGCGAGAGTTTGCCCATAGCGCTGAAGAACGTGGGCTTAAAGTCATTATCGCCGGAGCCGGTGGTGCCGCGCATTTGCCAGGAATGGTTTCAGCGCAAACGGTGCTTCCTGTGCTGGGAGTTCCGGTTGAAAGCCAGGCTCTCAAAGGGCTGGACTCACTTCTTTCAATTGTTCAGATGCCCGCAGGAATTCCAACGGGCACACTTGCCATTGGTCGTTCCGGAGCAATAAATGCGGCTCTCCTTGCAATTGCAATTTTGGCCAATGAAGATCCGTCATTGAGACAACGATTGAAAGACTACAGGCAGAGACAAGAGGAAAGAGTTAGAGAGGAGACTTTGACTGAATGAAAACAGTTCTTCCGGGCTCGACAATTGGAATCCTCGGCGGTGGTCAGCTGGGCAGAATGATGGCTCTTGCGGCTCAGCAAATGGGTTACCGCGTCATCGGTTACACCACAGAGAACGATTCTCCGCTCTCACAGGTGTGTTCGAAAACAATAGTGGCTCCATATGAAGATCTTGATGCTATCAGGCTCTTTGCCCAGGAAGCTAAAGTCATTACTCTGGAATTCGAAAACATTCCTGCGGCTTCCTACGAAGAGGCAGCTAAGATCTGCAAAGTCGCGCCAAACGTCAAGGCGCTGCGTATTTCGCAAAACAGATTACGTGAAAAAACCTACCTTTCCGACCACGGCTTCCCCGTTGTGCCCTTTCATCACGTTGATTCGAAAGAGACACTTGAAGCTGCTATCAAGAAAATCGGCTTTCCTGCCGTGCTCAAAACCTCAGGGTATGGATACGACGGTAAAGGGCAGCGCTTCATTGATTCAGAAGAAAAAGCTCGTGAATGCTTTAACAACGAGCTGCAGCAGTCCGACTGCATCATGGAGAAGTATCTAAAATTCGACAAGGAAATCTCAGTTATCGCAGCGCGAGGCGACTACGGCGAGCTTAAGGCATTTGGCCCGATAGAGAACATCCACAAAAATCACATACTCGATCTCTCCGCTGTTCCTGCAAGAGTGAATTGGCGTATGGCCGCCGAAGCAGTCGAAATGGCCTGCGCAGTAGCTGAGTCTCTGGATATTATCGGTCTCCTGTGCGTGGAGTTTTTCGTGGTAGAACACGACAGACTGTTAATAAATGAAGTCGCACCGCGTCCGCACAATTCTGGTCACTACACCATGGAAGCCTGCCCGACAAGCCAGTTCGAGCAACACATCAGAGCAATCACCGGCTTGCCACTTGGAAAAACAGAACCCCATTCAGCTGCGGCAATGGCTAATCTGCTGGGCGATCTCTGGGAACAGGGCGAGCCAGAATGGTCTTACATGCTCGAAGTGCCGGATGTTCACCTGCACCTTTATGGCAAGAAAGAAGCTCGTCCGGCTCGCAAAATGGGGCACTTAACGGCATGTTCGCGCTGGATGGAGGAAGCTCAAGAGCTGGTTCTGAAAGCAAGAGATCGACTCAGCGCTTCCCGTATTGGATAATAGGGCGAAAACAGCCCTGTCCTTGGGCCGGAATTCTTGAATTCTATTGGCGAACGAGGATTGCAAAGAGGTTATAAATCCTCAAGAGGGGGCACTATTGTTCTAGGACAGTCTTGGGGCGGTACAGGCGTAAGAGTGGAAACCATCTCTGAAGAGCTAATATCAGAGTCTGAACGGGAAAAGGCTCGCGAAATTCTGGCACAGCTTTGTGCAGAAGCAAGCTCGAGCTTGAGCGAATCAGAATCCAAAACCACTGCGCGTGCTGTTTATCATGACGCTGTAACAGCAGCAGCAAAGGTCCTTGCAAATTCTCTAGCCGAAGAGTCGGTTCCCATTGCAAAAGAAGTTCTCTCTAAAATGCTTAGAGAAGGTGCGCAACAAACGCACGTAGAGACTTCTGTGCTCGAAGCTGCTAAGCCTGTTGCTCTACATGGTGCACTTGGCGCAGTGAGACGCTGGAGCGAGGACAAAGCTATTCCCAAAGCGGAAGAAGCTGCCAAAAACATCTACGCTGAGCACATGCTCAACGGCGGTCTCTCGAACTTGCAGACCCTCGTGTTATCTAATATCAGAACTATCTTGCAGAACAAATTGGAGTCCAATCCGCAGCTTTCAGAGGCGGAAAGAGAAAAGTGCATTGAAGATTATTTGAACGAGGAAGCGAAGAAAGCAGCACATGATGCGGTTTCGAAAAGCATCACTGCCGAACTAAGACGCAAAGCGCAAAGCGCAGCCGAACATGCGATCGAAGAGATTGCCTCAAAAGCAACAGACGAAGTGGCCAGAGATGCTGCTCTCGACGCAGCACGCGTCGTAGCCACAGATACGGCGAAAATGGAAATTTCAAGATTGGTGCTGGCCGAAGCTCAACGCCGCGCAGCGAAGTTGGCTCGTGAGCGTCTGCAGACAGAAGCAGCAGAGCAGGACGAAGCAAACCGCGTCGAATATTGCCAGGCTGAAGCACGCAAAATTGCAGATGAAGCTGTACAGTCAGTGACAGAAGAAATTGCAGATCCGTCTGTGGCCGATCTGGATTTGAACAAAGCCAGAGAGCTTGCGCTTTCTGCTGCGATGGCAGTTGCACGAGAATTCTCAGGAGCATATCAGTTAACTGATGATACAGAAAGCGGCTCAGTCAACAGTAAAGCAATTGCATTTTTGATTGCCCAGGTTGCCTTAGGTTGCATGATCATTTGGTTTTTCCTGCTCGGCGGCGCTGAAGCTTGCGATCCACTTTTCAAAAAGATTCTTCCGCCTTCCGTGTACTCGACTATTTTTCTTAAGCCTCAAATCCCAGCAGATGAGACTAATCCAAAAGCAGTTGGCAAGCCTGATGTAGAAGACCTCATAGATTCAAAATCGCCAAACTCTGATTTTCCAGAGGACGAGGTGCCCTCAGTCAAGCCCGATCCAAACAGCAGCACGCGCGGTGACAAACAAGATTCCACTGAAGAAGAAGAGCTTAAATCCGACACAACACAGCTCGAAGGCAGCTCACCGGCTAGCAGCAAAGCCGATGAATCAAGCTCCCCGGTAAAGACCGCCAGCCCCGCAGAATCAGCACAGAAACCTGAGAAACCCGCACAAAACGCTCATTAAAGGCCATCTCGAAACTGAACATGATTGTCTTGGAAACTTTTTCAGTTTTGTTCGCCGTCACCATAGCGTTTTTGTCCATTTGGCTTTCAATAAAAATCAGTTCTTCTAAAGCAGCGAAGAAAAATTTCGAAAGAATTGTCAATGCTGTACACGCACCAGATGCGGTGAGTGCTCAAATTACTGAAACAGAATTTGATATGCCCGATGCCAATCTTGCTGCAGGAATACTTCTTGCCTCCTGTCCACATGATGAGACAGAAGTGCTGGCCGGCGCACCGGGCAATTTGCGAGTTGCACTGACAAAAACAGTTCCTATCAAGAAAAAACTGAGCGACTGGTTTGGGGAATTTGCCGACGTATCCCTCACACTCTACTATGGCGTTCCCTTGCCGATAAAGGGTCTAGACCTAACTGTGCGCCAGGCAAAAGCGAAGTTCATTGTAAAGCTGGAAGAATTGAAGAATCCATGCCCTCCATCGCCAGATTATCCTGATGGCATTAAGAAAACGGTGAGAGTAAAGTACATTTGGGAAGGAGCGAATACAGCCACATCCGATATATTTAGCCAGGACTATAAAGTCTTGCATTATTTGATCAATAAAATGGAAATGGAGTTTCGTGCACGCGGCTATAAGAAGATCGAAAAGCCTCGAGTTTATTACGCAAGAAGAAGAGGAATGCCTGGCGGAGCGGCGGCGGCCCACGATTCACTCAAAGAAGCTCAGTGGATGAGATCATTTGATGCAGTCGGTGGGAGAACATATAATTTCTGGCCAACGCCGGAGGCTTACAGTGAAGCAGTGCAAAATCCCCAGCATTCTTTTAAGGATGAAGGATTGCAAAAGTGCCAGGTAGAGCAGAACGCCATCGGGCTTCCCCGCGTTCAAAGCGGGATGTTTGCCAGTGTTTATGAATTCAAAAACGCGAAGGAGCAATGGGCGGTACGCTGCTTTACGACACGATTGATCGATCAACAAGAAAGATACAAGGCAATCAGCTCATTTATTTTAGCCGATGATCTTCCTTATACAGTTGATTTTCATTACCTCGAAGATGGCATCAAATGCAATAATGCCTGGTTTCCCATACTCAAGATGGTGTGGGTAGAGGGGCAACCGCTGGAAGCTTACGTGCGGGACAACTTGCACAATCAGGAAACAATGCAGAAGCTGAAAACAGACTTTCAGATTATGATGCAGCAGCTTCGCAGAAACGGTATTGCCCATGGTGATCTACAACACGGCAACATTCTCATCAGCCACGGTGAAATATATCTTGTTGATTACGATGGATTTTATGTTCCCGAGCTTTCGGGAAGGCAGAGCAATGAACTGGGACATTTGAACTATCAACATCCCCAGCGCACAGAAAAACTCTTCGGACCAAACATGGATAACTTTTCCGCCTGGCTAATTTTCTTATCCTTGCTCATTTTGATTGAGGACCCTGCACTATGGGAGGAGTTCCGCGGAGGTGATGAGTGTTTGCTTTTTAGAAGAGTTGACCTGGTTAATCCAAAAACTTCTCCGCTGATAAAGACGCTGCAAAACCATCCAAGCTTGAGAATCCGCGAGGCAAACGCCAAATTGCTTGAACTGCTGGCAATGCCCGTCGAGGAAATACCTTACCTCGAAACCAATGTTTTCGATACAGAAATGCTGCCAGCCAAAACAGCACTGGAAGAGGAAGCGAAAGCAAATTAAGTTTTCTTTGTTGTGCTATGCGATCCGGTAAGACGTTGTTTGCGAAAATAGACCTGTTGCCGGATGAGATCAAGATCTAACAGTGCATCACTAATAGATTTCTCGGCGCGATCGTATTGTTCACGATCGTAATACTTCACAGCTTCCTTATACAAACTCTTGATCTTGTCCAGACAACTGAGAAGGTATTCCTTTCGCTGCAACTTAGCACTGCTGAGCATTTCTTTCACTTCCGCAATCGCCGATAGAGCATCAGCAAGAGGAGTACGCTCGGCTTTTTCAGAATCAATCTCTTCTTGCAATTCATCCGGATCTTCTATGCCGATAATATCGCAGCATTGTTCCACCTCACGCAAGGAACCTTTCAAGAGCGCTTGCGCATGAGCAGTTGAGCCCGCGGCAAGTGACTGCATTGAAAGCATCAAGTCGTTAAAAGATTTTTCCCAGTGCTTGCGCAGAAGGATACTTCGCTCTTTCTCGTCCTCGCCGGGAGACTCCATTTTTTCTCTTTGATGCAGTCGTTGCCTCACTTCAGCAAGCTGGGAAACGAGATGATTTGCGCGGCGCAGCGGACCTGCCAGCATTGGATTTGAAAGCCCACGCCAACCCGGAAGCGCCATTTGATTTTCGGCGCTGATAAGTTCGCTGGCAAGATGGAGGCACAGTAACCCGGCTTGTGAAGCAGCTTTTGCCTTATCAGATTCATCCTCTACGATTGATCTCAAAGCATCATTGTAGTAATCCATTGCGTGATCAAGCACAGTTCGAGAACGATCGCTCACCTTACAATTGCTGTATTCGATTGCTACTTTCATTTCAGCCAGGCTGGAAGCCAGGTAATTAGCCAGCTCTTCTTCCTCTGAACCCTGCTGCTTGTCTCCAGCGAGAGTTAGAACCTTAGCAATACCAGAATCTAGTCGCTCCCCATATTGCAAGAGAAGTTCTGCTAAGCCCAGTTGCACAAATCCAGACTGGCAAGCCACAGAAGCTTGATCAAACTTGCGATACTTCATTGCAGCAATTGCTTCATCGAGATTTTCATCAGCCAGATTCAGATGTTCAGCAACGAGTGAACCACTTCGCAATTTCTTTTGCTTGACGCGCAAGCGCGTGTTAGCGATAAGCGACTCCAATCGCTCTACCTGCCAGCTAGCAACTGCTTCAGAGATGAACTTCACCGCTCTTTTGCCCTTTTGCAGTCACCCAGAAATGAATTCAATTCTATTGAAATTAGCTCCAGCGCAGCATCCATCCTGTCCAAATTAGAGTGCGTGTCGCTCTTGTCACCATACTCGAAGAAAACGCCTTCTCCAAGTTCGCGCTCAGTTGTTTCGGCCTCAAGCAATTTACGAATAAATTTCGACTCGACCAGAGCGGCTGCAACAAGACTTCTTGCTTTTTGAAATTCATCACGCGAATAGGCATCCACAGCTTTCCAGTAATCAGCGGATGCGTGCTGGATTCGATTGGCAACCATGCGGCTGCTTAAAGCTGATACCGGCGCAAATTCGTTTTTTATCGCAGCCAGTTCCCGCCCGAGCCTGGCAAGCTGCAGTCTTAATTTTTGCCTGCTTGACCAGTCGCGCCAGGACACTAATCTATTCCCGAAATCTGAGCACCGCATCAATTTATCACGATCGCCTTCTTGACATGATCGGCTTTGCCTCATCCTTCCTCTTGCTGTTATACGTAGAGAAAGTGTTACGAGAAGCGCAATTTCGAATAAAAGCGGCATAGCAACCATAATCACGTTCTTTGCTGCAATGTCAGTTGCAAAGGTTGGCGACCAGGTGTTCCTCTGAAAAGCCCGTTAATACCGATTTTGAAAATTGTCTTAGCCTACATGCTTTAATACTCTCCTTGTCTCCAGAAAACTGATTAGGGCTGAGGGAGCTAGTTCATGGAACGACACAATACAGATGACCTGCGAGTTCGTGAAATCAAAGAGCTGGTGTCGCCAGCACAATTGCTGCGCGAGATTTCCGGTACACATCTGGCCGCCAATACGACCTACGTAGCGCGACAGTCTATTCACCGTATTTTGAAAAGTCAGGATGACAGACTTTTGGTAGTTATAGGACCGTGCTCTATACACGATCCCACTGCAGCCAGAGAATACGCCTTGAGACTGGCTGCGGAACGTCAGCGCCTCATTGGGGATCTCGAAATCATCATGCGTGTCTATTTCGAAAAGCCGCGCACAACTGTGGGTTGGAAAGGTTTGATAAACGATCCTAAGCTGGACGGCAGCTTCCGAATCAACGATGGATTGCGCATCGCGCGCGAACTTCTTCTGGAAATCAACGAGCTTGAGCTGCCGGCCGGATGCGAATATCTTGATCCAATTACTCCGCAGTATATTTCCGATCTGGTCAGCTGGGGTGCAATCGGTGCAAGAACAACTGAATCGCAGACGCACCGAGAGCTGGCGTCAGGACTGTCTTGTCCGGTCGGGTTCAAGAATGGCACAGACGGAAATATCAAGATTGCAATTGATGCGATAAAAGCCGCATCACAGCCTCACCACTTCCTCGGTGTCACCAAGGGTGGTATCTCCGCAATTGTTTCGACCAACGGTAATGAAGATTGTCATGTGATACTTCGCGGCGGCAAGAAAACCAACTATGACGCTGAGAGCATCAACACGGCATCCGAAGAATTAGAGAAGGCTGGCCTGAAAGCTCGCCTAATGATTGATGCAAGCCACGCCAACAGCAATAAGAAGGCGGAGAATCAAACTATCGTTTGTGCCGATGTTGCTTCCCAAATAGAAAAAGGCGACTCTCGAATAATGGGAGTGATGATCGAAAGTCACCTGCTTGGTGGGCGGCAGGATCTGGTTTCCGGCACCCCGCTGGTTTATGGGCAAAGCATAACCGACGCCTGCATTGGATGGGAAGAAAGCGTACCGATACTGGATTCACTGGCGGCGGCAGTGCGACATCGCAGAGCAGCGGCAGTGCGCAGTTAACGGAGTTAAAAGAATGGCTGCAAAACCAAAATCAGTTGCGGTGATCGGTTTTGGCAGATTCGGCCAACTCTGGGCAAGTATTCTCAAAGACGACTTTGTTGTGAAGGTTCATGATGAATCAGCCGCTGCGGCCGGCAAAGCGGCAGAGCTTGGGCTAGAGCTCCACGACTTGCGCAGTGCACTTGCTGCGGACGTGATTTTCTATTGTGTACCTATTTCTCAATTTGAGAATACGCTTCTATCGCACTTAGCATTTTTCGCGGATATGCCCGGAAGCAAAACTCTGATTGACGTTCTTTCAGTGAAGCTGCACCCAAAGGAGGTCATCTCAAAGCATCTACCCGGGGGATTCTCGGCGATTCTTACGCATCCAATGTTCGGACCGGACAGCGTGAAACTTGATGGACTTGAAGGACAGCGCATTGTTATGGATCGCTTCAAGAGTTCGAATGATGAATTTGAATTCTGGCAGCAATATTTTGCAAACAAGGGACTGCAAGTAATCGAAATGACGGCAGATGAACACGATCGCTTAGCTGCCGACAGTCAGGGCGTAACTCACTTTGTGGGACGCATCCTGGGCGAGTTTGGATTTGAAGGAAGCAAAATCGACACGCTTGGTGCCAGGAAATTGCTTGAAATAAAAACACAGGTTTGCAATGACACGTGGCAATTGTTTGTCGACTTGCAAACTTATAATCCTCATACGCGCGCGATGCGAGTCAGACTATCTGAAGCTCAGACAAAAATATTCAACCAGCTACTGCCAAATCGTATTTATAGAGATCGGCTTGTTATCGGCATCCAGGGAGGACACGGCAGCTTCAACGAAGAGGCGGCACGATATTATTTGAGTCGCACGCCGGACATGCCTTTCGAACTGAAATACCTTTACACAACTGAAAACGTATTGCGCGCACTGCACGAAGGACTTGTTGATAGAGGCCTCTTTGCCATACATAACTCGACTGGTGGAATAGTGACTGAAACAGTGCAGGCAACGGCGCGATATAACTTCGACATCGTAGAAGAATTTGCAATCAAAATATCTCATGCTTTGATGGTGGCAAGTGGTGTTGACTTCAGCCAGGTGGATACCATAATGACGCATCCGCAAGTCTTACGTCAGTGCCGAACAAATTTGGATAAGAAGTACAGCAAACTCAAACAAACTAGCGGCGAAGGCGACCTTGTTGATCACGCAAAAGTTGCGGAATTACTGGGACGAGGGGAGCTGCCCAATAATATTGCAGTAATGGGAAGCAAAGTTCTTGCCGAGATAAACAATCTCAAACTGATAGAAGATAATTTGCAGGACCAGGAAGCGAATTTCACAAGCTTTCTCTGGGTTCAGCGTCGTACTTAAATAATGGTCCAAAATATGAGCAACGGAAGGTTTTCATTTTTGCTGTAAGATCGGTACGACTAAAAAGGGATGCTCATTGCCTCAGAAAGATGAAATTTCGCGAAGAGAATTTTGCCGGCTGGGAGCAGCAGGACTTCTTTGCTCAGCTGAATTGTCATCTGCGGAGCCGGCAAATTCTGAGGATTCTAAGCAGAATCATAAGATGGAAAAGATAGTTGTGGTCGGAGCCGGAATAAGTGGGCTTGCCGCCGCAAGGACTCTTGCTGATAGAAACAACAAAGAGCTGATTGTCCTTGAAGCCAGAGAGAGAATTGGTGGCAGAATATGGACGGAACGGGGGACCATGGGGGTTCCCATTGAACTGGGAGCCTCATGGATTCATGGCGCTGGCAAAAATCCGCTCCATCTGCTTGCACTCGAGAAGAAATACCGCTTAGTTGAAACGGATAGTAAACCGGATACCTTCTGGGCAGACGGAAAGCGCATGAGCGGTCCCGAACGTGAAGAAATAGATATTCTATTTCGCAAGCTAAGAGACAAGGTCTATGACAAGCAGAAATCACTTAGTGCTCGTAATGATATTTCAGTCCGGCAAGCATTCGAGGACCTACAGAAAAATTCGGACCTCTCAGACTCTGCCAAGAAAGGAATCGAGCACCTGATTGCAAGCGAAATTGAAAATGATTATGCAAGCACCTCTGATTACTTATCGCTGAAGTATTGGGACACTGTTCATTGGTTTAAGGGCGGCGATTGGCTTATTCCAGACGGGTATGATCAAATACTGAATCTCCTCGCTAAGGGATTGAGGATTCAGCTTCAAACTGCCGTCAATCACGTCGAAATAAGCGAGGGGCAAGTCCGCGTTAGCACCACTGGCGGTGAAACATTAATCGCAGACCGAGTGCTCATAACAGTTCCTCTTGGAGTTTTGAAAAATCGTCGTATCAAGTTCACGCCCGAGCTTCCCAAGCAAAAACTTGCAGCAATCGACGCACTCGAAATGGGAGCTTTCGACAAGCTCTACCTGAAATTTCCCGAGTGTTTCTGGATGAAAGATGCAACTTGGATTGAGTACGCAGGTGAGAATCCATCGGCGTGGCCGATGTTTTTAAATCTTTCAAGAGAAACCGGCGAAGCTATCATCGTCGCCTTCAATGTTGGAAACTTTGCCAGAGAACTTGAGAAAAAATCAGACGAAGAGATTCTGCAACAGGCACTTACGGTGCTGCGTACCATTTATGGGAAAGAAATTCCTGAGCCTGTTGCGACGAGAGTAACGCGATGGAGCGAAGACCCATATGCATTCGGTTCGTACTCCTACGTTCCGGTGGGCAAGAGTCCAGACCTCTTCGATGTGCTAGCTGAGCCGGTCGGCAATCGACTTTTCTTTGCCGGAGAAGCCTGCAGCAGCAAGGATTATTCTTCGGCGCACGCTGCATTCATGTCCGGCTTAGCAGCTGCCAGAAAAATTAGCCGCTTAACAGTCAGCAGATAGTGCTTCTGCGCTAAATTTTTAAATGTCCATATTGCAAAAACGCTTCAAGCGCAAATAACATCTCTCCATGCAATTTATCAAGTTCCGTATATTGCTGTTCGCTGAATATGGGTTCGTTTTCTTTGTCGCGTCTTACTTCAATTCCAAGAGCATTGCACATATCTAACTGATAAAAGGTCATATCTCCGTATGGGCGCTTGCAGTCAAGTCCGGGGCCTCTAAGATTTGCATGCTTGAGTAAACTCAAATGTTCTCTACTTAATTGGAAATCGAAGCTGTCTTCCGCCGGTATGCTCATCTCATATGAACCATCACCGATTTGACATACACCATCAGGATGGTCTTTTTTCCAGATGTTATTCAATTTGTATTTCCCCGGAGCGAGATCAGCCTGCGCCATGTAGGCGGTGAATATTTGGATCAGTTGCTGGACCTCGGGCTCGGAGGGCTTATCGTCGAAGGGATCGCGCAATTCGTAAACTATATCAAGCATAGGCGCACCTGCTTCCACTGGAATCCAAACTGTGTGGTGAGCTCTTAGCTTTTCCAGCTGCTCATCAGAAAGTTTGCTCATTACTCGATCCTCCGCCGCGTGTAAGCTCCATTAGAGAGGCAAGCAGAACGCATTGGGTGATTAGCAGTCCCCAAACCAAACGAAATTCCTTTCTAAAGATTTTACGCATTCGACTTTTTCCTTTTCTTTTACAAAGGGCACGGCGTTTTTAGGCGGAATAAATCTAGACGCCAAAAAAGTTGAAAGGGGAACGCATCGCGCCCCCCCTTTCAACTGTTATTATTTTTCCGAGCTTACTTAACGTGCTTTTTAACTGCTTCAACAATATGCTTAGCATTGATACCAGCAGAATCAAGCAATTCTTCCGGAGTTGCAGAACCAGGCATGATGCGGACAGCGAGTTTTACAACACGTGGAAGCGCATCTTTCTCGTCTGTAAACGCATCAAGCACAGCGTCGCCAATTCCACCTTCGGGGAAGTGATCTTCCACGGTGATGAGCAAGCCAGTTTCTTTTGCGGCTTGCCTTAATGTGTTTTTGTCGACCGGCTTTACAGAATAGAGGTCGATAACGCGAACATTGATGCCCGCCGCTTTCAGCTCTTCATAAGCCTTCAAGCTTTCGTGCAAGGTGATGCCTGCAGCAACGAGAGTAGCTTTATCGCTATCTGATTTCTTCAACACCTTGCTGCCACCAATTTCAAACTTCTCATCAGCTTTATATAGGATGGGAGTTTTTTCGCGAGTGCTGCGCATGTAGCTAATGCCTGGCAATTCACTCATTGCGCCAACCAATTGATAAGCGCAGGTTGCATCAGATGGATAAAGAACTGTGCTCTCATGAACAGCGCGCATCATTGCAATGTCTTCTAGAGCCATTTGCGATGGTCCATCCTGACCGATGGAAACACCAGCGTGCGAACCGCAGAGGCTCATCGTGCTGCGCGAGACAGCGCCCATGCGAATGAAGTCATAAGCTCTGGACAAGAATGCAGCGAATGTCGATGCAAACGCGCGCTTGCCGCGAACTCCGAAGCCGATTGCAGCGCCGACCATCTGCTGTTCGGCAATATACATTTCGAAGAATCTTGCCGGGAATGCATCACGGAATTTATCGGAGAAAGTTGAATTGCAAACTTCAGCATCAAGCACAACCATTTCAGGATGAACTGCACCGAGTGCCTTCAATGCATCGCCGTAAGCTTCGCGCGTTGCCACTGCTGAACTGTAGTTAGGAGCAGCCATTTTGCCGACTGGTTTTGCAGGTTCAAAACTTACAGCTGTAGGCTTTTGCACTTTGATGGTCATATTTGTTTCGCCACCGAGTTCTGCAATTGCTTCTTTAGCTTGATCTTTATTCAATGGCTTGCCGTGCCAGCCATCTTTGTTGGCTGTGAGGCTGGCGCCATATCCTTTTTGAGTTCTAGCAACAATTACGCACGGACGATCAGTCACTTTGACTGCTTCGTCGAAGGCTATGTCGATTTGCTCGACGTTGTGGCCGTCAACTTCAATAGCATGCCAGCCGAAGGCACGGGCTCTGTCGGCATAAACCGCAGATTCCCACTGCAGTTCGGTTGGTCCGCGCTGACCGAGACGATTCATGTCGATGATAGCGGTGAGATTGTCGAGCTTGTAGAAACTTGCCGTGTTGAAAGCTTCCCATACGGAACCTTCAGCCGTCTCGCTGTCGCCCAGGAGTACCCAGGTTCTGTACGGCAGCTTGTCGAGCTTGGCGGCAAGAGCCATGCCGATGCCCATTGGCAGACCCTGACCAAGCGAGCCAGTCGCTACATCCACCCAGGGTAGTACTTCTGGTACCGGGTGACCTTCAAGCCTGCTGCCTTTTTTGCGCAGCGAAAGCAGTTCATCATCATTGATCACACCGGCTGCTTTGTAGAATGAGTACAGAAGCGGCGCAGCATGTCCCTTTGAAAAAATGAGGCGGTCGTTGTTTGGATAGCTCGGTTTATCAAAATCGTAGCGAAGATACTTCTCCATCAAAACAGCCATCAGGTCTGCTGCTGACATAGAAGACGTTGGGTGACCCGAGCCGGCGGCCGTGGTGCAGCGAATGCTGTCCACACGCAATTGTTTAGCCAACTCTTGCCATGTCTTTACCTTGGAAACTTGAACTTCAACCATTGTTTTCACCTACAAATATTCGCCGGCAAACGTGTTCGCCTGAGCCTTTGGAAGCATAAGGTGCCTATTTTACTACGACAGGGTAAGCGCCTCTGCCAATAGCCCAAATGCATTAAGGTTGTTAATCGAATTGCCTGCATGCGATGCTCGAACCATAAATTCGCATTGCGGCAGCCATTTTCAGGCACTTTAATCTTGGATTTGTGGTAAGCTCTCCTTCATTCTTTATTAGCGCTGGAAAGTCTCTTAAGTTTTAAGGGATTGGCTTTTGCGGACTTTTGTCGCAAGAGGACATTTTGCAAATGTAGTGCTGAGAAAGACCAGGAAGACACAGTTAAGGAGAGACATCGATGTCAAAGCAATCAAGTGCTGTTGCAGAGCCGGATCAGCTTGAATACAGACTGCCAAGAAATGTGGTTCCAAATCGCTACGACTTGAAATTGAGTCCCGATCTGGAAACCTTCAAATTCGAAGGTGAAGTAAAAATTGATGTTGATGTAAAAGAAGCAGTAAGCGAGACCTTGTTGAACTCGCTCGAGCTGGAGATTCACAGCGCTTCTGCCAGCAACGGCAGCCAGACGGTGCAAGCTACACATCAGTTGATTGACGATCAGGAACGCCTCAAACTCACTTTCAACGAAGCACTGAAACCAGGCAAATGGGTTATCACCATCAAATACACCGGTGAATTGAACGACAAATTGCACGGTTTTTATCGCAGCACTTATACAGATGAATCCGGCAAAAAGCGGGTGCTGGGCACAACGCAATTCGAAGCAACAGATGCACGCCGCGCATTTCCTTGCTGGGATGAGCCTGATTTCAAAGCCGTCTATAAAGTTACGCTCGTGATTGATGAACAACTGACAGCAATTTCAAATGGCAGTTTCGTCGGTGAAAAATCGCTCGGCAATGGCAAGAAAGAAGTTGAATTCAAAGAAACAATGAAAATGTCGACATACCTGGTCGCATTTGTCATCGGTGACTTTGAAGCAACCGAGCCAGTCATGGCTGGCAAAACGCCCGTCCGTGTCCTTTGTGTCAGAGGCAAAAAGCACCTCACCGACTTCGCTGTTGACGTCGGCGTGCATTCATTGAATTTCTTCGAGAAATATTATGGCGTCCCTTACGCAGGCGATAAATTGGATCTTATTGCAATTCCCGACTTCGCCTTCGGCGCTATGGAAAATCTGGGTTGCGTCACATTCCGCGAAAGCGCCTTGCTCATCGATCAAAAGGTGGGCTCACATGCTGAACTCGAGCGCATTGCTGATGTGGTAGCCCACGAAATTGCTCACATGTGGTTCGGCGATCTCACAACCATGAGCTGGTGGAACGGCATATGGCTAAACGAAGCATTTGCTACTTTCGCTGAAATGCTTGCAGTCGATGCTTACAAACCAGAGTGGAAGCGCTGGGTTTCCTTCGGTGCCTCAAGAGCAGCTGCGCTTGTTACAGATGGTTTGAAAGCAACTCGTCCAATTGAATTTCCAGTTCGTCACCCGCATGAATGTGAAGCGATGTTTGATGTGCTCACCTATGAAAAAGGTGCATCAGTTTTGCGCATGCTAGAACAGTTCCTGGGCGGCGATGTGTTCAGAAGAGGCGTCAGCCATTACTTGAACAAGCACTCATTTGCAAACACAGAGACAAGCGATCTCTGGGATGCAATCGAGCATGTCTCGAAAGAACCTGTTCGCAAACTCATGGACTCCTGGATATTCCAGAAGGGTTATCCGATGGTCACAGCTGAGTTGGCCGACGGCGGCAAGAAGTTGAAGCTGACACAGCAACGCTTCTTCTATCTTGGAGAGCAATCAGAGAAGCAGCTATTCGATTTGCCATTGATGTTCGATCTGAAAACAAAGAAAGGCAAAGAGAGCAAGAAGTTCTTGCTCACGGAAGAATCAACGACAGTTGATTTGCCGGAAGATCTGGAGTACGTAGTCGTCAATGCTGGCGGACACGGCTTCTATCGCGTGAGATACTCGGCTGATCTGCTCGCCAAATTGACAGACAATGTCTTCCAAAAATTGAGCGCGATCGAGCGATT
This sequence comes from Obscuribacteraceae bacterium (SeqCode), assembly GCA_044358055.1. GTDB lineage: Bacteria > Cyanobacteriota > Vampirovibrionia > Obscuribacterales > Obscuribacteraceae > JAIEPM01. The sequence goes on from JBIKOL010000013.1 coordinate 54,497, forward strand.
CAATCTCGTCAACGACGCCTGGGCCATGGTGGTGGCAGGACATACTTCAGTGAAAGATTACTTGAAGATGTTGCCGACATTCAAAGATGAAGACGACAAAAACGTCTGGTCAGTAATCGCTGGTTCCCTGTCTTTCCTTGATCGCGTTGTCGAAGATAAAGACAGAGAATCATTGCAAAACTACACTCGCAATCTGCTCGGTCCCGTGATGAAGCGCCTGGGCTGGAACCCGGCTGCTTTGTCGGACGCACTAGCAGGCCAATTGCGGGGTATTGTCGCAGGTTCGCTCGGCACAACCGGCAATTGCTCGGAAGCCCAAAAGCATGCGCAAGAGCTCTATGCTCAGTTCAGGAAAGATGCTCATTCGGTAGATCCGAACCTGGTACCAGCTCTGGTATCAATACTGGCGTCCTCCGGAGATAAGGCACGCTACGATGAATTCGTCAGCCTCTGGCAAAATGGCAAGACACCGCAAGAGGAAGAACGCTACCTTTTCGCGCTGGCTGGCTTCAAACAAAGCGAGCTTCTTGCAGAGACCTTGAAACGCACAACAAATGGTGAAGTTCGTACGCAGAATGCACCATATCTCTTGCGCTCAGTCATGATGAACGTGAATGGACGCAAGCAAGCCTGGGAGCATATGAAAGCTCAATGGGAATACATCACAACGAAGTATCCCGACAACTCCATCGCTCGCATGCTCGAGGGCATCACCGCGCTCGTCTGCCCGGAACTGGAAAAAGATGTCTTGAAGTTCTTGAAAGAACATCCGGTAAAACAGGGCGGCAAAACAATCGATCAGCACGTTGAACGATTGAATGTCGGCGTCCGCTTCAAAGAACGCGAAGGCAAGCATATTGCTGATGCGCTGAAAGGATAAATCAAGGGCTGGATTCTTTTCCAAGCACATTGGACTGGGGCGCCATGCGGCGCCCCAACCTTTTTTTGACGAGCTTTCAAATTACACATTTATGTCAGGTCGCTGTTTTACTTTATACATACCAGCCCAATCAACCCGATTGCAGAACGCACCGAGCTTAACCGCTCGGTGTGTTTTGCTTTTTGGCATCTTTTAAATATGAGACCAACCGATAGCAGAGCCAGAGCGTATGCATTTTGCGGCGAAGCGCCGGGAGCGCCGGCGGCTCGCCGGCTTATAGTCCACGAATCAAGAAAGTTTTCCAGTGAATAATTGGCAGAACACAAGGCGTTTTAAAGCCCCGATTTTTCAACCGCTGGATAGAACCTAAGCAACAATTCGAAAACCTGGCAACAACTAACTCAATGGAATAACCTTGCTTGATTAGACAAAAACGTTCATTGTCTGCTCAAAACCGAATTTGACTAAATATAAGTATCACTTGAGTGCCTGGTTCAATCAACTTTAATTGGTCAAAGCAAGAATTCGACTAAATATATTAGATAGCGTAGCCATCAATTTCCCCTCAGCTAAATGAAGAAGAAGAAGAAGAAGAAGACCTTTTAGTCAGACCACAGAATCGATGAAAGCACTTCGGCAAAATCAGGGAGATGACGGCGGAAGACATCCTGCGGAAACGCCTGCAGGTAGAGCTCTTCGACGCGGCATTCTCTTGCGTTTGGGGAAGCATCAATGAATATACCGTTCAAATAAGTGTGAGCTTCCATACTCTGCAAATTGCGGAAATATCCTTTTACCCTCAAGACGTTTCGTCCCTGAACAGCAATTACTTCCATCTCTTCCAGTTCAAATACAGGACCATCAATTCCGGTCTGAGTATTGGAACACTGATTATCACCTGAATTGCCCAGAATGGACGACAACTGTGCAACTATCTTCTTGCTTCCCTCACTAATCGTTGCCGAATCGGCGGCATCATATATGGTGCGCGGTCCCTCATCGAGAACTTGCCTGAAATAAACGGCTGACTGCTCTTGCGCAGGAAATCCGCTATATCTAAATGTAATTTCGGGAAAACGTTGCTGCGGAAATCTATAGCTATGCGACCAGTGCGTTGGTCCATAACCACCTACTTGTTCGCCATGCTCCGAGAATTGCTCCGGAACTTTCATGGTCTTGATGGAGCCTGTAGTCAAAATCGGCATGTCTCCTCCCTGCTTGGATCACCGGCTCAAACACAGGGCGCCCAGCAGGCGCCCTTCTAACACAACTAAACGAATTGCGAACGTTCCGGCTCCTTTTCGCTAAACTCGCCCTGAGCCTTGCCCTCTTTGACCAGAGCATCGTGCGCTTGTCTGCGCTGCTGCCACAAGCCTCTTTCAGCGTTGAACTGATCATCAGCGTGCTTCTGGTTTTTGAGTTTTTCGTCTTTCTTGCGCTGCTCTTCTTCGTTTTCCTTTTCTTTGGTCTTATTCTTTTCTTTGTCTTTGTCAGCGTCTTCTTGATCTTTCTTCTTTTTATCGTCGTCGCGTGTCTTATCGTCTTGTGAATTGCGCTTGTCGACGACATCTTGAGTGCCCGGGCCGACGCGCTCTTTTCTCCAATCCGGTACATCGTTGCCGTGTCCATCCGGCATTGTGTGCTGCGGACGATAGTTGTTCCAGTTGTTCGGATTTGTGAATGTATTGACGAAGCTGTCGTCATACACTCGGTGATTGTCTTTGTCAGTCCAGTTATTACCGAACTCGAGCTGACCCTTGTCGTTCAACTTAACGCTTTGAGCGTGCAATCCGTGTCCTTGCATTCCGGCGACAATGACACCGTTTGTTGCAATCTGCATTTCCTGACCGGGATGTTGAGCGAGTTGCTGGCGCAGATCGTTTGCATCCTTGAATACATTCATACCTGGTGGATATGAACCATCTGGTCTTCTAAATTGTGCGGCAAGATTTTCCTGAATCATCAAGCCACCGCCACCGTTGGCGTGGTTGACCTGAGCAACATTATCCAGCGTAGAAGGAGGCGAAGTCACAGGCTGTCCACCATCATAAGACTGCCTTAGCGTTCCATCCGGTTTGCGCTCCATCAAGGCACCGTTGCCAGAACCCTGTCCCACATCTGCGCCTGCTCTTCCGGCATTTGCAGTGACGTAGGCGTAGTCTTTGCCGTCTTTCTGCCCCTGATACTTGGCCATTTCGTTGCCGAGCAGAGCATTGTCCAACTGACCAAGGTAATCTCTGTGTCCTTGAGACTGGTGGAAATTCTTATCGTACATGTGGCTAGATTCACGATCTGCACGGAAGTTAGCACCATTGGTACCTGCCGGATTTGCATCGACCCAGACTGGAGGCTGTCCGTTCTCGCCGCCTCTCCAGGCACCACCGCGCGAAGCAACGGAGCCCATCTGGTCTGCATACTTGACGAAATTTTTCTGCTGTTCGATTCTGGATTCGGAGGTGAGTGCGCAAGTCGGATTTGCGCCCTGCCTGTTTGCCTCTTCCGGATTGGCTCCGCGAGCGGCTAGACCTGAAACTGCATTGACTCTGTTTGCATCTGTTTGAAGCTGATTGTTTCCATCCATCATCAGGTTCATCGAACGCATGATGTGGTTCAGATCGTCGCCCTTGAACTTATCCTGGACCTTGTCCATGTCTTTCTGGAACTGGTCCTTCATCTTCGCAGCTTGATCTGCCGGCAGATTCAGACCGTCAACCATCTGGTTATAACGCTGCTGAACAGCCTGTGGATTGTCTTTTCCTGGATCTACATCGCGAACGTTATTGTCGCCGGGTTTGCCTGTCTTGTCCGCGCCAGCTGGGGCGCCATCGTTGGTCCTATCTTGTGGCTTGCCAGCATTGTCCAGTCCGCGGCGTCCGCCAGGACCGGCTTTGCCCATAACATCTCCGAGTCCACCGGAGTATCCGGCAGCCATCGAAGCGAAATTCATTGTGTCGCCGGAAACTTGCAGCGTGCCGTCTTTTGACTTAGCGGCTTCAATATTGTTGCGCACGGCAGGGTTCTGCGCGATCTGTTTGCCGTCGCCGGCACAAGCCCAGCACTCACCGTTGGCACCTTGCTTGGCTTGATCGGACGCCCTTTGCTGCTGCTTATCCAGGTCACGCCTGTCGTCTTGCTCTCGTTGAGCGTCGGCAACAGATTTAAATTCCCTGTTGTCCGCGCCGCCGGAATCACCACCAGTGCGTTCTACGTGTTTTTCTGGTGCTTCTACTGGTTTGTCTGAACCATCGGCCATACTGCGTTAACCTCTCAAACCGGCTTGACTCGAAAGAATCGGGACGGACGTCTTTTTTATATTCCACTAGTAACCTAAGACTATTTTGGGCTCTGGGCGTCGCTCGTCAATGTGCATTTCAACAGAGATGTTGCGGATTACACCAATTAGGCTTGCCCGGTCTCAGATCTTCCGGTGGGACTCGTTTTACGTGTCGTCCAGGTGATCCGGATTCATAACGGGCAGGCATAGCTTGCCCAATCATACTCGGACCCTCATTCTAATTACCAAAAGTGGCATTGATGTGGCAATCACCGGCTTTGCATCCAGCGGCTCAGTCCAGAAAGACACCATCTATTTATATGCACCGGAGCGCCAGAATCTCCACCAGATTAAGAATTTAATGTATTAAAACTGAAAGATCAGCTTAGTCGCGTCGAGGCAGAAGACCGAGAGCTGTGCTTTTGACCGGACGTCTTGATGAGATCTGCCCGGCAATTTCTTCACATGCTTTTTCGATGCCATTTTCAGTGGAATACTCAAGCTGCTCAGATCCGTCGAGACTCCACATGCCATCGGCCCCTCGACCTGTGATGTAAACAGACATCTTACCGTCGACAAGGTGAACTGTATACATCAATGCTTTTTTCTCGAAGTCCTGCCATTTTTTCAGTCCAAGTTTCTGCAATACAATAGGCGTATTGCTTTCTTGTCCTTCGAACTCCGAATCGTCTTCTGACTGGCTGAAATCGGCACGCTCAGGGGAGACAGCAAATGTTTGCTTCAGCACTTCTACAAGCATAGAAACCTGATGTGCACTTACTTGCTCGAGCGGCTCAGTCTCAACAAATGCTCCATCTTCATTGATGAACATTTTTGGAACCAAAACCTGGTCGTCATATCGATATATTTTCCAGATGCTCATCTTCAGTCTTTGTGCGGTTTCATCGTTGGGAATGCAATTACATCTCTAATTGAAGCAGAATCTGTGAGATACATCACGAGTCTGTCGATACCAATGCCGATACCCATGGTTGGCGGCATTCCATATTCCATCGCCTGGATGAAATCGAGATCAAGCGGTTGTGCTTCGTCATTACCTTGCTCGCGTTTTCTTGCTTGATCTTCAAGACGAGCTCGCTGATCTTGCGGATCACTCAACTCGCTGTAACCGTTTGCCAGCTCACGCCCAAAAACGAATAGCTCGAAACGCTCTACAAGCCCAGGCTTGCTGCGATGCACCTTGGTCAAAGGAGAGACTTCAACAGGATAATCGATAAGGAATGTCGGTTGAATTAGTGTTGATTCTGCTTTCTCTTCAAATAGTGTATTGATCACTTCTCCAACAGATTCTTCATGCTCGAGCTTGACGCCGAGCTTAGCAGCAGCAGCTTTTGCTTCCTCGAAGCTTTTCAACGTTTCTACGTCGAAGCCTGTCGCTTGCAAGATAGCGTCGCGCATGGTGACACGCTTCCATGGGCTCTTAAAATCGATTTCCGTGCCTTGATATGTGACCTTAGTTGTGCCGCAAACAGCCATAGAAACATGCTGCACCATTTCTTCGGCGAAATCCATGAGCTGGTTGTAGTCACCGTAAGCTTGATAGAGCTCCATCATAGTGAACTCGGGATTGTGTCGCGTGCTGATCCCTTCATTTCTGAAAATACGCCCAATCTCATATACCTTCTCAAAGCCGCCAATGATCAGCCTCTTCAAATGAAGTTCAGTGGCGATACGCATGTAGAGATCGATATCGAGAGTATTGTGGTGCGTAATGAAGGGGCGCGCATCGGCGCCACCGGCCTCAACTTGCAGCACCGGCGTTTCTACTTCATAGAATCCGCGTTCATCAAGGAAATTGCGCAGTGCGCGCACCGCAAGACTGCGTTTTCTCAATTTCTCGCGCTGATCAGGATTAATGATCAGGTCCACATATCTTTGCCGATAGCGAGCCTCGACATCAGTAAATCCGTCCCAGCTCAAAGGCAAAGGCAGAAGCGATTTACACAGCACTTCATATGATTTCACCCGCACGGAAAGCTCACCAGCTTTTGTACGACGAATCGTACCTGTAGCACCAATGAAGTCACCTTTATCAAGCAGGCGAAGGCGCTTCAAATCTGCTTCCGGCAAAGTTTCTTTGTGATTGAACAGCTGGATTTTTCCGCTTTCATCGTAGACATCGACAAACATCCAGGTGTTGCGCTCGTTAAGAATGCGCCCACAAACGCTGACAACGTCCTGGGTTTCCGTCTCCGGCGCGAGGTCCTTATATCTCTCTTTGAGTTCTTCGGCAGTGTGGGTGCGCTTGAAACTGTACGGATAAGGATTTATGCCTGCATCTTTGAGCTCTTTCAATTTGCGAAGCCGCTCGTTGCGCAGACGATCGCTATCGTGCTCATTTTCGCTCACCGCAGTTACTCCCCTTTCGCGTTCCATATTTATGCTCCCCACCATCTCAGGTGACGCTTATGCGCTAGCTACCAGCCAACGGCAGCCGATATAACGTCGAGATCCTCATCTCTTCGCACTTGTGTTGAATTAGTGTCCCACAAATATAAGAAGAACGCCATATTCAGTTCAAGCTAAAATGGGTAAATCCAGGAACCAGTGAGCTTTATAGCTGATCTTTACTTCATTCATTTACGCCGTTTCAGCAAAGCTAAACATTGCATGAAAGCCTGCAAAAGCAAGGGAAGCCAAGCAAGCCTGAATGCAAGACGCCTGGCGATTGATTCGATATATCCGTGCTATACCTGCCTAAAAGCCGCTTCAGGAGCGCGATAAGCAAAAGTGTTATACTGCTATTTTGCCAGAAAATAAGCAGGCAAACTCGTCACCAATAGGGGGCACAACTTGACTAGCGAGAATGTACGCATAATTCCCATTGAAGTTGGGGCAGAGATGAAGAAGTCCTTCATCGATTATGCCATGTCGGTTATTGTTAGCCGCGCCATTCCAGATGTTAGAGATGGTCTTAAGCCAGTTCACAGACGCATCATTTATGGAATGGATCTGCTGGGATTCCGACCCAATAAAAAGCACTTCAAATCAGCAAAAACAGTCGGAGACGTCATGGGTCGTTTCCACCCCCACGGCGACTCGGCTATTTACGAAGCATTGGTGAGGCTGGCACAGCCTCAGTCAACTCGTTACCCGCTGATTGATGGACAGGGCAACTTCGGCGACCTCGACAATCCACCGGCGGCAATGCGTTACACAGAAGCGCGACTCACACCGCTTGCCATGGAGATGCTCCAGGATATTGAGTACAACACAGTTGAGACACGCCCCAACTTCGACGAAACCGAAGAAGAGCCGGTAGTGTTGCCAACACGTCTGCCAGTATTGCTATTAAATGGAAGCGCCGGCATCGCCGTAGGGATGGCTACAAACCTGCCCCCGCATAATCTGCGTGAGGTGATGGACGGCATCATTGCCAAGATTGATAATCCTGAACTGGATTCAGTCGGACTGATGAAATATATCAAAGGCCCAGACTTCCCAGGCGGCGGCATCATCCTTGGTTCCGAGGGAATACGCGAAGCTTATACAACAGGTCGCGGTTCTATCATCTGCCGTGGGGAAGCCACAATCGAGCAAATTTCAGGCTCAGGCCGTCAAACACGCAATGCAATCATCGTAACCTCGCTTCCTTATTTAGTTGGTCCCGAAGCATTCACAAAGAGAGTTGCCGATCTAGTCAAGGATGAGAAGATCGCCGGCATCAGCGATCTCAACGATGAAACCGATCGTAAGGGTCTGCGTGTTGTTATCGAGCTGAAGCGCGACGCACATCCAGAAGTAGTTCTCAACAACCTCTACAAATACTCACAGCTGCAACAAAGCTTCCCTGTCAATGCTCTTGGATTGCGCCTGGCACAATCGGCACCAAGACAAAATCTTGGCACAGCAGCCAAAGAGAAGAAGAAGCCGGAACCGCGCAAATGCCGTCCGCTCACGCTGCAATTGCATCAGCTGGTTCAAGACTTCATTGACCACAGAATTGAAGTTGTTGAAGCAGCAACTAGCTTCAAACTTGAACGCGATAGAGCAGCCGCCCATATCAAGGAAGGCTTGCTTATTGCACTGAAAAACCTGGACCAGGTAATCAAAATCATCAGAGAGTCTGAGTCTGTGGCAGCAGCGCGTGAAGCTTTGATGGCTAAGGTTGGAGTCAAGAAAGGCGCTGAACTGGTCACACTGACAGAACCGCAAGCGAATGCAGTTCTCGAAATGAGATTGAGCGTTCTAACAAAAATGCAAAGCAGTGAAATCGAGGAAGATCACAAGAAATTGCTTGCTAACATTGCAGAATACGAATCAATTCTTGCCAGCAGACAAAAAATTCTCGATATCATCAAAGGCGAACTCACGGAAATTCGTGAAAAGCATGGCGATGATCGCAGAACACAAATCATTGGCTCAGCCGGTGATACAGATCTTTCTGCCAAAGACCTGATCCCGAATTCCAAAATGCTTGTCTTTATCACCAAAGATGATTACATCAAGCGCATGCCTCTCGACACCTTCAAGCGCCAGCGCCGTAATACTCGCGGGGTAGCAGGGCTGAAGACGAAGGAAGGGGATGACCTGCAACACTTCATAGAAGCAAATACGCACGACAAACTGCTTGTATTCACAACGAAAGGCTCTGTCTACTCTGTAGACGTAATGGATATTCCAGAAGCAAGCAGAACATCCGGCGGGCGCGCCATTCTCAATGTCGTGAATATGTCGCAGGACGAAGCTGTAACTGCGGTAATTCCTGTTTCCGAGGAAGATCTGAAGTCCGGCAATGATTCTACTTTAGAGGATGATGAACCAGCAGCCGCAGCCGAAGGTGCGGAAGAAGAGGAGCTCGTAGGGGTCTCTGGCGACGAAGACTACTTCGTAATGCTCACCACCCATGGTGCCATTAAGAAAGTACCAATCAGCCAGTTTTCCCGCATCCGAAAGAAAGGCATTACTGCAATCAAACTTTCATCGAAAGATGAAGAGAAAGAGGCTCTCGGCTGGGTGCGTCGCTCAAATGGAAAGGGCAACATTATCATCGGCTCAGCAGATGGTATGGCCATTCGCTACGAAGAAAGCGAAGTTCGTCCAATGGGACGATCAGCGCGTGGCGTAAAAGCTATGACTCTGCGTGAAGGTGATCGCATCGTCGGATTCGATATTATTGAGCCAGGTCCTGACACTCACATGTTGTTTGTCACCACTGACGGCTTCGGCAAGAGAGTTGAGCTTGAAGAGTTCCGCGTTCAAGGACGCGGTGGCGTCGGCATCATCGGCATCAAATTCAAGAATGCAAGTTCGAGGCTGGCATGCTTGCGCATTACTCGTCCGAAAACAGAAGTGCTCATCGCTACTCAGGGCGGCATAATCGTGCGCCAGCGCACGGATGATATCAGCGTGCAGGGACGAATGGCTACAGGTGTACGCTTGCAGCAAGTTCCTGAAGATGATCAGGTCATGTCCGTTACAGCTGTCGCTGAGCCTCCGGAAGAAATTGATGGAGCGGCTGATTCGGGCAAAGATGACGGTCCTAAGGACGATGGTGAAAAAGGCTCCGCCGATTCAAAAGACGCAGAGTAATCAACAAATCACCTTGAATCATGAGAGAGAGCGGCGCGCAATCGCTGCTCTTTTTCTATGCTCTAATGCTGTTCGAGCATATCAGAAGTAAAGCAACACAGAGCTGAAACAGCTGTTGAAAAAGAGCCAGGAAAAATTTGGCGATACTAGCTTTTCTTATGCACTTGCAAATGACGCAATGGGAGCATGGTTTGTTCAGCATTCAAAATTCAATGAAGCGAGACAGTATTTCCAGATTGCCGCAGATCTCGACGATGATTTGATGGGTGCGCATGAACCGCTGATGAGCAGGCTGGCCCTGGCAATGACCGATGCTAAAATTGGTGACGCCTGTTGGGCTTCATCAGACGCCGAAAAACTTGTGGCAAAAATTCAAAACGTGTACGGCAACGACACACCTTATCTGCTTATGCCTTACGAAATGCACGGCTTGTTCTTGATGCAGTGTAGCCAGAGAGAAAAAGATCGTGCCTGGGCATCGCTGGATTTGTTCAATACTCTTGCCAAAAAGCTTGTGGACCAAGGCAAAATCAGCGCAGACATGGTCAAAGGCATGAAAGCAACGAACGCGGCTATCTACATGAAACTAGGAATCGGATCCTAGCTCTAAAATTTGCAATTCAGAAATTAGTGATCCTGACGCAAGCAGTCTTCAAGTGAGATGCCTTGCTTTCTGCACTTGGAAATACACCAGTTTAGTGTCAGCTGCTGCGCAAGCTCAAGATTTTCCTGGCAGCGTGGCCGACCAGAAAACGCGCGTCCAAGCAGAAGTTCGAGTTCGTCTTGATGTACACGAAGACGAGTGGGCAGACAAAGCACCCATGCACCTGCAGAGTTTTGGGTCAGAATGTCTGCGAAAAATCTCGTTTCGCATCCGCCAGCACCAAGCTTTACTTCACTAAGAGTTGCCACGTCCGTAGACCTCAAGGGGATACCGCATTCAAATCTGACAAGCCTTTGCTGACTTATCATAACTTTACACGTACAAATTATACAAGCAAACTGATATGCATTTCATGCACATTTATGCAGTAATCAGGCGAAACTCGTATAAACCGCCGCTTGTTTTTTGCACCGGCTTTGCACGCCGGCCTCCCTAAAATGAGGGAGTTAAAGCGGATTGGCGAGGAAAAAACAATGTCTCAAGACAAAACTTCAGAGATCAGGTCGCAAAGATGTGCTGCCGAGACCGAGCTTTTCCAAAATGCGAAGCCACGCAGCTCAACTGAAATGGAAATTTGGAAAGAACTGCGAGCTGACTACCTCAGGATGGATTGTAAGAATCTGGGATATCCCTCCGCTGAAGATTTGCTAAAAGATCTTCCATGGAAAAATTAGGCATTGTCGCGCTAACAGTGTTTTTGGAGGACCGCTAATAAGAATGCCACCATTTGACTGGTGGCATTCTTGTATCTCTCAGCGAGTTATGTTCTAACGAGAAGGATCTTCTTCTCTCAAGACATAGCCTTCGCCTCTAACTGTCTGAATCAGTCTCTTCTGATTCCCATCTTCAAGCTTAGAACGCAGATAACGGATATATACTTCGATGACGTTAGATTCGCCGATGAAGTCATAGCCCCAGACTTTGTCAAAAATGAACTCGCGTGAGAGCACCTGCTCTGGATATTGCATGAACAAGCGAAGCAAATCGAATTCCTTGGCGCGCAAATCGAGTTGGCGCTCGCCGCGTTTTACAACACGATTGAGCTGGTCCATCCACAAATCCGCATAGGTAAGAATGCCTTCTTGCGGCTTGCGGCGCATGACTGCTCTGATACGAGCTAGAAGTTCTTCGGTTGCGAAAGGTTTGGTCAAATAGTCATCGGCACCACTGTCGAGACCAACAACTCTGTCTTGAACGCCATCTTTCGCTGTCAGCATAATGATGGGAATTTTGGAGATGGCTCTGAGTCTCTTACAGACTTCTACGCCATCGAGACCCGGCAACATAACGTCCAGCAACACAAGCTCCGGTTGCTCTTTCTTGAACAGGTCGATGCCCTGATTGCCATCATGAGCCACATGAACCTGGTAGCCTTCATATCCCAATTCCAGCTCAATAAGACGCGCAATGTTCACGTCGTCTTCGATAATCAGGATCTTCATCCCGCTGTTTCCGCTTGCTGTGCTCAAGGGTGTCACCTCTGTATGAAACGCCAACGATTAATATTAAACCCAACTCAGATTGAAATTAAGCTATTGCCATCTTTCGGTTCAGTTTGGAACTGAGTTAAAGGCTGTCTTCTCCCGCTTGGAGATAGTTTTGAGGACTTTGCCAAATCTCCCAGCGATTTCCGCCGATGAGATTTAATGATTAAAGACTTTACCAGGCATTTAATCTTTAGGAAAGGGGGTTAAGGTCAACAATCACTCCTTTTTGCCCGCAAGCAGACATACGGCAGATCTCCAAACGCCCAAAATCCTATATCTGCCGCACTTTCTGAGAGCGCCAGGTAAGCGCAGGAGAAGTCAGGAGAAGATGAGTTAACATTACTTATGGATTTATCGGAAGCCCGCCAGCAAACGCCCGCAAGTTCCTGAAATAGCAATGGATTCCGGTGCTATGATCGATCTTAGGACGGAGCATCATGAGTAAATTGGACAACGAAGGCATCCCCAGCCGGCTAATTGGCAGAGACATCGTTTTTTTTGATGGGCAGTGCGTTCTCTGCCATAACATGATGACTCAGCTTCTCAAGATAGATAAGCAAAGACATTTCCTTTTATGCGCACAGCAAACAGACATGGGTCACCTTGTTTTAGAACGACACGGAATAAATGTTGCTGACCTCAGCACCATTTACCTGATAACTAATTGCGCAACTGAAGACGAAAAGGTCCTAACCCGTTCCGATGCGTTCATATATGTTCTGTCCAAAACAGAAGCGTATAAGGGACTCGCTTCACTGCTCGGCATTTTTCCGCGGCCCTTGCTGAATTTCGGCTACAACATCATCGCACGCAACCGTTATCGCGTTTTTGGAAAGAAGAACGATGCCTGCTCGATTGTTTCCGCAGAAGATCGCGAACGCATCATTGCATAAGCACTACGATCTATTAGAGTGCAAAGGATCATCAATTAATTGGCCTAACCGCGGGAGCGCCTTAAAGCAGTTTCGCCTCGCGGGCCCAATCAATTTCTCGCAACAAAGCAGCCTGCAAATCAAACTGAGGGGAGAAATTGAATTTGCTTATAAAGGATGCAACTGAAACAGAATTTTCTCTTGTCAGTTTATCCAACCTATCTGCACTCAATGGAGAGCGCTTACCGAGAATCGCATTTGCGGCTCCGGCCGCAGCACTCACTACCCATGGTGGCATGGAGAGCAATTGAGCGGAGCGCCCCGCAGCTGCGATAATCTGCTCCGACAATTGCTTGATTGAAACCGGCTCAGGATTCGCCAGGTTGAATACGGAGTATCCACTCGGACAGTCTCCTAATACCAGTGCAAGCGCCCGAGCCAGATCAGCAGAATAAATCAAACTCTTTCTCGCTGAACCTTCCCCTACAATAAAATACTTGCCACTAAGCACCTGCCTGATGAGGCTAATCATGTTGCCGCGATCTCCCTCACCAAACACAAGCGATGGACGCAAGACCACCGTTGACGGTGCAGGTGGATTCTCCCTCAAATAAGTCTCCGCATCGATCTTAGAAGCTGCGTATGGCGTGTCTCCCTGTAATGCTTCGCTTTCAGAAATCATGTTGGTAGCGCGGTTTCCATAAACAGAACTGCTGCTTATAAAAATGAATTGCTTAACCCCCGACTTGCGAGCAGCTTCAGCCAGAAACCTCGTGGCATCAACATTGAGGCGTTGATACAGTTCAGCAGCAGCATCTACTTTATGGACAAGACCGGCGCTGTGAACAACGGTTGAACATCCTTCGCACAGTGCCATTGCTGCATTCAAATCTAAGGATAAAAAATCCGCAGAGGCACATTCCAGGTCGTGTGCCTGCTCATCGTATTTGAAGAGTTCGCGCGCATCCATGTCGTTGCTGCGCCCATGCGCTCGCACGCGTTCTTCGCTTTGCAAGAACTGGCTAACGGCAGCCCTTCCAAGCATCCCGTTGGCACCAGTAACTAGAATCATTTTCTTGCAGTTTCAAGCGCGGCGAGTTCGCGTTCTGCCGTCGAAGGATTCTCATTGTGATGCTGAGTAGAAAACTCAATCAAGTCACGCTGAAACACTCCAGCTTTTTTCTCCGGCAACAATCGTTGCATGTAGGACAGCACAATGAAAATTGCTGCACGCGACCAGATTGCCGAATAAACAAGCCAATTGAATATAAATGGATAGTTGCAAGCCAGATGTTTGCGATAAAAAACTTCCATGCCTTTATGCAGGTTGATCGTCGCTCCAACTTTGCGGAAGCGACTGGAGGCGCCGTGATAATGATAAACCACCGCCGCAGGATAATAACGCACGCGCCAGCCTTCCTGCTTCAAACGCCAGCACCAATCGATGTCTTCGCCAAACATGAATATGTCTTCGTCAAGCAAGCCGATTCGATTGATCGCAGACTTACGCACCATCATGCAAGATCCAGACAACGCATCTACATCCAATTCGAGATTGGGATCTGCGTTTGTAAGATTGTATCGAGCAAAGAGCGGGTTTTTTGGAAAAATACGGCTCAAGTAAGTGAGTCGGTAAAACGCGGCTTCAGGAGTGGGGAACGAGCGACGGCAAGCGAGTTGTAAGCTTCCATCCGGATTCAAAACTTTAGGTCCAACAGCAGCACAATCAATGTGCTCGTCCATGTAAGCAATCATCTTTGAGATTGCCTGATCAACTACAACAGTATCCGGGTTCAAAAGCAAAACATAATCGCCGTTTGCTTTTGGAATCACCTGATTGCAGGCCACAGCAAAGCCGACGTTTTCTTTGTTTGCAATCGTTCTCACATTGCGAAAATCACGACGGAGCATTTCAACAGAGCCGTCGCCCGAATTATTATCGACTACAAAGACTTCAAACTGATCCGAATTCGGATCAGCAAAAATGGACCTGAGCGCACCGGCAAGTAGCCTGGGCGTCTTCCAGTTGACAACTACGATAGTGACTCTTGGCTTGCTCACACGACGATTAGACCATACAAAGAGGTGGCGGGTACTGAGCAGCGACTAATCCTTGAGTAAAATGCGTTAAATATACCCGCTGACAACACCAAAAACCTCAGTTTGGAACGAAAAGCAGTTCAACTTAATTTTCACGCTAACGCCCCGGATTCTCCATAGAGTGTCAACAAAGACGTGCACGAACGAATTCTTTCTTCAGAAGTTCAGACGCATGTTTTAGTGCAGATAGTTTGGCCTCGGCGACTCCTGCGGAACTTACCGGATTGTCAGCAAAGGTGGCAAAGCCACAATCAGGATTTAGTAAGAGACGATCTGCTCCAATGATCTCGATGCAGGATTTTGCCTTTCCGACAATTGAATCAACGGACTCGATCGTGCTCAGTTTCTGATTTACGGAACCCAGACCGATACGCAGATGGCTTCGAATATTTTTCAGTACCTCAATCTCACCAGCGCGTGGCGTACAAAATTCAAGGAAAACCGTTCCAACATTCACTGAGTTCAATAACGGCAGAAGTGGTTCATAGCTTCCGCTCAGCGCTGCACTTTCGTCTGGCGTCCAATTACCTCTGCAAATATGCATCGCAAGCCGTTCCTCGGGGAAGCCGTCACAAACTTTGTTTATTAACTCTCTAGCAAAATCGAGCTCTTCGTTTTGATTTCCTCTTTCGCTGAGCGCGCCGCACATAAAACTGCGCGTGTTCTTAGCTCCTGTAAAGACAATTTCACTAAGGACCGGCTCATCGAGTTGAACAATCGCAGCACCATTCGCCAACAAATCTGCGATCTCTTCACGGAGAATATTTGCAGCAGCACAGGCAAGTTCTTCTCTGGATTTATAGACCTTGTCCGTGATACAGTCCATCCACATGAGTCGACTTAACAGGTAGGGTCCCGGCAGAGCAATTTTTGCAGGATGCGAGCAGATCGATTTGAGAAAACTCAATTCACGACCGGCAATGCCACCTGGCTTTCTTGAAAGGTTCCCAAACACTGCCGGGTGCCGTACTTTTTCAGCAGGCACATCCAGCGATTTTAGTTCTTCCTGAAATTTCTCGGGATCATCCACAAGCGGGAGAAGATCCGTTACAGGAATCAACTGGCAGCCTTCAAGGCGAAGTCCGACAAAGCTGGCATAATTGTCGCGACGCTGTTCTCCGTCTGTGATGATGTCCACTCCAGCTCTCAATTGGGAATCGACGCTGAGTTTTATGGCATCATTGGCGATGGCATCAAATTCTTCGTCGGAGATTTTGCCTTCGAGGTGTTTGTGCAAATAAGGCATGAGCCAAACTGGGCGAGGCCAGCTGCCAATGCTCGTTACAGCAAACCGCGGGATAGGTTTGACATTTGCGTCCTGATTAGCCGGGCGTGTTTCTGAAGCTAGTGCGGCTGGTTTCGCGGGAGTATAAGCGGGCGGGACGCCCGCGATCCCAGGGGAGAACGGCATCGACGGAACCTTATCCGCCTCGGATTGAAACTTACCTCGACAAATAAGGTAGCTGCGTTGAGCTCCATTTTTCGTCCAGGACACGAGATCATTGTTGGTCAACCGGCACCAGGCGGGCAGATCTTCCTCAACGCTGTTTTCTATAGACAATATTTCGAGCAGTTGACCAGATTCGAGCCTATCTAGATGTTGCCGGATCTGCAGAAGCAAACCGTTGCCACAATCCATATCTCCGCCATCAAATGATAAATCTGGCTTTTGAGAATGAGCATCTACATTGTTCATACACAGGTAATTTCAATCTTGATCTGAGCAGGAAAAGAACACCCGAGGTTTCGGCTGTCTAGATTTGCGACGCCACGTTCGAAGATCAATAGGTAACGCACGGCGAACCACCGTCCGCGCTGAGGAATTCGACCAGCCTGGCGCCACCGACAATAGTGGCACCATCAACGAGCGAGTTTTCATTCAGACCGCGCTTCTTGAAACAAGGAGAACAAACAAGAATGGTTCCTCCAGCTTTCACAAAATTAGTCATCAGCTCTTTCAAGGGCGAAAAGCCATCTTCGTGAATATCATCAGCATATCCCTTCTCAGCCAGGCGCACGCCTTCAGTTGAAAGAAACACCATAGTTTGCTTGTCGGAGGCAGCTGCTGCGTTTGCCACCACAAAGGCAACTGTCGCTTTGTCTTTATCATTTCCAGAACAAGTTAAATTGACGCAGAATTTTCCAGCCATAAAGTGTACTCCTAGCTCTTTTCCAAAAAATATTCGGGATGCTCCGCTTTCAGCAATTTGTGTCCGGTCATCCGGCACCAGGACGGCATGTCTTCAGGAGCACCGGGGTCACGAGCAATTAATTTGAACACCTGACCCTTTCTAAGTTCAGCCATCTTGAAACGCAACTCGATAAGCAGTTCACCACAGCCCATCTCGCCTGCATCCCAATAAGCATCCGGCTCAATCATGACAACAAGACCTTCACTGAGCCGGCCAGTCTATCAAAGAAGAGCTGCTTACAAGCACGAGATTATACTTTTGAATCAGTGTCATAATGACTGAGGAATTGATTTCATTGTCAACAAGTCTGGAGCGCTCATAAATGTCCGGCGAGCCCAATCCCGAGCAAGAAGAAAGACCGGATATGGCCAATTCTGAGGGACAGGCAAGTTCTAACTTTGCTTTTTCCGGATATCGTCCGCAGTCCGATACTTCTGCCCATAGTAGCAAGAGAAGCAGCTCAGCAGAACATCAAATGCATGTTGAAAAAAAGAGACATTCTTCGACAGACAACAGTGCATTAAAGTTTGTCGCCATTGCCGTTCTTGCAATTTCTTCGCTATCTTGCATCTGGCTTTTCACTCATCCTCCCCTGCCGCCCAAGAAGAGATTTGTTAAAGCCGCAGATTATGAAGCACCGCAGGTTGAAGACCCTGCTCAAAAATACAAAGATTGCTCAAATCAAATCGACGATTTGCTTTCCGAAACTCCAGTAGACAACGAGTCTTTGTACGAGCTGGCCAAACAACGACTGCAGGCCGCAATGAAAATCGGCGACCGGGAAAAGATCTTGAAGAGTACCGATTTCGCTGCCGCCACGGCCGACGCACTCCGCTTGCCGCAAGACGCAATCAAGTACTACGACCTTCACATACTTCTTGATCCTGATACCAAAATTCTGGAAGCGAAGTTTCGCGTCTACCAGCGCTTCGGCCTTCAGCCTAATCACGCGAATGAGAATGAGCTTTTCACAACAAGAACAACACTGGTTCGCACCGAAGATCAACTCGCGACCAACTCATCTTATCCTCTGGAAGAGATGGATCTCTATTCCAAGATGCTGCTCGAACACCAGGAGCGCGTTAAGCAGATGAAAACCTACACTAATTCTAGAGACAAATATGCAGACCTGCTCCATGCCTGGCAGAGCAAGAAAAAGGCTCTCACTTTCATGAGCCAGCTTTCTGCAAGACAAAATAATCTGCCTCAAGAACAAGATGTATCAATCGACCAGGAACATCCGGAAGCCTTCCTAAAACAAGTTACCAATTGCGACGAATTAGAAAAGGGAAGAGCATTTTCGAAATTCGACTGGGAACCCATTCAAGTGAGTCCGACGCTGAAAGCTTATGTTAGCGCCGATGGCAACTCGCTTGTGGAAGTCAAACTTGACCCAGCAACAAATGAAATAGATTCAGTTCGCTTCATTTCTTTGCCTGCATGTCTGGGCGAAAAGTTTTCGAAAGAACTTTTTGCACTGATACCGCCCACAGTGTACGGCAAAGGAGCCGACGAAATAAAAGACGCAGGAGATATTCTGAAAGCACACATGCTCACGACCTTGAACAATGGCAAGACAGAAACGGCTAACCCTGTATACCTGCTCGTTTCGAAGAATCTTCTAGCTGGCTTTGAAGTCAGACACAAGAAGAACTCGGACTGGAGCAAGACACCGAGTATAGATCAAATCCTCTCGAGGTTGCCCAAAGATAAGATTCCAAAGCGCAAATATGGAAGTTTGTCTTACTCGCAGGGTTAGGCGGCAGCCCCGCAAGATTAGCTGACTAGAAAAAGAAACCACTCAAGCAGAACCCTATCATCTGTTCGGCTGCAGCTTCTGCTATCCACTCAGAATTATCAGCGTAGCGCTTACGGATTTCCGCCTGTCTTGTGAGAAAACAGACAATCAAACTCAACATGAATTCAAATTTCCAGTGCAACTGCGCCTCTGTCGCATCAGGCAAACATTTGCGAAATGCATCTATAAACAATGCTCGGCATTGAGCGAAATTACGATCGACAATAGAGAATACTGGCTCAGGCTCAGTTTGCATTCTGCCAAGGAAAAGTGCCAGAGTCTTGCCAGCCTCTCCTTTGGATTGCACAAGCTTCAGAGGCGGCAAGTAGAAAGATTTGAGAACGGCGCGCAGATTTTCAGAAGCGGGCGGGACGCCCGCGCTCCCAGGGCGTCCGCTTTTTGAAGATTCAGTCGGGTCCCACTTTGCCTGGGCGGCTTGCAGTTGTTTGAGCTGTTCTTCTACAACTGGCGCTGCAAACCGTTCAATCACTGCTTTGAACAATTCCTCTTTGTCACCGTAATGATAAGCAACAGCCGCAATATTTACCTTCGCCTCTTTGATTATGGCGCGCAAGGAGGTGCCTGCATAACCATAAATAGCAAAGTGCCGCTCAGCAACATTAAGAATTTGATTGCGTGTTATTTCGGGATTACGGGTTTTCATTACTAATTCGCCTCGATCCACAGATTAGCTTGACTCTTGAAATTGGTCAAGCGTATGATTCAATCATATGATTGAATTAAATGCGCGAACCTCTTCCAGGAGGTCATCTTGCGCAATCAAGCGGAGAGCAAAATAATGACTGTACAGAAGCAAAAAGAACTATATAAAGGTAGGGTTCTCTACCCCCAGCAAGCGACGATTTCGGCGCGATATCGTCTCAACGATATTTTTTCTACTGCGTGGTTGAGCCACGCAATTAGCGCGCTAGCAAAACATGGCATCGCAGATTTAATTTCAGATGAGCCAGTCTCTGCTGACGAGCTTGCATCAAAAAGCGGTCTGCATGCGCCTTCGCTATACCGAGCATTGCGAGCACTGGCGGCAAACGGGATATTTGAGGAATGCGAAGGAAAAAAGTTTAGACACAACGAAATATCCGTCTTGCTGAGCTCAGACCATCCATACAGCTGGAAGGGAATGGCATGCATGTGGAACCATCCCTCATGCCTTCAAGCCTGGAGCGGTTTCGCTGAATGCCTGAAAGATGGTAAGTCTGGAATTCAGCATGCATTCGGCAAGCCACTTTACGAACACTTAGAGGATGTGCACGGCGGCACGCTAGCTTTTTCCAACGCAATGATCAGCAACTCGGCCCACGTATCAAACTCTATCGCGGAACAATTTCCCTTTCACAATTATTCGCTGATAATGGACCTCGCTGGAGGAATCGGAACCTTGCTTGCCGCAATCCTCAAACGGCATCCAAAACTCGAGGGGGTTCTGCTTGAAATAAAAGAGTTAGAATCTGTTGCAAACAAATATCTTCAGCAGCATTCGCTTACGGATCGTGCCAGCTTTATCACGGGCGATTTCCTGAGTGCAGTTCCACCGGGTGCAGATTTATTCCTCATCAAAAACTCTCTGTGGAACTGGTCTGACGAACAGTGCAGCACAATTTTGAAGAACGTGCACTATGCCAGCAGGTCTCATAGCGCAGACTTATTGATCATTGAATACATCATCGATGACGACAATATTGAATGGACGAGCTTGTACGACCTGCAAATTTTGAACATGCCAGGCGGACGTGCAAGAACTCTAGAAGAATACGAAATCCTGCTAAACGAGAATGGCTTCACCATTAAGCAAGTCGAAAAGGTGGAAGATCAAACACTCATTACAGCCAAATCGAAAGCTCAGCTCAGCTAATGCGGCATCGGCTTGCCGCCGGTGAACAAGCCTCCAGCCATACTTTTGTCTTCGATAATTGCAGTTCCTTCTGCATCCTCTGCACTGCTGTTTTCGACAGCTCGAGAGAGCTCATCCTGCAAAGCTCGATTTTGCTTTTCCAGCATCTGAACCCGCTGAGCCAGGGTTTTAGGATCGATGACCTTCTGCGCCAACTGGGAATTTGCTGCGGGTTTGGGAGCAGCTTTTTTCACTACGGACTTTCCGGCCGGAATGATTGCTGTTTTGCTTGTGGCAGCTGTATTAAGCGGAGTGTTGAGCGGCACCGGTGACACCATTCTTCTCAAGAAATCATCCTCATTTACAGGAACTGAAGCCGCGGCTCCCGCAGGAAGGTTTGCACCGGAGTTAGCAGCGGGCGGTTTTGCAGTCACCGTAATTGGCGTAGCAATAGGAGCACGCCCGTTCATCTGTGATTCTACTTCTTTACCCTGACCGAGCATCTGTCCTCTTAGCTGCCCAAGGAAGGCTCCCAGAGACGAGACTTGCATGTCGCCAAGATCAGGATTTGCAGCATTTGGATTTTGTTGCTGCGCATATTGTCCTTGCGCCATAGCCTGCCCTTGCATTTGCATCTGCGCAGGCACCGCCCCCGGTGTCATAACAGGAGTCATTACCTGTCCGCCGGAAGCCGCAGCCATGCTTGCCAAATTTTTCAGCCTGTCGATTGCCTGCTGATTTTGCGGGTCGATATCCAAAATTGCCATATAAACTTGCTTTGCTTCAGCCGGCTGAGCGAGCTTCTCCAGCAGTTCTCCCTGCAGTAGTTTGTAATCGCAATTGCCCGGGACGTAAGCAACAGCGTCGGCAATATAATGGTATGCCTCCGCCAGACGCCCACCAGTTGCAAGAGTCTTCGCCTGAGTGAATTCATCGGCAGCTCGAGATTGTGCAATCGCAATCTTAAAGCTCTGTCGTGCAGCCGGCAAGCTCGGGTGATTAGGATCAAGCTTTACGACTTCTTTGTACTCGGCTTGAGCATTTGCAAGATCACCAGCTGATTGATATGCCTTTGCCAGACCAAGATGCGAATTCACATTTGGAACAGCAGCAACCTGCTCTTGCCACAGTTTCACCATCGTTTGCGCGGCATCTTTGTCGGAAGGATCAAGGGAAAGAGCCTTTGTCAGCTCTTCATTAGCTTTCACCATATCCGATGTCATCAAAAAATATTTGCCAAGTTCGGCATGCGCAGCGGCACAGTTATTATCAACTTCAAGTGCGCGCTCAAATTCAACTCGGCCTTCACCTTTGCCCTGCAAGCGTTCTGCTATTCTGCCTAAACCGACATAGGCACGCGGTGTAAGTTTCACGCAAAGAGAGGCTTTGTATTCGACCTCGGCTTCTTTCAAACGTCCTTGTTTGTACAAGGTATCGGCAGTAAGCAGGCGGTAATTTACATCATTGGGGTTTGCGCCGGCTTTCATATATATCTGCCCAAGCAATGTGTGAGCCGGCTTGTTGTTCGGATCAGCAGAAAGTATCTTGCGAACACCGGCGAGCGACTCTTCGATCTTTCCAGACTTTAATTGCGTCTCAGCCAGGTTCAATGCTTGCTGTCCGTCATCCTGAGCGAAGGCTCCTGCGCTGGCAGACAAAAATGCCGCAACAGCTGATGCTACAATGGTTTTATTCGTTTTCAGATATCTCATAGGAGGCATAGCTTCCTTAAACGCGCCTCATTTTACCCCGTATTCGAGCCCATAATAGTCCTGTAACAGCAAGATGCCAAGACGGGTTTCCCGCAAATCGCCCATTAGTTTACAAATAAATGCAGGCGGTCCAGGATCGAGCCCCCAGCAAGGGAACGCCCGCTCTAACTGGTAGGGGCGCCTCACGGGCGCACTTCGAGGATCTCCATATTAACGGTGGGCTCATCGCTACGGCTCAGCCTTTACAAAGCGAGGCGCACAAAATTGATCGTGATATCCTACGGGCAGTTTTCGACGAGAGAATGAACGTGAAAAACTTACTTACGGTAATTATCATTTCTTGCTGTGCTCTTTCGCAGGCAGCCGTGGCCCAGACTGACACAACGGCCAGCGTGACACCCCCGAAGATAACAGGACAGGTTTCATCAACCGGGATTGCTTCAACAATTCGCAAGACATATGATGCGCCAGGCTTTATTGTAACGACAACTTCCACTCTCGATGGTTTCAATATTGTAGAGTACAAAGGTCTCGTAGAAGGCGCAGCGGTGCGGGTTCCCACGTGGAACGAGGACGCATCGGCCGGCATGCAACAAGTTTACGGCGGACACATCGACTCATACACTGCTCTTTGCGAAGAGGCTCGCGTTCAAGCTTTCAGCACGCTGGTAAGCCGCGCGAAGCAACTTGGTGCCAACGCAGTAATTGGAATTCACTTCGACAGCCAGGTGATGCCACTGGACAAAGGCAAATTCGCCAGCGGCGTTGTTTGTGTCGGCACAGCTGTGAAGATCGTCAAACGCCGCTAAGGGCGCAGTAAATTCGAATCTTTATAACGTAACTGGCGGACGGAACTTCCCGAAGGATTTTTTCAGCGTGCCGGAAATTTCGCCTATGCTTGCATATGTGTTTACTGCTTCAATGATGAATGGAATCAGGTTTACATTACCGTGAGTAGCATCTTCAAGCGCTTTCAGAGCTGCTGTCACCTTGCCGTTATCGCGTGTTGATTTGATTCTGGCAAGACGCTCCTTCTGCTTCAATTCGATTTGTGGATCGACTCTCTGAATTGGAATGTCTTCGTGCCCGGTGTCGATGAAGTCATTGACTCCAACAACGATGTGATCTTTCGACTCCACGTCTTGATGATAGGCATAAGCTGATTCTTGAATTTCTTTTTGGATGTATCCGGTCTCAATAGCGGCTGTGGCGCCGCCCATCTTTTCGATTTTGTCCAGATATTGCTCGACCTCTCGCTCAATTTTGTCGGTGAGCTCTTCCAGGTAGTAGGATCCACCACAGGGATCAACAACATTTGTCACACCAGTCTCAAACGCAATGATTTGCTGAGTGCGCAAAGCAAGCAGCGCGGAAGCCGGGGTAGGCAGAGCGAGTGCTTCGTCTTTAGAGTTTGTGTGCAGAGATTGGCAGCCACCGAGCACCGCAGATAGTGCCTCGATTGCAGTGCGTACAACATTATTGTCTGGCTGTTGCTGCGTCAAGCTGGAACCAGCGGTCTGCACATGGAAGCGCAGAGTCCATGACTTGGGATTCTTCGCACCGAACTTGTCTTTCATTATCTTAGCCCATATGCGTCGAGCGGCTCTGAACTTAGCAATCTCCTCGAAGAAATTCATTTGCGCAACAAAGAAGAACGACAATTGCGGTGCAAATGTGTCTACGTCGAGACCGCTTGCTTTGGCCGCTTTCACATATTCGCATGCGTTGGAGAAGGTGAAGGCAAGTTCTTGCACAGCGGTTGCACCGGCTTCACGAATGTGATATCCGCTTATCGAAATGGTGTTCCACAATGGCATTTCTTTCGAACAGTATTCAAAGATGTTTGTGATCAAACGCATCGAACCCGACGGAGGGTAGATGTAGGTGTTGCGCGCTTCGTATTCTTTGAGAATGTCATTCTGAATAGTGCCACGGAGCTTTTTCGGGTCAACACCCTGCTTCATTCCGACCGCTCGATACATGCTCAACAAAATGCTGGATGTCGAATTGATTGTCATCGAAGTGGAAACTTTCGACAGATCAATTTGATCGAACAGTCGCTCCATGTCTGCAAGAGTGTCAATCGCGACGCCGGTTCTGCCGACTTCACCATTAGCCATCGGATCGTCGCTATCAAGACCCATCTGGGTAGGCAGATCAAAAGCCGTGGACAAACCCGTCTGTCCATGGGCAAGCAAATAACGGAAACGCTCGTTCGTCTCTTCCGCGCTGCCGAAGCCTGCATACTGGCGCATCGTCCAGAGGCGACTGCGATACATGTCGGGATGCACACCGCGAGTGTATGGATAGTTGCCCGGCGCTCCAAGCTTCTCGTCCGCTTTCCAATCCTTGAGATCGTCGGATGTCCAGACTATTTTCTCAGTAGTCATGCGCAGTTCAGCCTCCCTGCTTAGCTTTTCACGGGCAGTCGCGCTCAGCCTTTCGACAGTCGCTTGAAAGTCGATAATTATAGCTTATTCAACGTATATAACTTCTCAACTGTTTTAAGCCCTTTTGCTCAGCCCTTTCGGCAACGTAAGTAGTGCATAGGAGCTATAATATTCGCCTTGTGGCACACTCTATATTCGGAGGTTCGGGGCGGTGAAATACTGCAACTCCATCCTTGAAACAATCGGCGCAACGCCGCTGGTCAAGCTCAATAAGGTTACAGCCGGACTCAAACCGCTGATACTTGCAAAAGTCGAAGCGTTCAATCCTGGCGGTTCCGTCAAAGATCGACCTGCATACAGAATGGTCGATGAGGCTGAAAAGGCAGGCTTGCTTAAGCCGGGCGGAACAATCATCGAACCAACATCCGGAAATACAGGCACTGGTCTCGCGCAGATTGCTGCAGTCAAGGGCTACCGATGCATCCTGGTTTGCCCGGATAAAGTGGCACCCGAAAAGATAAATCTTCTTAAAGCCTACGGCGCGGAAGTCGTCATTGTTCCGACAGGTGTAAGCGCGGGACATCACGAAAGCTATTACTCAGTGGCGAACAAACTCACCGCTGATATACCTGGCGCGTTCCAGCCAAATCAGTTTGCAAATCCGAATAACCCGCAGGCACACGTGGTCACAACTGGTCCCGAAATATGGGAAGCCACCGATGGCAAAATTACACACCTGGTAGCCAGCATGGGCACTGGTGGAACGATTTGCGGCATCGGACGTTATCTGAAAGACAAGAATCCGAACATCAAAATCATTGCGGTCGATCCTGAAGGTTCAATCTATTCAGGCGACATGCCTGGTTCATACAAAGTGGAAGGCATCGGAGAAGACTTCATTCCGCGCAATGTCGATTTGAAATTGATCGATGAAATCATTAGAGTCAGCGACAAAGAATCCTTCACGATGGGACGCCGCCTCGCCAGAGAGGAAGGCATTCTCGTTGGCGGCTCCTCCGGCACGGCCGTGCATGCTGCGATGCAAGTTGCTCAAAAGCTGAGCGAAAAAGATGTAATGGTCGTTTTGCTTCCGGATGGTGGACGCGGTTATTTGAGCAAGATGTTCTCAGACGATTGGATGCGCGCCAATGGATTCCTTCCCTCGCCAGAGCACAGCTATCTTGTCTCCGATTTGGTGAATCGCAAAGGCAAGCGCAGCGCGATACCATCCATGGTGACTGTCAAACCGACAGACCCCGTTCAACGTGCAATTGAACTAATGCAGGAATATCAAATCGACCAGCTTCCCGTAATCACAGAAGATGGGCAGAACGTCGGCTCGATGAACGATATCATCACCATGCAGGTCGTTTACGAGCGCAAAGATCCATCCACAGTACCGATAAGCGCAATGATGGGCAAGGCATTCCCGCAATTCGATGAGAATGCGGAAATTGAAGCGGTATACAAAGCTTTCCGCCTCGGTACCGCCATGGTCGTTGTCACACACGAAAACAGAGCAGTGGGCGTGCTCACGAAATTTGACATGATGTCCCACTTGAGAGATACAATCAGCTCGCGCGAAAACGAGCCAGGAAAAGCAATAGGAGCAGGAAGGTGAAATTCTCTACAAAAGCAATTCATGCCGGGCAAGAGCCTGACCCGACTACAGGTTCAGTGCAAGTGCCAATCTACCAGACATCTACATATGTTCAAGAAGAACTGGGCAAGCACAAAGGCTATGAATACGCACGCACGCAGAACCCAACCCGCTCTGCGCTTGAGTCATGCCTGGCAGCTCTGGAAAACGGCAAGTACGGACTGGCTTTTGCCTCGGGACTTGCAGCAACCAACACGGTCATGAACCTGCTTTCGAAAGGCGATCATGTTGTGGTTGGAGATGACGTTTATGGTGGCACTTTCAGAATATTCGACAAGGTGTACACACGTTATGGCGTCGAATTCACTTATATTGATGGACGAGACCCGGGTAATTTCGAGAAGGCAATTCGCCCAAATACAAAATTGCTTTGGGTAGAAACTCCGACAAATCCGGTCTTGCGCCTGGCCGATATCAAAGCACTTTCGGAGATCGCTCGCAAGAAAAAGATTCTAACCGTCGTGGACAACACGTTCTCGAGTTCGTATTTACAGCGACCGCTCGACCTGGGAGCGGATCTTGTTTTGCACAGCACAACCAAGTATATGGGCGGACACAGTGACGTCGTAGGCGGAGCGATTGTCACAAGCAATAGTGAAGTCTATGAAAATCTGAAGTTCCACCAGAATGCTGTTGGCGCTGTGCCAGGACCATTCGACAGCTGGCTCGTTATGCGCGGATTGAAGACGCTTGCAATTCGCATGCGCGAACATTGCAAGAACGCTGAGGCAATCGCCAAGCACCTCGATAAGCATCCTGCCATTGAGAAGGTGATTTATCCAGGATTGCCATCACATCCTCAGCACGAGCTGGCGAAGAAGCAAATGGACGGCTTCGGCGGCATGGTATCGTGTGTGGTGCGCGGCGGAGCAGAGAATGCACGGATCGTGCTCAACAACACGAAGCTTTTCGCTCTGGCGGAGAGCCTCGGCGGAGTCGAGTCACTGATCGGACATCCGGCAACAATGACACACGCGTCGATTCCGAAAGAAATTCGCGAAGAGCGCGGCATCACCGACGGATTCATTCGCCTTTCAGTTGGCATTGAGGATGTGGATGATCTCATCGCCGATCTCGATAACGCACTGGCCAAAATCCCCAGCGCAGCCTTAGCTCGCTAGCCGTACCCGAATATTGCGCTAGCCTGGCAAACAATATTGAATGAGCGCAGCACCGACAATGTCGAGTTGCGGGAATCGCTTGCACCGAACGAGACCCACAAATAGCGCTTCCTCGCAATTTCCTCACAGACTTGAAGACATGCTTACGATCGAGGCTCCGACAAGAGAGCTATCGCCCTTGAGCCGCTTCTAGTAAGGGTTTTGGAGAATCACTGCTTTCTTCGATAAACGGAACAGCTGAGCCAGCGTTTCGTCTGCGTGCATGTGTTTATTAGAGCGAGTGAGGGAGCAATATTCAAATGGACGCAAAAGATGGACGAAGTTTTACCAGGTTCGCGGGCAGCTGCATAACCCTTGCTGCCCTTGCCGTATTTTCATTAGCGCCGGCTGCTTTCAGTGAGGGGTATCTCGAAGCCAGCTCCGAGGCTTCTTGCGATGCGGGTTTTCCAGTCATAACAGGGCCAGGTGCGACTGTCTTTGGACCGAACGGTTCCTATGTGGTGGGCGAGGACGAATCATGTAACGCTTCTAGAATGATAGGTCAAGACAATGACAAACAATCTCCACCCGAACCTCCGCATATTGTTGAGATTCAGGTGAAAAATTATTCCTGGCCTTCAGCTAAAACTCAAAGTACTTTAGCAGGCTCGTGTCAAAGTGCTTCTATTTCAGAACCTGGATTGAGAGCCACAAATTACGGTAAGTCACCCATGAGCCATCTCGCAGTTGCTTTGCCGGCGTCTGGGAAACACGCATATAGATATCTTGGCGATTCAATGAAAAACTGAGTAGGTACGTCTGCTAAAAGTCATTTTCGAGACGAGCGCATCCAGAAGGGTTCTTCGACAAGGACAGCGCCAGCCATGCCGAAGGCAAGGATGCCGATAAGCGCAAGAGCGGTGAACAATTTGCTCATGGGTTTTGTTCGATCGATAACTGCTATCTCTGGATGATCAGGCAAGTAATATACATCAACCTGATCCCCAGGCTTTGTCTCTGCGGGAAATTCCTTTTCCTTGTATCTATAGGTTGAAGAAGTGTAGGTTGTTCCAGCAACATCATATGCAAATTCTCCAAAGAGTGTGCGATATGATTTGCGCGGTTCCATCCAAACGTGAATTACTTTGCCTCTGGTTTTTGTCCATGCACTAGCTGGCGGCGTGTGCAAATAATCGTCCGTTCCCCAGGCGGCCGCAGCAATTGCAAGAGCGCCTGCGATAAGCAAGCTGACGATTTTCTTCGGCGTTAACTTAGCCACCAGCTCACCAAATTTCAGGTCTGCCGATTTTAATGTATCTGCTGAGGTTCTTCGGCAGCAACAGTCGTCGGCATGGAATTACCAAGCTCGGGCACAAGTACTTTGCTCAAGTACATCTTGGCGTTGGTGTACACCGCGGGCGGTCTACCAGTCAAAGCTTTCAAATGCTGGGCCGCGGTTTTGGAAATTTCCGAGTATTCCGCATTCTTGTATAAGTAATACCATTGCTTCACGCACATGTTGAACGTGTGCGGATCCATCGGATCTTGCTTTTTCAATTTCCGCTCGAGCGCATCAGCATAAATCTGCCGGCCGTCAGTGTTGTCCGGCTCTATTTCCAGAGACTCTTCTGCCAACTTGATGGCGGTATCAATGCGACTGTTTTTCAAATGCGCAGCAGCGTGCGTCCGCAGACTCTGGGGATTGCTGCGGCTGAGATTGCCGTATTCATTGAGTGCGCGATCTTCATCTGCATCACTAGCAGCAGATTCTGCAGGCGCGGGCGCCGTCGTTGAAACAGGTTCAGGCGAGCTGCCTTTTAACGATCTGACCCAATCGTCTGCATCCTCATCAGCACGCGCAGGTGCCAGGAGCAAAAGCGCAGAAAGAACAACGAGGGATGAAATTGTGATTCTCATTGATGATCCGCCGAAGCATTCGAACCGACAAGCATATTCTCGGTTATTGACATCAATGTGCAAATAAAAGCCTTCTACCGAAATGCCCTGCCGTGCATCGGAAAGACCACATTGCCCGGTATGGAATGCAATCTATAAAGCTAGCGTGAAGGCGCAGCCGATGTGCGGGAACGGACTATATAATGAATATCCCCCCGGAAGCACAAGCGCAGAGCGTGGAGGTTATTTATGTCTAAAGTTCAACCGATTCCTGCCGGATACAGCACTGTAACGCCAGGTCTCACAGTGAAGAACGCCAAAGAAGCAATGGAGTTCTACAAGAAAGCCTTTGGTGCAGAACAGCATCACGACATTTGCTGGGACGAGAAGAACGAAAAGGTCATGCATGCCGAAATGAAAATCGGCAATTCGATCATCATGATCAACGATGAGTTTCCCGAATGGGGCTGCGCCGGCCCGTCAACGCTAGGCAGCACACCGGTTAGCTTCTACATTTATGTAGAGAACTGCGACGAACTGTTCGAGCGCGCCACCAAAGCCGGTGCCACAGCGATATTTCCAGTAAGCGATTCATTCTGGGGAGATCGTCACGGCTGCGTGCAAGATCCATTCGGCCACAAGTGGAGCATTGCCACTCACGTTGCCGATTACACTCCGGAACAAATCGAAAAGAACAAGACCGAGTGGATGAAGAAGCAAAAAGACCTGGCTTGCGCTAAATAAGCATCCAGACTATATAACAGAAAAGGCACTCCAGGAGTGCCTTTTCTGTGTTCTTACAAAAGAGCTTTCGGGGTACTGACAATGAGCAATAACGAACAAATAAACGCTGCAATGGGAAAGCTGCTTAATTCGCACACGGTGCAGATTGAACGCATTCTTCCTGGTCCAATCGAGCGAGTATTCGACTATTTATCCAAGCCGGAATATTTAGAAAAATGGCTCATGCCCGCGCTTGTGGAGCATGAACTCGGCGGACGTATTCAATATTGCTCCGAGCCCATTCCAGAACATGTCGCTGGTCCAGCCAAAAACAAAGCAGACCAGTGCCTCATCCGTGGCACCATCACTGGCTTTGAAGCTCCACGCCTGATTGCTTATACCTGGAATGAGCTAAGCCACGAAGTGGCAACCGAAGTTAGATTTGAACTTAAGCAGATTGGCGACGAAGTTCAGTTGACTGTGACCCACAGCCGCCTGCCAGCAGATTTCATGGCAGCAGTCGCCGCTGGATGGCACACTCATTTAGAAACGGTCATCGCACTGTTAAAAGGAGAAACTCCGACCGAATTTTTCTCGCGCTTCAATCCGCGCTTCGAAGAGTATAAAGCCTTATTCGCGGCGGCAGGCATCATTGCAGCCACGGCCGGAGCCCCGCAAGCAATCGCATCTGCTGATCCTGCGTACGATGCAATTAAAACCGCGCGATCAAAGATTCTCCAAGAATACGATCAAGCATGGAGAGAAGTCGGCGACTTACAATACAAGATAAAACAGCTTGAGAAGGTCAACTCCAAAGATTCAGACCGCGCCCTCGACGATCTGAATCGCGTTTTGAAACAAACGAATTCAGACTTGCACAAACTCGAAATTCAACTCAAAGATCTCGACAAAGCACTGTTGTAATCCACCGGGATCGCGGGCGTCCCGCCCGCTTATAAAATATCACGGTAAACCTAACTGATAAGCCCTCGGAGCATCACTGTTCTGGTGGCCGGATAAAATACCTTTGGATTCCGGCAAAATGCCGATTTTATTTAGATTTCGCCGCTTAGGGTGGACCCTAAGTCCTCTCTGGCAGCCTTCCCGTCCCACGATTTCATTAACTATGGCAAAATAGAAAAAGGCAGGGGCGTGCACGGAAAAGTAAATGGGCATTGTCGCAGAGTTCAATGCGCTCGAGTTTGAGCGTAAGCGAATTGCGAAAGAACTTCATGATGAAGTTCTTCCTACGCTTGCTCGCCTGGCGCGTTTTATACAATCTCAAAGCCGGTTTGCATCGTCAACTCATATTGCCAATGAACTGTTTCGCGCTATAGCAGCGATTCGAGACATCCTTGCAGAGTTGCATCCCGTTGATCTTGAGGAACTTGGGCTCGTTGCTGCGTTGCACAATATATGCCAGCGATACACTCGATTGACTGGACGCTGCCTCGTGTTCATCGAAAAGATAGAGGAGCTGGAGCTTCCAGAGCGACAGCAACTTTATTTGTATAGAGCTGTGCAAGCGGCGTTGAGAATGTTCTGTGCTTCAGAGAACGATATTCTTTTGCTTTCTTGCGAGCAAGAAGATCAAGAAGCTGTAATCACGATTCACTGCGTTGATAAACAAGTTCGTTCGTCTGAGTGGCTTCAAGAATCGAAAAGAGATGCCGAGATATTCAGCAGCTGTTGCAGCATGGCAAACGCAAGAATCAACACTGGCACCCGCATGGGTGGAGAGTTTCCGCTGGATCTTATTATTGCCGTAACGGCTGTCAGAGAGACTTCTTCAGCTATGGAGTTTACGTGGCGTGATGAACTGATGGAACCTGAACGCGCTCAGGTGAAAGAGCAAATTTACGCTTCGCTCATGCCACTACTTAATTCAATTATTGAGAGCTCGGGCGCATGCGATGAAGACCTTTCCTGGGAAATAGCAGAGCGCCTGGCTCGCGTCGAAGACTCCATCGCTCAGATTTTGGATGGCGCTGAGCCACTGTGCATTAGTCACGAGAATCTTATTCCCTCTTTATCTGCTTTGACTGAGCGTTTCAGCGCCGAGAGCAAAATACCAACCGAACTAGTTCTCGATCTTCCATTTATAAAAATAGATCTCTGTGTGAATACAAGATTTGCACTTTACAGAGTCGCGCAGGAAGCATTACACAATATTGAAAAGCATTCAAAGGCAAGCAGAGCCCGTGTTTCTATTCGCGAATTTGCTGGGATCGTGCATATGAGCGTCGAGGATGATGGTTGTGGTATTACAAGCAAGCGAAACACAAATTCTCGTGGGATTAAGAACATAAAGGATCGCGCATCAGCAATCGGAGCCACCGTCAACTGGACAAACGCCGTTAGCTTTCCAACAGGCACAATGCTGAGCATCGCGGTCAATCTAAATTCAATACAGAAACGGCAAGCTGGGTTCATTTCCTCGCTGCGATAGGGATAACCCCAATCGATTGATAAGGGATCGGAGATTCACGGTTCCCATCATGATTGAAAGAATGAAGCTATGGAGCTGGCAGGCGAACCTTGCCTCTCCATGTCTACGCGTGCTCATGCGAGGATAAGACATGGCAATGATTAACATTTCGGAACGAACTATTAGTTGCAAAATCGTTTATTACGGCACCGGCCTTGGTGGCAAGACTACAAATCTGAAGTATATCCACAGCCAGTTGGCAGCAAACTGCCGTAGTGAGCTCGTCAGCCTGGCCACTGAAACAGAGCGCACACTGTTCTTTGACTTTCTGTCACTGAACCTTGGCACTGTTCAAGGTTTCACCACACGATTTGCCCTTTATACTGTGCCTGGTCAGGTTGAGTATAACGCCAGCAGAAAATTGATTCTCAATGGTGCAGACGGAATTATTTTCGTGGCTGACTCTGACTTCATGCGGCAGCGTGAGAATGTCGAAGCCCTGCAAAATATGCAGGAGAACCTTGCGTCTTACAAACTTTCGATAAACGAAGTACCCTGGGTCCTGCAATACAACAAGCGCGATCTTAGTAACGCAATTAGCCTGGACGCTCTTGAGAGGGACTTGAATCCTCTTTGCGTGCCGAGCTTTGAAGCAATTGCCTCGGACGGCATTGGTGTATTTGCAACGCTGCGACAAATGAGCAAACTGGTGCTCAACAGGCTACAATAGAGGAGGCGGCGTTGGAGTGATGGATTTGAGTATTGTTATTGCGGACGATCAAGATCGCGAGCGCAGCTGGCTGAAAGGGTTGCTCAACCAACATCTTTTGCAGATGGCTCCGGTTTATGAAGCGAGTGATGGGCAAGAGGCGCTGAGTCTAACTCTAGAGCATAAGCCTCCTGTGGTTTTTCTGGACATAGAAATGCCGGTTCTTTCGGGCATCAAAACCGCGGAGTGCATTCTTAAAGAGCTCCCGCAGACAGGCATTATAATTTTGTCAAATCATTCGGACGAAATCTTTGTTCGGAAATTGTGGAAGATAGTTCCACCAGATGGTGCTTTTGGCTACGTATTGAAGGACTCTAGTGATCAGCAAGTTATAGATGCTGCGCGGGCGGTGCTTGATGGCGATTGCTGGATACATCCGCGAATACAACGCATCGTGCGGCGCAGTGAGAATACTGCAACAGGTTTGTCGGATGCGGAATTCGAAGTGCTTGTATACATCTCGCTTGGATTGACGGATCGTGGTATTTCTAAGCGTTTGTACATCACGGAGAAAGCTGTTCAGGCGCGGCTAAAATGCCTCTATTCAAAGCTTGGCGTACCGCTAAAGGGAACTGCGGAAGATGACGAGTTTAATCATCGCTGCCGCGCGCTAAATGTCGCATTCCGCCGAGGTCTGCTCAATCGCGCGGAGCTGTCTGATTGGGAGGACAGCTTGCTGAACGCAAAAGAAACCGAAGCAGGATCTCAAATCTTTCGTTGCTGATCGTTCTTTGCAGATCTAATCCCGGGAGCGCCGGCGGCTCGCCGGCTTCTAAATTTACTATCCATTACTTATTTGATATGCTTTGGGGCTTCCGAAGGTTCGCAAGGGAATCGCTCGCAATGAATAAAACAGAGGCTCGCTCCGGCAAAATTCTAGACTCTATAGCCGATGCTATAGGCAATACGCCCCTCGTCAAACTGAGCAAGATAGCGCCGCAGAGCAGGCAAAATATTCTGGCGAAATGCGAATTCCTAAATCCTGGCGGCTCCGTCAAAGACCGTATCGCTAAATACATGATCGAAAAAGCAGAAGAAGAAGGACGTCTGAAACCTGGTCAATTGATTGTTGAAGCAACGGGCGGAAACACTGGCATCGGGCTTGCGATGATGGCGCGCTTGAAAGGCTAC